>DASQZD010000066.1:0-5417 GCA_035638855.1 Nodularia sp. (in: cyanobacteria) | reverse complement strand
CATTTAAGTACTTGGCAAGAAGTCGAAGCTTATTTACAGCAGTCAAAAGGGATTATTTTCCCTATTGGTTCCACAGAACAACATGGGCCAACGGGGTTAATTGGTACTGATGCCATTTGTGCAGAAGCGATCGCATCTGGTGTAGGTGATGCAACCCAAGCGATCGTTGGCCCTACAATCAATGTGGGCATGGCACTGCATCATACTGCCTTTCCTGGCTCAATCAGCCTGCGTCCTAGCACTTTAATTCAAGTAGTGCGAGATTATGTAACTTGTTTAGCCAAAGCTGGTTTTAGCAAGTTCTACTTTATTAACGGACATGGTGGTAATATCGCCACCCTCAAAGCTGCTTTTTCAGAAACTTACGCGCATTTAGAAGATTTGCAGATTTCTAATGCTCAACAGGTGCAATGTCAAGTGGCAAACTGGTTTATGTGCGGTTCTGTATATAAGCTAGCTAAAGAATTATACGGGGATCAAGAAGGTTCTCATGCAACGCCAAGTGAAGTAGCTCTCACGCAGTACGTTTATCCAAATGCGATTAAGCAAGCATATCTTTCACCAGAAGTTGCAAGCGGACATCGGATTTATAGCGCTACTGACTTTCGAGTGCGTTATCCAGATGGACGTATGGGATCAAATCCGGCTTTAGCAACGCCTGAACATGGTAAGCAATTTTATGACTTGGCCGTGAAAGAACTTAGCAGTGGGTATTTGGAATTTGTGAACGCACAATAAAAGTCATGAAAGATACTGTAGAGATGCAATTAAAATTGCGTCTCTGCACAAAATAGTAATCCTCAATTAAACGCGCAGAAACAAGATCCCCGACTTCTTTAAGAAGTCGGGGATCTGCGAGTTGCAATTCTGACAATTAAAATCAGATATGTAGCTCAATCTTCCTTTTGCTGAAACTGGCTCAATAACCAAGTTCCAAATTCAGATTGATTTATTTCACGGCTACGGTGTAAAGCTTCTTCTAAAATAGCAATCGCCAACGCTTGCCGTTTTCTTGGTGCTAATTTTTACTGTTAGGATGCTCTCATCTGCTTGCCTAATTCTAGTAACTAAATTTTGCCTATCTCTAGTTTTCCAAGTTTAGCCAGCTCCATCATTGTTACACTGTAGCAGCCTCGGTAAGCTGCTTCTTTGCGTCCAACTTCCGCAGGTTTTCTATTGTTATCAGTGTGTTCCTGCTTTACGATTTCTATCATTTCGTCGATAGTGTTGTCGAGAAGCTGAAGCGGATCATAAAGCCAGCGAAATTCACCCTTATCCCAAGCATCTCTGGAAATATTAGCTCGGAATGCTGCCAACGGAGGATAAAGCCACCCTTGATGAAAGCGACCGTCAATAGTTCCTCCAGCAAAGTGTGCTAGTCGATTTAAATTTCTTGGCGACCTAGCTCTGTTACCCTTCTTTGCATTACTGACTTTCAACTTACCAAGGTTGATGATTCCCCTCTGCATAATCAGTTCAGACAAGACGAGGATCTCAGATGTGTATGGAATTATACGTTCAAAGATATGTTGTCCAGAGTCTTCCATGTCCTCCGTAAAAATTCTTAAAACTTCCTTTGCTTGACCAAAGAGTTTGTTGGGATGAGTGCTGCGGTCTGAAAACACGTTCAGGTTAAACATTGCAAGATATGCTAAAACCTGGGTAATCTCAATTTCTCCGCTATCTCCTTGAAAGTATGCAATCTGCTCCTCTCCTTGTTTGCCTCGGAGAGAATCTTTAATTTTATTGAATGTACCTTTTAGGTTCTCTAAGCTAGGATTATTTACCTGCAAAGATGTATTAAGACCCTCTGCAATGCTGGCAATGAACCCAGAATCGACATCTCCAGATACGTAAATGTGAAGTCTTACAAAAGCCTCTTCAAGCTTCGGAAAAGATTCTGAATTGTTCCGAGCTTGCATAATTACTTGAGTGGTGTGACCTCCATTGACAACACCATGTTTTTTAGGATCTGTCAACTTGATTCTAACAGTGCCTTGCCCACCAGTTTCTTTGTCAAACTCAACTTTTTCGGCAGTAACAAAAATTCCCTGATTCTTTAAAGCAAACATCTCAGGTTCGTTACCCAAGGTTTCAAGCATTCCGTTTACAACAGTCCCTTTAAGTTCTCCTGACTTTTTCCGCTGCGGTGTTCGCGGATTAACTTCAAGCCAGTCACACCATTCTTCTGGTACTTCACTTATTTTGACAAAGCAGCTTGATAGCTTGATGTTTCGCCCAGAAAAGGGTACAGGAAGCGAACGAAAGTCATCTGCTTGTAGCAGAAAGTCTTGTTTAGGCATTATTTTATTTCCTTACTTTTAGCAGTGATAAAAATCGCTGCTTTTATTTGCGCTGACTTACAAGCTCATAGAGACCTGTAAGTTAACCAGTGCAATTAGTAATACTGAATAGCAGTTTTTACAGAAAATGTCAAATTATCATCTACCAATTCTTGTAATTGTGTCAACGACAACAACACCGGATACAACGCTTCAAATAATTGCACATCCTTCCACATCTCTTCCAAGTCGAACGATCGCGGTAAAAACTCTGGATTCTGCGCCGCCACCTCTAATGCTTTGCTGACAAAGGCTCGGCTCTTATCTCCCATCTTGGGTAAAGTCTTGCGATCGTCGGAACTCAAATCAACCAAAAATGGTAGCTTTTCTTTAATGGTGCTAATTGCTTGCAACACAGCATCTCTGTCTGTTTGTGCCAATGTTGCACTAATTGGGGTCGTAGACATAGAAATCACTCTCCAGTAAGTTTCTTTAATCTAGAGTTCCCATATATACAACTCAAATTTCAATGTGTAGAGCAAAGTCAATCGTACCCACTGTATTGCCTGATAAGCAAGGTAGAAAATTCAAAGCCTTTTTCTTTTAGAAGAGAGTGGAACTTACGCAAACTCTACGATTCTTCTCTACAAGACGCTACGCGTTCGCATAGCGTTCCGAAGTAAAGGTGGTTCGATAAATTAAGCTTTTTAGCACTTTTTGCATAAGTCCTAGAGAAGTCAAAAAATTAACATGAGCTTCCAACGAACGGCATTTGTTATGCCTCACGTTACTTTAACAGTGTTGTTTTTTGAACAGTGACAACACCAAACACATAAGTCCCATTACTACCAACGACACTGAAGAAGCAGATTCTGGGACAGGCTGAGGGTTTTGCACAGGTTGATAATTGATGAAATTTTCTTGAATTGGGCTGAGTGATGCCAAAAGTTGCTGAATATCGCTAGATATATCAGTATCATTCCCAACATTTTTAGAAGAGATGAGGCGGTTAAAGGTTTGGCTACTAGATTCATCAAAATCTCCTGTAAACCCAAGAAAATTTTGACCTATTTTGCCTATAAGAGAGTCAATCAGATTGTTAACATCAGTTTTGATCCCTAGTGGGGATAACTGTAAACTGCTGAGATTATTGGCGTTTCCAATCCTTGTATTGTCAGTTTCTGCTAACCAATTGCCATTACCAATAATTTCATTTCCACTGGTAAAAACCCAGTTACCATTACCAATAATTGTGTTATCAGTACCAAAGTCCCAATTGCCGTTTCCAATGGTTGCGTTGTCACTGCCGAAGTGCCAGTTACCGTTACCTAGAGTTGAATTATTACTTCCATCGTCCCAATACCAGTTGCCGTTACCAAGGGTTGTGTTACCCTTTCCAAATAGCCAATTGCCATTACCGATGGTTGTGTTGTCATTATTAAAGTTCCAGTTACCATTCCCAATGGTTGCGCTGTTACTGCCATAATCCGAGTTAAAATTACCAATAGTTGCGTTATTATCACCAAGGTTATTGTTACCTTTACCAATCGGTGCATTACCCGCATTAAAGGTTTGGCTACCAGGATTAGATGTATTCCCACCGTTACTGAACGGTATATTATTACCAAGGACTTCTTTTAAGGGATCGAAAGGCGATTGTTGAAGCAGACTTCCAGCACCTGCGATCGGATTACCACCGCCTGCAAATGGGTTTCCTCCACCTGCGATCGGGTTACTTCCTCCTGGGATCGCATTACCACCGCCTACAAACGGATTACCACCGCCTGCAAACGGGTTACTACCGCCTGCAAACGGGTTACTTCCTCCTAGAATCGCATTACCACCGCCTACAAATGGATTAGTAGCCCCACTTGGAATCGCATTACCGTTACCTGCCAAAGGGTTAGTAGCCCCACTTGGAATCGGATAACCACTGTTTGCAAAAGGATTACTACCTCCTGCCAATGTGTTGTCAATACCCTTGAAAAAGTTATCACCTAAAATTGACTTTAATCGATTAAATATTAATTGCTGAAGCCCAGTGCCAGCATCGCCTGCAAACGGGTTAATACCGCCACCTGGAATGGGATTGTTACCGTTACCTAATAACAGATTGGTATCACCCGGCAACAAGCTACCTTCAGCAGAAAAACTGCCATTGCCAGCAAAAGGACTAACGCTGTTAGGGCGGCTTACACTTAAGGGATTAACTCCATCATTAAGGGGATTGACAACAGACTCTTCCATTGGTATCAATTTTTCTATTTTTAGTTAAAAACGTTATGGCATCTTCAATACTTCTTATATTAATTGTGAATTTGCTAAATCCAAAATCTCTCTAATAATAAAGGCTTTAATCATCTTACTGTCAAATTAGCAGAAAATGTTTCTCAAATCCTTACCTGTAAAGAGTTATAGGGCGTAAAATAGCAAACTAGTACAATAAGGCAGAAGGTACATCACCGATAATACACGCTTTTGAGCTTTATCGAATGGTATGTTTATTTGTGCCAAGTTGTACTAGCATACTATGTACTGAAGAACTCATTATTGTTCTCTTTTATTTCTCTGCTAATTTTCGCAAGAATTCTATTAACTAAACAAGATTTATCAAGTGCCAAATGATGGTGTTTGTCCGCCGCCAAATGGTGGAGTTTGTCCTTGTCCACCACCAAACGGTGGAGTTTGTCCTTGCCCACCACCAAACGGTGGAGTTTGTCCTTGCCCGCCGCCAAATGGTGGAGTTTGTCCTTGCCCGCCGCCAAATGGTGGGGTTTGTCCACCACCAGATAATGGGATTTCTCTACCACCCAGTTCCTTGTCAAGCCTTGAGCCAATTACCTGGTCAATAGTAACCCTCAGACTGAACCCGTTTGGTATTTCAGTTGTGCTAATACCATAAGTCTGGCTACTAGCGCCTGTCAAAGGGTCGCTCCCTGCTGATGGTCTACCACCGCCTGTCAAAGGGTCGCTCCCTGCTGATGGTCTACCACCGCCTGTTAATGGGTTTCCACCACCTGCTAATGGGTTTCCACCGCCTGTTAATGGGTTTCCACTACCTGCTGATGGTCTACCACCGCCTGTTAATGGGTTTCCACCACCCGTTAATGGGCTTCCACCACCTGCTAATGGTTT
>DASQZD010000065.1:0-3665 GCA_035638855.1 Nodularia sp. (in: cyanobacteria) | reverse complement strand
TAGAGTCAATCTGTCCGCATTCCACTTCGTCTATAAACTCTCTTGTAAATTTTGCTTCCTTACTCTTTTGATCGCAATATTCAAAGCAATAGGAAATATATGAAGCAAAATGAGTTGTCCATTGAAATACCAAACTATCAGGACAGAAAGGATAATTAAAAATATTACTACTTCCTCCTACCTTGGGCAAATTCATGATCCCATCTATCAGAGGTAAAATCCGCGAAAAATCTTTGAGATGAGTGACATTAATTCCAAAATAATATTGATATCGAGTTGCATGATATTCTGTAAAATGAAGCGATGTGCTATCCTTTTCTCTGCCACTTTTTGCCCCTAACTTGACTGCACCATCATAAGGCGTTAGCGAAACAGCCATATTCATCCCTAAAGCACCCATTCGCTGATTAGGAGTGCTGGTTTTTGTTTGTTTCTTTTTTCTCTTTGTTGTTGAAGTCTCCTCCTCTGTTTCAGCAGACTCTAATAAAGCAAACCCAAAAATATCATCATCATAAAATTGTTCTGGATCGAAATCTTCACTTGTTAACCGATTAATATTTTCGTCCTCATCCCAAACTCGATTAATTAAATAACCTTGTTTTTGAAGATAAAAACGTAACGCCCAACGAATTGCACTTGAACCTACAAAAGAATGAATTTTACCATTCCAATAGCCTTTTTGCAGGATAGTCTTATTTCCTCGTCTAATGTCATGATTTAAGGACGCTAAACCATAACGAGTGAGGACTGTTCCGTAAAGATAATAATTTGGGATATTACTGTCATTCTTCTTCTGAGTCATCATTCACTTCTTCTATTTTTTGATTGTTTGACAATAAACTATCATCCATATTTGTGGGTTTATCTTTGGGTTTATAACTGGCGATCGCTAACAATGACCAAATTCTTAGTTCTTGCCAGGGTGACTTTTTAATTAGTAGCGCAATCTCTTCCTGATGCTCATTAAAATACTTATTTAATCCCCCTCTTACTAAAAAGTCAGACAAATATTCCTTAAACGACAATTCATCATAACAATAGTTTAGCTCTGCCCTTAATCGTTCAACTTTCTTCTTGATTGGAGGATCTTTTCCTTCCTCTGCTTTGGCATAAATTTTAGCAAAGTTGCCCTTCATAGCTTGCTGAAATACCTTAATAAAAATAAGATACTGCTTGTCTTCTTCACTATTCTCTGCCATTTTTATGAATCCTTCTCGATTGACAAATAACTGGTTAAATAAATATCCTTTTGAATCTTCTATTACCAATTTTTCCCAAAAATTAGACCACCAATGGATTCCTTTCACTAAATTATCAGCAATCAGGGAGCGAATCAGATTCACCTTAATAAAAGTTTGCTTAGGTTTAATCTTCAGATAATTGGTTTGAAAGTATGTTTGAACCTGTTTATAAGTAATTAAAGTATTCTTATCAATTTTAATTTCTTTTATACTCATCAATGTCCTTTGACGAGAAGCTTGATTCATTTTTTCATATAACCAAACTTGACAAGCTTGATAGTAGTCGCTTTCAAGCTGAATATCGTCTAAGCTGTAATAAAGTAATCCTGCTTCCTCAAGGCTACTAACATGAAACTGTTTAGTTTCTAATTGCTGTAATCCCCATCTCCTTTGAGAAGCGTCTTCAAAATCCTTTATTTCTGGAATCACCACCAAGTAGCGATGGGGTTTCCTTTCTTTTAAATCTTCTGACGGAATATGAAGTAAGCAATAATGACAAACTACTGGTACAAATAATAATGCTAAGGCGTACTCAGGTTTCTCTTCTAGTTTTGTAATATTCTGCGTCCGAGCATGACGAACAATTCCCCCTAAATACAACCAACTGGTTATTTGAACATAATCCTGTCTGAGTTGTTGGGTATCTGCCTCGCATAACTTCTCTGCAAAGGTTTGATGTGCATACCAAGTTAGGGATTTGTATTGATACTCGACTTTTTTTTCTTCAACCTTTAGTTCAGTGTTAACTAGCTCTCCCGCTTGATAAAACTGATTATGACGCAGAAAAACAGCACATATTCCCTCATGAATGTGGACTTTCTGACTTAAATCTATTGCATTATTCTCTAATCCTGCTAAATGAATTAAACCTGCATTATCTAATTGAAAAGACTCCTTAATTAACCAAGATAGGGCAACGAAATCACTTCCTTGCCAAAATAATTCAATAGTATCAGCAGTCAAATACCATGATATATATGCACCCCGTTGATGAAATGAGGGATATTGCTTTTCTAATCGCTTTAAAGTCATGTAGAGTCCCGTCATTCCGACGCGGTGCATTATTGTCGTATCCGCAGCATTGAGAGATAGGGAAATTTTGGGTTGGGTAGCAACCATAATCAGGTTTCCTCTTCTTCTTTGGCACGAGTCGCTGGGACAAATATTCCACACATCATCTTTCGTTTCCCACCAATTCCTTGTTCTTGCAGAATTAAGGAATCTTCTGGATTGAGTTCAGTGATTTTTACGCCAAATCCTCTAATTTTAAACTGTTTCCCCTCCTTATTGATGGTTAATTGTCTTTTTTGAGGTGTTCCATCTTGTCGGGTAAGAAGTTCAATTTTTCCTTGTATTCCTAAATTATCCAGTTGCCGTTGAACAGCTTCAATAAAGTTAGTAGAGTCTTGAAACCCTGTAATTACCACTAATCTGGAATAAACACTTTCTGAAGAAATTAACGGTTTGTAGTCGGGAATATCTAGTTGATAAGAATTTTCGCCTATGTGAAAAGCTTGACCCGCTAAATAAGGATAAATTAAAGGAATTTGTTGATGATAAATGCGAATTTTTAGACGAGATTGGGCAGTAAGTTCAAGCAAACTGTTCCTGGTCGGTATTCCAGCAATCGGATGAATCCCAATAGACTTTAGTTCATGTAGTGGGGGACAAATACGGGATAAGGCAGCGTAGGTAAGATAACCGTTGTCAAGAGGAATTGGTGCGCCTCTTAGCTTAAACGTTAAGTCAACATATTCCTCACTGTGAATTAAGATGCCTGCCATAGATGGAAATTTCGAGAAAAATTTCAAGATGTCAGAGTTTGTTTAATACATCAACATTCTCTTCTGCACAATTGTCCTCATTATCATCGCCAACTACTTTGGTTAGAGCGGCAATCCAGTTTAGGCTATTGTTCGCAATGTTCTCACTGGTTAGAAGGATCTTATAATACTCCAGTAGTTACTCAGAACAGATGGATAGCCGAAAGTCTCTATCCTATATCAGCATGAACCGCTTCTGCTCCATTCTAAAAAAATTCGGCGCTTTCTTGGTTTCTATGCTTGATTGGACTCACGGCAAGCTTATCCTTCCAATTCGGACTAGCGGCAAAGTTATGGTTCCAAGCTGCCAATTTCATTCAAAATTAGCTAACGCAAGAATGAGGGTTATAGTGTTGTTGGCGGCAAAGTTATGCTTCCAGAGGCGGCAAAGTTATGGGTAAAGTCACATTTTCTTCCATATCACAATTTCGATGCCGCAATTACTTCTTTTAAAACATTCTCATCTACTTTTTTATGTCCTTTCATTAATGACCGAATAGCAGCTTTACGAAGAATCATATCCAATCTACCAATTAAGTGCTTAGTTACCTTCTTCAAAAGCTTAAGGTTATTCTGACTTGCCAGTTTTGATTCTTCTGGC
>DASQZD010000064.1:0-21935 GCA_035638855.1 Nodularia sp. (in: cyanobacteria) | reverse complement strand
GACCAGAAAAATCATAAAAGTTAATTTTATTAATTTTCAGGAGATTACCATTGGGAGATTCACCCAGGACAAACGCCTGATCTCCAGTTTCAGAGATAGAAGTAAGTTTTAACTTCAGGGCATTACCATTTTTTAGGTAATTAACTTGTTTTAACTGTTCGACAGAATCACTGTCTAACTCCCCCAAAGTCAAAGCATCTAATTTAATTTTTACTGTTTTATCAGGAACTGGCACAGTACCAAATTCTAAATTTACGGGTTGGTCGTTAAAAACAATTCCTGGGTAGGAGAAATTTTTAAGTTCGCGGATGGTTATCTCAATGGGTTCATTTCCAGGTAAACCAATAGTGGCCTTAGCAGTAGCAGGTTCCACGCCAATGAAATTAGCTTGTGCCTTTGTGCCAATGGGCAGCATTCCGGTTCTGGGTTCGAGCATGGCGAATTCCTTGTATTCGCCGTCGCCGTCCTGTACAAACAACAGTCTGGAAACATGGCGTTCATGTCCCGGTGGGTGGTGAGAGGCTCTAATTTCTATCGGGTGTTTTTCCTCTGGGTTCCACTTTCTGCCCAAAAATTGATTTGCTTCGTTATTCAGCGTGACTAACTTCGGTTCAGTAAATTGCAGTTCCTTCAATCGAGAGATAATTTCATTGGGGAAAGCAGCATAAGCGAAATTAGATATTTTTTTGGCAATCGCTCCTGGGTCGGTGTTTTCTTTTCTTGCAACTTCCAGTTCATTTTGACGGGGTGCAGAGATGTTCCAGACCGCCGCCGCAGCAGCCAGTTTCTCTGACTCTGGGATCGAGGCGTAAAATGCAACAGATGCATCATAAGATTTGGCGAAAACTAATTTAATTTGGCTTCTAGTAAGCTCTGGTTTAAATTCTGTTATTTTAGCTCCCTGCGTGGTCATCCCCGGTTTGAGATTGTGGTCATTCACTGACTGCTGGCTAACTGTCCCAAGATGACGGTATGCGGGTTTCCCATCTTTATCGATTTCTCCATTAATCTGGGCGACTGCTAATAATCGGTGAGGGCGTTCTTTAGTTCGCCATTTCTCTGGTATTTCATCTAGCCGAATGTTCAACATCTCGGCTTTCCAAATCAGAGGATGCCCGTAACGGTTGAGATTGCTAATTTCAAGTTGCACCCCCTGTGGAGTTTGGATGATTGCTGATGGGCCTTTCTCTGTTTCACGCCGTTGGGACATCCGAACCGCAGCGTTGAATTTTTGGTCAAACTCGTACTTGGCAGCGATCGCACTGAATCTCTGCTGTGGTGTAAATTCTACCCCTTGGAACAAGTCTTTAAATTGAACGATGGGGCGCGATTCTAATTGTGATTGCTGGAAATACTTATTAGTTTGATTGATTAATAATTCTACAGGGGAGTAACCAGTGGGAGTAATGCCAGAGTTTAAATAAACTGAACGCGACTTTTTATCTTTAATATAATTAACATCACGATACAAGTAGCGGCTGTTTTCCCTGATTTTATCCATCTCAGGTTTTTTAGCACTTTTGAATAAATCAACCGCTATTTGGTTTTGATAACATCCCTCAGCAATCATTTCTCGGTACATCAAGCGGTTAACATCCATCGCCTGCTGCATAATTTCTGGCGTTCTTTCATCCAAAGCAAGTTCAACAAACCCTTGCATATAAGGCTTGTATTCTTCTCTAATTAACTTTGGTTCTTTCTGGCGTTCTTGCTCAAATAGGGTTTCGTAATGACTAGAAACTTGGTCTAAATAATTTGATTTCTGCTCAAAAGTACCGTAAGTCTTTAATATTTCTATTTCTGATTCTAGAGCTTCTAGTGCAGTAACTTGATTATTGATTACTCCCACGCTGATGCTATCGCTCATGTGAATAGCGATTTGTTCAAAAGGCGGCTGGCTTCCATTGGTGGGATCGTAGAATGATTGTTTTTTGAGCTTAACTGTCGGAGCATAAGCATTCTGGGGTTGGTTTCTGTACTCGGCTTCGGCTGTGAAATTGGGATACAAGCTGGCTCGTGCTACACCAATGCAGTCACCATCGAAATCTCGTGCTTGACGTTGCGATTCGGTTTCGAGGGGATTAACTTCGTTGTGTTGAATACCTTGGGCTTTTAACGCTTCAAGTCGAGCAAGTATGCGTTTGTGATCTTCATCATTGACTACAATTATTCCTTGTAAATCTGTACCATCTGGAGCTAGGCGGTCTTCAACATATTTGTTAGTAGAAACGCATAGACCGTTAGAATTAAGAAAGGGAGAACGAAAATTTAATACTTTTTTATTTTCATCTATCCAAGTCACGCAAATTTCGCCATTCTTGAGTTCTTTGGAAGGGATAATCATTCCTCGGTCAAAAGTTAGTGTCTTGCCAACCGCAATATCACGCCACTGACCTTGTACAAACCGACTCAACTCTTGTTTTACCTTTTCCGTTTCTAGTAGTTGTTGATGACCAAGTAAATCAGATTTGATGAGTTTGTACATGAACATATCATCTTTCTGAGATTCATCTAATTCATCGTTTAGTTCTAAGTCTTCATCGGAATTATCCTCTACTTGTTTACCTAAAGTATCAGCTTTAACTGATTCAATAATTTCTTGTCCTAAAGATTTTTTTTGCTCTTCTGAAAATTTTTTTCGCTTTTCGTAGTTTTCACAGTACAGTTGTGCAATAATTCTAGGGTCATCTTGAGCTTCTGCTAGCTTTTGGGCTTGGGCTTCTAGTTCTTCAGCAAAATCCTTAATACCTTGAGGGAATGATGCTAATAATTGAGATATGGCAGTTTTACCTCGCTCTGATTGGGACTTTTCGCCTAACCAGATTTTTTGTCTGTATAATCCCGGTTGAATTTGAGGTTTAGTCGGCTTATCTGGATAATCTTTGTCTGTACCCTTGAAGCTAGATAGGGGAAGAATTAAATCAATTTTGGGTTCGTTATTAGTATCAGCATATTTTATTTTACCAAAATCGTAAGGTCTTAATGTTCCTTTACCAAATCGATACTTTGTATCTTCTCCATTAGTTTCCATCCAACCAAATCGATGCTGAATTATACGATAACTTTTATCCTGCTGCTCTTGTCTTTTCGTTAATTTATCATATAGCTGGGTAGAGATTTGCCCGTAGCAGTCACCTACCAACTTAAAAGCATTATCTTTGTTAATAATTCCTCCATTTTCACCCTGAGCTTCAGTAGAGTCATCTACAATCAAAATGTTTAACTGTTCATATATCGAATTTTTACACCCTCCTAGAAAGATTGAACCGTAAGCACCTCTATCTTTTCTATCAGGGCATAACTTGTCAATTACTTCCAAGCATTCTGGCGATCCGTACAATAATCGGGTTTTAGAAGATAATAACAGCGTATGTCCTTTTGGGTGATTTCTTAAATCTTCTGCCGTACTATATTCATCTATATGTCCGAAAGAAAACTGTTGATTCGGAAAGTAAAATTCTAATAGAGTATTATCTAATTCTTCAGTTAAAATTGATTGGGCATTCTGATTATCTCCCTCAGTGTGAATCCATCGATTTAGTCTAGTATCAAAGTGTTGAAATTGCAAAGACATAATCTTGTTTAATCATTGAAAATTTTTAGGAGTCCAATATGTCAAGAATTAAACGCTGGTTAAATATGCACGGGAAAGAATTTAACGCAAACGGGACTTTAAAGGATGAAGCTAGGCAACAAATGTTATCTGAGGGAATGAATGACGCAGCAATTAATAGTTATGCCCTTCGACTTAAAAATAACTACAATGAATGGAAACGACTAGACGAGGCAGATCCAGAGCCTTGGCCTGTTTATACTGCCTACGATTTCTTCACCCCTACAGAACAGCAGCAGTTCAACAGTGATGGCACTCTCAAGCCAGAATATATCGAATCTGAACTAAAAAAAGGTATTAGCTCCAAATGGCTGGAAGAAATGGAACGGCGCAAGATACTGGAGGTAGAAAACTATAATCGAGTGTCGGCTCTGAAAGCAGAAATGGGGATTAATTTTGGTGAGCAAGAAATGAATAGGCTACGTGCTTCGGACCAAACATATACACAACGCATAAAACAGATGGAAGTAGACTTGAGGAACAACGAAGAACCCAGTACACTTCCGTTCGATAAGGACACTTCCTGGTTTTAAGCCAGATGTTTAAGATTTTTGGAAAGCTGAAAGTTTTGTCATCGTGCTACTTTCAGCTTTTTAATGCTCATGCTTTGTTAATTTGCTTGCCGTTCTATAGCTGGAGGGATTACCCCAGGAGATCGCAGAACTGACTTGTTGGAAGCGGCAGCAAAGAACGCAAACATTCCTAAAATAGCAAAGGACGTAATAATCACTTGCTGTACGGATGCAAAGACCGACTTTTCTTTCTCTTTTTGGACAGTAATGCGATTGAGATTCTGTTGAAATGCCGAGAAATACAAATAATTCAACACTTGTTTACATAAGGCGGGGTCTTCACCTATTTGTACTTTCTGGCACAGGAGAATTTCTAGATGCTCTCGGCGGCGATCGCTTGTAGATAAATCGCGCTCGTCCCACAGTTTTACTTGGGTTGTATCTAAAGGTCTATCAATACCTAGTAAAGTCATAAATATGTCCTCATTTAATTGTTGAGTTAGTTGAGGGAACAGGTGTAATCGATAAGTCAATTACACCCTAGTGTGCTTTTTGAAAAATGGAACTCATACCTAATTCAAGAAGTTTAAATATGCTTTCTAAAAAGAACTAGCTACGTTAGTACTGAAAAAATCGGTACTAACGCAGCTAGTAAAGTTAGTGAGTTTATGCTATATTTCCCATTCCAAATCTGGTTGTAAAGATGGGGATAGAATCTGTGCTTTCGGTGGTGGTTGGAGTGTATCTGGCTCTAGTGGGTTCGTCCCATCCTGAAATATTTCTTGTGCCAGAGTGCGCCCATCGCCGTCAATGTCACTACTCAAGAAATACTCCAAAACCTGCGGTGTAGCACCATCAATTGCTGCTTGTGCCAATAAGCTTTTAATGAATTGCGGGGATGCCTCACTATCAGCCAGAATCTTTAAGGTCTGTTCTGCATCTTGTCCGGTCATTTTGGAGATATCTTTAACTCCAGCTTCGTCCCAGACATCGCCAAAATACTGACGATATTGTTGATTGAAGTCTTGCTCTTGGGCAAATCGTGATAATTCTTGTATTTGTATTTGTGTCGTTTCAGCCATATCAATTTGCCAATGTTAATTGTTCACGCTTGTTACTGTTAGAGCGATCGCACTTTCAGATGAGGGAAGGTGCAAGTTAAAGCATATCTCTTACTAAGAGAGGCTTTCACGATGTTAGACAGATATTCTGTCTAACATCAAGTGCAAGAGATGAGCTACACTCTATTGATTGAAGTGAGATGATTAACTGCTGGGGAATAAGAATCTGGTACTAATTTCTGTTTGCGCTCATAGCAAAAATTTTCATCCAGCATTCTCACATAACTAATATGAGTTGCCCAAACATCAGCCAGTCGCTCACCCAAACCAACGGTATCTAACGATTTGGGAATAACTACTCCACCATTCCAAACGATAGGGATGCTTTCTGTTTGAAAATATTGTGTCAGTTCTCGACGCACAAACTCAGCAGTACCACCACAGATGAGAACTTCGTCTAATGGTACATGGTTTTTCACCCACCGCAGCAATGCTCGACAGTATTCATCCCGAATCACTTCTAAAACTGATTTAAACAACTCTAAATCCGAGTTAATTCCTGATGGTGTATTCCTACGTGACAAATTTCGTAATGCAGTGAAATTATCTTTACTTGCCTCCACTAAAGCCGCCGCTATAGACGGATCATCTTTCGATAGTCCTACGCTAGTACGTTCGACAAACTTTTGTAACACCCAATTCATCCCTAAGTCTGTCGATTCTTTCTTTGCTAGCTTCCCTTTTTCTGAAAGGGTAAAACTGGCATTACGATGACCCAACATTAACAATCCTATATTTTTTTGAGAAAATACATTACCTAGAGCGCGATTCCTGTAAGAAATAATACCTGTTCCTTCAGGAAGATTTTTGAAGCTGTTGACCTTAATTTTCATTCTTCCCGTTGGCGTTATTACTCCTTGCCTATAATTCAAGACAAACTTTTTAGCCAAATCTTGTACATCCTTCTCTTCTCCAGGTGGTAGCAAAATCTGGAGAAACATTTCGTGAATATCTACATTTATTTGACGTTTAGCTAACCACAACAAACCAGCAACCTTTGATAAGGCATATTCAGACTTCAAATCTTGCAGTGCCGCAGTTCCAGCAAACTCTCTTTTTGCAATACTCCCTAAGACAGAATATTCCTGACCAATTCTCACCCAAGCGCTATCATCAGGCAGCGCATCTACAGTTAAATGTTTGGTTGAACCCTCTCCCACATCGGCAACTTCTGGACTCATCCGCAATGCAAATGGCACTCCCGCCGGATAAATCTGGGCGATCGCCTTGGTTGAACTACCCCCCAAGTCTGCCGTTAGTATAAACTGTACGACTTGGCTTGATTTGTCCTGATTAGTATTTGTAGTTGTCATAAATTTTTATTACTGCTTGTTTCGTCAAATCCCAACAATTGAGTAGCAATTAATAAGTCTGGTGTCATTTTCAAGTCCATTAATCCCAAGTCATCATCAGATAGTAAGGATTCTTCCTGCTGACTTGTTTGCTCTAGTTCCTCTTGTTCTTCTTTATCTTTGCGAATCACATTTGTTGAGATTGGCAAGCTTTTTTCTGCAATCGATGATTTGTTCTGCTCTATTTGTTGTGGTGGCAAAATCGCACTACTATCTACTTCAAAAGAATTAGAAACCTTTTGCATTAAAATTCTAATCTTTACTAGCTTTCCTTCCAATTGCCCAATACTCGACAAGCAAGCTTCAAGGAATTCCTCTTCACTTACCTGACCCACTAATGCTTCTATTAGCCAGTAACTTGTCACTGCTTCCATTGTCAGTTCACCTGCCGACTTTTTTGATCGATGATTCACCAAGTATTCAATAGTTCTTCCATCCCAAGAATCATGTCTCCGTTTTACTCTTGGCAGTTCAATGTCTTTGCTGACTTGTTTGTTCATTTTAAAAAATCAGTACAGTTGTCTTATTTTTCACATTTGCAATACTTGATACAAAAATGAGTATTGCGGGTAGTCTAAATGAGTATTTAGGCGGAGAAATCCCCCTTTTCCTCTCAATTGTGTTTCCACTGCGTTTCCACTGCGTTGCGCTTTTTCCCTCATTTATGAGTATCCGTGCGTAATTCGTACCCAAATTATCCACCGCTTAGAATCAGGCGAGTAAATGCCTGGAGTCTTTGCTATGTAAGCACTTGAGCTAGTTAGGTATTAGAGTTCCTTCAAAAAAATCTTTCAAGCCGCTAAAATAATCGTACTTACTACGACTATTTTCGCTTTTTCGCATTTGAGCAATTTAGCTATTTTGGCGACTAGTCGCAATTGCTTTGATTTTGGGAAAATCAGCGTAATAACAAAATCATACCAAGTTTATCCAAGATATGAAGCCATGAGCTACGCGATCGCGCGATTAAAAAAATTAAAGCGAGGGAATATATCAGGGAGTGCATCTCACACCGCACGAGAAAGAGAAACCCCTAATGCAGATCCCACTCAAAAAAATATTCGGTTCATTGGTAGCCTCGACTCAGAGGAACGACTAGAGGATTTAGTCTTAGCCAAGATAGGGGACTCGGAGCAGAAGCGGAAGATTCGCACTGATGCGGTGTACTGCGTGGAGTTACTGTTGAGTGCATCGCCCAGTTATTTCCGTCCCGACTGCCCCACCCAAGCCGGTTACTATGAACCACAAAAGTTGGATAACTGGGTAGAAGCGACTCACCAGTGGTTAGCGGATGGATATGGCAATCGCATTGTCCGCGCCGAGTTACACTTGGACGAAGCCACCCCCCATATTCACGCTTATTTTGTCCCCCTTGATGATCAGGGGCAGCTACGGTGCAATCATTTCTTTGATGGGCGGCAGAAAATCCAACAATTTCAAGATTCTTACTACGACACGATGCGGTTAATTGGATTGGAGCGCGGTATTAAAGGAAGCAGAGCAAAGCACCAGGACATCAAGGATTTTTACCGCATTGTGGAGGAAGGGCGCGATTTAGAAGTTGATGAGCTAAGTGCAGCGCAATTGAAAGCCAAAGCTGCCGACCGAGACAGGGCGAATCAACGTAAACAGGAAATGGAAGCTACAGCCAAAGCTCTCTCACTTGAAAATGAACAGTTACAGCGACGAATTGCACAATTAGAACAAGATAATCAATCAATAAAAAAGCTTACCGAGTGGTCAACTGATTTAGCTTTAGATGATGTTGCTTGGGAGTTAGGGCTGTGGCGTAAAGGGAATGAATGGGTAGGAGGAAACCACATCATTAATATAGATGCCTCTCAATTTACTGACTTTGGCAATGGTTCCTCGTTAAGGGGTAATAGTGCTATTGATTTAGTCAAGCACGTTAATCAATGTAACCAAACAACTGCGATCGCATGGATCGGGGAGCGATTTGGTGAAGTCGGCGCAAAACGTGCAGCGATTGCTCATGCTCAAAAAGTTACGGCTGACATTATCCAAACTCAACCAGTACCGCAATTCGCTCCACCGATTGAGGATAAAAAACAGTGGCAGCAAGTAGAACATTACCTAACCCAGAAACGAGGCATACCCTCTGATTGCGTACAAATGTTACATAACCAGGGGCTAGTTTATGCCGACTCAAAAGCAAATGTAGTGTTTGTGATGCGGGACTTGGAAGGGAATACCAAAGGGGCTTTCTTAGAAGGTACAACCAATAAATTCTCTGGTTATGAGTTAGGTACAGTTCGCCGTAATAGCTGGTTTTACTTTACTTTGGGGAAAAAGCCTAGTGAGAAAACTAGCACTGCTGTAGTGTCTGACTCTCCCATTGATGCCATTTCAGTAGCCATGCTGGAATATCAGGTTAAAGGAATACCAGAAAACAGAACAGTTTACATGGCAGTAGACGACACTTCAACTTTACCTGTTGAAAGATTACGTAATGTTCCTTGTGTACAAGTAGCTTTTAGTCAATCAACTGCGGCACAGGCTGTTAAAGAACTACTGCCACACTCGACTCAACTCAAGTGCGAAAGTCGGGATTGGAATACGCAGTTAATCAATTTCTCCCATCAATTGCAACAACGTTATTCACAACAAAACCACGAGGAATTAGAGCTATAGTTGCAAAAAAGTCAAGCTACTCTAGTACCGATTTTTTCAGTACCAAAGTAGCTAGTAAAGAGTTTTAGCTATCAATAATATTGGGGTGAAATTTAGCTAAAACTCTAATGAATAATGAGCTAACAAAGCAAATATTCTCTCTAATCAAACTTAACAATAAGCTGATAGCTGTCGAGTCTCCATTACAAGAAAGACTCAAACTTTTGACAAATCTCGCCCTGGAATGCCAGCAATACAATATTAACTGTTACCTGTGGACGCTGGAGGATGATGCGCTACACCAGTTATCCAGTAATGAGGGGGGATTAACTTTACAAAGTGTTGACCAGTATCAGGCCATCGCCAAAAGTAGGCGCGAACATTACTTTGAAATTCTCCGATTCTGGAAAACTACTGATTTATCAGGAATCCTGGTACTAGAAGGTATATTCCCCTGGCTGGGCGAAGCTACCACTGACCCCGATTTCTTTCTGACTTCCGAGTGGATTAAGTCAGCCCTCATTAACCTGAAGCTGTACAATTGCAATGCTAACAAAACAGCGATTCTCTTAGGGTCAAACGCCACTGTGTCATCTGACATTGCCCCCGAAGTTCCGACAGTCATTCAACAACTGCCAGCTATAGAGGAAATAAGCAGTTACTTAGCCCAAGTATTACCGGATTACAGTCATAGCGATATTCATGCGACGGCAAACGCTGGCTTAGGGATGTACTTGGCAGACATTGACTATGGAATTAGACAAGCAATCGCAAATCATGAAATTACACCGGACGAGTTAGTAGAAAAACTGTCCGCTTACAAAATCGAACTGTTTAAGCGAATTTATAATATTCAATTCCTTCAGCCCCCAGCTACCCTTATCGGTGGTTTAGAACTGATGCAGCAAGCGTTTAAAACTTATAAACGCCTTCTATCCACATTGGCTAAAGCTTACAATCTTCGTTTACCCAAGGGGATTTTACTAATCGGCCCACCAGGAACAGGAAAATCTTACTCGGCTAAAGCAAGTTCTGCACAATTGGGACTACCTCTGATTATCTTAGAGTGGGGTAGTTTCCGCAGTTACGGTAATTTGGCTGAATATAAACTCAAGAATTTACTCGCACTCGTAGACCGAATTAACCGTGTAATATTATACATCGATGACTTTGATAAGGGATTCGCCGGGGATGATGATTTATCCAAACGTCTAGCTGGTATGCTTTTGACCTGGATGCAAGAACGTACTAGTGAGGTTTTAATTATTGCTTCGGCTAACAATATTCAATGGCTACCACCAGAGCTAACTAGAAGTGGACGCTTTGACGAGATTTTCAAGGTAGATCTCCCAAATTACGGCGAACGGCACTCAATTTTTAAAATTCATCTAGCTAAATTCGATCCTCGTTTCCGTAATGGGGGCGATGGGTACAGCGAAGAAGAATGGAAAAGGTTACTCAAAGCCACGCAGCGATGTGTGGGTGCGGAAATTCAAGCCATTGTTGAACGTGCCGCCGTCTCTAGTTTCTGTCAAATGTTTAGCGACGATGTTTCTCCCCTGCAAGAACTGCCATCACTTGAGATTACATTGTCGGCATTGCTGGCTGCAAGGCAGAGTATGAATCCTCTGGCCATCCGTGAAGCTGACCGAGTTGAAAGTATGCGTAACATTGCCGCTTTACAAGGTCAACCATCTAGCCCGATTGATTCATCTATATATAGTCTCGGCAATGTTGATATTTTTGGATAATTATGCAAATTCTTAAAATTCCTAACGAAAAAGATTTATACCTTGCTGCTTTCAAGTTACTGAACATACTAGGCCCTGTTGCTGGAGTATCAATTATCGTTGGCACTGTGGCGCTCGGTTACGTCCAAACTCGTCCCCAGGATTTACCAGTTACGCACATTCTCATTCACGGCAATCGCACATTTAAGTTGTCAGTTGCTTCTACACCAGAGCAATTAGAGAAAGGGCTGAAATTTCGTTCATCCTTAAACGGTGATCGCGGGATGTTATTCAACCTGGGCAGAGAAATTTACAATGTGCCTTTCTGGATGTACAAGGTAAATTTTCCATTAGACATCTTTTATCTTAAGGACAATGTGGTGACAACTGCGATTTACAATGCCGAACCTTGTCACAAAACCCCTTGCCCCATATATAAAGGTCGTGTTGCTAATCAGGTGCTAGAGCTAGTAAAAGGCGCTGCCAATATCAAGGTAGGGGACAAGCTCAACATTCAACCGTTATCAGTTTTGCCTAAGAATAATATTGGTGTTGATAGCGGCAATTCTTTGAGAACCAAAAATAATCGCTAGTAATTGTATAACGTATTTTTTAAAAATCAAGAAACTATAGTACTGAAAAAAACAGTACCTAAATAGCTTCGTGTGTTGAATCAAATATGGCAATCTATTTATGGGAAGAGTATGGACATACTGGGAATTTGATCACCCTTTGGGTAGCACGGTGCGGGTAATCTCTACCCCATTAGGGCTAGAGATATTTGCCGAAGATGTGTTTAACATCGTTGCAGCAGAACTAAATAATAAAAAGGTAGTACTGATGAATATTCACAGTCAAGAACGTTATGTAGTTATTCAAGAAGAGGTAGTAAAAATAAAAACTTTAAATTTCACAGCGATTAATAACTTAAAAACGATTGTAAAAGCAGATTTGATTAATAAATTTTTGCATTGGGTCAGAACTACAATCCGACCGATATTTCAAAGACAGTATCTGTAAAAAATAATAAATATCAAAAAGAAGAAGAATGATGACAACTTTTCACATTGAAGAAAACGACCAAAAGATGAGTAGTACTTTGCCAGAAATAATCGCTAGTAATACAGAGCCAACTAAGCCATTATCTAACGATACGACAGAAAAAGTCCCTATTGATACAAAGCCTAAAAGTTCAGCAACCACAGACAAGAATGGGGATAACAACAATAAAAATAATCCACAACAACTAAGAAGATTAGTAATAGTCACAGGAGATAAAGGAGGTGTTGGTAAGTCAACCTTTGCCAGAGGTTTAGCGCAAACTTACATAGATAACGCAGTAAAATTTGTTGGGTTAGACGCGGATAATTCTAATCCACACTTGATCAGATTTTATGGAAAAGCTGCAAACATTCATCGTTTAGATATATCTAACTCAGATAAATTAGATGAATTTGTGGATAATTTAAAAGAATTAGTCTATCCCAAATCAAATGAATCAGGGAAAAATCAAGATGAACAGTCTTTAATACTACTAGAAACTCCATCACAATTTCTGCCAACTTTGAAAATTTTAATAACCGAGATGGGGTTTTTAGATGTAGTAAATAATAAATGTAAAATGCGGGTGACGATAGTAGTAGTTATTAGCACAATAATTGATTGTATAACTCAACTACTAGAATTATATAGTTTCTGCGGTGATCGGGTTGATTATGTAATAGTAAAAAACTTGTTTTACGGAGAGACAGAACAATTTACTTTTTATGATAACTCACAAAAAGTCAAAGAAATGGAACAGCAAGTAAAAGCAATAGGGCATGATTTCACAAGTATAAATATGCCAAAACTAGCGAAAAAATCCTACGATTATTTAGATGTTAAAAATCTGACATTTAGACAAGGACTTGAACAAGATGAATTTCCGTCTGTATTTGGTAGAGTCTTAAGCTGGCTGAACAATTTTAAAGCGCAAATAAAGCCAAAAAAAGATTTATTTGGCATAGAGAAGATTTTATCTGAATAGGAATAAAGATGTCAAAGAGAATGATTATAACTGTAGGAGATGCGCGGGTGGGTAAGTCTACAGTTATTAAGCTATTGCTAGAAATGTTAGCCCAACAAGGAAAACGCATAAAGGTTTATAACCAAGAATCATTCCCTGTATTTCAGGCTTATGAACATATAGCAACCATTAAGAAGTTTGATTTATCAAATGACGATGCTGATGCAATAACAGATGACTTAAATCATCCTGAGCTAGATGTGATGATTGTTGATATGCCCGGACAAAATATTGAAAAAATAATTCAATACATCGAAAATGCTAGCTTATTTGAGGTTGTAGTAAAATTTGGCTGGAATTTAACATTTCTTCAACCTATTTCTCACAAGGAAGACTGTATATATTACTTAAATGCAATCATCCAGAACGCGACTAATAACGCTAACTACGTGGTAGTAAAAAATTACCATTTTGCGCCAGAGTTTAGAGAATATGAGGAGAAGATACGGAAAAAGCTGTTAATAATAGGAGGTACGGAAGTAGAATTAACGGCTCTACATAGAAATCATTATCAAGCGATGGAAAAGACTGATAAACCTTATTCACAAGTTTGCCAGGATCTCTCAATAATTTTATTTTGGAGAAGCTTCATTTTTCAGTGGATTAAAAAGTTTCGTCATTCAGTAATGAATAACAATTTGGCTATTAAATATCTAGGGCTAGATTAATGACAGCAAAAGAAGGAATCACACCAAATGACCTCACATTTGAGATAATGTCAACCTTGGGGCGTTACGAGGAAACTATAACAAACCTCCAAACAAGACTGGAGGCTCAGTCATTGGAACAAAAATGCATAGTTGAAAAAGCTTATCAACTACAAATCACACCAGACGATCTAACCTTTAGAATGATGGCAACTTTAGGGCGTTACGAGGAAAGCATAATAGACCTCCAAGCAAGACTGGAGGCTCAGTCAGTAGCGTTAGTATTACAACTTGTTAAAAATTTAGGACTAGACTAATGACAGCACAAGAAATATTACAAGGCTATTCCCCTTCAGAACAAAAGCGCATAGTTGAAGGGGCTTATCAGCTAGGAATCACACCCGATGATCCAACGTTTAGGATGATGGCGACACTGGGCAGATATGAAGAAACGATCATAGACCTCCAGGCAAGAATGGAGGCAATGATAGAAGCATGGGCGGCACTGATAGACCAAAAACTTGAGAAGACAAGCAAACAAGCCGAGTCAATGCACTATACAGTTGTGTCAAATGCTGTGCGTGATGAGATGAAAAAAATTAAGCCCACCGACGCAGGGATGAAAGTGCAGTCCGGCTGGGGGTTAGGAACAGTATCTCTGGTGTGTGGGTTAGTGGCGGCGGGCAGTACCTTGTTGGGTTCGCTAACCACATGGAATCTGGTGCAAAATATAGGAACGAATCAGTCAGTAGTAGTCTCACGTAACGATCTTAAGATTCTCCAATGGGCAAAATCCCAAGAGGGTAAACAGATGTATCAAATAATCTTGAAGAATCAAGCAGCGATTGAAGCCTGTCAAACACAACGCAGTAAAACTCAGGGCTATTGTTTAATTCAAGTGAGTAATACCAATTCTCCAAAATGAGGCAAAAGATGTAAATTAGGAAAGTCTTACTGCATCTAAGTTTCTTAATTGCGAATTGCGAATTGCGAATTGGTATGAGTAGCTAACCTACCTGAAGGTAATCTTGTTCGATGTACCCAAGTTTACTAGCTTCAATTAGAGCATTAACGCGATCGCTGACATCTAACTTAGCAAAAATCTTGTTAATATGTCCTTTGACAGTACTTTCAGTAATAAATAACTGCTCGGCAATCAGCTTATTAGAAAAACCGGCTGCCATCAAAGAAACAATTTGGATTTCAGTACTAGTGAGATTATCTTGATAAGTCTTACCCTTGATTTTCTGTTGGTAACAAAAATTCCGTCGGCTAATATCAGGGTCAAAAAAAGACTTGCTATCGTAGAATGTGGTTTTAATGGCTTCTAAAATTAGAGGAACATTATTCTTTTTGAGAATGTAAGAATCAGCGCCGGCATTTAAAGCTGATTGAACAGTGCCTTGAGAAGAATGAGAAGAAAGAACAATAACTTTAGTGTTGCTATTGAGTTTGACCTCTTTAATCACTTCTAGCCCAGATATGTCAGGTAAACCAATATCAACCAAAATTACATCAGGATTTAATTCCTTAACTAAATTAACCCCTTCAATACCAGTACGAGCAACGCCGACCATTTCCATATCTGGTTGTTGATTGATAGCAGTAGTGATCCCCAACCTAATAAGTTCTTCATCCTCAATGAGCGCTAATCGAATCATAAATCACTTCGATTATAAGATGACTCAATATTTATAACATAGTTATTGGTGTTAAGTCTTTTACTTTTCGCAGATGTCATATAAAATATAACTAAGCAAGAAAAAGTTTTTCTAGATAAATCAAAAAAGTTTAGTACTAAACCTTGATTGGATAATTCTTTTTAGAAATAAAATAAAAATATTTTCAAATTTTGCAAACATAATTAGTATTTATTCATTAAAATAGCCAAAATAACCATCTGTCGTTGGAAACATAGTTATGCAACAGGAAGTTTTAAGCATATTAGGTTTGTTACACGATGTTTCAAATAACTATCAAGGAGCATCGTTAGTTTTGAATCAGATAATTGATGGTGCTTATGGACAGTCTTTAGAAGAGATCAAACCGTTGCTGATAGCTTTACAACAAACCAATGAGCGAGGGGTGAGTTTGATTCAATCTGAAAGAACTGCTTTTTTTGAACTAAATCCAGCGACAATGGAGCAGTTTGATATGTTAAGTTTTTTACAAACAACTTATTCTCGATTCAAACCAATAGCGCAGTATCATTCCTTGAATCTCCACTATGAAACTCAATCATCATACAAGCATGGAACGCAAGTACGGGGTGATAGCATAAGTATTGACCGAATGCTGTGTAATCTGGTGACAAATGCTATTAAGTACACTCTTGCCGGAGATATCTTTTTAAGGCTGCTCAATCAAGAAGATGATTTAATTATTGAGATTGAAGATACCGGCTGTGGGATTGCCGCCGAACAAATTTCCAATATATTTATCCCGTTATGGCAATCGTCTACGGTTGAGCGTAGCTCATCGCCAAATAGCAATTTATTACATCAATCGGGGATGGGACTAGGACTGTACATCGCCTTATGTGTGGCTCATGCTCATGGTTTGAGGATAAGCGTAAACTCGGTAGTTAGGCAAGGAACTAAATTCACCATTATATTTCCTTGCAAAGATAACGGAGTTTATGGGATTGATGATAGGATGTTGCCCAAGTCACAGAGGTTACAGGATGCGTTACCTATATGATGTGAAACTTTGGGACAGGATTGAAACAGGAGTGGAATTTCTAATTTTTGTGGCTTTGATGATAGCGGCAATCATCAAACTGGGGCACAACGATTTTCTACAAGCATTGTTTTACATAGTATTAGCTGTCATCATCTCACCTTGGTCACAATTTGAGCGGGTGACGAAGCGATATGTCTTAGTAAGTGCGTACATTCTTGGGTTGTTTATCGGGTATTTTAGTTAGTCTAACTCTGGGCCGTCAGGAGATCGTTCGTTTTGTTGTTGCTGTGGTGGCGGTGGCTGTTGCTGTTGCTGTCTAAGATCAAAGTTGATCAGCTTTTGTGTTTCTTGCGGTGAAAGGTGATTGTGTATTACCTTGTATTCTTCCTTAGTATCTACTTTATAAGCACTAAAAGCCGATTGATTATCACTTTTGCGCCAAACAGTCAGACGCTGCATACCTTCTCTCATCAATAAATTTAATTGATAAGCCATCCCTTCATAGACTCGACCACCAATAGTATCTTGTCCCTTTGTAACGATAATATTCATTAGTGCAGGAATAAGAGACTTTTTAACAACCTCATTATTTTCAGTCTCTTTTGGTAATGGTTTTTGATGCTCAACTAGAGGTAACTTCCGCCCTTGAGACTGTAATATCTGCTCCAAGAAAGTCTTTTTCCTCTCGGCTATTAAATTTTCAACTCTTGTTGAGTTGTCCATATCAGGTTTTTGTTCAGTCTGACTCAAGCCAAATTTCTGGGCGTATTCTTGGTAATATTTTTGCTTGAGCGTTAGCCTATATTCTTCAGTACTTTGAGCATTTTGCGTAAGAGATAGAGTATTTCTCGCCTCACCAATAATATTCTCGCGCTGTGTGGGTTCTAGTGCGGGGGTTATTGACGGTGAGGGTAGGTATTTCTCCATCATCAGCGCCAGTCTGTAGGCCATTTGGTTGTCAGAAAAGCCACTGTTGCAGTTGATGATAGTGATAGTTTCGGCCACTGAACTCTCTTGCATAGGTATTACAATTCTAAATCCTGTGAATTAGTGGTAGTAGGCTGTTGTGGAGTGTGAGATTTTTGGGAATGTACTTCAACCTTGGGTGTATAGGTATTGTTAATAATCTGGCTACGAGTATTGAGCAAATCCTGAATAACATCACTCAAAGGAGGAAGTGAGATATTCGTTTGCCCAATGTTATGCTGCTCGAATTGACTTTGAAGGAGAATTTTTTGGTAAAGTTCACGCTGTTCACCAACAGTTAATTTTCCAGTTTGCTGAATTTTAGATTGAAATTCTAAATGTCCTGGCACTACAGTCTCATGACTTGAACCATCCTTTTCTAACTGCTCCCAATATTGTTTCAAAACTGGATGTAGTGGTAGCACAGCGTTATCTAACCCAGAAGAAAATTTGGGTTGTTTTGTTGGTTGCGATGGTGTTGTGTTTTTAGGTGTTGGTGCCGTTGAGTGTGATACAGCGTTGTCTTGTTTTGGAGAGGGAGAATTAGAGCTTGCTCCTTGTGGGTTTGATTGTGTCTTGCGATCTGGTACGTTGGGCGTAGATTGAGTAGATTGGTGTGACTGTTCATCGTCTAAATTACGGGTAATTTCGGGATGAACGGGCAAATCAATGTCACGGGTATCTGTCGGGTTGCCAAATAAGGCTCTGTAATTAATATGCAGTTTTTGAGCCAATAGTCTTAACTTCTCCAAATCAGCTTCAGTGATAGCCATCGCTTGGACTTGATGAGTCATACCAGTGTCAGTTTTCTCAAACTCAAAGCGAACAGCTTCCCGATTTGTACCATCGTGTTCAGTTTTGAGTAATTGCAGAGTAGATGTATTGTCAGTGGTTTGCCGGAAAAGAATCCGGTAATTGCCCAAGGTTAAATCGTCTTTCTCGAAGCTAGTAATAGTTTGTGTGAGTATTTTTAATACCTCTTTTTCTTTGAAACTTTCTAAAATATTGTGTGTACCTTTAGGGGAGAGAGAGGAAAGAGTAGATGCGATTTTGCGCGGGTCTTCATCAACAGAGGGCAATTCTTTACCAGCTTTGAGGTAGTCAGCCACTAACAAAAACTCCTGCCTTTCAATAGGCAGAATGTTAATTTGTTTTTCTATCCAAATTTTTGGATCAGACTCTATTTCTGTGTCAGAAAGTTTAATATTGCCTACGTGTCCCCATTTATCTGCCTGAAAAGTCATTAACTCTACATCATCATGACGACGATAGATACTGTATTTATCAGCACCATGATTCTTAATTACAAAAGCATCAGCATGGTAAATTTTGCCACTGGTCTGCTGTTGTTCATCTTTAGCCTCAACACCATATTTTTTTAATAAAGTATAAGCAGCAAAGGCTATTTGTTTATTCTCGCTAGCTTCTAGGCGCTTTCTAAAAAAATTAGACTCATAAAGCGTAACTTTTTCTTTTTTAGCCCAGGAACTAATGCTATTTGTGTTTTGTGGAATTACAGGCGGTTCAGTTAGTTGGGCTGGCTCAGGGGCAACATCTACATGAATAATGTCTGAATCAATAACTTTTATATCTATAATTTGTGAACCAGGGTCAATAAATGGTTGACGACGATTCCTGTGAAATACATTCATGTTTGGTTCTAAATCGGGAGCATCTGTCACAGTAGAATCTCCTTTTTGTTGATCAATTGTTTTGACTGTGCCATCTTTGAGCTTGATAGTAAAACGTAAACTATCAAGTTGATTTTGATGCCATTCTTCTAGAGCTATAGCCCCGGCAGATAGCTTTTCAAAACTTTCTCCTCCCTGTGCGACTATAAAATCATCTACACCCTTATCTGGCCCTGGCAGCGTTACTACTTTAACGACAGCACCAAATTCTTGTAATAATCTCCCTGTCTGACAAATATCTCTTTGGATATTGAGCTTAGTTTCAGGCTTAGTTTCATAATCAAAGCAGATTTTGATTTCTCTACTCTTAGTAGCGAAAACAGCTAACTCATCAGCCAGATAGGAATCACCAATTTTCTTGCCCCACTCGTTTTTAGGTGAGCGATAGCCGGAGGAAATTCCCGGTAGTCCGATGGCTGCATGACCTTGGCTTAACAGACTGGCTGCTTTCTTCGCCCCCTCGGTGATGGTGATGGGAATGTTATGTTTACACACACAATACCAAAAACCACTGCTGCGATCGCTATCGCTGGGGTTAACTTGATGTTTGGAGTAAATGCGTTCGGCAATTTCAGGGGGGACATCAAGCAGGAAGATACTCAATTCTACCGATGGTGGATGCTCATATTTGATGAATTTGCCTTCAACCACAACAGTGAACCCATCTTTTTTTACGGTTTTGGGTCTAGGGCGGTTTGGCTTATAGCATCCCCATTCTTTAACTTGAGGTTGCTCACCAGGGGTAAGATTAGCAAATGTGCGCGGATCTACTCCTGAATTACACCACCAACCACCCGCATCTAAGTTGGAATAGAGTTCTAAAAGCCTAATGGACAGGCTACCTGTATTTGTACGTGAGAGTTTGTCGCTGATCATGAGTCGTTCCCAAGCTTCATGTTCGCCACCGACATAGCTAAAATGAAGACTAGAGAAGTTGAGATGTGCAATAAGAGGTGCGATCGCACTGCCTACTACTAGCTCATGCCAATGTTGCGGATCAATATGTTCTGGGTGATGAGGGATATGTTGAGTATTTTGTGGCTCAAGTTTTTCACTACTAATTGGGATTTTCTGGTCGCTAATCAACTCTTGTGTTAAATGCTCATTGCCAATTTCATGAGAATTAATAACTTCACTCTGGTCATAGTCTTCATGAACGTCATTCGTTTGCACAACATCTTCCAAAATGGAGGAATTATCTACAATTTGAGCAAATGATATATCTTTGATTTCACCTGCATCCGTGACGAAATCATTTCTGTTTGTAAAATATTCATATTCCAGAGTATTCTTGCTTTCAACTTGTATACTTAAAAAGTTAACTCCTGTATCCGAAGGAGGAAGGTTTTTGGGAAAATTCGGGTTGGGTAAAACTGGAGGTAAATCAGGAGCAGGAGGGAAATTCGTTGGTGTTATATCATTACTACCGGGGAGAAGTTTAGGCAATAAATATGCCATCATCTCTTCTACTTGTTCTATTTCCTCATCTGTTACGCCTTCAAAGTTATTTTTAGACCATTTCCAGCCACCATCCTCATCAGGAGTAAGAAAATAAGTTTCTTCTCCTATTTCGATTCGACATTTTAGATCAATAGCTGATTCTATTGATTTGCAAATAAACTCTCCTAAAGGATAAATAAAAGCTCTAATAAAATGCTGACTAGCTCTAGCGTAAGCAGAAGTGAGTTGCAAATGTCGTTCATCAAACATATTTTTTTTAATTATTTATACACTGTGCCTTGTGCTGTACTTTTGTTTATGAACAACAGTTGCAGCGGATTTGCAAATATTTATTATTAACAGGGTTTTCTAAAATCCGAGAACAAGATTGACGTAAAATCTCATATTGTTGCCACTTAGCCCCCAAGTATTTGACATCAATGAGCTTACCTTGGGGTGTAACTCGATTAAAAACAATATGAATGTAAACGTTACTTGGATTAATATCAAAAAAGCAAATGTACTGCAAATCATGCCAGCCAATACCATAAATATATTGATTAACAATTTGAATACATAATTGTTGATTTAGGTTAATATAAATATTTTTCAAACTGATGACAATATAGATTCCCAAACTCTTAAGTCTTGGTCTAGTTCCAGACAAGGTATTAAAATTGTCAATAATTTGAGTTAAAGTCAGATTAATATCAATGAAACTACCATTAGCGAGAATATACTGTTGAGATAAAGTTCTAATTAAGTCAAAACTATCAATCTTCAATTCTTCAATAGTCATTTTCATAATATTAAAACCCGATATCAGAAGGAACTTGGTCTTGATTAACCATACTGCCAACGTTTTTTGATGTCAGACCGGGATTATTAGAAACAGCTTGAGGATTTTGGGGAATGGGAAAGCGTAACTCAACTTGCTTAACTCGCAAAGCTAAATCTTGCCCAGAGGGAAATTTCTGTGTACTTTTCCTAGCTAGTAAACTAACAATTCTCGCCCATTTCAGTTGATTGTATTTCTCAATATTTTTCAGAGTCTGAGAAATTTTAATAGTTTTCAACAGTGGAACTGAACCTTCCTTTTTATTAGCATAAGTAGGGTTAATGAAAACGCATTTACCAGCAATTAACTTCAGAAATTGAGCCGATTCAAAAAGCTTTCTAGTTTTCTCCTGCTCACTAATACTAGTGCTATTATTTTTACTACCAGTAGAACGGCTTTTTTGCTTGTACTTAATCTCTTCATCACCCAAGAAGTTGGAAAACAATTGCGCCGACTCGTTCTCACCAGGATTGAATATAAACTTAGTGCTGCAAGCACCAAGGATAGCCTTAGCGATATCTTTACCGTAGTTCTTCTCAAGCTGCCCCATATTTTGGAAGCCGATAATACCGCAGAAGCCCTCAGAACGTGATTCGTTGAGCCACCTATATAAATCAGGTAGGTATATTGAAGGTAATTCGTCCAAT
>DASQZD010000063.1:0-1972 GCA_035638855.1 Nodularia sp. (in: cyanobacteria) | reverse complement strand
CAAGTTGAGATTCCCTTAGCACTGGGAGTAATTTTAGCAGGGGTGCGTGTAGCAACGGTAATTGCCATTGGTATTGCAACTATTGCAGCAGCAATTGGTGCTGGTGGTTTGGGAGTATTTATTTTTCGTGGTATATCAGTCGTGAACGATCAGTTAATTTTAGCTGGTGCAGTTCCGGCGGCGGCAATTGCATTACTGGCTGACTTTGCAATTGGCTGGATGGAGAATAAATTAAAAATTAAAAGTTAATGAAAAAAATTATAGCATTGTGTTTTTTAACTTGTGCTTTGTTATTGGGAGTCACTAGCTGTACACTAAATTCAAATAATAGTAGCAGTGGCAATATTATTGTTGCTTCCAAAGATTTTACTGAACAAGATATTTTAGGTGAATTGTTAGCACAACAAATTGAGGCGACAAGTAATTTAAAAGTAGCTCGTCGTCCTCGTCTGGGTGGTTCTTTTGTTTGTCATAGTGCTATTACTGCTGGCAAAATTGACGCATATATTGAGTATACAGGCACAGCGTTTACTGGAATTTTAAAGCAAAAAGCAGTTAACGATCCGAAAGAAGTTTATGAAAGGTTAAAACAAGCATACTCCCAGCAATTCAATCTGGAAGTAATGCCAAGCTTGGGTTTTGAAAACACTTTTGCGATGATTGTCCGGGGTGATGATGCCAAGCGTTACAACATTCAAATTCTCTCTGAAGCTACTCAATATACACCACAGTGGCGCGGGGGTTTTGGCTATGAGTTTTTAGAACGGGAAGATGGTTTTCCTGGATTAGCGAAAGCTTACAATTTACGTTTTGCCAAATCTCCCCAAATTATGGATTTGGGTTTAATATATCGGGCTTTGATTCAAAAACAAGTGGATATGGTGGCGGGTAATTCCACTGACGGACAGATTTATCGCTTGGGTTTAGTTGTCTTAAAAGATGATAAACATTATTTTCCACCTTACGAACCTGTGCCAATTGTTCGACAAGAAATATTAAAAAAATATCCCGAATTAAGAAATGCGATCGCTTCACTCGCGGGCAAGATTTCGGCAGATGAAATGCGGCAGTTAAATTATTTAGTTGAGGGGGAATTACGTGATATTAAAGATGTTGTGCAAGAGTTTCGCAAATCGAAGGGATTAAAATAACTCGTTTCTACTACCCAACGCTTGGGTAAAACTTCAAATTGTTTTTCTTTCCGGTGCATTACCTCAACTTGAGCTTGAATCATTAACCAAACTGCCAAGCCAAACTTGTCACCATCGTAGCCAGAGTCAACCCACATAACTTCAACTTTTTCCAATAATTCTGGACGTTCCTCGGCAAGTTCCAGGCATAGGCCGCAAGAACCCTCTCAGGAGCATTTCCTTCGCTGACGATGACTTTGAGTAACAGACCAAGGCTATCAACTATTGTTTGGCGTTTTCTTGCTTTAATTAGTTTGCCGCCATCAAAGCCGTACACATCCCCGTTTTTTCAGTCGTTTTTACCGACTGGCTATCTGCTGCTATCGCACTTGGCTGTGCCAAACGACCCATTTTCTCTCTTAAGCGATCGCGCAATATATGATTTAATTCTTCCCAAATCCCACGTTTTTGCCATTTTCGGTAATAGCTGTAAACAGTTGCGCTTGGGGGAAAGTCCCCCGGAAGCATATCCCATTGGCAACCCGTTTTTAAGTGATAATAAATGGCATTACATACTTCTCTCATATCAGTTGTTCGGGGATGACCACCAGATTTTGCTGGTGGAATTAATGGTGCCAATATTTCCCATTCTAAGTCACTAAGGTCAGTAGAATAAGCTTTTCGAGCCATCGCTTTCTAAGTGGATACACCTTCTTTGAAGTATCCTACCTTTGCAATTATGCTTGGCTAACCATCTTTAGATTTACTTTATAAACAGCCTCTCATTCTGTAGATTAAAATTTGACTGTATAAAACAATATGGAAAATATTTTTAATGCTTA
>DASQZD010000062.1:0-6209 GCA_035638855.1 Nodularia sp. (in: cyanobacteria) | reverse complement strand
GTAAAGCTCTGCCATTGAATTTATTCCAAGGAACTACAAACACTATTATGTCTTGCGATCGCCACCCTAACCCATGACAGTAAACCAATCAGCCAGAAATGTCCGTTTGCTAATCGGCGGCGCGGATTACACCCCCTGCCTTATATCATTTCAAGGTAGCGATAGCCATCTTGACCAATCTGGGCTGATTACTTTTACTGGGCAAATCTTGCTAGGCAAGGCGCTGGGATTTAACCAACCACTAGACGATCGCAAAAGTCCTAGTAGTTTCTGTAGGGGAAAAACAGTAATTCTTGATATAGCTGACACCAACGGCGGATTAAAGCGGCATCCCAGAGGCACATTGCGACTGCTTACGCCCAAATACGATTCAGAAAAGCAGCAGCTAACTTTGGAAGTGGGCGACTTGATTACCCTGCTTAATTTCAAAGAACCTACTGATCCAGACAAAGCTGACAACAAATCATCAGGTTCAAGTACAGCAACAAGCGTAATCACGAAGCTGCTGCATGAAGCTGGGATTGATAATTTCACCGGAGTTCTGCCAGAAACACTTTACAATTACCCCTTAAATCTATCGGGTTCCTACCTGCAATCTGTTGGTAAATTGCTTTATGCCAACAACAAAGTAGGGTGGATTGACAATCAAGAGCGATTTAGAGTTTCCACAATCAAAATCGAATCGACTCAATCCCTGGTTTCTCTGGTAGTTGGTAAAAACGAACTTTGGTATCGCCGACTGGGGGGAGCAGAATCACCTTGCGAGAAGGTGCGATGCGTGGGGACGCAGATGGTGACGCGCGAGATTGAGCTTGATAGCATAATCACCACGGAACAATACGGCTCACCTGCACTTCTCGATCCTGCCTCCACTGGGCTGATAGTAATTAATAGGACGACAGAAACCCAAAAATGGGATGAAGACCAAGGTAAATTCACCATCACATCAATTACTGAGAAGCCTTGGGGATTAATCGTATCAAGGGCTTTTTGGGATAAATTTGCTACTCCCCCACAGTTACCCCCTGAACTATTTCGATTATTTTTGGGTGAAAATCGAATTGAAGAATCAGAGTTTGAAAGCGTTGAAGCTGGCGGGAAATTAAAGCAAAAAACTACTATTTTTAATACAGATAAATCCCAGTATTTAGCAGAAATTCAAGAGGCTAGACCCGATTTTATTGTGGGTAATTTTATCGGGTTAACCAACACCAAGCAGGTTACTGAAACTTTTACCTACAATCCCAAGGAGGTTTTATTAAATAAAGTAACTGAGACGAAAGAGCTTGCAGTAATTATCCTCAATGGCAGTGATGAAAACTGGGATGATTGGGAAACTATTCCCGAATACTTAATAACTTCTGAGTACAAATATGAAGAATGGAAGGAGATCGATAAATACACTTGGGAGTATTCAACCTACACTTTAAAGCCTCTGATAAAAACTGAGGGCGGGAGCGCAATTGAATATGATGAAGATGTAAATATTAGGAGCAAGCAAAAATTAGGGCTAACTTACGACCTGAGTGAGAAACGCCGCTCCAATTCTGGGCAAGAAACCCCACCCGCAGCCGAGCGCCGCCCAACAAACACAAGAATTGAAGAAAACCCCATTGAGTACACCGCCTTATTTGTTGACCCATGTAGCGGCAATTTCAAGCAAAGGGAGCGCACGTATAATGTGGAATTTTTGGCAGGAATCAAAATCCCAAATGCCGAATTTTTCATAAGCAGCAGTACTTCCAGTAATCGACAACTAGAAGCGATCGCCAAGCTGGAAGGCAAATTACTTAGAGGGCGGTGGCAGGGACAGGAAATGGCGGGGGCAATTCCCAATAGTTTACTTGGTGGCTATCAACCACTATTTGGGGTAAATGTAACTGAACAAGACGGGACAGCCCAAAATTATTTAGCTGATGGGTGCAGTTGGGTTGTCACAGCACAGAAGGCGCTGTGGAGTTGTGATGGCATTTGGGTTGGGCAATCAGTAGGGGCGATTCCAGTTAGGGGCAGTATTGTAATCACTGGAAATACTCTCACGATTAATGGTGCGATCGTTAGTGGTGCAACGATTACTGATGATGGCAATGCCGTGGTGGGCAATGTGACTATTACCCCTAATGGCGACACCATAATCAACGGTGTAACCCTTCCGCCGGATGGTAGCGTGGTGATTCCCGGCGCAGTAACTTTGCCATATACCGAGATTGAGCCAATACCTGGGGGAATGGCTCTAGGAGTTGAATTCACCTCTTATCCCTATCTTCTCACCACCACAAATGCACAAATTGAATTGGGTATGGGTGTTGGGATGCAGTGGAGTAGTGGATTTGTATTACCTTGTGGCTTGGGACAAGGCGCACAGTTCACAGGGGACTTAATCTCGCTCTATTGGGAAGATTTCACCTGGGATGGAATTGATGAAAGTGCCTGGAATGCTTTGCAGCCATCACCTACTTGGGAATCGGCGGTTTGGGATGGGGGTGATTGGGACAGAATTCTATAGTCATCTGTCATTGGTCATTGGTCATCGGGCATTAGTCATTGGGGAGTGGGGAGTGGGGAGTGGGGAGTGGGGGAAAAATTCTTATAACTCCTAACTCCTAACTTTTTACTCACCATGCCGATCGGAATCTTTACCAACGCTTGGATATCGCAATCAGCCAAAATTTTATTCCGTGGCGCGACTCCCCCCGACACAAGCAAATTTCGGTTAGCATTGGCGAACACTGCGACACTATCGCGCAGCAGTTCGCTGGCTGACTTTACAGCTAACGAACTACTACCCACAAATGGCTATGCTAGGGCAACTGCTAGTTTTGGTGGTGATGGTAGCTATGATTCCACAGACCAACGGCACGAACTGCCCACGATTAGCGCCAGCTTCACGGCATCGGGCGGGGCGCTGCAATTTCAGACAGCTTTTTTAATTGCTGATTCAACCGCCGTAGCGTCTAAGTCTTTCACCAATGCCAATGTTAATGCTGTGAGCGATCGCATTACAATCACCGCTCACGGTTTTGTTAATGGCGATAAGTTGGTTTTTACGGCTGACTCTCTAGCGACTCTCCCCAGTGGGATTACTACTGGCACTATCTACACCGTGTCGAGTGTCACCACTAACGATTTTCAATTGAGTGGTGTTGACATCACAGACACAGGTTCAGGGACATTCCGCGCCAGGAGCGCCAACGGTATCATCGTCGCCTACGCCGTGGAATCAAGCCCAATTACTGTGCCAGATGGGCAAGGTTACAGCTATCAAATTCCCCTTGTAGTTTTGAATAGCGGCTATGTCACAGGAAGCTGACGATATTTTGAGGGGGCAGCAGCACCTAAACCGCCATTTATATCAGCAGAGAATTGCTGATGCAGCAGAGGCGCAATCTGAAAAGGCTTCACCCACTACCAATACTGGATTTGATACCGAGCAGGGATTGGCAAGGCTAAAAGATGGTAACGGCAATATATTTTATGGCGCTGCCCAAACTAATGGGGCGGTGGGCAAAGGCGAAAATATCAGATTGAGGCGGGGCGGGGTGATTGCTGGGTATGACGCGATGCCGAGTTCCTTGCAGGAAACTAAGGCTAAAGTTGCAGAAACAAAGCCAAAACTTAACATCCAGATACTTTACTTCGTATGGGATGCTGGTTATTTTAATTGGTATGTTGGAGGCGATCGCAAAACCCCATTATTAATTAAAAGAGAACCTGATGAAGACACGTTCCCCCCAACAGCACCCAATTCAGATAGAGGCATAGATTACACAGAATACGAATTATCTAATATTAGTAATTTAGATAAAAAGAAATTTCGAGCAATTATCAATACCAACTATCAAGAACAATTTGGCATAAATCCAATTGTTAAACTAGGACATTTTCAATATCTCCGTAATAACGTCACTGGAGAGTATACTTGGGTTCCTGATGACTTAGAACGTACATATTTCCCAAATGTTTTTAACCAAGGAGTCTCTTATCGTAAGTTGTCTTTGGTAAATAATAAACCCAATTCCATGATTGGATATGACTTAGTTCACCAAAAGGGTTATCCAACGGTCAAGGGGTTTAGGTTTTTAGGGAATGGCTATAGTTTTGGGAGCATCAATTTATTAAGAAGGTATTATGACCGAGCTTTTGGTGCTGTAAATTATAATGGGGCGGAGTATGGATTTGATGAATATATAGAGCTTCCTGATGTCTATGGCTGCTATTTGTCTTATCTAGAATTTGTTGAAAGCAAAGAAACAGATACTCCTGCTTCAAGGGAAGTAATTGTTGATGTTACTTTTAGTAAAGATAAGTACGAATATTCTTTGCCTGTATCAAGTGAAACAGGAGCAATGCCAACTAAATCACCAATTACAAAATACGATGGTAATTTAAATACTTATAGCTATGAAGGCGAACATTATTTAATGGTTGGCAAGAACAGCTATATTACTGAATATATAAAAAAGGATTCTCCGACTGAAATTATTCGGGAAATTAGATTTTATAAAAACAAGAAGTTTGTTACTAATTTAAATACTAGCTCTGCATTTAATGTTTCCCATGATACTGATAACAATGGGGGATATACACAAAACTATACCAATGCAATTCAGTTGCAAAGGTATAAAAAAGAAGACAATCTAACTTTTATTACATATAAAGATTTTGCCTATTTAGATTTTTGCCAATCTTTAGTTGGGAAAACTTTAACGATCGGTAGCAGTCACTATCAGACCAACGAGTTTTGGGTGTCTGAGTGTCTGGTTAATAGCGTTTCAATGAATCAAAACAATGCTGTTATTTTTAGCTTAACTTTAACTAAAAACCCCTTTAAGATTGGATATTTTTCTTTGCTGTGTGGTATTGGTACTTTCGCTCCTGGAACTTACCGAAATGGTGCAGATGGGGTTTTGTATTTAGAATCTGGCAGCTTTTTTGACTTTGCTATTTGTTCTCCTGACATAGCTCCAATTCCAGATGGCAGGATTTTAAGTAATAGTTATTTAGGAGCTTACAATAATACTTCTGAATTCCATCCCTTTGACCCTGATGACCTTGCTTATTTACACAAAGCAATATTAGAAGATGAAATTGATTACGATATTTACTATCAAGATAATATATACGGCAAAAACTTGCAAGGTTATCAATATCCTAAGAAACGAAAAATTGAAGAGCATCGTAGCTGGATGCTTTATTTAAACAATAATTTTACGAGATTGCATGGTAACAAGATATATCGATTTCAAGTTATTTATAGATACCCACTGGGTAAAGTGTATGGAGGAAAATCAGAAACCGTTGCCGAATCAATCCAGCACCCTTCAACAGAATCCGGGTATATTCGGAATGTTGAAGGGCGAGATGCTAGGGCTACTTGCTATGTTGAGGTGTGGAATATAAAGGGTAGTAATGTAACTCGTGAAAAAAGACCCTTAAAAGTGCCAGTCTACGGATTATATACAGCAGACACAAACTGGTACTTTTCGGATATTTTAGATATGGACATAGGCTTTTGACATGAGCGAAATTCAAATATTGCGATCGCTTGCTTCTACTAATCGAGGTATCTATCACTCCAAGCTAGTGCAAGCCCAAAAAGCGGCAGATCGCATCCAAGAAAACAGCGTTAAAATCCTCAATTACGATGCCCAACTGGGGCAATATAACGTAAGAAACACCGCAGGGCAAATATTCTCAGCTAGGGCAATTTCTAATGGGGTATTTGCCATTGGTGATCAAGTAAGCCTAGTAGCACCAATTGGGGGAATACCCATAATTGATGCTATGCCGAGATAAAAGTGACTATTCAAACTGGATATGCGATCGCCGATATCGCCACATTAAAAACCTTAACCAGTAGCCAGAGGGTTGATGGCTATTCGCGTCAAGTCAAAGCTGATGCCAATGGCTTGCCTTCCTGGTACACCTTCATCAATGCAAGCACAGCTACTGGTGATGATGATTTAGTATTGCTTCCCAATGACAGCCCTAGCAATGGTAGATGGCTTAAAAGTGGGGGCGCTGGGGGCGGTGCAAGCTTTGGAGGGCAAATTATTTGTACAAGTGGTTGCACTACTGCGGCGGGTGGTAGTGGGAAAGCGTTTCAGTTTTACGCACCGCAGACAAATTTAGGGCTAATAATTCAGCCTAGCTTTGGCATCAGTATTCAGTCGGGTAGTAATGCAGTTGCCATCTACAGATGGTCGGCA
>DASQZD010000061.1:0-35402 GCA_035638855.1 Nodularia sp. (in: cyanobacteria) | reverse complement strand
CGCTTTAGGGTTCTCCAGTTGCGTTAAAAATGCTGCCCGCTTGGCTTCATCTCGTTGACTATATCCGTATGTTTTTTTTTACGAGTATGTCCTATCTTTTGCAATGCCCTGGAAATTGTGCGTTGGCTAATCTGTCCTTCCCATAACTGTGCCATTTCACTTTGGGTTTTATCACCTTGCTCTTTGACAAAGGTGCGAAACTTCTCCCAGTCCCTGATTTTGCACTTCTGCGGCGATGCTTTCCTCTGTTTCGGTTTGACATCTCCCGTTTCGGCTTTGCGCTGACACCACAAATTAATTGTGTTGCGACTAATATTGAACACAAGGCTTGCCTCACACTTCTTGAGACCGTCCAACTCTATCGCTTGCATTACCTTTTGCCGGAAATCATCACTATAGGGTTTAGCCACTTAAATAGGGTAGATGCTATGTGGTAACTCTTATAGTTTACGTCCTAATCTCGATGGCTATAGCTATACATATAGGAATCCGGTTTGATTTATTTGTGCGGATTTACTGTCTATCTTAGATTTTTTTAGTTGCCCTACTTAGTGAAACAAAAAATTAATGGATAAACAACTTCTCAAAAAAATTTTAATTGGTGATTTGTCCTGGAAAAGATTGTTCAAATCTCTAATTATTATATATCTGTTTTTTGCTGGCTATGTTTATTTTCGTGCAGATAGGATGATTTTCTTACCTCAACCATCTAGCTATCAAGATACTGAAGAAATATTAAAGCTGAAGAGTCAGGGAGAAAAGGAAATTTCAGCAATTCATTTAGTTAATTCTACTGCCAAGTACACAATTTTGTATGCTCATGGTAATGCAGAAGATTTGGGAGATAGTAAAAAATTTCTGGAAAAATTACGTGATTTGGGTTTTAATGTCTTCGCTTATGATTATCGGGGTTATGGTACAAGCGTAGGTACACCCACAGAAAAGAATGCTTATCACGATATTGATGCTGCTTACAATTATTTAATCAATAATTTAAAGATAATTCCACAAAACATTATTGTTTTTGGACGTTCAGTGGGAGGTGGTTCAGCAGTAGACTTAGCAGCACGCCAGCTAGTGGGCGGGTTAATTCTTGAAAGTACCTTTACTTCCGCTTTTCAAGTTATCATACCTCATAAAATTTTACCATTTGATAAATTCAATAATTTCGCAAAAATCAAAAAAGTCAACTGTCCAGTATTGATTATGCACGGTAAGGCTGATGAGATTATTCCTTTCAGTCATGGACAAAAGTTGTATGCTGCTGCACATTCACCAAAGCTATCTTTATGGGTGGAAGAAGCTACTCATAATGATTTTTTCTGGGTAGCTGGTGCAAAATATGAAAAGATTTTGAGAGAGTTTACTGATTTGGTTTCCGAATCTCAAAGTTCATCTTCATATTGGCAAAACGATTATAATTCAATCTCACGCAGAGTCGCAGAGTCGCAGAGAGTTTTTATGAGTGTAGATGAGCGATCGCCTACTATATTAACAGATCAGTCTGCATTAGCGATCGCCATCACTCATCAACAAATAGTCAGAGACTATCAACGGAAATTACCAGGATTTAAACGCCCAGGGCTTTGAGGTTGAGACTGAGGATTACTGACTGTGCCTTTTCGCAAAGTACCACCATCTTGAGGCGCGAGGTAAGGTTTTAAATTGATACCACGTCTAGACGCACTAACCCGATTCTTACCGCCACCGAGAAATGTGCGCCCTAAGTTGTATAATTCGTTTATTCCTCCCCCATTGCGATCGCCATAAGTATTGACAGCTGTTGTCTGTTGTCCATTATCAGCAGTCAGCAGGTTTTGGAAAACACCATTGCGAACCACAAAAGGATCTTGTCCACGAGGTACTGTCAGTACAATGCGACAAAACGAGTTAGCTTCTGTAGTCACACAGACAATATTCTCATTATTTTCTACGGCCGTCTGGAGTTCTTGTAAACCATCTGGACGATATAATTCCAATCGTTCGGCAATTTTTTGACAGCGTTTTTGTGGCTTCCAGCCACCGCCCAAAGCGCCCGGTGCAGCCCAAGGAAAGAATTGTCCTGAGCCATCTTGTGGCTGATACATCACAGTATACTGTCCATTTTGGAATTGACAGCTAAACCGAGTCCCACTAGTTACATTTGGTGTGCTTGTTGGTGTGCTTGTTGGCGTAGATGTCCCGCCTGAAGGTATTGTGGGGACAACAACCTCACCAGAATTAGAATCATTAAATTGAGCAAGAGCTACAGAATTACCGAGGAACAAAGATAAACCTAGACTGCTTAAAAATACAAACTTTAAAGGTTGTGAAAACATAAATTATTGCCCAGTGTAAATCGAGTCAGGAACTGATAATTTAATTGACGAATAAATTGGAATTTTTGATTCATGAAGCAGATGATTTTTTTTGCTCTTGTGATTTTTTCTCTTCAAGTAGCTGTTTAACCCATGCTTGCACTCCTATATGTCGCTCAACCCCTTCATAAGCGTAGCGATTATATAGCAACCGCCAAGGAGGTTAAGACATAAACGGATAATCAAACTTAGACACCAAGAGGGTTTTAACCGACTCCCCACGGACTACTCCCTACTCCCCAGCCATAACAGCGATGTGACGAATAAAAGCAGCACCCATTTCAACGCAAGCAGCAAAGATTTTCTGGTTCTTTTCATAAACTCAGAAAATCGAAAACTTTTTTGATCTAGACCGATATCGCTTAAAGTCGGATAGAAATAGCTGCTTCTGGGTCATATCCCCTACCCTGACAAAACTCATCTACCCAAGAACCTAGACGAGAGGGATTATTACTCAATGAGCGATTCACTTTACGAATATTTTCTTTGGGTTTTGGTGGTATTTTCCCATAATTACCATTGCTTTGAACTGGACGTTTAAGGTAGTCCCGTAAAAATAAAATCCCAGTTAAACAATTTTTCCTGAGCAGAAGAGTCCCAAACTTGATAGGTATATGATGAAACTGCGAATCCTTAACTTTTGCAGAAGGTAGAGTTTTGGTTTTGTTCAGCACATCGATAGTAATTGCCAGGGGCAATCGCACTGGTTTATCGTCAAGTAATAAACTCGAAGGTGATTTGGCAGATTGTACCATCTGAGTAAAAGGCACAGAAGCAACCTTAGTCGCCACCGCCACCGATGAAACAAGTTTTTGGCTAAGAATGATTTCAGGATTTTCTGTATATGCTGACACAGGTTTATTTAACCGTGGCAAATCATAAGTGTGATTTTCAGACATCCTCTTAGGAGCAACAGTCACCAAAGGTACAGGTTGGCTGTCAGTATATTTTTCTTCTAAAGGCTCGCTGTCAAATTGAGGTTTAGTTGTAAAATGCTCTGAATTTATTAAACATAACTCTTGATCAGGATTGAAATTGAGACCTAAACTTGTGACTATCTGATCGGGATTATTATTCAGATCGAGGATAAAAGACATAACTTGCTCAAACTGTGGCTCTAAAACCGACAAAGTAGCCAAAATAAATCCAGATGAAGGACGACGTAGACCATTGTAAGTACCCCAAACCCTCATCTTTACCAGCCAAGCACGATTTTGCTCATAGTAACTTAGCCACTTAATTTTTAGCGATTGACGTATCTGCTGAATATTCATAAACTTCTATATTTTGAATTTGCTTAACCCTGAGTATGAAATCGATAATAAAGCATTCTTTTAACACTTTCACCACCTAGCAAATGTTGTTCTACCACTAGAGATACTTCATTAGGTTTCACACCGCTATACCAGACCATATCAGGTAATACTAGCAACATTGGCCCGTTACCGCATTGTCCCAAGCAGCCGCTAGCCGTTACCTTCACATTTGGGACTGAGAAAGCTGTAAAAGCCGCTAATACTTCTGCTGCACCTTGCTTTTTACAGGTGCGATTTTGACACACGCGCACACACTTAGTCGCAGCCTTGGGGTCGGTTTTAGGAAATTTAGATGATTGACTTATATTTGACATTTATCAATTAATGGTAGATACCTTGGAGATTGGAGAAATCGGATGATTCCTGCTCCCTCTCCTTACTAAGGAGAGGGTTGGGGTGAGGTTTTATAGAGATTTATCAAAAAGTGAGATACTCCCATACCCCATGACTAATCACTAATGACTAATCCTTTTGAGGCTAGCCATTCACTGTTGAAAATGCGTGACTGATACCGGGAACCGCTATCACATAAAATGGTAACAATAGTATGTCCAGGCCCCATCTGCTTTGCCAAAGCCACAGCAGCCCCAACATTAATCCCCGTAGAACCACCCATCAATAGCCCATCCTTCCGCAAAAGTTGATAAACCACCCGCAAAGCTTCTGTGTCATCTATTTGGATAGCATCGTCCATTGGTGCGCCTTCCATATTCGCAGTGATACGGCTATTACCGATGCCTTCAGTGATAGAATTTCCCTCAATCTTGATTTCACCGGTTTTAATATAGCTATACAGTCCGCTACCCATAGGGTCGGCAACCACGCATTTAACAGCCGATTTTTGTAATTTGAGATACAAAGACACACCAGCAAAAGTACCACCAGTACCAGTTGCACAAGTCCAGGCATCAATTTTACCGTTTGTTTGTCTCCAAATTTCCGGCCCTGTAGTTTCGTAATGGGCGAGGCGGTTGGCTAAATTATCAAACTGATTTGCCCAAATAGTATTATCTAACTCGGCGGCTATTCTGCCAGATAGTTTGACATAGTTATTAGGGTCTTTGTAGGGAACAGCCGGCACAGCACGCACTTCTGCACCCAGGGTGGTTAGTGCATCTATTTTTTCTTGGGATTGGGTATTGGGAATAATAATCAGACATTTATAGCCTTTGGCGTTGCAAATATGTGCTAAACCAATCCCTGTATTCCCTGCGGTTCCTTCAACGACCGTACCACCGGGTTTGAGTAGACCCTTTTTTTCTGCATCTTCAATAATGTAAAGTGCGGCGCGGTCTTTGACGGAACCCCCAGGATTGAGAAATTCTGCTTTACCAAGGATTTCGCAACCTGTTTCCTCACTAAAGCTGTTTAAGCGAATTAGCGGTGTATTCCCAATGCTGCCGACAAATCCATTTTTGATATCCATTTTAAGTTTACCTGAGTTCTGGTCTATAAAAATTTTGGCGTATTGCGGTGGTAATCTGGACAGATTTTGCAACCAAAATACTAATACACCATATACATTCTCATATATTTAAAACTCAGATAACCTCATGCGCTCGTTCTCTGCGACTGGTGCGTGAGACTTCCCCAAAATTAATCTGCATATTTCTGGAATACAAGTACAGCAAGTGGAATCTAACTTGTAGCTTCCCATCAGCCAGCAATGGTAAATCCAGAAGAAGTTTCACTGTAGTTAATTCAATTAGTTGTACAATTATATACAATAAGTCTATTTTGTGAATGCTGTTATCATTTCATTGTTTTGATGAAGTTGACACTGATGACATCTCAAGATGATCACCATGACGAACTAGAGCGACGAGAACGCAAATTGCGGGAACGAGAAGTTGAATTACGAATACCGGAAATGGACGCTGACGTTAATTTACCTGTGCATCAAACAATGAAGCATCAGCCGGAGAAGTCCCAAAAGCCGTGGATAAAAAAAGTTGTTCTCGGTGGGAAATTATTTCTTCTCGGCGTTACAGCATTGGTAGTTGTGAAAGTAGCTTCAGCAGTTGCGGGGATAGTGATTGTCTCTGCATTAGTGTGGATATCTTACAAACTATTTTTTGATTCCAAAAACAATCATCGTTAATTAGGGGGGGAATTGTGATGAGCCAACAAGTTGATACTGACCAATTTATCAACGATTTAGAACGGGTTGCTCAAGTCCGTGCCAAAATTTCTGGATGTCTGAGCAGAATGGCTGACACCATCAACCAAGCTGAATTAGCTGGGGAATCTTCTTCAGGAAAACTCAGTTTAGAACGAGATATTGAAGATATTACAGTAGCTAGTAAAAACCTCAAGCAAGGTGTGTTTCGCCTGTTGGTTTTAGGTGATATGAAACGCGGTAAAAGTACTTTCCTCAATGCCTTAATTGGTGAAAATTTACTACCTAGTGATGTTAATCCCTGTACTGCGGTGTTAACGGTTTTACGCTACGGGGCTGAAAAAACAGTTACTATTCATTTTAATGACGGCAAAAATCCCCAAAAGCTAGATTTTCAAAGTTTTAAATATAAATATACTATTGACCCAGCAGAAGCTAAAAAACTAGAACAAGAGAAGAAGCAAGCTTTTCCTGATGTTGATTATGCAGTTGTAGAGTATCCTTTAGCATTGCTAGAAAAGGGCATTGAAATTGTTTATAGTCCAGGGTTGAATGATACAGAAGCCCGAAATGAGTTATCTTTAAGTTATGTAAATAATTGTCACGCAATTTTATTTGTGATGCGAGCTTCTCAACCTTGTACTTTGGGTGAGCGGCGCTACCTGGAAAATTATATTAAAGGTCGGGGATTGTCGGTTTTCTTTTTAATTAATGCTTGGGATCAGGTGCGTGAATCTTTAATTGATCCGGATGATGAAGAGGAGTTACAAGGTTCTGAAAATAGATTGCGGCAAGTATTTAAGGCGAATTTAGCTGAATATTGTAGTGTCGATGGTCAGGATATTTACGAAGAACGGGTATTTGAAGTTTCATCAATTCAAGCGCTGCGAAAACGACTGAAGAATCCCCAAGCAAATTTGGCGGGAACGGGTTTTGCAGAGTTTATGGGATCACTGAATACTTTTCTTACCAGAGAACGTGCGATCGCCGAACTCCGCCAAGTCAGAACATTAGGTAGAGAAGCCTGTAAGCATACCCAAGAAGCAATTTCTAGGCGTTTACCATTACTAGATCAAGATGTCAATGAATTAAAAAAACGGCTGGATTCTGTAGAACCTGAGTTTAATAAACTGACTGGAATTCGAGACCAATTTCAAAAAGAAATCATCAATACCAGAGATACCCAAGCGCGAAAGATTTCTGAATCCTTCCGTGGCTATGTCTTAAATTTAGGCAATACTTTTGAAACAGATTTTTTACGCTATCAACCAGAATTAAATGTTTTAGATTTCCTGAGTAGTGGTAAACGGGAAGCATTTAATCAAGCACTACAAAAAGCCTTTGAACAATATATTGCTGATAAAGCTACCGCTTGGACTTTAACTGCTGAAAAAGATATCAACGGCGCTTTTCAAGAACTTTCTCGCAGTGCTGCACAGTATGGTGCGTCTTACACCCGTTTTTGGTCCTTTTAATCATGGTAAGTCTACTTTATTAAATGCCATATTGGGAAATCGCACATTACCAATTGATTTGATTCCCACCACAGGCGCAATGATTACTGTGAAATATGGTTCAGATGTGCGGACTCGGATCATTTTGGTAGATGGTACAGAAATTGAACGCAGTGGAACAGAAATTTTACAGCAATTTGCTATTCTTGATGATAATAGGCAAATGCGAAAAAATGTAGCTTCTGTAGAAGTTTTTTATCCTCATGCTTTGTTGAAAACTGGTGTAGAATTTATCGATTTACCGGGTACAAATGATCGGGAAGCGCAAGATAATTTAGTTAAAGAAAAACTTTTAAGTGTAGATTTAGTAGTTCAGTTACTAGATGCATGCAAGTTAATGACTTTAGGTGAACGAGAAAATTTGCGCGATTGGTTATCTGATAGAGGAATTAAAACAGTTATTTTTGTGGCAAATTTTCTGAATTTACTAGAAGTAGAAGAACAAAAACAAGTACAAAATCGCTTGCTGTTTGTGGCGGAAAGTTTTCGTACAGATTTACCTCCAGGTTTTAGTAATTTATATCGAGTTGATGCTTTACCTGCGTTACGGGCTAGATTAAAAGGTGATGTAGCGGCTGCTAGTAGTAGCGGTTTAGTTGGTTTTGAAACTGCTTTGCAGAATATTGTTAGTATTTTACAACAAAATAGCGGGGGTGTACGCTTGCCAAGGGTGCAGGCGATCGCATCTCAAATTCAATTATCATTAAAAGCTAAAATTGACCCTCTAATTCATGAAATCAAAGTCTTTGATGATAAACAAAATGCTAAATTTGCTATTAAAAAAAAGGCTGCTAAGTTAATTAACGAAGGCTTTACTAAAAGCCTAAAAGAGTTATGTGATTGGCTAAAATTATCAAATTTACTGGCAAAATATCAAACTGATGCCGCAGTTGCATTAGCAGAAAATAACTTTAAATCTTGGGAAAGTGACACGCTGAAAAAAGACTTGATAGATTTACAGTTATCTGTGATGAAATGGTTGTATCAAGCTTATGATTTCTTTAAAGAAGAACGACCAGAAGATTTATTAATTCGCTTACCAAGTGAACCACAAATCACTCTACCCCCAAAACCAGGTAATACTGATGAGTTAAGTGAACCTGGTTCAATTGCAGTTGGTGGTAGTATTGGTTGGTTATTGGGTGGTCCTCTGGGTGCTGCTGTAGCTGGGAGTATTTCTTATTTATTAAATAAAAAGATTCAAGAACAAGATGATCAATTAGCTAAGGAATCATATCATCAACAGGTTGCTAGAGTTTGTATCACAGCTATTGAAGATTATTTATCTAATTTCAGTAGTCAAGCTTTATCAATTTTGGCTGAGTATGAACAAAAGACTGAAAAAGTTATTCGTTTTTCAGTCAGCCAGGAAACGCCAGAAGTTACTCAAAAACGTGCAGAGTTACAGCAATTACAAAATGCTTTTAATCAGTTGTTGCATGAGTTAGAAAAATCAAACATACCTTTAAATTATCAACCTTATCCAGAAGTATTCAAAAACCAAAATACTAACCGTGTATATATTCCCAAACGGGAGAGAGTGCAAACTTCCTCAGCCAAAAAGACTTCGACAAGGGTAGAATCTCCAAAACAGCAAGTTCCCCCACCTCGTAAAGCTTCTCCTCTTCGCCAAGAAGTGGACGCGAAATTTCGCAATTGGGAACTTGATGAAGAAATAGCGCAGATGAAAGCAGAAATGCGTTCTCCTGGTTCTGAGAATCGCCAAAAACAGCAACAAACCCAAAATAAACAAGCATCTAAACCGCCCAAAACTCAAGCGGAAAAAGATAAAATTGCTCGCGCTTATCGCATTTTGGGATTACAACCTAGTACTTCTTTAGCTGAAATGAAACAGGCTTATAAAAATCTAGTGAAAAAATGCCATCCTGATTTGTTTGTAAATCAGCCCCAATTCCAACAACAAGCGCAGGAAAAGATGCGGTTAATTAATGACGCTTATGATATTTTAGCCGATTATTATAAATGAATTTGGTCTTAGGTTAAATAATTTCTAGATTATAATTAGAATATAGCGGTTCTCAGTTGAGTAAGATATAAGAACCCCACCCCTGTAAGTGAGGAGGGGGCTATGATGTACTTCATTCAAGTGCATACCGCTATAATTCTTCCCAAAATTTATTATTTAATAAAGCATCTACATCACTGAGAAATGGACAAAGATCACAAAAATAAACATCACGATAACCGTTTCTGACATTTTCTAAAGCCATTTCATAACTTTTAGAAATTCTCTCTAAAATAAAATTTTTCAAATGGTGAATCTTCTATCTCAATATGTAATCTTTGCCTAAAATTCCTAATTTCAATTTCCCAACCTCGATAACAATCTGACATTGGTACATAACACCGCTTTAAGAAATATTCTAATAAACGCACCAAAAAACTCCGCACTGTTTTACGCTGACTTTTTCCCAAAGACTCTACCTCTTCAATTAAATTTTCCCAATCTAAATTGTCTTTGTCTCTCACTTTCAACTTACTGACAGTATCTTCAACCCAGAGATAAAAATCTTCATCGTAGAGGTTTTGGACTGATGTTTTACTCATAATTTATCCTTGCTGTTTCTGGCGATTTGATTTCGTGTCTGGCAGAAATTACAGATTAAGATTAGCAATTATATTAATATCTTCATAAATGTCTGCCATTGTCAAATTCAACCCAATAGAATCTAAACGCAATTTATCATCTTTACCCAAAACTTCCATTGACCAGTTATCCGCAACTTCTCGACGATAAACTTCTACTTTGATTTGGTTTTGGTAAACTAAGACATATTCTTGCAAACTATCTAACATTTGATAATTAATGCGTTTTTCTCGTTTATCTGTGGTTTCGGTAGAGTCAGATAAAACTTCGATAATTAAGCTAGGACGAGTTTTAAAATATCTTTCTTTGTCTTCAGAGTCACAGGTAACTAAAATATCAGGATAGTATAATATCTCGGCGTTTTGTACCTTGACTTTAACTTTCATGTCAGACATAAAAGCGCGACAGGAACTTCCGCGAAGATGAGGGCGCAATATGGCGATAATGTTAGTAGAAATCAGGTTGTGTTCTTCACTAGCACCCGCCATTGCAAAGACTTGTCCGCCTATGTATTCATGACGAATATCGCTGGATTTCTCGGCTTCTAGGTATTCTGCAACTGTCAGAATATTTATAGGAGATTGCATAGTTTTTATGTGGGATGAATTGTGATTTATTTTTTGACTACCAAATTTTATCCATCTTCAAAATAAATCCTGGTAAAACTTTTTCACCGCTAACAGTTTCAGGCTTTTGTAAACATTCCTCTGGTTGTCCAGGACGATAAATATAAACTCGGTGATGTTTACGGTCAATTAACCAAGCTAATTGTATTTCTGGTTCCTGCATATATTCTGTCATTTTGTCTTTTAATGGTTGCAGGTTATCAGAAGCTGACCTTAATTCAATAAGAAAATCTGGACAGATAGGTGCAAATTTTTGTTTTTGTTCTGGTGTAAGTTGATTCCACCTGGCTAATTTTATCCAGGATGCATCAGGCGATCGCTCTGCACCTGTTGATAGTTTAAATCCTGTGCTAGAATCGAAACAAATACCCATATTGTCTTGTTCTGCCCAAACTCCTAACTGTACAGCAATATTAAAGTTACGGTTTCCTGTTTCTGAACCTGTAGGCGGCATAATTGAGATTTCTCCAAATTTATTCCTCTCAATGCGTAAGTCGCGGTTTTCTTGACAGAATTCAAAGAATTGTTCATCTGTCATTGGCATTGATGAGGGAAAATGCAATATCAAAGGGGATGAAAGCATGGTAAATCTCTCCTACTTTGCTTACCCAAATAATTTAATTATATCTATATATAAAAATGGTGGGTTACGCTTTTGCTAACCCACCTTACGTATATACTAATATTGGTGTTACTGGAAGTTATTTGTTAGGTTGAGGAGTCATCCGCAAATAAGGTTTGATTTCTTTGTAACCTTTGGGGAATTTCTGTTTGAGAACTTCGGGATCTTTCAATGATGGTACAATTACGCAGTCTTCTCCATCTTTCCAGTCAGCTGGTGTGGCTACGCTGTAATTATCAGTTAATTGCAGAGAATCAATGACTCGCAATAGTTCATCAAAGTTGCGTCCGGTGCTGGGGGGATAGGTGAAGCTAAGACGCAGTTTTTTGTTAGGATCGATAACGAAGACGGAACGCACTGTGATGTTTGCAGCTGCGTTGGGGTGAATCATGTCATAAAGGTCAGAAACCTTTTTATCTGCATCTGCAAGAATGGGATAGTTGAGGGCGGTTCCTTGAGTTTCTTCGATGTCTCCTACCCAACCATTATGGGAGTCTACATCATCAACGCTGAGTGCGATCGCTTTCACGTTACGCTTATCAAATTCGGGCTTGAGTTTGGCAACTGTGCCTAATTCTGTGGTACAAACAGGTGTAAAGTCAGCAGGGTGAGAAAACAGCACTACCCAGCTGTCACCTGCCCATTCATAGAAGTTGATATCGCCGTGCGTAGAGGCTTGTGTAAAGTTGGGTACTGTATCACCAAGACGGAGAGTCATGCGAGATTCCCTGTAATTTATAAAGGCTTGTGTATTTTACATTGCCATCATGACATAAAACACAGTTTCCCCATCGGCTTTTAGCAGTTTGTAACAAAATTTTAATTTTTAGGTATAGAGAAAAGCAAATTAATTAATAATGAACAGTTAAGGAATTTATGATTTTGTGAGAATGCCTTGGTAGGCTTGGATGATTTGACGGGCGATCGCACTCCAACTAAAATACTCTAAAGCATATTTTTGGGCATTTAACCCCCGTTGCTGACATTCTTGGGGATTTTGCAAAGCCTCTGCAATTAATTTTACCAAAGCTTCTACTTCTGTCGCACCCACCCACCCCGACTTGCTATCACGCACCTGTTGCCAAATATGCACCTGGTCAGAAATAACCACTGGTATACCTGCTACCATAGCCTCAGCGACAGCAATACCAAAATTTTCATAATAAGAAGGTAAAACGAATAAATCAGCAGCTTGTAGTAAACTAGCTTTTAACTCACCACTAACAAAGCCTGTAATTGTAGTGTGCGATCGCAATGGTGAATTTGCAATCTGATCTTTGATCTTTTGCTCATAATCTGGATCTTGAGAATTTGTCCCAGCTAAAACAAAATGAAAATTGCACTGCGATTCTAAAAGCTGTTCTAAGGCTGGAATCAACAAATCTAACCCTTTCTTTGGGTCAATGCGCGACATAAACAACACTAAAGGCGAATCTTGCGGTATTCCCCATTGACTACGCACTAAACTCCCCCCATCTCCCACCTTTTCAGGGGGAATCACACCCAAAGGAATCACCAAATCTCGCGTAACTACTCCAAAGCGTTCGGATATTTTTGCTTCTTGGTCGCTGGTAAAGTGAATTGCGGCCGCATCAGCTAGATTACGACGTTCAATAAGTCCAGCATAAAGCTGTTTCAATTGCTTTTTCTTGCGTAAATCCGCCGGATCAAGAGTTCCCAAAGGACGCAAAATATAAGGTAACTTTTGCTGACGACATACCCTAGCCGCAGCACTACTTACAGGAGAGAATAAAGCATGAATATGCGCCAAATCATATTCGCAAGCGTGAACTTTTAACCATTGTAATAAATCAAGAGAAAATTTATAGCGACGAAATGGGGCGCAACGAAAATAAATGATTTCATAACCATCTTGTTTGACTGGACAATTTAAATTCACATCCAGAGGTTTTTGTCCAGTATCACCATTACTATCAGTTGTGAGAATCGTCACTTCCACTTTCTCTTTCGCCAACGCAGAAGCCAGCCCAATAACCATTTGACTGGGACCGCCATAAACCAGAGAAATTGAAGGAATAATTTGTAAAATTTTCATGATTTTGCGTTCTTCTTTGCGCCTCTGCGCCTCTGCGCGAACCTTTAATTATTAATCAATGCTTGATAAAATCTAAATTGCTGGTGTGCTAAAGCCTGATTAGTATATTTATTCATTACTTTTTCATAACCCTTTTTAGCCATACTCTGAGCAAAATCTGGTCTTTCTATTAATTGAACTAAGCAATTAGCTAAAGCCTTAATATCGCCTTCAGTAAATATTAAACCAGCATCACTAATTACATGGGGAATTTCACCAGAATCCGAACCAATTACCGGAATTTTGCAAGCCATAGCCTCAATCAGCACATGACCAAATTGTTCTTTCCAGCCCACAGCAGTTAAGGTTTTAAACTTATAAGTAGTTTCCGAAGGTAGTACCAAAGTATTCATTAAATTGATGTAATTGGCAACTTGATCATGAGGGACACTTTCTATAAAAATCACCCGTTCTTTCAGATTATTTTCTGTGGTAATTTTGATTAATTCTGCTTGTAACTCTCCTCGTCCCAGTAATAATAATTTCCAAGGTTTATCTTTGATAGTTAATAAAGCTTGTAAAAGCGTCAACAAACCTTTTTCTGGGACAAAACGCCCTACAAATCCCACAACAAAATCATCAGATGTAATGCCCAATTTACTGGCTAATTCTGGTTGTTTTTGAGGAGTAAATAGGCGTTCGTCAACACCTAATTGCGGCATAACTTGAATTTTACCTTGATATCCTCTTTCTCTGAGAACTTCCGCCCCATCTTGATTACCAGAAATGATACCGTGACTATTGTTAAGATTATATTTCTCTAATAAAGTCACTGGAAATTTTAGTTTGTAGGGTAGATTCCACCAAGTGAAAAATGTATTTTTTGCTTTGAGTCCTAATAGTTGATTCAGGAAAATCATCTGAGTATATGCTAGCCCTCTAGAACCTTGTTCTACTTGGATAATGTGGGGGCGAAATTCTCGTAATAAAGAGATTAAGTCAGTACCAAAGGTAAGAAGACCTTGATGATTTTGACTGAAGTTAGAAATTGGGACAATTCTAAAATTACCTTCGTTCTTGTATTCAGTAGTAATAACTTTGTTTTGGACACCACCAGGTTTCCAGGTTTTGGGAACAACAACTGTCACCTCAATTCCTGGTTTTAATTGCGCTAAAGCGCGTAATTTTTCACAGTTAAGGTCTACAATATATGAATGACTAGCAACTAATATTTTCATAAACTTTGAATATGTGTTAATAGTCAAATGTCAGAATTAAACTGTTTTAGCTAATGCCTAAGTTTGTTGATCGAGGTGACTATAAGTTTGACCATCATTCCAGGTTGACTGAATGACAGTACCCAAGGCTTTGAGAAAACCCAAACTGTAAAAAATACCGCGAGTGACAATTTTAATCGGGGAACCACTTTTGTTACAAGGCGGGTGTCCGAGAACGTGACAGTCAAATAAGGCGGCGTATAGGCGTAAGGCTTGGATGGGGTTGAGGTTTTTTAGCCCCATTAAGAAATGATTGTGATAGAAGGTGAGTTGATAATTGAGCGATCGCATACTAATATCATGACAACCCCCAGTTTCTTCGCCCAAATGGATCAAATAAGCTTCTGGATCATACCAAATCTTATATCCCGTCTGTCGGATTCGCAAACAAAAATCTGATTCTTCGCGCACCGCACTACCGCGAAACCTCTCGTCAAAGTTCAATCCGTATTTAGTAAAAATTTCGCGGCGAAAAGACATATTACAACCCCTAGCTGTCAGGACTTGTTGGGGTTTAATTGTGTGGACTAAATCAATGTGGTACCAAGCGATTCCAGGGTCCATTGCTTCGGGAGGCAAATATTCAATCTGCAACTCTCCACCCGAATCACTTAATTTACCTCTGTCAAATACCCGCCCAGCCACAGCCCCTACTTCTGGATTCTGCACGTAGTTTTTCGCATGGGCTGCTAAAAATTCGGGGGTGATGTTCACATCATCATCAATAAATAAAATGATTTCACCTTTTGAGCGCCGCACACCATAATTACGCGCCCCTGGTAAACTCGCCCAATCTAAGCGAAACAATTGAATTTTATTTGCTGCGAAAATTTCTTCTAGATAAGCTTGAATTTCTGGTTGGTGCGTGGGAGATTGGTCTACTACCAAAACTTCAAAGTTAGGATAGTCCTGATTTAAAACATCTATGATACTATCCCGCAGCGTTTCTTCTCTTCCATAGGTGGGGATAATTACGGAAATCAAAGGCAAATCATTCATGTGTTTTGATATTCAAATAAACTTGCTGTTTGATCATCGAATTTTCTACTAATACCAATTTTATGTAAGGCTGCACAGAATCATGAAATCCATTAATTCATCCGTCTTTATCTGCGTTCAATTATTCTGGAAATCTTATTCTATGCAGCTTCATCTTAATTTGGTATAACTTATTTCTCTGAAAATAGCAGTAGGATAATTAAATTTTGATCGGGGAAAATTTCTTCTTTGTGGTTTTTAGGGGCTGAGGATTTTGTCTTTCTTGTTTATCCAGGATTGGTAATTTCAACAGTACCCCTGCAAAAAACCAGTAGTATACAGCCACCGGATCAACATCTAAAGGATAATAGTAAGTATTATAACTAATAAACAGTATAAACACCCACACAGCAGCGCCATAACTTCTTAAGTTAGGGTCTTTGATAGAACGATATGCTTTGAAACCAGTAATTGTCAAAGTTGTGACCAAAGCTAAAAATGCCATTACTCCGACAATACCTACCTCCCATAGCACCTTTGCGTAATATACCTCTACTAGCTTGGTTCTACCCAATGCCCTAGCCGAGTTAGTCGCCCGGCCTAAACCACTACCAATGGGTGTATCTACATTTTTCCAATTTTCCTGAAACTGCTGGACGATAAAGTCTTCAGGTGGTGCTGCTTCCACGCGGCCGACAAAACTATCTATCCGCTGTTGCACAATACCTGGGTTAAGTGCGATGGCCATTCCCAGAATCAGGGCTAGTCCTAGTCCCATAGGGATAAAGCGTTTAAGGTTACGAATTTCACCTGTAACTAGTAGCAAGACTACGAAACAGATGGGTACTAGCGCTAAGGCAATTCTCTGTCCAGAAATGACGGCATTGATAAAAACTGTTGCCAAAGAACCTAAACCTAGCAGCCGCCAAATAATTGCCCGATCAGTGAAACCTGTGGCAAAGGCAAAAAAGGTGCTAGAAATCAAAAACCATGCCCATTGCCAAGGGGCAACAAAGGTTCCTGGTAAGCGAATTGCTCCCTCGCTTGGACTATAGAGTAGAGAACCCCCAAAATAACACCGGGCTTCTATTGTTGCTTTAAATAAATTGATTCCTGTAGCATTTCTCGTCCCTTCACATACTCCAGTTGCTAGTAAGATATATTGAATAATTCCCAGCGTACAGCAGATAAGTATAATGACAACCTGTAGGCGGGATAAAAATAGGAAGTCTTCTTTATTCCGAATTAAATAGTAAGCACAACCAATCAACGGCAAGTAGCCAAGAAATACTTTTAGCCCCAGAATACCCATAGCTATGGGATTTTCTTTGGTTGCTGTTTCCAGAAGTCCGAATGGGGGAGGATTGAACTGTTGTCCACCGTTAATAAATATCAGCGTTAGCAGGCAAAAACCCAACAAAATAAACAGAGGAGTTTTAATCTCTTTGGGAAGTATAAGGGGTAGCCCTTGCTGGCGGCAAGTTTGCCAAAATGCAATTAAGGCGGGAATGTAGAAAGAATCTTTAGCCAGTTGCAGAATGGGACTGTTACCGATGTAATGGGTGATAGTACCCGCAAATGGCATATATATCAAAAAAGCAAAGAAGGCTGGGCGGGGATATTTGTATGAAAAGGAGATGACCAGGATTGCCAAAACCCCAGGAATTACTGCTTTAATTCCACCTACTAAAAAAAATGCAATGCCAAATAAGACACTGGCAAAGCTAGATAAGGCCAGCAGGGTGGTAAATTCTTTATGTGCTTGGGCTGCTTTACTCTTTTGGGCTAACCGTTCTTTGAGGCTAGATGTAGAAGCTTGCTTGCTATCCTGTTTTTTTGAGGTTTTCGATTTGTGTTTGCTTTTGAGCATATGGGACTCCTATTTGATTTTTGTGGGCGTAGCCTGCACTATGCGCTTACAAGACTGAGTACACATAGATATATCCCTTGTTTTTTGTTTCTCCTGTGGTTGGGATTGGTATATTTCAGGTTAAATTCCAGCTTGGGGATTTTATATTGGCAATTTAACCCAAATATGGCTAGTTTAAGTCCCACATGATTTATGGGACTAGGTTTTGCTGGACTTGATGTACTAATTCATTTGTCCAGTGATGAGCGAGTTCTGCATTAGCGGCTTCTACCATGACTCTGATCACTGGTTCTGTGCCAGAAGCCCGGACTAATATTCTGCCTGCATCACCCATTGCGGCTTCGGCTTGGGCGATCGCCTGTTGCACTGGTATACAATTTTGCCAATTCAAGCGGCGATCGCGATCCATAACGCGGACATTTCGCAAGAATTGGGGATAAGTCTCAAAGCTTTGATCTATCATTTCGCCGAGGGAAACACCAGCCTCTTTCACTAAAGCTGCTATATGTAACGCTGTTAATAAGCCATCACCAGTAATGGCGTAATGGCGGCAAAGAATATGGCCAGATTGTTCCCCGCCTAACATTGCCCCAGTCCGCATCATTTCAGCTTGTACGTATTGATCCCCAACGGCGGTACGAATTAAGTTGCCGCCTTGTTGTTTCCAAGCCCTCTCAAAGCCTAAGTTGGCCATGACAGTGGAAACAATGAGGTTATCTGGCAGTTGTTGCTGTTGTTGGAGGTGTTTTCCCCACAGATAAAGAATGTAATCGCCATCGACTTGTCTCCCCGTATGATCTACAGCTAAGACGCGATCAGCATCGCCATCAAAGGCAAAACCCAAGTCGGCGTGATGTTCTTTAACTGCGGCTTGCAAAATTGCCAAGTCAGTAGAACCGCAATTAACGTTAATGCGATCGCCATCAGCTTCATTATGTAAGCAGATTACCTCTGCCCCCAGTTCTGTAAATACTTTTCCTGCTAACCCAACTGCTGCACCCCAGGCTAAATCTAAAACAATTTTCAGCCCTTGAAGATTAAGCGTTTTCTGCAAAGATTCCTTCAAAGTTTCGCCATACTGATCCACTAATTCCCAGCGCGAATAATGCCGTCCACAATTATTCACTTTACCTGTTACTGTATGCCCACGTAGTCCCGCCTCAATCTCTGCCTGCAATCCTGGAGATAACTTCGCACCATTGCCATTAAAAATCTTAATTCCGTTGTCTTCAGGCGGGTTATGACTAGCAGAAATCATCACTCCACCGATGGCTTCACTGATGCTGGTTAAATAAGCAACGGTGGGAGTGGGACATAACCCCAAATACCAAACCTCTATCCCGGCTGCTGTTAACCCTGCACTTAAAGCCATTGCCAGCATATCGCTAGAGTTGCGGGAATCTTGCCCCAGGATGACTGGCCCTGTTTGAGAACTATGATTTTGCAAAACCATCCCCGTCCAAAAACCCACCTGTAATGCTAAAGGCGCATTCAGTAATTCTCCGACTTGCCCACGAATGCCGTCTGTACCAAACAAGGCATTCGTCGGTAATGATACTAAGTTAAGGGCAAAATTGCCCTCCAAATCTTTTGCAGAGTTGTGAGATTTGGACTTAGAACCACCCCGAATGTCGCCTTGGGTTTTATTTATAGATGTAACCATAATTTTCAACTCTCCACACCATCACATTGGAAAATATCACTTTACACGTTAATTCAGCAATTTCAACTGAGCTAATCGGTTATCTGTAATATATACTTATTTTTATTTCCGAAATCAGTATCATCGGAGATTCTTCAGTAAAATTACTGAACTTATTTTTCGTAAAATGTCAATATTTGCGGCGGCACTAATTTTCTAGTATTTGATCAACTGCAATTAAATTCTGACTAGCGATAGTTATTAGCGGCGATTTGGCAAATTAATCCCAGGCTGAAAAACTGTGAATATGAGAATTTTGCCCAGAGATTCCCGTCCAAACTAGAATTTAGCTCAGGACAACAAAAATTCATCAAATCTTCGTTGTCAAGTTTCTCAATTACTGAGCCTCATTGACGTTTTAATCAAACTACAAGTTCAGGCTACTTAAAAAATTTTAATATAAATTCTCATCAAATAGTTTTAATCTAACGTTTTGATGGCATTTTTTAGCCATTCATAAATCGTAACTTCGGCAGTTAACCTTTTAAGTTGAGAAATTTAGTATGAGCAGCAATTTAGCCAGCAAATTACGTCTAGGTACTAAAAAAGCGCACACAATGGCAGAAAACGTGGGTTTTGTCAAGTGCTTTTTGAAAGGAGTAGTTGAGAAAAACTCTTACCGGAAATTAGTTGCAAACTTTTACTTCATCTACTCCGCCATGGAAGAAGAGATGGAAAAGCACCATCAGCACCCGATTCTTGCCAAAATTAACTTTCCCCAACTCAACCGCAAGCAGACCTTAGAACAAGACTTGAGTTACTATTTTGGTGCTAACTGGCGCGAACAAATTAAACTATCGCCAGCAGGTGAAGCTTATGTCCAACGCATCCGCGAAATATCGCAAACAGAACCAGAATTATTAATCGCCCATTCCTATACTCGTTATTTGGGTGATCTCTCCGGGGGTCAAATTCTCAAAAACATTGCGGTGACAGCAATGAACTTGTCTGAGGGTGAAGGTACTGCTTTTTATGAATTTGCCGACATTACCGATGAGAAGGCATTTAAAGCCCAATATCGTCAAAATCTGGATGAATTACCCCTCGATGAACCTACAGGCGATCGCATTGTCAATGAAGCTAACGCCGCCTTTGGTATGAACATGAAGATGTTCCAAGAATTAGAAGGTAATTTGATTAAATCAATCGGTGTCATGCTGTTTAACAGTCTCACACGTCGCCGCAATCGTGGCAACACCGAACTCGCTACGGCTGAATAAAAAGTCAAAACTCAGGAGTGATTAAAATCACCCTTCAAATCAAAATACTAAGCTCAACTTTATCCAGTCAAAGGGTTCCACTCGTATAATTTTTCAAAGCTTTCCATCCTGAACTGGGAATCCCCAAAGTTCAAAGCCTTGATAAATATGGATTCCAGCCTATGGATTTACCATCAGGTAAATGGATAAAGTTGAGCTTAGTTGCGTTTCAGTTAACTTCCTGGCAAAATAAGACTTTGGACTATTCCTCACAAGTCAAGTTAATATGTTTTATGGTTAACAATTAATAATATTATGCTTGTAAAATATTTAGAGTATAAATAAAACTTAAGGAATCAGAATATGGAAGTTTTGTTTTGTTTTGATGGCAAGTATGAACAACATTTTGGTGCAGCTGTAACTTCCCTGATATTGAATAACCTGGATAATTTAAAAAAAGTCCATATAATAACTAAAAAAATTACCACTAACTTTCAGGAAAAAATTGAGCAACTCAAGACAAAAGCTCAAATTGATTTCTTGATTTATGAAGTACAAGATGCAGAAGTTGAAAACTTAAAAGTCTCTGAACATATATCTTCTGCTGCATATTATAGATTACTAGCTGCTGAGATTCTACCAAATGATATTGATAAAATACTTTATCTTGATTCTGATTTAATTGTTAATGGTTCAATTATTGAGCTATATAATTATGATATAGCGAATTATGTACTTGCAGCTCATGGTAAAAAAGTTGTCACCACTAAAAAAAGGCTAGAACTTAATAGCAATTATTATTTTAACTCCGGTGTCATGTTGATTAACTTAGAAACTTGGCGGAACATGAATATCGGAGATAAATGTATTGAACTTATTCGCAATCGTCCTGAGATGATCGAACTATGGGATCAAGATGCCTTAAATAAAGTTATTGATGGTCAATTTTTGAATGTAGACCAAAAATGGAATTCATTAATTGATTTATATGATGGTAATTCCCAGGCTAATGACCAATCAATGGTAATTCATTTTATTGGCTCTTTAAAACCGTGGCAAATATGGTGTATTAGTCCTGAAAAAGAACTTTACTGGTCATACTTAAAAAAATCACCGTGGTCAAATAGTATTCCAGAAATACCTAAAAATTTCAAACAAGTATTATCGGCAATTAAAGCAATTTTTAAGCAGATGAAAAACATGAGAAAACAAAGTATAAAATAAGTAAATTTGAAGTGTGATTATATCTAAAATGTCAGAGTTACATTTTCACAAATTGTCTTTCTCTTGTTCAGGTTTGAGACACCAAGGACACAAATAAAATTCTCATTAATTAATTTTTGAGCATTTCTGTGGGATTACAGCTTAGAATAACTGAGTCCAACTTGAAAATCAGCTTAATATCAGTATATCAAGTTGTAAATATTAAAACTTGTCATCCTCGTAAAATCTGGCAAAACCAACATAATGGCTACAAAAATTCCTGTTACAGTCATCACAGGCTTTTTAGGCAGTGGTAAAACTAGCTTAATTCGCCACCTACTACAAAACAACCAAGGTCGCCGCATTGCAGTTTTAGTCAACGAGTTTGGCGAACTGGGTATTGATGGCGAATTGTTAAAATCCTGTCAGATTTGCCCCGAAGATGGGGAAGATAGTAGTAATATTTTTGAATTAACTAACGGCTGCTTATGCTGTACCGTGCAGGAAGAATTTTATCCCACGATGCAAGAATTAATCAAGCGGCGAGATAGCATTGACTGTATTTTAATTGAAACTTCTGGTTTAGCTTTACCAAAACCGTTAATTAAAGCCTTTCGCTGGCAAGAAATTCGCGCCGCCGCTACAGTGGATGCAGTTATTACTGTGGTCGATTGCGCCGCAGTAGCATCAGGTATATTTGCTAGTAATCCAGAGGCGATCGCTGCTCAACGGCAAGCAGATGATAGTCTAGAACATGAAACACCCTTGCAAGAATTGTTTGAAGACCAACTAGCTTGTGCAGATTTGGTAGTGTTGAATAAAACTGATTTAGTCGATATTGAAACGAAACTTCGAGTAGAGGAATTGATTAAGCAAGAATTACCCAGAGTGGTGAAGATAGTGTCAAGCGATCGCGGTAAACTTGATGGTTCTATCTTACTAGGATTCCAAGCCGCAGTAGAAGATAATTTAGATAGTCGTCCCAGCCATCACGACAGCGAAGAAGACCACGAACATGATGAAGAGATTACCTCCACTCACTTAGTTTTAGACCGCACCTTTGACCCAGACCAACTGCAACAAGAACTGCAAAAACTGGCTAACCAACAAGAAATTTATCGTATTAAAGGCTTTGTCGCAGTGGCTAACAAACCCATGCGCCTAGTCATGCAAGGTGTCGGCACTCGATTTGATAAATTTTATGACCGCCCTTGGAAACCACAAGAAGCGCAACAAACTAGCTTAGTTTTCATTGGTCGTGATTTGAAATCTTCAGAAATAAAATCACAATTGGTAGCTTTATAATCTCCCCAAATTTATGAATATCTCTCAAATATTTGACATTGCTAATATTTTCGTTTTACCCTTTTGGGTGTTGATGATGTTTCTACCGAAGTGGAAACTCACACGGTGGATAATGGAATCATATCTACCTTTTGTAGTCTTAGCTGGTGCATATTTATATTTGTTTATCAATAGCATTACACCAGAAAATGCCGCAGCTTTATCAAATCCCCAATTAGCCGATATTGCCCGATTTTTTGCAGATGAAACAGCGGCCGCAACTGGTTGGATTCATTTTTTGGTGATGGATTTATTTGTCGGTCGCTGGATATATTTAGAAGGACAGAAAACAGGTATCTGGACATTCCATTCTATTGCTTTGTGCTTGTTTGCTGGCCCTTTGGGTTTACTGTCGCATATAGTGACTTACTGGATTACTAAGGCATTTTTCCCCAGTTCACAGACAAGTAAAGCGGTAGTAGAAGAGGTTGTTACTACTAGCAGTTAGATGAAGATAAATTAACCACAGATAAACACAGATATAGCAATTCCCATTCAAGTGAGGTACAAGCAGTAATAATTAAACGCAGATGGACGCAGGTAAACGCAGATAATTTTAGACTTTATTAGACTAGGAAATGCTATAAGCACAGACAAATATTTGTGTTGACTGACGAGCCTAAAATAGTGGATAAATATAAATATTGTGGGGTGGGCTTCTAGCCCGCCCATTTATGTTTGTTTATCGCTGCTGAGGTGATGATGAAACTTCAGGATCTCTATAATTTGCATCTACCCAACAGCGTGGTAAACTTTCACCAGAGGGGAAAACCAGATTTTGCTTTTTATAAGTATCAGGTTCTTGTTCTTCTTGACCTAATTGATCTTGAGCGTGAATAATATTATTATTTGGATCAATTAATTCCTGAAAATCAAGAACTTTGATCATGTCGCCGGAATCTTTGATTTGTAAAAACATATAAATCACTCCACTAAATTTGCAAAGAAAATTGACCCGAATTTTCGGAAAAATCCGTTGATAAATTAACTACTCATGTTTACTTAAGTACATTCTTCAAGCAGTTTCTTAAACCGCAGATATGCTTGTTCTGGTGTCAAAGGTTGAGATTCTGCTTCGTTGGGGATATAATATTGTCTGCTATCAGGAAAATGGCGCACCAAAAAACTCGGTATTAAACCCAAGCTTAAAGCTTTTTTACCCAGTTCTTCGGCTGTTTCGGCTAAAGTGTATTCGTCGTGAAACTGATATGTAGTCATATAGTTTACCTCCTGGTCGAGGTTTCTCAAAGAGTAAATCATCAACACTCAGAACGCAGAAATTAAATCTGGCGTTGATATTTCTCTAAGATATCTACTAGGTTTACTTGACATTGCAGTGGTAGGAGATGATTTAAAGGCAATTCTTTTCTCCCGCCACCAATTTTTACGGGGATAGATTCCAATACTGCGATTACTCGGTCTTCATCTACAGTCTGGGAAGTAATTAAGGGATACATCTGTTCAGCAACCACAGTATGTAGTTTGGCATCAGATAAATAAAGATGCCATTTGGCAATGTCTATATAAACGGCTTCGCCAATTTCAGCAGCTAGGGCTTCTAGTAATTCTGCGGTTTGAGTTGTCGCCATAAAAATCACCTTATATCAACAAAGAGCGTTAACTATCAGGGTCTTTAACATTATCGCGCAATTATCAAGCTGAACCTACTGCCACAGGTTAGAATCGCCCTAGCCTCAAGTGTCAGTCTTCAGGTGGATTTGGGTGGAGTTTCTGTATAGTTAGCGATCGCACTAATATAAATTAAATGCACCAATAAGACTAATATCCAACCTGCGGTTAACCAGGGTAGCCATACCCAGGTAGTTGCTTTTAAATTGTGGAAAAACCATAAACTAGAATTAACTGCTGTAGTCAGTGCCACATGGACAGCAAAATTAATCCGGTCATCTAACTTGCGGAATGCTGGGTCTTTGCGGTCGGGTTTGCGAGGCCAACGAGGAGGCATAAAGATTTATTACAGACTTGAACACAGTAGAAACACAGCTGTTGGCCATGTACTCCTCATTCTAAAGCAAAACATTGGTTCATCAACCAATTGAGTGAGCTTTTAATTAATCTGAGTTAAAAATGATTCATCTTTTTGATAGAGGGACTTCATACATGGACTTGTCAAGCTTTAAATAAGCGTTAGAAGTTGATGAAAATGACGAAAGCAAATCCTGTAGAAATCCAAAAACATTTGAAAGGTGTTGATTATCCTGCTAACAAGCAAGAATTAATTAAGCACGCCCAAAATCAAGGGGCGGATCGGGACTTACTCTCAGTATTAGAGCAATTACCAGAAAAGGAAGAGTACCAAACTCCAACTGATCTCAATAAAGCCATAGGTAACATTATCTAGATGATGCTACTAGCGAGGAATAGTCGCCTGATTTCCCGCCAGTTTTACTTACTAGTTGAATCGATTCAATCACAATAGATTTTTCTAAAGCTTTAGCCATATCGTATAAAGTCAAAGCCGCCACCGAAACAGCTGTTAAAGCTTCCATTTCTACACCTGTTTCAGCTTTGGTTTTGACTGTACCATAAATTTGATAACCAGGTAGTTGAGAATCTGGTATAACTTCAACTGTAATTTTTTGTAGTGGCAAAGGATGACATAGGGGAATCAATGTCGCCGTTTGTTTAGCTGCCATAATTCCCGCCAACCTCGCAGTTGCCAATACATCGCCTTTTGGCGCATTGCCGGCTTGAATGGCGGCGAAGGTTTCGGGCAACATTCGCACCTTAGCCACGGCTACTGCTTGCCTGATTGTGGGCATCTTAGCGGATACATCTACCATCTGTGCTTCGCCCTGCTCATCAAGGTGCGTTAATTCGGCAGAATTAGATAAAAAATTGTCTTGCATTATTTTGATAGTAGTGTTAAGATAAAGTTCTAGTAAGGGTGTGTAGCTCAGTGGACTAGAGCACGTGGCTACGGACCACGGTGTCGGGGGTTCGAATCCCTCCTCGCCCGTTTGAAAAAGAAAAAGGCAAACTAGATATTATTCTATTTTGCCTTTTTTTGCTTTTTAGTTGCCATTATTTAATGAATAAGTATCTTCAGCACGCCCCAAAGCAAAGCGCACGGAGTTGTTGAAATTATGGCTGGACTGGGTGAGAAAGATAAGAATTGCTAGGAAAGATAAGCCAGCACCATATCCAAACATATTGCGGTAGCCTACTTGTTCGGCGATGGAACCGAGAATTGGCCCGGCGATCGCAATCCCAATATCGAATCCTACCAAAGATACTCCAAATATTCGCCCTCGTTCATGAGGTAGGGCGCGGTCTGTCATCATTGCGGCCATCATGGGAATTGCTGTTCCAGAAGCAGCACCCTCAACGAATGCTGAGAGTAAGAACATAGGGGCGCTGTTGGCTTGCCATATAGTGATCATAGCTAAGGTAAAAGCAATTAAACTGAGGGTAATAAATAATCCTCTGCCATATTTATCAGAAGCCCGACCAGTGAACAACCTGACATTAAAACTAGCGATCGCGGCTACTGTATAAAACAGTCCGGGATTCAAATCTACATGAATTGATTGGATAAATAATGCCACAAAGGTATGCACAGTCCCGATAACCACACCAATCAACAACATGACAATAGCGGGAATTCGCACGCGGGGACTCAATAAAAGTCCCCAAAATTGGTTGTTGGTGGGGCTGGTATCCGGCGTATCATCAATCGGTGGATTGACAATAGGTATAATACATAGCATTCCAGCCAGACCCAAAGCCGCAGATAAGATAAATAATGGTGTGTAACCAGCTGCTGCTTGTAAATATCCCCCCAAGGCTGGCCCAATAGCCAGACCAATGGGATTTACCAAACTCATGTAGCCAATAATTTCACCGCGATTTTGGAGAGGGGCTAAATCTCCCACCAATGCGATGTAAGCAGTACCAAAAGCCGCAATACTAATACCGTGAAAGGCACGTAACACCATTAATGGGATAATGGAAGTGGCGAAGATATAACCCAGAGGTGCGATCGCAGCTGCTGACATTCCAATCAGCAAGACAATCTTACGACCCCGGCGATCTGCTAAATTGCTACACCAAGGGCGAAATACTAACATCCCAATGGCAAAACTACCCATAACAATGCCAATTTGTTGACTAGTTGCGCCTATATCTTTGATATACAGGGGTAGGGTTGGCAATAATGAAGCCATGCTAGACCAGAATAATAAACCTGCTGTAAATAACACCAGCAGGTTACGTCGTAGTTTAGCGTCCAATGTGTGAAGAACTTTCAAAATAGATGTAAGTTTATTTCCAGAGCGTTTCTCACATTGTTACGTTACTTAACATTTTTGGCTACTACTTCTCGCACCCGATAGATAGGGCGACCTTGAGATTCATGGTAAGTACGCATCAATAACTCAGCTAACAGACCAAAGCAAAACAACTGCACTCCAGTTACTAGCAGCAAAACCGCCAAAATCAGCAAAGGGCGATTACCGATAGCTTCACCGAAAGCCAATTTGATAAAAGTTAAGTAAATTCCAATTAGCGTTCCTGTCACCATCGAACCTAAACCCAACAACCCAAAAACGTGCATAGGACGGGTGAGGAACTTCTTCATAAAATAAATAGTTAACAAATCCATCATCACGCGGAACGTCCGCCAAATTCCATACTTACTGCGACCAAAACGCCGCGCATGGTGACGCACCTGGATTTCGGTAATTCGCGCTCCTTCAATGTAAGCCAACGCAGGTAAAAATCGATGCAGTTCCCCGTAAAGATTCATATCTGCTAATACTTCTGACCGATAAGCTTTGAGAGAACAACCATAATCATGTAATTTCACTTCCGTCACCTTCCCAATCAGCCAATTGGCAATTTTAGAAGGAATTAATCGGGAAACTACAGCATCTTGGCGTTGATGTCGCCAACCACTTACCAAATCATAGCCTTGTTCCAACTTAGCTAATAATAAGGGGATATCAGCTGGGTCATTTTGTAGGTCAGCATCCAACGTGACAATCACTTTACCGATCGCATAATTAAACCCAGCCGCCATAGCTGCACTTTGTCCATAGTTGCGACGCAGCAGCACGGCTTTTAAATCACTGCGGATTTGTGCTTGTTCCTTGAGATATTCAGCCGAACCATCTGTAGAACCATCATCCACACAAATGATTTCATAACTAAAATTAGTGTCGCTGATATTCGATGCGATCGCCTCTAGCAAAAGTGGTAAACTCTCCACCTCATCCCGCACTGGTACCACCACCGAAACATCGGGGACAATCACCGAAATCGCCCCACTTTCCTGATTTAATTCCTTGGAAATTAACCCACCCCTCATATTTTTCAGCGTCTCTGTGGTTTGTAACTCTTCATCACCCTACCAGCTCCTCGCATCTGCTGATAATATGACTGACTTACCCCATCGCCCTGTTCCGAGAGAATATCAATCCCAATCCCATTTCGCCCCTGATCTTTTCCCGAACTATGTATGTAATAACCATCACCCAAATATAGCCCTACATGAGTAGCCTTTGCAGAAGTGCCAAAAAACACTAAATCCCCAGGTGCTAACTCAGCCATGGGAATTTTCTGAGTAAAAGCTTCCTGCTGATAAGCATCTCTGGGTAACCAAACACCCACCCCAACAAAAGCCGCCTGCATTAACCCCGAACAGTCGTAATTTGGCGCGACAGTACCACCCCACAGATAATAATTGGACTGCTGCATAGCTTTTTGGGTAAAAGTAATGACATTTGGTAATAGTTTTTTAATTTCAGACTCAGAAAATGATTTAGCCTGATAAAGTACCGTAGCAGGTTGTAATATACCCAAGTCGGCAAAAGATACCCACCCTGGATAGTCATCTTCACACAAACACACCTCCAATGCTGAAACCTGATCATTTGATCTGATCCGCAAATGTCGCCCAGAAGCTGCTTGAGTGGTCAGGCGCGTACATTCAGGAGAATCATATAAATTTAGATCAGCGATACAGTGGTATTCTGCCGATGTCGAATTGAGGATTTGGGATTCTGGATTAGAGAGCATTCTGCAATGATTTTCTTTAGAAAAGACGAACAACTCGAAAATCTTGGTAATGGCATTTTAGAGGCTACTTGGGCAACATTTCCCACCTTAGCCCGTAACCAAGTCGCTTTAACTTGGATTGTTTACGATCCCCCAGTTCCTGTAAATACTGGTGGGGCTTTGACTCCTGACGCTTTTTGGAACCATACAGTCCGTGGTTTTAGTTATCGGGGTGTTGAACGGATTTATCCGGCTAGTGTAGTTAAACTGTTGTATTTGGTGGCTGTTAACGAATGGCTGGAAAAAGGCATGACTTCACCTTCCCAGGAGTTGCAACGAGCCTTGCGGGATATGATTGTGGATTCTAGTAATGATGCTACCAGCTTAATTGTCGATATCCTCAGTGGTACTACTTCGGGACCACAGTTACCTGTCGGTCCTTTTGAAACTTGGAAATATCAGCGTAATATTGTTAACCGCTATTTCCAGTCTTTGGGCTGGGAGGAAATGGAGACAATTAATGTCTGTCAAAAAACTTGGGGTGATGGTCCCTATGGCAGGGAACGGGCATTTTATGGGGAAATGCTAGATAATCGCAATATGGTGACTACCAATGCGATCGCCAAGTTACTTCATAGTATTGTGGGTGGGGTGGCAGTGTCTAGCGGGCGATCGCAAGCCATGATGAGTTTGCTCAAACGTAGTCTCAACCCCGATGATTTACCCACCGATGTCGAAGAAGACCAGGTAACAGGTTTTTTGGGAAGTAAACTTCCCCAAGATGCTCAAATTTGGTCAAAAGCGGGTTGGACAAGTCAAGTTCGTCATGACGCAGCCTATATTGAGTTACCAGAACAGTCTCCCTATATCTTAGTAGTATTTACTGAAGGTAAAGCCAACGCTAAACACCGGGATATTCTACCTTTTATTTCTCAGCTATTTGCTAAAGAAATTAGTAGCCTATAATTCATAATTCTGAAGACATTTCTCTTGATTTATGATCACTGTGTTTTTGACTACGAATTACGAATTATAGCGATCAATTCCTCAAAAACCTCACCCCAACCCTCTCCTTACTAAGGAGAGGGAGCAAGAGTTTTGTTTTTCTTGGAGAAGGATGATTGAGGATAAATTTACCATTGGCAATTACCTTTTAAGGAGCTTTTATCATGTACCTTTAGATAGATTTAAGCATAATTGATTAAACAGTATATTGAGATGTGAACTACATCATGATTCACGAAGTATCATGGTATAAATAATTTAGAGGGCAAAATAGCAAATCCTGATTTAGTGTTAATTAATTTGTTTTTAGGTTTCCTATGACATCCCCTGAGCCACAAACTGAATTTGCAGACAATCTTTCACAAACATCAGACAAGCCACTTTTTAAACAACGGCGGTGGCTGCGATTATTGTTAGGTTTTATACTAATTAGTGGGGGAATAACTGCTACAGTTTGGCGTGTATTAACTCCTACAAATAAAGAACCAATTACTAATATTAAAACTCCAGGAGTAAGAGTCAAGGTATCACCAGTACAAATTGGTACAGTTGAGGAAAGTTTAGACTTTGTTGCTAGTTTAAAGTCTCAGCGTTCAGTACAAATAGTATCAAAAATCCCCGGACAAGTTACCCAAATATTTCTGCAATCTGGAGATCCAGTTACGGCGGGAACAGCAATTATCCAAGTAGACTCTAGACCAGCAACAATCGATGAAACTAATGCTGCTAAACAGGCTGCTATAGCACAACGAGAAAATGCCCGTGCTAAACTTCAATCTCTGGAAGCAGCACGCCAATCTCAAACTGCTAATTTGCAATTGCAGCAACAGGACTATGAAAAGTATGCTAACTTAGCAGCCCAGGGAGCGGTATCTCAACGTTCTAAAGATGAGTATGCCAGCATAGTGGCTAAAGCCAAGGCTAATCTGAGTGCAATTAATGCCCAGATTCAAGGAGAGCAAGCGATTATATCACAGGCTGAAACAGCTTTGCAACAAGCCGAGGCAAATGTTAAAAACCAACAAATTCAGCCTACAAATTATAGAATTACAGCACCTTTTAGCGGCACAGTTGGCGATTTTCCCGTGAAAGTAGGTGATTTAGTCAATACTTCTACACCACTGGTTACAGTTTCTCAGAAACAACCTTTAGAAGTCAATATTTCTGTTCCCAAAGAACAAAGCAAAAAATTACGTCAGGGAATGCCTATAGAGGTTTTGAATCCACAAGGTCAAATTCTGAGTACTAGTAAAATATCTTTAATTGCTCCTGATCGTAATAATGAGCAGCGATCAATTTTAGTTAAAGCACTTTTTAATAATTCTGAAGATAAGCTAAAACCAGATCAATTAGTACAGGCTAGAGTGATTCGGAATAAGCATTCTGGGGTATTAGTCCCCACAAAAGCAGTGTCTCGTTTAGGTGGGAAAACTTTTGTCTATGTGATCAAAATGGAGAAGTCAAAACAAGGAATATCTCAATTAATAGCTCGACAAAAGTCGATAAAATTAGGCAATATTAAAAATGATAATTACCAAGTTTTAGCAGGACTGCAACCTGAAGATAAAATTATTACTTCAGGACTGTTGAATCTCAAAGATGGTGTGCCGATAGTGCCTGAATCTTGATATGGTATTGAGCAAAGATAGGTATAAAAATCATTGCTATATCTACATTTCATCGTGTGATTGAGTAAAACCCGTCTCCTCCAACAGCAACCGTAGTTCTTTGTGGCGAAGTTTCGTGTCCTTCTTGTTATTTTCCCACATCTGCGAAAAGAAGTCCTGCATTAGCGTGATGATACTGCGGTATTTGAGAATGCTGGTAACGTAGAACTCATCCAATTTTATGTCCCCGTTTGTATGTATCTGCTCAATGTTTTCGAGTAATATAGACTTCAATTCATGATGTTTTAAATCTTCTCCTATGCCATATTTTTCCATCAACCTGCGTTTATCGTTCTCTGAACATGAATTATAGGGCGATAGAATCAAGTGGCGAAGATTCCGTAAGACTTCTCCGTAGTCGTAAAATCTGTTTCGTTCCCAGAAAGACTCTTCATCTTTAGTTAACGCAAAACTCTGATCAAGCACCAAACCAAAATCGGTCAAATATGTCTGTTCACCGTCGGTGAGGACGTTACGAAAATGAGCGTCGAAGTGGATAATTCCCTTTGTCCTTAAAAAGTCAATGGTCTTACGTAAGTCATCCAGGGGTTGCTGAAGTTTGTTGGGATTTAAGATTAGCCATGTTTCCAGAATATGCGGTATATATTCTAGGAACATAATTAACTCATAATTAGCGATCGCTCTATCTAAAACATACTTCCCAGCGTTTTCACTATTTCCCCAGTATTCCACATAACTTTGTAGATGCGACCTATCTATATCCGCACGCCGTGCGTTCACGGGAATAATTCGATAATGGTACATCAATGGAAAGGTAGCAATCGCCCCCTCCAATACCCAATTTGTTGTCTTGATATGGGTCACAAGTTCGCGGAAAACCCCAAAACCAGTGGAACCAAATCCGTAGTTACAGTAAGTTGGTAGATCATAGAGGTTTCTAGTGGAAAACTGGTTGTCAAATTCAATGTTTGTCACTGGAATACGTTTAACAAAGACCCTAGATTTCCCAAGGACGATGGTGTGATTTATTCCCCAACCCGTGCTAGATTGATTCGACTCACTATTCTCAAACAGAGAACGCAATTGTGCATTATCCAACTGAGCGATTTGTGAACTGAGTTTGAAGTACTTGTTTCTTCTAAGTTCTATATATTTCTTATTCATTTCCTCCCTCCAGCCACAGTATAAAGAGTTTCATGTATTACATTCTAATACAGAAGACTTATGATGGTCATTCAATTGCACTCTCGTCTAAAAAATATCGGCTGGGTCGGCTGAGTTTAATTTTCGCATGGCGATGGCACCGGAAATTAAACACATGATAATTGTCAATATTAAAACTAAAATTATCCGGTCAGGAGTCATAAAAAGTGGTAACTTGGTGACGTTGCGGGTAAAGGCATACATAACAAAGGACACAAATCCACCAGGAATAAAACCACAGATAGCTAATATTAATGCCTCTTGAAATACAACCAATAATAAATAGGTGTTACGATAACCCATTGCCTTGAGTGTGGCATATTCAGGTAAGTGATCCATCACATCGCTGTAAATAATTTGATAAACAATAATTACACCTACGAAAAAGCCAATGGTGACTCCCAAGGAAAAGATAAAACCAATTGCGCCATTTTCTTGCCAATATTTCTTTTCAAAATTAATAAATTCTTGACGGGTGAAAACTTGCACATCATCAGTCAAGTAAGATTGCAAAGCTTTAGCAAATAAATCCGCATTACTACCTAGTTTAAGGTTAATTAAACCTAAATTAACTTGACCTGGTTGTTGTCCTGAAAAAATCCGCAAGTAGTTTTGGTCACTGGTAATGACGCTACCATTAGCAACAAAAGAAGCGCCAACTTCGTATAAACCTCCAATTTTTACTTTACGCCCTTGCAGTTCTGTGGTGACAGGTTTACCATTAGATATTTGCGCGATCGCTTGTTCATATTTTCCGCTAGAATTGCGGTCAAATAACAGCGTGTTGGGATATTTAATCTGCTCCAATTTCTGATTAACTGACGGCAAATTAAACGCAGGTTTTTCAGGATTAAAGCCAATTACTAGAATTGATTCATCTAGTTTCGTTTGGGGACTTTTCCAAACACCTAAGCGCACATACAAAGGATTAACAGACTCAACCTCCGATAAATTAGCAGCTTGAAACAAACGACGACGGGGAAAAGTACTGAGAAGCCCCAAATTTTGGGCTTGGCGACTCACCAATACTACATCAGCTTCTAAAACTTGATGAAAGCGCGTATTACTATCATATAAAGCTGACTGAAAACCCAACTGCATTAGCATTAAAAAGTCGGCAAAAGTAATTCCACAAAGAGCTACTAAAAACCGTCCTTTTTGCTTCATTAATTGCCGCCAAGCCAAAGGAATTTTACGATTAAACATAAAGACAAAAAGGTGATTAATATAGAGTTTTTAGTCTGCCAACGGAACAGATTCATCTGTGTTCATCTGTGGTCGAATAATTCTTAATAGACTATTGACTAACGACTATTTCAACATTCACCTGAAGATTAGTAAAATTCGCAACTTTCTGACTAGAAGCTTCATCTAAACGAATCTTGGCCTCAATTACCCTAGCGTCTGTGGCTGCTGTGGGGTCACTATCTAATACATCTTTCTTCGCCACCTTTAAGCCAATACGATCTACAATTCCGCTTAATTCACCAGTAAAAGCATTGCTAGGACTGGTAACAATAGCAGTTTGACCGGAGCGAATTTTGCCAATATCACTTTCATAAATTTCTGCGATCGCATACATTTGATCAGTTTTACCAAGTTCGACAATTCCCTCTTCACCGATGGTTTCACCAGGATGAGCTTGAACCCGGAGAATTTGACCTGCTTGGGGGGCGCGAATGTATGCTACATCGAGTTCAACTTGCATTTTTTCCACAGTGGCGATCGCACTATCCACCTCTGCTTGTACAATAGCTACATCTGTGGGACGCACTTCAGATGTTTGTTCTAAAGTCGCTTTCGCTTCTTGAATCTGTGCGGTGAGGGTGCGTTGAGTTCTTCCTAAACTGGCTTTAGCACCATTTAACTCCTCTTGGGCGGTTCTGACGGTTAATCTGCGAGTATCTAAGGCTGAAGCAGCGATCGCACCTTCCTTGTAAAGACTTTCATAACGGCAAAATTCCATCTCTGCATTTTGTAACTCAGCTTTTAGACGAGCATTTGTAGCTTGTTGGGTTTGAATTTCACCATCTAACTGTGCTTGAAGATTGCTGACGGTGGCTGCTCTAGCGGATATTTCCCCTTGTTTTGCGCCAGCTTTCACCTGATTTAGGCGTGATTTCGCTATTCCGACTTGTTGTTGTGCTTCCTTAAGATTAGCTTGCAGGCGATCGCGATTATCCAAAATAGCAATCACATCTCCCGCGCGAACGTGTTTCCCTTCATCAACCAACAATTTAGCCACACGACTAGCACCACTAGGATCAGTAGGAGCCGAAATTTTAACGATTTCACCAACTGGTTCCAATCGTCCCAGCGCATTCACTTTTCGAGTAACTGGCTGACTCACCTGAGTTGTCACAACTGGAGTTTGAGTAGTTTTTGGACGAGTTACATAGACTACACTCACACCCATCGCCATCACCGAGGTAATACCCAGAGCCACCAACCAACGCAAATTGGGTGGAAATAGAGACGACTTTCTAATTTCTTCAGAATTTCGTAACATTCTATAGTTCCTTATATATCAGTTTTAAATAATTTGTGAAATCTTCTCCATTCATGTCCCCCTCCTCGCTTGCGGTGAACTAGCGCTGTAGGCGGGTTTCCCACCGTAGGCGACTGGTGAAGCCGAAGGGGGAGGGGCTAGGGCGTGTTTTCAAACTACAACCACAACAAAATACAGGCGATAGTAATCATAGCTGTATAATTGGCTGCAAGTTTTTCATATCGGGTGGCAATGCGGCGAAATTGTTTGAGTCTGTTGATAGCGCGTTC
>DASQZD010000060.1:0-339415 GCA_035638855.1 Nodularia sp. (in: cyanobacteria) | reverse complement strand
ACCATTATTACCGGCAGCCATCACGACTACAGTACCTTTATTACTAGCGTATTCAATTGCAGCTTCCAGCGTGCTGTTAGGAAAATTACCACCTAAACTGAGATTAATCACATCAGCGCCATTATTTACAGCATAGTAAATACCATCGGCGACAGAATCACTGCTACCTGATCCTTTGTCATTCAGCACTTTAACTGGCATAATCTTGGCATCATAGGCAATACCCGTCACCCCAAAGCCATTATTTGCCCCAGCAATGGTTCCAGCTACGTGAGTACCGTGACCATTTACATCTATAGTATTGTTGCTATTGTCACCAAAACTCCAACCTTGGGCATCATCAATATAGCCATTACCATCGTCATCTATACCATTACCAGGAGTTTCTCCGGGATTAGTCCAAATATTATCCTTCAAATCTGCGTGGTTGTAGTCAACCCCAGTATCTAAGATAGCAATCACAATACCTCTACCAGTGTATCCCTGCGCCCAGGCGGCTGGGGCTTTAACTAAATCGGCTCCCCAATTATTACCACCAAGACTAGGAACATCAGCAAATGTATTCTTACCAGCAGCTTTAGCTACTGCTGCGGCGGCGTTAATCAAGCCATAGCCAGAAGAGAAATTATAGTTAGCAGTTTGGACAGAAGTTGCAGTAATATCACTGGCTGAATGAAAGCTACTACGACCACTGAAGCTATAGTCATTTTGAGTTTGAAATGTATCGACTGAGGAGATAGCGTTGAAGTTTAGCCCATGATCAGGAAATAAATTGTGATTAATATCGTCAATGGGCATATATATTTTCTCCTCAAATAGAGTATTTTTTGGCAACACTAATTGTTAAAACCTGTCTCCAAGGTTTTAAAGTAGAGGGTGACTTTACCCCCTTTGACAAAAACTACTATGAAATGAAATAGCAAAATGACACTTTTTTGACTAAAAAACATAGTTAAAAGTGTAATCTTCCTAAAGAATATGGGTAATTTTTAATTAGTTATATTTACTAAGATCAATTCTGCGTAAGTCCTATTTTGATTAGTCCGCGTTCGCGTGGCGTTCCGAAAGAATAGGTGGACTTCCCTTATTATTCCCACTGTTGACTGGGTATCTCTCGCCCAATATTTCAAGAGTAGAGTTTTATACTTTGATTCTTTTATTCATTTATTTATATAACTGATTATGTTAATTCATTTTTAATTCTATTTATTGCATTTTTCAGCTTATCTGAATTACTCCAATTTACAAATCCACCAAAAATTAGATATCCATGATTATCAGCTAGAAAAATATGGTTAATTCCAATAAGGTTTTTACAAATTTTAACTACAGTACCATCTTTAAGTACAAATATAGGTCTAGACCATTTAAAATCTCTATCATGACAATGAGATATGCTAGGTACAGCATCTAAAATTTCTATAGCTTTCTGTGCAAATTTTGAAATAGTAACAGCTTTTTCAGCTTCATAAAGTACATCATCAGTAATATAATTAATTACTTTCCCAAATACAGATACTCCAAAAACTTCCCACATGATTTTTTATCCTATTATGCACCTTAGTAACTATTATTGGAATATTTTACAAGTACATCAGACTATAGATAAATAATTTTTATTTACAAAATTTATTTATACAAAACTGTAATCAGACGTTGAGAAAGTTATTTAAAAATTACTTCCTCTCTAATCTCAATATCTAAAGCACGTTGAACTTTCAAAATTTTTGTGAAACTAGAATTAGCATATTGATTAGCCTCATCACGTTGCACCTGTTGTTCCTTGACATTTAAAAGTTCTGCTAATTGTCCCTGAGTTAAACCGCGAAAAATTCGAGCTTTAATAAGTGCTTCTGGTAATTCTTCTAAAGACTTACATTCCAATCTATCTATTTTCCTTGCTTTGAGGTTTTCATATTCCTCTATTTGTTCTAATAGTTCTTCTATTTCACCATTGAATGAAGCTAGATATGATTGATGCCGTAACTGTTCATTTTTATTATCTTGTGGGGGTACTTTTCTTTCCAGATTTTCTATTACTGATTGAAATTTTTTAATATGAGCTTTAGTAATCATGTATTGGCGTTCATTTAAAATCATAGTTCACCTCCTTCTTTACTCTTCATTCTAGTGAGAATATTACCCAAGTTAGAGTAATATTCTTTGTTTAATATTCTACAAATCTATGGCAACTATTCCTCTATTCTTCAGGTTATTATCTTTATTAAAATATTCTAAAAAAGTATCATAATCATCAGCATGAGCTGATGCAGGAAAGATTTCACCCCCATAAATTCTCTTTTGTGACAACCTTTTATTCCTACCAGCATCTAATAAGTTTATATCTAAATCACTTAGAAGCTCAAAATCTACTTTTTCATCATCCCAACACATATCAAAATCGTTTGGATAGGTTTTCCTACTAACAAAGCTCCCACCAATATAAATTCGACTACACCCTGCTTGTTTTAATATCTCACTAACTCTTTTCATACCTTCCAACAACTGTTGACGACGTTCATTAAAAGCTAGAACATTTTTAATTTCTTCCCAGGTGGAAATATGAATACCAGCAGGTAAATTTCCATTTTGCTCGAACTTTGGGATCATTTTTAGTTATCCTTGTTTTTTTAATTACAGTGTACATAGGCAGTCCTTCTGTTGAAGATGAGATGATAATAGTTTAATGATAACACAACTTTTTTGTTGTGTCTACTCTGATGGAAAATTTACCCATAAAAAAAAGCGGGCTAACCGCTTATTAGAAGGTTAACCCGTTTCACTTTGGGAACGCGTTACAGAAACTGTTATTGCAATACCAACTTAACGTTTTCGAGTTTAGTCATCAGTCTAGTTTAGTGGTTTTAGGTGGTGCTTGGCTGGTATGTAGGGGATTAAAGAAGAGGTCTGCTCGGAAGACGTTGGCAAAGTCCATTAAAGTTTAATTTACACACCCCTCCTTGTGACCTACGGTGTAGAAACAAGTATAGGCTGCAAAAGTTTTAAGTTTTCTAGACCCTTTATGTCATTACGAGTGGAGCGATCATACTTTTTGATTGCTTTGTTTCACTATATTTTACTCGTAATGACATATCATAATTAATTTAGCATCCTGTTAAATATTTGCTTGTTGGCGTTGATATAGTGACCAGTACAAACCTTTTTGTTGTAACAAATCTAAGTGAGTACCACGTTCAGCAATTACGCCTCGTTCTAAGACTAAAATCATATCAGCACGTTTCAGGGGAGCGAAGCGGTGAGCAATTAAAAACACGGTTCTGTGAGCAGAAACCTTTTGTAAGTTTTGCAAAACTTGTTGCTCTGTTTCACTATCTAAGGCGCTGGTAGCTTCATCTAAAACTAAAATGGGCGCTTGGGAAAGAAATAATCTGGCTAAGGCGATGCGTTGTCTTTGTCCACCAGATAAAGCTGTTCCTCTCTCTCCCACGTTAGTTTCGTAACCGTAGGGTAATTGACTAATAAAGTCATGGGCTACAGCTAGTCTGGCAGCTTCTACTACTTTTTCTGCACCAATATCGGGATTACCGAGGGTGATATTTTCCAAGACAGTACCGTTAAATAAAAAGTCTTCTTGGAGAACTACGCTAATTTGTTGCCGCAATGAGGCTAAATCAGCACTTTTAATATCAAATCCATCAATCAAGATCCGTCCTGATTCAATTTGATAAAGGCGTTGTAACAGCTTGGAAAGGGTACTTTTACCAGAACCACTGCGGCCGACAATTCCCACAAATTGCCCTGGTTCTACGTTGAAGGAAATGCCTTTGAGAACGAGTTCAATATGTGGTTGGTAGCGGAAAAAGATTTGCTCGAAGGTGACTTGACCTTTTAGGGGTGGTAAAACTAAGCCTGTGCCTAATTCTGCTTCGGGGGCGATGTTGAGAATATCACCAATCCGGTCTACAGAAAGTAGGACTTGTTGCAGATTTTGCCATAGTTGCACTAGACGCAATAGTGGACCGGTAACTCTTCCCGATAGCATTTGAAAGGCGACAAGTTGCCCAATTGTTAGGTTTTGCTCGATGACTAATTTAGCTCCAAACCAAAGAATGAGTAAGGAGGAAAAGTTGGTGAGAAAGTTACCAATATTACTGCTAATGTTAGAAGTGGTAGATGCTTTAAATCCTGTACGCACAAACCGGGCAAATAATCCTTCCCAGCGATCGCGTGCTACTGGTTCGGCTGCATGAGCTTTAACTGAGTGTATCCCTGAAACTGTCTCTACCAGAAATGATTGACTGTCGGCACTGCGATTAAAGGTTTCGTTGAGCCATTTACGCAGAATTGGTGTGGAAATAATTGTTAAAGCTGCAAATAACGGTAATACAGCTAAGGCCACAAAGGTGAGTTGGATGTTGTAGTAAAACATCAATACCAAGTACACCACAGCAAAGATACTGTCTAAAATTACAGTTAATGCTGTCCCGGTGAGAAACTGGCGGATTTGTTCTAGTTCTTGAACTCTGGCTATGGTGTCTCCCACACGCCGCGACTCAAAGTAAGCTAAAGGCAAACGCATCAGATGGCGGAATAGTTGCGCCGATAAGCTCAAATCTAAACGGCGGGCGGTATGAGTGAAGATAAATAGCCGCAGTATACCCAGTATAGACTCAAATGAGGCAATCATTAAGAGTGCGATCGCCATCACATCAAGAGTGGGCAAACTCTGCTGCACCATCACCTTATCAATCACAACTTGGGTAATCAGTGGTGTACCCAACCCCAAAAGTTGCAACGTAAAAGACGCTAGTAATACTTCTCCTAGCAGTTTCCGATATTTCCAAACTGCTGGAGTGAACCAAGCAAGGTTAAATTTTTCTTGTTTAGATATTAGTTCAACTTGCCATACTCTACCATCCCAGCCAGACTCAACCACTGACTGAGGTAAACTCTCACAAGCATAATCATCATTTAGAGGATTAGCAATAATCAGATTAGATCCTTGCATTCCATAGGCTACTACCCAGGAAGCTGGCGGTGATGAATCTAATTGCCATTGTAGTATTAAGGGAAACGTTAACTGGCGCAAGTCAGCCCAACTAACTTGCAACCTCCGCAACACTAAGCCTAACTTTTCACCCGCTTCCACCAGATGTTTCGGGCTTTGTCCCCTCAGTTGGCGTTGTACCCATTCCAATTTCACCGGATGTTCTAAGTGTTGCGCCACCATTGTTAAGCAAGCAGCACCTGTATTCCAATTAGAAACGAATGGATAACCCGATTCGATTACAGTCGAGGATGGGATGAGTTGGTGTATCTGCTTAATTTCTGGCTTGATTTGTGGCTTGATTTCCCCCGTTTCCTGATGTGACTTTGCAGTTAGCCAAAACTGATCAATTTGGGGAGTGGAAAACTCTCCCCACAACGCTGTATTCCAACACACGACTACGACTTCTTTGCTAGCAGCTACGGCTTTACAATCCACAGCCATCTGATATAAATCGCCAAACCAATCCCCAGCTTCTAGGGCTAGCAATGGCTTACCTTCTCCTTCTTCCCGCAAACGGACTTTACCAGTAAAAATCCAAAACTGATCACCACCTGCTGCGGTAGACCAAATTTTTTCTCCTAGACGATACTGACGGATTTTCGCCTGATTTTGGAATTGGGATTGTTGTTCAGAAGTCAGCCAAGATAGGGGCGGTTGATTCCAAGGTATAGAAGCTAGGGCGTTTACTTGTAGAGATTGATTATCCAGAACTTTTAGCTCATTTGTAGTTTGACCGTCAGCTTTTGAATTTTCTCGACTAGCCATTTCTCAAATAATTCATTTTGTAGTGCTTGTTGGAGTTGTATATCTTCTAAAGACGCTGGCAAAAATTGTTCTACGCGAAATAAGCCATAACGTTCCTCGATTTCTATTGGTCCCACAATTTGTCCAGGACTAGCTATATCAATAACTGCTCTTAATTGATCTGGCATTGTACCTCGACTGACTGGCCCCATCATGCCGTTGACCATTCGATCTTCAGACAAGGAATATTCTCTGGCTAGTTGCTCAAAACTACCTCCTTCTTCAATTTGGGTTTGTAGTTCTTCAGCTATTTCTCGATTGTCAACAACAATCCGGGAAACTATCACTCGATCTAGAAAAATTTTGCGTTCAATAAAGTATTCTGAAATTTTTGCTTCTGTAATCAAAAATTTCAGTTTTTCTAATTTGAAACTAAAGGCTATTGATTCGTAAAAAGTAGTGTAATCTGTAACATTTTTTTGTAACCATTCTTGAAAAGTTTGGGGGTCATTTAGTTGATTTTTGAGGCGGAAATCAATGATGGTCTGTTCTGTCAAAGCGGGGCTGATTTCGATATCATCTCGTGTTTGTATTTCTTGTTCGATTACATACTGTTTGAGAATGTCGCCAATGAAATGCGCTAACTTTCCAGAGGCTTGCAGATATTTTACTGCTTGATTTATAAAAATTGGCTGGTCATTTACTGTCAAAAATGATGAAGATTCCATGAACTAAATTGATAAAGAACAGCGAAAGTTTGATATATTACAAAATATATATTGGCAATCTTAAAACTAAGACCAGCAAAATATTAACCGTTGTATAGATACACGGAAATTACACCAGAAGAGTGTTATGTAAATTTACTTGTAATTTTTTAGAAAGAATTTAGGCAGGGAATGATCAAGTAATTATTGTCCAGAATAAGGCGAGTAGTATGGCGGCGATCGCACCGATGAATGTATTGAAAATGTTTACTACTTCATTGGTGAGCCAGTCATATTTAGATTGCAATGTTGCGCCAATGACACTTTCTAAATTGGTAGCGATAAATGCAGCTAATATGCACCAAGCTATTCCTAATAAATCTATCAAACCAACTGCCCATCCGACGCAGGCGATCGCAATCGAAGCCACCACACCAGCTATTGTTCCCTCTAAACTCACTGCTCCCTCTGTACCACGAGGTACTGGTTGGAGTGTAGTAATCAAAAAGGTACTTTTACCGTAGGCTTTACCCACTTCGCTAGCAGTGGTATCAGAAAGCTTCGTACTAAAACTCGCCACATAGCCTAACAACAGTAGAAACTGGGGATTAGGAACTAGGAATTGGTTACTGGGTATGACTAAACCTGAATTTAAAATACCTACTCCCAACGCACACAAAGCCCCAGTTAGAGCCGAACCCCAAACATTTTCGGGGCCTCTAGCTCCAGAACGCTTTTCAGCTATACCTGCTGCTTCTTTCTGTGCCATACCAATACGTGTTACACCAGAACCAACTAAAAAATAGAACCCTACCACTAGATATCCTGGCCAACCGAGAGTTACCCAAATTAGTACTCCTAGTAACCAGGCGTGAAATATTCCTGCTGGAGTGAGTAGCTGTTTGGGCGCAATCCAGACTAAACTCAATAAAATTGTGTTCAATCCTATTGCTACCAACCAGGGATTTGCAGAGTCAATAAAAGATAACATCAGCAATAAATCATGAGTAGTTTTGCCAGAATATCAACACAATAACCAATTTTAGAACTGGGATGTTGAATTTTTGCCCCTACCTCATTCAAAAAAATGCCGAGGTTATATTCCTTTTACACGTCAAGGATAGAAGAAACAGGGAAAATAAGAAAAATAATATTTCCCTACTTGTACAGACGCAATTAACCGCTGCTCCACCCCAATTTACGCAAACATCGTTATAGGATATAAGTTGAAATTATTTAAAACTGTGTGCAAATTGACCGTACCAATTTAGATTTTGCTAGCTATGAGCCAAACTTTATTTCATCTAGCTTTTCCCGTGACTGACATCGCCCAAACCAAAGCATATTATGTCGATGCTCTCGGCTGCATTCCTGGGCGTGAAAATCCCCAAGCGTTGATTCTTAACCTCTACGGCCATCAGTTAGTAGCACACCTCACCAAGGAAACTCCATCACCCCAACGCACTATATACCCCAGACACTTTGGACTCATTTTTGTTCAGGAACAGGACTGGGAGGAATTACTAGAAAAAGCACATCAGCAAAATCTGCTCTTTCGGGAATCACCTAAAAATCGCTTTGTTGATTCTCCCTTGGAACATCGCACTTTCTTTTTAGAAGATCCCTTTTACAACTTGATGGAATTTAAATATTACCGCCACCCAGAGGCGATTTTTGGTAGTTCTCAGTATAGCCAAATTGGTGACGGGGCTTAATTGTCTCTGACAAAGCAGATGCTACGGCCGCTAAACTCCTATAATCTTTCAACATCCAAGAGTGCAGTACAACTGGCACTATCACTTCTTTTCCCACTGGCATTTGTGAACTTTTTGCCGGAACTATCATCAAATCATAGGGTGTCCATATCGATGTAAAATTTAGATGTCCTAACATCACAGCATCAGCATTTAAATCCTGGATGAATTCACTATTGGGGCGCATTTGTAGGCAGCCGTGACGTTGAGAACCATAGGCCACCACAGTCCCATGATGAGGTGAGGAAATAGTGACAAATCTCTGCACACGGTTAATTCCTCCTAACCGTTGAACATAGTAACGGCTGACAATTCCTCCCATGCTGAAGCCTAGCAAATCGATTGGTTGTTCTGGGGCAAAGGTATTGACAACATAATCAGCTACCTGCTGTGCCAAAATATCAAGACCAACTTCACCATTATTAGGAACGAGATTCAGGGTATGGACAGACCAACCCAATTGTTTTAAATAATCCACCATTTTATTAAAAACGGCTCCCGTGTCATCAATACCATGTATCAATAACACGGAGTTACGCTGTTGGTTTTTGGTGTTCATTTCCCTAGTTTGCCTGTATCAAAAGTATGTAGCAAATTTAACTGAATACCACAATGGTCTGCCAATAGGCTATGACAGTTCTGCCACTGGTTGGAAAATGGGAAAATGCAATGCTTTTAAAGCTTTCTTTGATGCTAATTTTTTTAAGACAGTCTGTGTTAGCTCAATCAAAAAATGTTAAGTTTAATTAAGCATTCTTTCAGAATCTTGCTCTTAGCTACCGGAAAATTTAATAATTAGTCCTTGATGTCTACAAGTTGCGAGTGCTTGCACTAAAAGAGTTAAAACTATGGGCTGTGTAGTTTTACTACAATGTTAATTAAGTAGATAATTATAAGCGTTGTCACTCCAATGGCATAGCTGGCGCAAAAAAATGTAATATTCGGTTTTTTTTCAAACCACGGTCAAGTTTACAGATATATAAACACAGGAGAAATTTTCATGTTCGGTTTTATCAAAAAGTTAATCGCAAATATTCTGAGTTTCATTACTGGGTTGTTAGGAAGCAAAAAAGGCAATGGCTACTACTTGCAATTAGATGAACCTGCATCTGAAAAAGCACCAGAGGCTAAAGTTAATGGTACTCAAGCTGCGGTAGCAGTAGCAGCAAATGCGCCAAAAGAGGCCCTTTCTGCTCAGAGTAATGCACCTACTGCTAAAAAAGCGCCTAAAGTAGAGTCATCCAAAAATGGCAAGGCTCCGAAAGCTGAACCCGCTACAGCCCCAGCCGCAACATCCAATGGCATAAAAACACCACCTGCTGAAACTACATTTGCACCCAAATATCTTGCTCCTTCAGGTTCCGGCTCTAATAGTCGTCGTCGTCCAGGTGCGAACATGAGTTCTTATCTAGATATGGCTAGTAAAATGAAAACTTCTAACTAAGTTAGGTTTCGTTCAACAATACCAAACAACTATATAAATGAAACGCTGGGTCCCAATTGGTCTTTTCCCTACGAAATAGGTGAATGTGAGACTGAATGTTGCCCAGCATTTCTATTTGATCTAATGCTGTTTGGGCGAAGGGTGTGAAATTTGACCAAGTTTTAACTTGTGGGATCTGTTGTGAAATCCATTGCAGTAAGCTATTCCAATTAATTGTCATGGTATTTTCGCTAGCTTGATCAGTAATTTCTACACCTTTCTGGAATTCATAACCATGATCATAAAGTCGGAGAATGCAATTTCTACTAGCTAGGTGTAAATCACAAAACTGGGCATAGTCTTGGGTTTGGGTTTTCCACTCTAATTGATGGCGGGTGTCAACGTCTATCACTTGCTCAAAAATGGGTAACATTCCTACTACTCTGTCCGTGACTTCTGACCAGTCAAATGTGAGAGAACCAAGTTGATTTTCCTGACTGCGACATAGAATAGTGGGTTTGGGGTCAGATTCTGAAAAATATTTGACCTGAAAAACTTGAATTTGCTGGATTGCGGCTATGGTTATCCAGAAGCAAGGAATCCCAGCTTGCTGTAGCTGTTTTCCATAAAATTGAAGTTCTCCTATTTGTCCAGTCCGATATAATCTCCAGCCGCGACTGGGTAGCACTAGCCTGGCTGTGTAGGGGTCTATTTGCATAATTTCAGCAAATTTTGGCGCGGCTATAGTTTTCAGTTCTGTGGCTAAAGGTTCTAAGACTAATAGGCCTGGTTCACCATGACTGGGTTCAGATGTGGCTTTGGATATGGCGCGTTGTCTTTCTTCTTGGTCAATTTCTTGGAGTCGCTGCAAACCTTGGCGGGCTTGGTTGACTATTTTGGTGTTGGTTGTATTCCGTAGCAGTTGACGATAAATTTTCTCGGCTTCTTGGCGCTTTCGGGATACTTCATGTAGCTGTCCTAGATAAAATTGCACCCAAGGATCTTCTGGTGTTTCTTTTAACAGCTGTTTGATTAGTCGGGCGGCTGTGTGATAATCTTTACGCTCAAAGGCTGTGGCAACTTGCTTAATCATCGCTTACTTTCAACGCATACAAGGGCTGGATGACCACCCCACAAGATGAATGATTTCATGAAGAGAACATCCCTACATCATTTATACTTCACAAGTTGCGGAAATTAAGGTTAATGCTACTACTGGTGCTGTAACTGCGCGCAAAATCCGTCGACCCAGGGATACTGGTTGATATCCAGAGGCGATCGCATTTTCAATTTCTGTTTCTGTCCATCCGCCTTCCGGTCCTGTAGCAATAATGATTTCAGGTGTATCAGATTTAATCACGTTGTTTAAATGCGGATAATCTCCACGCCCTTCACAAATATAACGCTGAGTTGCTTGACTCGCGGTCATCGCTTTACTAAAAGCTACAGGTTCTAATATTGTGGGTACAAAAGCGCGTTCTGATTGTTCGGCGGCTTCTGCGGCTATGCGTCGCCAACGTTCCAGTTTTTGCGGACTGGGATTTAGTAAGGTGCGATCGCTCAATACTGGAGAAATACAAGTTACGCCCAATTCTGTACAATAACGGACTATTTCATCAAATCCATTGCCTTTGGGTAAGGCTACCATGAGCGTAATTGCTACAGATAATTCTGTTTCTACACTTAGTGTTTCTAAGACTTGGGCTTGTTCTGCTTCTAATTGAGCTAACCACCATTTTCCTTGACCATCCATCGCAATAAAGCGATCGCCTGCGCGTAACCGCAACACTCGGACTAGATAATGTTGTTGCTCTTTTGTCAAGGTAATCAGATTTTCTTGAATTTGAGCAGGTGCGATCGCAATTCGTTGTAGTTGCGCCATTTTAACTGAAGCTGGAAAGCATAAAATACAACCTACTCTTTATTAGGGTTTGCTGATTTGAACTATCAACACAATTTTTGATCATGTCACAACCCCTGTAGAGACGTTCCATGGAACGTCTCTACACCTAAATTTCTACGTGGTTTCAGCAAATGCTGATTTACGGCAGATTTTGGAAGTAAGCGTCTAGTGCTTCGTTGACCAACTCTGTCATGGGTCTATCTTGGCTATTAGCTGCTTCTTTGAGCTTGTTATATACTTCATCCTTGATACTGATGCGATGGCGAGATTTACTTACAGAAGTAATTTGGGGTTGATAAGTGGCAGCAAATTCACGTAGAGCATCAAAACCCAGGCGATCGCAAAAATCCCCAAACCTTTCCTCATATTCGCGGAAATTCTTAAAGTAAACGAAAATCGGCTCTAAAAAGCTTTCTATGTCGTTATGATGTAGCTTTTCTATGTAAGGTTGTGCTAATCGTGTCTGAGCGGGTGAACCTCCCAGCCAAACTTGGTAAGATTCAGGGGCGCTACCTACAAAACCTAATTCTGCCATGTAGGGACGAGCGCACCCATTGGGGCAACCTGTCATCCTTACCACAAAATGTTCTTTTTGTAAACTCAATTTATTCAATAAGGTGCGAATCCGTTCTAAAATACCAGGGATTGCTCGTTCTGATTCGGTAATAGCCAAGCCGCAGGTAGGTAAAGCCGGACAAGCCATTGCATAACGTACTAGAGGTTCGATGGTGTTGGGGTCATCAACGATGCCGCAACGGTTTAAAATCTTCTGAATGGCTGACTTATTTTCTGGCGCAATGTCGTAAAAAATGAGGTTTTGGTTGGGTGTCAAGCGCATGGGTAAGTTAAATTGCTCGACAATTTCCCGCAACGCAGTTTTCAGTTGAAACGAACCTTCATCTTTAACTCGACCATTATCAACGGAAATTCCTAAAAATAGCTTGCCATCACCTTGTTCATTCCAACCGAGGAAATCGTAATATTTAAACTCTGGTAATGGTTTGAAGGGTGCGACTGGTTTACCAAAATAGTCTTCAACTTGGGTGCGGAACTTATCTACACCCCATTCGTTAATTAAATATTTTAATCTGGCGTGACGACGGTCAGTGCGATCGCCATAATCTCTTTGGGTGGCAACAATTGCTTTAACTAGTTGGTAAACATCATCTTTGTCCACATAGCAAATCTCGTCTGCAATTCTGGCAAAGGTTTCTTCTTTATTATGTGTCCTCCCAAAACCGCCACCAGCAAAAACATTAAATCCTTCTAGTTCTCCCTGCTGATTGGTAATGACGACTAAAGTCAAGTCTTGGGAATATAAATCGACGGAATTATCACCAGGTACAGTCACGCAAATTTTAAATTTACGGGGCATATAGTGCGTCCCATAAATCGGTTCTTCGTTGTCGTGGATAATTGTACCCGTGCCATTACGCTGTCTTGCTGCTTTGACTTCTGCGCTTTCTTCCGCACTAATTATTTTTTCCCCATCTAACCAAATTTCGTAATATGCCCCGGTTTGCGGTGTCAGCAAATCAGCGATATTATTGGCATATTCCCAAGCATACTGGTAATCTGGGCGATTTTTAAAGGGGGCGGGTGGAGCCATGACGTTACGGTTCAGGTCACCGCAAGCGCCCAAGGTGGAACCCATATTTTTTACTATAGAGGCGATCGCCGCCTTGAGATTCTTTTTTAAAATCCCATGCAACTGAAAGCCTTGACGTGTAGTAACACGTAAAGTGTGGTTCCCGTGTTCATCAGATAAATTATCTAAAGCCAGATACAACTGCGGCGGTACAAACCCACCAGGATTTCTTGTCCGCAGCATAAACTGATAATCTTTCTCCTGTCCCTTGACGCGATTATCGCGGTTATCTTGCTGGTAGGAACCATGAAATTTGAGAAGTTGTACCGCTTCTTCGGTAAAATAAGTTGTATCTTCAAGGATTTGAGTAGCTACAGGTTCGCGTAAAAAATTACTTCTTTCCTTGATGCCTTCTACTTTGGAAGGCTGATTACGATTGGCAATGGGGGCAGGAGCAGATTTAACCATCAGAATTGTTATAGTATTCTCAATCAGGCATCGGTCAACGCCGAAGCATTTTTTCGGCTGAATGATTCCCGGTAATTCAATCGGAGATTAGAGGAATCATCTAATTTTAACACGGCAAAAAGCCGACTTTATCCGTGATTTAACACTTCAAAAAATCGGCTTTTGATCATGCTGAGTATTAAGTCCTGAGTGCTGAGTAATTAATTCCTTACTCCCTACTCCCTTTCTACTTAAAGCGTAAGCCTACACCGCCATTAATGGTGACAGCAGAACCATCGCTATTTTCGTAGGAGCGGAGTCCGACTTTGGCATTGGTATAAACCAGAAAATTCTTACCAACTTCCGATTCTACCCCAGCACCAACCACTACAGCGTCTTTGTTGCCTATGGGAGTAGGTACGCCATTCTTTTCTATAAAGGAATAACCGACAGTGGCAAAGCCATTAGTGCCTCTAGCAATTGGCACATCTACGGAAAGTTCTGGGATAATAGAAGTCGACTCATTATTCCAAATCACATGACCGCGTGCTGACACAGGTGTATTTCCCAATTTCACCCGACCTGTGAGATTACCACCAAAGTTAGCCTCATTTCTTTCGTCTCCACCATTAGTCAGACCACCTGTAAGACCAACACCCACATAACTGGCATTTGTACCTTTTTTTGGTTGAGCAGAAGCTTGACCCGCATTAATAATAAGAGGAGCAACTACCAAAGAAGATAATGCAGAGATTGCCACAAAAGACTTGAGTATATTTTTCATAATCTTGAAAAAACTTTGTAGGTTTTGCTTATATATTCAAGGTCGAAAACATTATAGAAATGTTCCAGATAATTTCTAGATTTTTTTTAAATCCTTGTGACCATTGATGCAGAACATTTCAAGGCTTCTTAGGTGTAACTGATGACCATAAGAACGAATACTAGAGGCTGTTATGGCGTTGCACCTCACGCATCATTGGTTATATATTCGTCTTTCGAGTGAAATTGCCCAAGGAAAAACTTCATATTTTCTGGCTGATTTTTCCCTATCTGGGATTTTTGCTCAGAGTAGGCACTTGATCAACTGGCACAAGCATAAAAACAAATTTTAGGAGATGTCTATGGAAGATAAAATACTGAATTAATACTCGTTATTTTGGCTTTTCACATAGGATAAAATAATAGGCTGTAGCAGCTATGGCAACAAGCTTGAGAGGGAATCTATAAAGTTAAGATTTGGTAATTTTCATGGAGAGTGAATAATGCTAACCGCTACAAAAACATTGTCTGGTTTGATGGGTTTATGTGTCGGTGATGCGTTGGGTGTGCCAGTTGAGTTTACTAGCCGCGCGGAAAGAGTGAAATCTCCGGTGACAATGATGCTCGGTTATGGTACATGGAATCAGCCGCCGGGAACTTGGTCAGATGACAGTTCTTTGACATTTTGCTTGGCAGAAAGCCTGTGTAGAGGATATTCGTTGGATGCGATCGCCAATTCTTTCTGGCGCTGGTATAAGCAAGCTTACTGGACTCCCCGTGGCGATTTGTTTGATATTGGTCAAAATACCCATGAAGCAATTATGCGCCTGAAGCAGGGTATACTACCTCATCAGGCAGGAGGTAAGGTAGAAAATAGCAATGGTAATGGTTCTTTAATGAGAATTTTGCCGATGGCTTATTGTCATCAAAGTATAACTTTCGAGAAATTGATGGCGCGGGTGCATGATGTTTCTGCCATTACCCATGCTCATGTGCGATCGCAAATGGCCTGCGGTATTTATATTAGTATTGCCATAGCCTTACTAGAAGGGGCTAACCTACAAACAGCTTATTTACAAGGATTAGAAAAAATCCAATCAGTTTACGTTGAGCGGGAATATATTTTAGAAAAGCCGCATTTTCACAGAATATTCAGTGGTGAAATCGCTAAGATCCCAGTTGAAGAAATTAATTCTGGTGGCTATGTGATTGATACCCTCGAATCATCTCTGTGGTGTTTGTTAAATAGCTCATCTTACTCAGAGACGGTGTTAAAAGCTGTCAACTTGGGAGGGGATGCAGATACAACTGCGGCTGTGACTGGAGGATTAGCAGGTATTTACTACGGTGTGGAAAATATTCCCCAGGAATGGATGAACAAAATTGCCCGCAAACAGGACATTATTAAATTGGCGGAGCGTTTTGCCGAGGCTATGGACGCTCAGATGTAGATACAAAACCCCTCCTCGCTTGCGAGGAGGGGAGAAAAAGGGCTAATGTTTAACGTGTTGAGAAATCCATTGCAAGTAGGCTTGCGAACCCGCAACAATAGGTAAGGCGATGATTTCTGAGACTTCGTAAGAGTGGAGTTCCCGAATTTTGGCTTCCAAAGTAGAAAATAGAGCCAAATCAGTTTTAATCAGCAATTGCCACTCATACTCTTTGTATATTTCTCCTTGCCAAGCGTAAATTGAATGGATTGGCAACAAACTTACACAAGCAGCTAGTTGAGCCTCTACAAGGGCATTTGCGATTGTTTCTGCTTCCTGCTTGTTGGCAGTTGTCACCAGTACTACACCATAATCAGCAGGTATCTCCATAACTTTTAGACCATAGATAGAGAGTAAACCTGACCGTCAATTAACAGTCGCGTAATGCCTTTCGCTTGCAGATGAGTACTAGCCTTATGCAGCACTTTACTGTCGGGAACTTTAATCACGCGATCGCGCTTGGTAGAGAAGCGCTTGGCCACTCGATGGTTATCAAACACTGGCAAAGTTTTTTGGAGCGTTTCTAGGTTAGGAATTTGTCCCAAGTCACCAAAATCCTTGAGTGGTCGGGTAATTAACTCAGAGGATCTATCAATTACCAAATAGCAACTTTTTGGCAACTGTGCTGCTGAGAATGGCAAGACTTGAACTGATGCCTCATTTGCCCTTCGTCTTGTAACTAAAGGTGTTGTATCCTCTAAGTCTTCTTCCTCGTCCTCGTAATCGTCCTCGTAATCGTCATCGTCCAAATCATCCTCTAAATCTGATAAATCTTCTGACTCGTCTAGCAAGTCTTCTTGGAACATTTGGGCAATGACGCTGGCTTCAGGATGTTCGTCCTTTAAGATCGGACTACCGATGCTGAGGATTTCCGGTGGCTTGGGTTCGACTATTTCTAATCGCTTTGCTGCGCGTAACTTGGGTTTTTCTTCTGCTGAAGAACGTCGCCGGACTCTTCTAATCGAAAGAGGAAATTCCTCCTCTTCATCTTCCTCAAGCTGGCCTTCTTCTTCAACTAACTTCCGCGCTGAAATCTCTGGTAACTTTAAGCGAGGAGTTGCTTTTTCCTGGCTTGGCTGCTCTTGTTCTGGCTGTTTTTCTGGCTCTTGTTCTGGTTGAGTTAACAAAGGCAACTGCTCGTAGCTTACCTGCGCCCTGCCTTCAGGAGTCCTGGCAGCACGTTTAAGAGAAACGAGATATTCGTATTCATCTTCTGGTAAGGTACTTTTGAGCAAGCGACTAATTGTCGAGTTACTTACACCATAGCGTTCTGCCAAAGTTGAGGTTGTTTCGGCAGTTTCTCGATATAACTTGAGAATTTCTTGTTTGTCAGGATCTGTTAATTTTCTCACGGTAGACACCAAATTTTCTAAGCTCGTTTGCGCCCGCGCTCCCGCCGAGTTCGGCTCAATGATGCCTCATGTTCTAGGACAGCGCCCATACCAAATAAAACCCCACTAAATACCCAAAACACTTCTAGTATCTCCCCACTTTGATAGTTTGGCCCTTGAGCGTATTTAAACCACATATCTGCAATGTAGAGCGAAAACGCGGCCGCTGCAATCATTCTCCAAGACTGGGCAATTTTTCCCCCCCAAAAGGCTAGCAGCAAAGTTGTAGCAATAATTAACAAAACTACATCGCTAACTACGTAGAACCAATTCAGGATCGCAAGTAGCGGCTCTGAGGGTGCTGTCTGTTGCATAGAAATCCACCATGCCAACAGACTACCAGATACGGCAATTGCCGACACAATCAGCAATTGCCATTTTTCTAAATTGAGTCGTCTGGAAGCTACAGCTAAAATCATGCCTACCCCAAGGGAAATATAAGACAGTACAAAAAAGATATCGCTAATGGATACATCTGGTTCTTCTTTTAAAATGATTTCTGTGTAACCGAAAATTATCCCTCCCAGGAAATAAGAAAACATCCCCATACCAATTGCGAGCCAAATATTTCGGCTACTGACAATTTGCGGGCTACGCCAATTCCTCAAGCATAAAACACCAGCAGCCAAGTAAGCCAAAGCTTCAAAAATATTTGTACCAATCACATACCAATCGGCACGAGTTTCTATACCATCTGCTCCTGGGACTTTGGCACTAAACAATAAAAAGTATAACAGTGCCAGCACAGCCCAGCCAATGCTAGCCAAGATCAGGTTGCGATTGGTGAAAAGGGATTGAGAACGGTAGAATTTGTCGTAAGAGCTACTCATAGAAATTGACTATGTAAATGCACTCAGCAGTATTTTGATGGGCAGGACTGTGCAGGAATCGGTACATCTATCGAGTGATACACTAGTGAATCACCAGCCTCACTTTCAGTAGCCACGGTTTTTCCCACACTTGTCATGCTATTGCCACAGTTTACTCAGTGATGATTGATTTAGCCAGCTGATAAAGAGCGATCGCTCTGCTTCTGGCACATCTTGTAACGTATTAGGGACTTGATGGGCAAAATTAGTGTTACCAAAATATGTTTTTCCCAGTTTATGCACTTGTTCTAACAAACTAATCAGATGATTTTCTTGCCAAGGAGGAAGATTGGCTGAATCAAGGGGGTTTGTTGTTACCAAATGTTTGACTGCTTCTAGGGAAGATGTTCCAGGAAATTGTTGTTTTTGTAACACATCAACAATATCTTTCTCAAAAAGTGCCGCTTGTCGAGTGCCTAATAACTCCTCAATATCTAGATAAACTGCTTGCAGCAGCAAAAGAGTCCCTAGAACGTAAATTTCTCTCTGGCTATGGCTCCCAGTGTCATTATCTAATTGATCTAAGCGGACTTTGCCCCAAACGCTAAAGCGATCCGGTTCCTCTAGCAAGACACAGGCTTTACCCCGATTATCAGTTAATTCTCTCCACAAGGCTCTAGCTTCTTCTTCCTGGCTAGCTTTGAAGACGCTAATCAAGCGAAAGGTTTGCCCCTGATAATTGAGGATCGGCACTTGCTGATCCCGTTTTGGGTGCTGAATACTCGATATTTCAACATCCTGCCGTTTGAGAATAAACATGGCACTAGCAAATAACTCCTCACAGGGGCTTCGTGGATAATGCGATCTATAGTCGTGATTTGGTAACATCGCTAAAAAAAGTGCGATTACCTAGCGTGTCGTTGGGTTTAGCCTCGCGATCGCCAGAAGCTACCCCATAGTAAGCCGCCCAGAGGGCATCTACATCAAGACACAAATAACCTATTGACAACACAATATATCTAATCAATAGACCATTTGTTGCGTTTTTACTGTAAATTAAATCACTAGCGACTTGAATCATACCCTTGCTAGTGGGCAATCTGCAATTTTTATTTGCTTATTGGTACAAGATCAAGATATAATCGTTTTGATGACTCTGTTGAGAGCCAAGGTATTAACTTGGGTGCGTAGCTCAGTGGATAGAGCCACGGATTTCTAATCCGTTGGTCGCAGGTTCGATCCCTGCCGCACCCGTATTGAAATAAATCCTGACGTGTAACCAGGGTTTTTATGGTAATATTACTGATATATGGCTGTTTTTTCTACATTAATCATTCAAAAAAATAAGCAATTTAGCGTACTTAAAAACCAGTATTTATAATTTAAATCATGTCTTGATGTAAAGATTGGTGTGCAAATCAGATGGTAAATTCACTGAACCATATTTCATGACCCATTTCCAACCTGCTGCAAGGTACATCAGTACATCTTTAGCCTGTGAATTGGTTGTTTGTTGTAATAACGCAAGTTTAATTTTTTGATAGCGACAGCGTTTAATATATTTTTCCCGTACAACCAGTTGATCTAGTTTTGTCGGTTTTAAAGATGGAAGTTTGTACTTCATCTACTTATCCCATATTGACAATGATCAAACCTTTGATTTAGGTTTGAGTAATTTTTAATAAAAAGCCCGTGACGAGGATTGAACTCGTGACCTCACCCTTACCAAGGGTGTGCTCTACCACTGAGCCACACGGGCGAAAATTAGAAAGTTGAGTCTTGGATTATAAAGAGATGAATTACTAATCACTTAATAATTATAGCTCATTACGTTAAGAGTGGTGGGCCGGGCTGGATTTGAACCAGCGTAGGCGTAAGCCAACGGATTTACAGTCCGTCTCCATTAACCACTCGGACACCGACCCATTACTCTCACGATTACTAACGTTAGCACCAAGTTTTAGAAATTGCAAGGGTTTTATCAAAAAGATTTTAAAACCGACTTATTTCACTGCTTGACAACTAACTCAGCAATTCTCCGGTTTCTTGCAGAGAGTGCAAGCGGCGGTAAATACCCTCGTGACGCAAGAGTTGATCATGGCTACCCACTTCGGCAATTCTACCTTGATCGAGAACGACTATTTTATCTGCTTCCCGCACTGTACTCAGACGGTGGGCAATGATAATTGTGGTGCAAGTACCCTGAATTGAGCGCATGGCTAATTGAATGGAACGCTCAGACTCGTAATCTAAGCTAGAGGTAGCTTCGTCAAAAATCAGCACATCTGGTTCCACTAGCAAAGCCCTCGCAATTCCTAAGCGCTGTCTTTGTCCTCCGGATAATCTGACACCACGTTCCCCTACAACGGTATAATAACCTTCAAGGAGGTGTTCTATCACTTGATCAACTCTAGCAATCCTACAGGCTTCCTTGACCTGTTCGGGAGTCGCATTTGGTCTACCGTAGGTGAGGTTATCCAATATTGTCCCGTTGAAAATGTCCACTTCTTGGTGAACGATCGCTAGCCTGCGCCTATACTTACCTACATCCAAGGTGCGAATATCTTGACCATCAATGGAAATTTCACCTTCTTGAGGTTCAAAATACCGCAGCAGCAATTTTACTAAAGTAGACTTACCAGAACCAGAACGCCCAACTAACGCTACTGTTTGATATGGTTCAATCAACAAGTTGACATCTTGCAAAACTTGACGGCTGTCATCATATCCAAAACTAACGTGTGATAACTCAATTTTTCCACTGAATTGATAAGGTGATTCAGCTTGATTTGTTTCGTCTAAAAGACCAACTGAATCTGATGCACTTGGTGTTTGCAACAACTCGTGAAATCGTAACATCGAAGAATAGCGACGCGCAAAAACTTCTGCCAGTGTGCTGATAGGTTCCAATTCCGCATAAGCCATGCTAGAAAGTGTTAAAGTCATGACAAAATGACCGAGACTAATTCTCCCCTCTACTGTTGCGGCTAAAGTTAAAGCTAAGATTGTAAACACGCAAAACTGAACTACAGCTTTCTGCAAAGTCACCAGTCTGACATAACCTTTATGAATCCGATGATTAACAACCGTTAATTCCCGATCCAAACGTTGCTTTTGTCGCTTTAATTCCTGGGATTCTGTAGCAAATGCTTTGACTGTTTTGATATTAGTAATTAATTCTGAAGTGCGGCTTTCTGTACCTTCCATATATTTATCAAGACGACTTTCGTGGCTAATTATTTGCCGCAAAGCCCTTAAACTAAAGGAGAGGATAAATACAAAAGAAATGAGATATAAAACCGCAATTCGCCATTCAATCAATAAGATAAATACAAAAATTCCCAGCACACGAAACAGTTTAGGAATTAACTGTCCAGCAATTTCGGGATATATCCAAGTATGGTTAGTCAGCCCTCTGGCTACTCGTCCAGAAATGCGTCCGGGGTTATTTTCATCATAAAATTCCAGTGGGAGAGTCAGAATTTTGGCTATGGCTGCTTGGGTTTGATCTCGACGCACCCTTAAGGGTATATCCCAATGGAACCAAACGGTAAGCCAAGGCTGTGTGGGCGCTTTGACTACGGTAACTAAAAAAATTAAACCCAGTAATACACCTAAAGATAGTGTTTGATTAACTGGATAATTGATAAGTTTTGAAATACTAGCGATCGCACTTTGTAATGGTTTATCCAAAGGTAGATTAGACAAAACATTTAAAATCTGCCCAATCCCATAAGGAACAGCCAAATCAATAATTTCGTAAATGCAGGATGCGCCAATACTGAAAACACTCAGCTTCCAGTCAGAATGAAAGTAATTAACAATATCTCGGAATTTGGCCATGAAGCAACACCATCCAAGAGCGCGAACTTAGCTTGGGATCTTAATACTACATAATGTAATATGTGGTAGTCAAGCGTCGGCAAACAAATCAGTCTTGAGGAATAGGTGAAAATTCCAAGCGATAGCGATAAAGGGCGACTGGAAGAGAAGCTGCGGCGAAGTAATCTGGATCTTGAGGTGAAAGATAAACAGCAGTTACTTGATCTGCCTCAATTCCCCCATTAGATGTGGAAAGTTGATCGTATGCGGTAGTAGATTCAACTACATTGAAATATGGACGCGAACCGCCTTTAAATAGTTGTTGAAATACTTCTGAGGTGATGAACTTTCCATTGGAGGTAGTTTCGATAGCGCGCGCAGTCACAATAGAAATTAATTGGCGTTCGCCACTCAAAAGGGTAATTTGCCGATTAGGTGAATCTGGATCTACTTTGATTGATAATACAGCTTCATCACCTAAATAAGCTCTGGCTAAATTCAAGCTATTAAAAGCTCTATCTGCTACTAAAATTGATGATTTATCTATTTTAGGAATAAGTTTTAACCCAGTAATCGGGGGTTTTTGTTGAATAAAACGCACTAAAAAACTTACAGGCTGATTTAGTTGTTGGCGATTCGATTCAAATCCAGGGGTGACGATATCGGGTGCTAAAGGCGCAACCAAATCTACTAATGTACTTGTAACCTTCCATGAACCAGCCATCCAATCAGGATAAACCAAATCGCCCTCAGCTCGTTGTACTGAAGTGAGTTGTTCCCATTGGGGAAAATTTGCCAGGCGTTCAGATAATTCTCCAGCTTTTGCTGTCCCACTCCATCCTAGTAGGCACAAAATAATTAAGCAAAAACTCCAAATCGCCCTGATATTCAGCATAAATTTTATAAAGTTTCAATCGGCACGGGTTGCCAAACTTCCCCATATTGTTGCTGTAAACTTTGCCAAGCTTTCACTTGTCCGGGTTCATATTCTCCCGGTTTACCCCATTGCAAAAATAAGCTTAAAGCAACTTCTTGTTGTTCATCTAAAAACCGAATTGCATAGGTGGTAAAATTACCTCGTTTCGCTTCACCTGTTTCAAATTTTACTTGAGTAATTTTATCCATATTAAAGTGAAATTCAAAGCCTTCAGTGTGCATATTGGCATATTTACCTTTGGGCAATTCGGCATAAAATAGCTTTTCTATTTTGCCGCGAGCTTCTAATACGGCCGCGCTGCTAGTAACGATAATGCGTAAAGTTCCTAAGTTTTTACAAGCTTCTAAAAAGTCTTTTAAAGTTTCATTCATAATTATTGTTCCTTTGTTAATTTATCAGACTGATCTAGCACCGATCCTCTCAATTAAGTACAGACTTATCGGTGTTTATTTGTGTTTATCTGTGGTTCCTTATAGCTTCAAGTCGCTGATGGAATGAAAAAGGACTATTTAACTATCTTTCGTATCGTTCGTAAGCGGCAACAATACGCTGAACTAGAGGATGGCGGACAACATCTCGTTGCGTAAATTCGCAAAAACCAATGCCTTCAACGTTGTTGAGAACTTGTAAGGCTACAGCTAGTCCTGATTTTTGGCTGAGGGGTAAATCTGTTTGTGTGGTGTCTCCTGTAATTACCATCCGAGAACGGAAACCCAAACGAGTTAATACCATTTTCATCTGGGCGGGTGTAGTATTCTGGGCTTCATCGACAATTACAAAAGCATGATTGAGGGTGCGTCCTCGCATATAGGCAAGTGGGGCTACTTCAATGACACCCCGTTCCATTAAACTGGGGACTTTTTCTGGATCAATGAATTCATAAATAGCATCGTAAAGTGGGCGGAGATAGGGATTAATTTTCTGCTGTAAATCTCCGGGGAGAAAGCCCAATTTTTCCCCAGCTTCTACAGCTGGACGAGTTAAAATTAGCTTTTCTACTTGGTTATTTAGGAGTGCTTGCACAGCAACGACGACGGCGAGATAAGTTTTACCTGTTCCCGCCGGTCCAACGCAGAATGTCAGGTCACGCCTACGGATATCATTAATGTATTCTTTCTGGCGAAAGGTTTTGGCACGGATTTCTTCGCCGCGACGAGTTTTGGCTAGGACATCGCGCTGTAATTGCTGAAGTTCGTCTTGGCGATGGTTGTCTAGGGCTTGGCGGGCTGTTAAAATGTCGGCACTGGAGAGAGTATTGCCCTTCATCCAGATTGCTTCAAGCGATCGCACTAATTGAGCAGCCAGATCAATTTGCGCTTCTGTACCACCAATGTGTAGTTCTTGTCCGCGCAATACCAAGCTAGCTCCTGTTTGTCGGGATAAGAGTTTGAGATTTTCTTCTCTTTCACCTGCGAGAGCGATCGCACTGGGAATATTAGGCAGCTGAATGATCAAGGCATCTGCCATAAGTATTTATTGTTTAATTTTTTAAGTGCAGTTTTTGACAACAAAATTTATCCGATGTTTAAGTTTTCACAACTGACCGATCGTTCCTTAATGGTACAGTCCCCCAGATTTATCTTTGGAGTCAATCCAAAATCTAAAATCTAAAATCTAAAATTGTTTGACTGAAATATCTGAGCGGATGTTACCACAGCACTTTGCCGAGCTTCAGTATCCACCGCCCAGACTTTCTCTTTGTTAACTAACGAGTTCGGGGTTTGACAACAGGTCTGGGTATATTTACAGTTGTGTCTCGCGGTTTAATTTCTGGCGATGGCGCTTTGCTCATTGCTGAAGGCGATCGCTCTTGCTGATCGTCGTCAGAAGACATTCCCTCTCGTCCCAAACCATTACTGCCGTACATATCCAGGTATACTGATTCTCCGGCAAATTCTGCTGCAGCTGCAATTACCGTTCTAATCGCCTGAATATTGCGACCCCCTCGACCAAACACTTTCCCCTTATCTTGGCTTTCAAAAGCGATGCGAATCCAAACCCGTTTCAGGGTCTGAGAAATTTCACAATCAATACTTAAAGTCTCTGGAGATTCTAAAAATGGCTGCATCAAAAACTGAACTAGCCCAACATAGTTGGGGCTAGTTTTTGGAGATAAGATTCCGGCGTTAAGATGCGGTTGTGGCACTGACCTGTTCAAAAACATTGGCTTTTACTAAAATGCTACGGACGGTCTCGGTGGGTTGAGCGCCTTGTTGTAGTCGCTTGACGATACCGGGAACATCTAGTCGCACTTCATCAGTTCTGGGGTTGTAGAATCCCAGTTCTTCTAGGGGACGGCCATCGCGGCGAGCAAGGTTATTAATAGCAATAATGCGGTAACTTGGTTCCCGTTTTTTGCCGAATCGCTTCAAGCGCAATTTAATCATGGTCGAGGACTGATTCTCCTAGTTGTTGGTACTGAAATGACAATTTTAGCACTTGCTAGGCTTCCCTGCTATGAATCAGTTAACTGTGAACTATTAACTGTTAGCAAACTCTAGAGAGTGCCGAAGCCCTTCTTCTTTTTCTCTTTGTTCTTTTTCTTTTTCGTGGTGCGATCGCTGCTATTATAACCCCGCCAGCCAGGGGACAAAGGACGATTACCATCACCACCGCCAAAAGGATTGCCCATACCGCCGCCGCCAAACATTCCTGGCATTCCCGCCGGCATTTGACCTTGACCCATTTGCTGCATGAGAGTTCGCATTTTTTGGAAATCAGCGACTAATTTACTCACATCCGGCTCTCTGTAACCAGAACCCTTGGCAATGCGCCGCCGCCGGCTGGGAGAACTTGCCAATAAATCCGGGTCTTGGCGTTCTTTACGAGTCATAGAGTTAATCATGGACTCGCAGCGCTTCAGCTGAGTTTCTCCCTGCTTCAATTGTTCATCTGAAATTTTGTTCATGCCAGGAATCAACTTCATGATCCCTCCCAGTGAACCCATATTTTTCAGCATCCGCAGTTGTTTGACAAAATCATTAAAGTCAAACTGCGCTGACAGGATTTTATCCTGCATTTTCTCGGCATCGGCTAAATCAAATTCTTCCTGGGCTTTTTCCACCAGGGAAAGAACATCACCCATGCCCAGAATCCGGGATGCCATGCGATCGGGATAAAAAGGTTGCAGTGCTTCGACTTTCTCCCCTACACCCACAAACTTAATCGGCGCTCCCGAAATCTGTCGGACTGATAGCGCCGCACCACCACGGCTATCACCATCTAATTTGGTCAGAATCGCCCCTGTAATTCCAATTTTATCGTGGAAGGTACGAGTCAGATTTGCCGCCTCTTGACCAGTCATAGAGTCTACGACTAGCAAGGTTTCATGAGGTTGGACAGTGGCTTTGATCCGGGCTAGTTCCGCCATCATGTCTTCGTCAATTTGTAGACGACCAGCCGTGTCGATAATTACCGTATTGAAATTTTCTGCTTTGGCACGTTCTACACCTTGGCGGGCAATTTCTACAGGGTCAGCATCGCTTCCCATCTCAAAAACTGGCACGTTAATTTGCTTACCTAACGTTACCAGCTGGTCAATAGCGGCTGGGCGATATACGTCTGTCGCGACTAACAAACAGCTACGATCTAATTTGCGTAAATGTAAGGCTAATTTAGCGGTGGCTGTGGTTTTACCAGTACCTTGTAACCCAGCCATTAAAACGATTGTGGGTTTTTCCTCAGTTTCCGCCAGGGGAATATTTTCCGCCCCCATCACCCGCACCAATTCATCGTGAACAATTTTGATGAATTGTTGGTCAGGTCGCACACCAGCTACGACATCGGCTCCTTGTGCTTTGGTTTCGACTTCGCTAATAAAATCTTTAACTACCTGGAGATTGACATCTGCTTCCAACAAGGCGCGGCGCACTTCCCGCAAAGCGTCTTGAATATTGGATTGAGATATTTTGTCCTGTCCCCGTAGTTTCTTCCAGGCACTTTCTAAACGATCAGATAAAGCATCAAACATAATGTAATTACAGGTAGTTCGCCAATGAGTCAGCCTGAACCCCCCATGAATGGGATTCAGAAATTTTGGTAAAGTTTTAACGTGCTATTTACCAGCTTAGTAGTTTTCATGCCGAGTTGAGCAACCAGATACCGACCTTGATTGACGTGGTAACCCGTCCAGAGTTGATTAATGCTAACAAGTCTCCAAAATATGTTAGTTGTTATATCTATTCAATTACAAATAACGATGGCGCAAGCCGAGCATCCAGCCCCAGAAACTCGTGAGTTAATTTTGGCAACCGCAGAAGCACATTTGCGGCGTTACGGCTATGCACGAACTACCGTCAGCGAAATTGCCCGCACTTGCAAAATGTCTCACGCTAATGTGTATCGCTTTTTCAACAATAAAGCCGAGATCATTGATGCTGTGATTTCGCGATGGCTGAATGGAATTGAACAAGCTTTAGAGGCGATGACCAATCAGCAAAATTCGGCACCTGAACAACTCCATACATATGTTCTGGAACTACATCGGATCAAACGTGAAAAACTCTCCAATGATCTGGAACTTTTTGAGGCTCTCATTGCCGTTGCGAAGGCAGATCGGCAAGTAGTAGAACGGCATATGTATATATTAAATTCTCTTCTCCAAGAAATTCTTCGAGGCGGAGTGGAGCGCGGAGAATTCAAAATTGCCAATATTGAGCAAGCAAGTGCAGCTGTTAGTGCGGCAACTCTCAAGTTTCATCACCCTGTAATGGTCAAAGAATCTCTACATGAAAACACAGAGGCACAGATAGGTACAGTAGTTAAACTTTTAACAAACTCTTTGGCTGCTGGATGTGTATAAATTTTTAACCAAATAACAGATTTCAAATATTGTCAGTTGTCATGTTAACTGGTGTGAGATAGAATTCATTTGGTTATTTAATGATAGATTTCATTTTTTGTAAGTTGTTATAAAACTTATGACACAAGCATTTGTAACTGGTGGCTCTGGGTTTGTGGGTGGACACTTGATCAGGTTACTGCAAGAGCGAGGCTATGAAGTGAAAGCGCTGGCGCGATCGCCACGAGCCGTCCAGCAAGTAGTAGCATTAGGAGCAAAAGTTGTTCAAGGTGATTTGCTCAATGAGTCAGCGATGATGCGGGGAATGGAGGGGTGTGAGGTGGTGTTTCACGTTGGGGGGTATCTCAGCAACTGGGGTAGATATGAGGCATTTTATGAGGCGAATGTGATTGGTACTGAGCGATCGCTTTGTGCGGCTAAAGCGGCCGGTGTTTCCCGTTTTGTTCAGGTAGGTGCTTCAGCCGTTGTCATGAATAAACAGCCAATTTTTGATGTCGATGAAAGTTTTCCTTTACAGCCATCATCCTTTTCACCCTATATCGCTACTAAAAGTATTGCAGAACAGCGAGTGATTGCAGCGAACGCACGGGGATTTACGACATCAGTAATTCGTCCCTCATGGATTTGGGGTGAAGGTGATCATGCAATTCCCAATATTGTCAAAGCAGTGCGCCGCAATCAATTTCTTTGGATTGATCAAGGTAATTATCGTTATGTTACTACTCATGTAACGAACGTTTGTCATGGAACTATTTTGGCATCTGAGCGCAGTCCTGGAGGTCAAGCCTACTTCCTGGGAGATGATGGAGTTGTGACGTTTCGTGATTGGGTAACAACTTTACTGCAAATAGAAGGGGTCAAACCTCGAAATAGCAGTATTCCTTACATCTTGGCTTGGAGTGTTGCGGGTTTGCTGGAATTTTTTTGGAAAATCCAAAAACGGCAGGATATACCACCCATAACTCAAACTATGGTCAGATTAATTGGGAGAGGATTTACTTTTAGCGATCGCAAAGCCCGTGAACAATTAGGTTATGTACCAATTATGACTCGTGAACAAGGGTTAAAAGAACTCAGCCATAGTTGCACTTCATAAGACATATTGGAACCTCACCCCCAAGCCCTCTCCTTCTCCCTTGGCGTTAGCCTCTCCCTTTGGGAGAAGAGGGAGACGCTACGCGAAAGTAAGGAGAGGGGAGATAAAGCACAGTTTTATCGGTGTGAATTAAATTTCCATGAGCATTTCCATAGTGGTTAATTGAAAACCACAGGATTTAAATAACTGTCGCGCGCTTTCATTAGCTGCTACTGTATCTAATCGAATTTGCTTAACTCCCATTTCTTGGAAGCGTTCAACTGTCAGCTTTATTATCTGTGGTGCAATCCCTTTTCGTCGATATTCAGGTTCTACCCAAAGATCATGAATAAAGGCAAATTCATCTAAGCTGTAAATTCGTATTTCTGGCTCTACTGTTGCTGCTAAAAATGCTACCAGCTTTTCTTCATCTTCAGCTACCAAAAATACGCTGCGTTCTTTATGCAGTAGACGGGTTAACCATTTTTCATAATGCTGTTCTGGATGCGATCGCAAACCATATTTAGCAGCATCCCAAGACTCATGTAAAGCACAAGTTTTAGCTAACATGACTAAAACTGCGGGTATATCATCTATTGTGCCAGACCGGATCAGCATCAGCTTTATTACGCCTGAAAATTAAACTCATGATTCTACAATTAATTTTGCTAATTTTTTCCAAAGTCGCATCTTCCAAAAGAAATTCCCTAATTATGACTTAGAATAAATCTTCTAGAGCGATCGCTTGATTTGGTAATGCACCTGTCAAAACCTCGCGGCCTTGTTGGGTAACTAAAACATCATCTTCTATACGTATTCCCCGCACATCGGCAAATTCGGCTAAACGCTGCCAATTGACGACATTTTGATATTTTGAGCGCAGGTTAGGATCATTTAAAATTGCTGGAACTTGATAAAATCCTGGTTCAATTGTGACTAACATTCCTGGGCGTAAAGGACGATTTAAGCGCAGGTAGCCGAAGCCAAAGCGATCGCTTCTGGTTCTTCCCTCTTCATACCCCGCCAAATCGCCCAAATCTTCCATATCATGGACATCTAACCCCAACAGATGACCAATTCCATGAGGAAAAAACAAGGCATGGGCATCCATCTCGACTAAATCTGCGGGATTTCCTTGTAAGATGCCTAAATCTACCAAACCTTCAGCGATGACTGTCGCCGCTAATAAATGAATATCCTCATACTCCACATTGGGGCAAATTTTGGCAATACAAGCATCATGCGCCGCCAGGACTACATCATAAATATCTCTTTGGGTAGGTGAAAACTTACCAGACACAGGCCAAGTACGAGTAACATCAGCCGCCCAACCCATTGCAGTTTCCGCACCTACATCAGCAAGAATTAAATCACCTGGTAGCAGTGGATGGTGATACTGTTCGTTATGCAAAACTTCGCCGTGAACGGTGACAATACTGTTGTAGGAAGTAGTCATATTCTCACCGATAATTACTGCTTCCATCGCCGCCCGGACTTCTGCTTCTCGTTGGGCTTTTGGTGTCGCTGCTATCCCAGCTTGATGTGCCTCAACAGTTACAGCCGCAGCTTTTCGCAATTCAATTAATGCGTCTGCATCATGGGTGAGGCGGAGCGAAATTATCGCTTTGGCTAATTCTAAGTCAATTCCTTGGGGCGGTTGTTGTGGTAATATCCATCTATTTAATAACTGTGTTTGCAGCGTCCAAGTAGCTGCATTCTGGACGGGAATTGTCGCTGCATTTTCTAGACATGATTCTAATTCTGCCATTGGTCGAGCCGTATCAGCACCTATTTTCTCGGCTATTTGGTCACGGGTGGGCATTTCTCCATGCCATAGGGCGCTGCTGGGTGTGGGATTATCTATGAATAGTTCTAATTTGCCTGCTTCTAAGCGAATTGCGGCGTTTGGTAATGGTAGTCCGGCAAAGTAGAGGAAATGGCTACTAGCACGAAATGGGTAAACGTTGGCGGGGAAGTTGCGGGGGTTGCTGCTTCCTGACCACAGAATTGCGGGAAAATTAATCAGGTTGGCTAGTTTTTGTCTGCGGTGGTGTAAGGTTTGTTTGAGCATGGTTAAACGCAGAGGGGTGTGGAGGTAAGCTGAGTTGTTAGATCATTTTAAGATATGAATTTATGTCACGCAGAGTCGCAGAGTCGCAGAGAGGAAGAGGTGAGGTGATGGGACTGGTGATTTTTCAGGTTGATGCTTTTAGTAATAGATGTTTTGCGGGGAATCCGGCGGCTGTTTGTGTTTTGTCTGAGTGTCGGGATGATGGCTGGATGCAAAATGTGGCGCAGGAGATGAATTTGTCTGAAACGGCTTTTTTGCTGCGACAGGATGATGGTTTTAGTCTGCGTTGGTTTACGCCGACGGTGGAAGTTCCTCTTTGTGGTCACGCAACTTTGGCTAGCGCCCATGTCCTTTGGTCTGAGGGGCATTTGTTACCTGATGAGGTTGCCCGTTTTTATACTAAAAGTGGTGTTTTAATTGCTAAACGTTTGGGTGAGTGGATTGAGTTAGATTTTCCGGTGAATCTTTCTCAGGTCACGGTTGCGCCTGCGGAATTAAGCGAGGCTTTGGGTGTTCGATGTAAATCTGTGCTGCAAAATTCTCTGGGGTATTTGGTTGAGGTGGAGTCTGAGGATTTGGTACGACAAATGCAGCCTAATTTTCAGCAGTTGAAAAAATTACCTCTGGCTGATGTGATTGTGACTAGCCAAACTGATGCTGATTCTGAATATGATTTCGTTTCTCGGTTTTTTGCGCCGGGATTAGGTATAGATGAAGACCCTGTGACTGGGGCGGCTCATTGTTGTTTGGCGGCTTTCTGGCGCGATCGCCTGCATAAAGATGAGTTTTTGGCTTTTCAGGCATCCCGTCGCGGTGGAGTGCTCAAGGTGCGGTATCCAGGAGGCGATCGCGTGTTTCTCTCTGGACAAGCAATCACCGTAATGCGCGGCGAATTATTTACCTAAAAAACTCCGCGTCCCTCTGCGCTAACCTCCGCGCCCCTCTGCGTTAAAAAACGTTAGGATGAACTCCAAACACAGCCATACTCAACCTTGCAAATGCCCGCCAAACATCCTACTACAACTTTAATCACAGCTTGTGACTGGCCAATTGAGCAATTACCAGGATTAAGTCAGTCAGAACAAGCCCGACTGCAAAACTGTGGAATCACAACCACAAAACAGCTAATTCAACAAGGAAAAACTGCCCAAACTAGAGTAGCTTTAGCAAATAAATTACAAGTTAATCTGCAATATGTAAATAAATGGATCGCCTTAGCCGATTTAGCGCGTATTCCTGGTATAGGACTGCAATATTCGGGTTTATTGCTGCATTCCGGTATTGGTTCTGTAGCCCAACTAGCTCAGACACCTACCCACAGGTTACACCAACAAATTATGCGTCTACAGGTATCAACAATGCAGCGACGAGATTTGTGTCCAGCTATTGATGTAGTACAACAATGGACTCAGCAAGCCCAAATGGTTCTGAGTGCTAAGTGCTGATTTTTATTCCTTAGCTAAGACTCCATTGAGAAAGATATCAGCCAATCCTTCTGCCATTTGCTGCATTTCTTGGGGTGAAGCATCTGGAGCCATGAGGGTATTGTTAGAAAAACCTGCGATCGCAAACATTCCCAAAAATACCTTAGCCACCAGTTTGGCATTCGTTTGGCGATAAATGCCCTTATCCATCGCAGATTGAAAGAAAGCTTCAGCCACATCAGTCATTTTATTAATGACTTCTTCTTGAATGCGATCGCGCAAATCTGGATGAAACTGCACCTCCATAAAACAAACTTTCATCAAATCTACATTTTTATGTAAATTCCACATCCGGCGGCGCATCACTTGGGCGATCGCCTTATAACTGCCCATTTCACTCAACTCTGTGAGCAAATCTGTTAAGATATCCACCCAGCCACTAGTCGCTACTTCCACTAAAATGGATTTTTTATTGGCAAAATAACGAAACAAAGTCCCTTCAGCAACACCTGCTGCTTGGGCTAAATCGCGGGTGGTAGTACCGTCAAATCCCTTAGAGGCAAATAATTTCTGTGCCGCCTGTAAAATGCGGGTACGTATTTGTGCTTCTGAAGTTGGAGCGGACTTAAAAACTCGCATAACAATTTATTGTGTGATCTTCGGAACGCGACTTGTATCATTATTGTCTAACGTTCAGGTACAAAAAGCACAGAAAGCTTAATACAAGGTTAACGCCCTCTTTGTTACATAGCATATTTCTCAGATAATGGAACTTTAATTTTATTGTCTATGAATCAACCCAGTCGTTCAACTATGATATTGCGTCGGCTCTCGACCATTGTGATGGTACTCGTAATTTGCTGGTCGGGGTTACTTCCAGACATAGCTCTGGCTCAAACTCAAACTGCAAATCCTCTGCAAAGAATCCAACAACTTCGTCAAACCCCACCAGAGCCAAGCTCAATTCAACCGTATTTAGATCGGGTAATTGATCAATTAACGGAGTTTCGCCTGGATAATGGGCTAAAATTCATCGTCTTGGAACGGCATCAAGCCCCTGTAGTTTCGTTTCTGACTTACGCTGATGTAGGTGGTGTGGATGAGCCAGAAGGTCAAACTGGTGTAGCACACTTTTTAGAGCATCTAGCATTTAAAGGCACAACACGCATCGGTACAAAAGACTACGAAGCAGAAAAACTTTTACTAAACCGCTTAGAAGAGTTAGATGCCCAAATTAGAACAGCAAAAGCCAATAATAAACCAGATGATCTGGCTCAATTGCAAACTGAATTTAAGCAAGTAGAGTCCCAAGCAGACGCACTCGTTACACAAAACGAACTGGGGCAAATTGTCAACCAAGCCGGGGGTGTGGGTTTAAATGCTACGACTTCGGCGGAAGCGACCAAGTACTTTTACAGCTTTCCTGCTAATAAGTTGAAATTGTGGATGTCACTGGAATCAGAGCGATTTTTAGAGCCTGTGGTGCGTCGCGAGTTTTACAAAGAAAAAGATGTAATTTTAGAAGAACGGCGGATGCGGGTAGATAATTCCCCTATCGGGATGATGGTGGAGAATTTTATCGCTACTGCTTTCACAGTCCATCCCTACAAACGACCGGTGATCGGTTATGAAGAAGATATTCGCAATCTGACACCGGAAAATGTCCAAAACTTTTTTGATGCTCACTATGTACCAAGCAATTTAACCATTGCTGTTGTCGGAGATGTTGATCCGGTGGAAGTGAAAAAGCTGGCAAAAATCTATTTTGGCCGCTATGGAGACAAGCCACAAGCAAAGGCAAATATTCCGGCTGAACCACCACAAACACAAACACGAGAATTTGCTTTAGAACTACCTTCTCAACCTTTGTATTTAGAAGGTTATCACCGCCCATCAGTTACCGATCCCGATGATGCAGTGTATGAAATTATGAGCGGTTTATTAAGTAATGGGCGGACATCGCGATTGTATAAATCTTTGGTAGAGCAGCAGCGAGTGGCATTAAATGCTCAGGGTTTTAGTGGTTTTCCTGGGGATAAGTACGCAAATGTGATGTTATTTTATGCTGTCACGGCTCCAGGTCACACGGTGGATGAGGTGGCGATCGCATTGCGACAAGAAATTGAGAAGTTGAAAACTGAACCTGTGGCGGCTGTTGACTTGCAAAGAATCAAAACCCAAGCACGGGCGAGTTTGTTACTTAGCCTTAATTCCAATATGGGTATGGCGCAGCAGTTATTGGAAGCGGAGGTGAAAACTGGTTCTTGGCGGAATTTGTTTAAGCAATTAGATAAGATTTCGGCGGTGACAACTGCGGATATTCAACGGGTGGCGAAGGCAACTTTTACATCAGAAAATCGCACAATTGGCAAGTTGTTGTCGAAAAAAGGATAAGAGGATGAACCGCACAGACACAGTTGACACGCAGAGTAAGAGGCAGATGAAATTAAGAATGTTCAATTTTAAATTGACGGTTAGGAAGAGTAAGGGGCTATTTTATGGTTTGATTCTGGCTGTGGCTTGTTTATTAATCAGTTTTAATTTTTCTTTGGCGGCGACAGCAGCAGCCAAGCACTATACTGATTTAGAATTCGCACCTTTGCCTGAGATTAAGTTACCCAAAAATGAGCGTTTTGTTCTCAAAAACGCTTTGGTTGTGTATTTGATGGAGGATCACGATCTACCTTTGGTGAATGGTACGGCTTTGGTGCGGACAGGCGATCGCTTAGAACCAGCTGATAAAATCGGGTTGGCTGGTTTTACTGGTGCGGTGATGCGGACTGGGGGAACTCAGAAGCATTCGGCGGATCAGCTCAATCAGATTTTGGAACAACGCGCCGCTAGTGTGGAAACTGGTGTTGGTGAAGCTTCGGGTAGTGCTAGTTTTCAGTCTCTAACTGAAGATTTAGAAATTGTATTTGATTTGTTTGCCCAGGTGCTAAGAGAGCCTGTCTTTGACCAAAAACAGTTAGATTTAGCAAAAACTCAGGCTAAGGGTGGTATTGCCCGACGTAACGATGATCCAGATGATATTGCTAGCCGGGAATTTCAGAAATTAATTTATGGCAAAGATAGCCCTTATGCCCGCACATCTGAGTATGTGACGCTGGATAATATTTCTCGTGAGGATTTAATTCAGTTTTACCAGGAATATTTTCATCCTAATCAGATGATTTTGGGAATTGTCGGGGATTTTGAACCGAAAAAAATGCGATCGCTCATTCAGGCTAAGTTTGGCGATTGGGAACCCCGCCCTCAAATGACTCAGACCCAGTTACCAGAGGTAAAACCAGTTAATACAGGTGGTGTATTTTATGTCGATCAACCACAACTAACTCAGAGTAGTGTGTTAATGGGACATATCGGCGGGAAATTTGACAATCCTGATTATGCCGCCTTGGATGTATTGAATGAGGTATTAAATGGATTTGGTGGGCGCTTATTAAACGAATTGCGATCGCGCCAAGGATTAGCTTACTCTGTATATGGCTACTGGAGTCCCCGCTTCGACTACCCAGGAATGTTTATCGCCGGCGGACAAACCCGATCAGATGCTACAGTCCAGTTTGTCCAAGCCTTACAGAATGAAATCAAGCGTATCCAAGCCCAACCCGTGACAGCAAAAGAACTAGCTTTTGCCAAAGAGTCCACTCTCAACTCCTTTGTATTCAACTTTCAAGACCCGGCTCAAACTTTATCAAGGTTAATGCGATACGAATATTACGGCTATCCCCCTGATTTTTTATTTCGCTATCAAAAAGCCGTAGCCGCCACCACAGCAGCTGATGTGCAACGGGTAGCACGAGAATACCTCAAACCAGAACAACTGGTAACTCTAGTAGTGGGGAATCAGACCGCCATTCAACCCCCATTAACAACATTAGCTGCATCGGTAACGCCCATAGATGTGACCATTCCCAGTTCAGAATCACAGGCGCAGAATTAAAACTTACTTGGAGACGCGATACATTGCGTCTCCATCCGTATGTAAAAAACTCAATATAAAAAACTGTTAATACTATAAAAACATCTCTTTTACAGACACAATTACTTGAGTATTGTCTAGGAAATTATCAAATTATATTGACTTTTTTCCATAAATTGCCAAATATAAAGAATAGATTATAATCTGGAAGCATAATCTTTTTTCAAGTCGTAGCGAGTTTGACTGTAAGTATTTCAGGAGTTAATTACATGGCAAGGATCGAAATTGGTAATTTGTACCCTATTCATAATCAACAGCTTCTTAATGAAATCACAGAAAGGGAAATACAGACTGTAGAGGAACATCAAGCAAACACAGTCACAGCAGGCAACAGCAATGTGAATCAACCATCTTTAGCCAATATGTTCGACCAAAATGTGGATAATTTTCTTGTTAACCTAAGAACCCAAATGGGTGTAGTAATTTTTGGTGCTACAGATCAATTTGATCAAGGATTGAATTCTTTTTAATTAATTTTTATCCTGATAATAATCGTGCATTTTGAGGTTAAATCACTTAAATATGCACATTTTTTTATATGAATTGATATTTATAAAAAATTTTATAACCCAAAGTATTTGTTGTAGGGTGTGTTATCGCTTGTAACGCACCATTCTAAATTTTCGGTGCGTAACAGTTTAACGTCCATAACGCAACCCAATACTACTCGGTTAAGCAAATTCGTGAGCCGAAAACTCCGCCTTGTTCAAGAGTCCGGGGTTTTGAAGTTTCGCAATATATCTCAGCGACTATTAAATCTGCATTTGGTATGTTGCAATTATTCAAACAAGTATTAGTCTAAACTGAAACACACAATTTATAAAATAAATGATGTTTTCAAAAAGACTAAACTCTTGAATATATGTCTTTTTAAGGATAACTTTAGGCTTGACTTTCTTGTTTTTAATCAATAAAAATGACAGTAAGAGTTAAGCAACCAAACATAAATTGATTTGCTTAATTGCGACAAGACAAGAATATTAGGAGTAAATCATGGCTAATATCAAACTTTCTGAACTACACGCTGCTGGTTCTGAACTGTTCAACGATTCTGAAAGTTTCTTGAATGAATTCAGCGATGTAGATTCCATCTCTGGTGGTGGAAGTGGCGGTGCTGGTGGCGGAGTCAGCAACCATGAAACATTAACTAAATTGGCTGAGGCATTTGTAACTGTATATGCCATTGGTCACGTTACCGTCTTAGCTAAATCATTCAGCGCAAGTAACATTTAACAGTTCTGGGTAACTACAGAGCTTGATGGTTTTCCAGGGATTAAAAGTAAAAAGGCATCTATGTGAGTGATCAACATCAGCTTTTGTTATTACCAATAATCCATGTGGTCTAGCTAATCTAAGCAATCATTCGTTTCATCGTACAAAGTCCTTACAAGTCTTTTAGGAGAAAATCATGGCTAATATTACATTGTCCGAACTACACGCTGCTGGTTCTCAATTGTTTCAAGATTCTGAAAGTTTTCTGAATGACTTCAGTGATGTAGATTCCATCTCAGGTGGACAAGGCTTCGGTGAAGCCGCTCAAGCCGCTGTCAGCGATCCTCAGATACTTACTAAGCTCGCTGAGGCATTTGTGACTGTATATGCGATTGGTCATGTAACTGTTTTAGCTAAATCATTCAGCGCAAGTAACAAGTAAAATTTAACGGTTCTGAGTAATTACAGAGCTTGATGGTTTTCCAGGGATTAAAGGTAAAAAAGCATTTATGTGATCAACATCAGCTTTTGTGATTACCAATAATCCCTGTTGTCTAGCTAATCTAAGCAATCTTTCGTTTCATCGTACAAAGTCCTTACAAGTCTTTTAGGAGAAAATCATGGCTAATATCACACTTTCTGAACTAAACGCTGCTGGTTCTGAATTATTCAACGATTCTGAAAGTTTTCTGAATGAATTCAGCGATGTCGATTCCATCTCTGGTGGGCAAATTAACTTCGGTGGTGGTGGTGAAGGCGCTCAAGCTGCTGTCAGCAACGCTGATACATTGACTAAGCTAGCTGGCGCATTTGTGACTGTATATGCAATTGGTCACGTAACTGTGTTAGCCAAGTCATTCAGTAAAAGTTAATGACTTTGGATAACTGCTGAGATTGATGGCTCTTTAGGGATTAAAGGTAAAAACTAATCTATGGGATTACTAATAATCCCTAAGAGCCGAACAAATTTAGTAATGTATGTTTAATTTCCACAAGTTTTTTAGGAGTAAATTATGGCAACTATCAATCTTTCTCAACTATACGCTACTGGCTCTGAACTGTTCCACGATTCCGAAAACTTTCTCAATGAACTGAGCGATGTCGATTCTAGCTCTAAGGGTCAATATAACGTTGTCGGTGGCATATTTTCATTGACTGCATTAGCTGGAGCATTTGTCGGTACATATGGCATTGGTCATGGTACTTATATGGCTAAGTCATATAGTAAACCCCATTATCGGTACTAGCTTTGTAGTTAACTATTAATCTTGATGGCTGTCTTGAGATTACAGATAAAAAGTAAGCAATGGTATCTGAGATAAAACTTAATTATCCAGAGTCAAGTGAAACTAGAAATTTCACAAATCATCTCAGATTGCAAAATATTATCTTAATCAGGGTTTTGAATATCAAAAAACCTTAAAGCTAGCCCAATTGAAAAATATATGCTGTAATTCGACAAGTGAATTGAAACTTAATTAAGGGTAAATCACAATTGATGTTAAATAGTCGTCAAAATTGCTCGATTATCTAAATTAGATGAATTTAATTTGGTGGTTGTGAAAGATGGGGAATAAATAACAGTTTAACCTGAGCCGTGATAGCAGATTAGTTGACTAATGATTAAGCTGATTACTGAAATTAGCGGGAATTCACTCATTAATCAATAATTTGTCTAGGAATCAAGTCAATGGCAGGAATTATCATTTCTGAACTACACTCTAATGATTCAGAAACGTTTTTAATCGAAGTAACAGATATGTCTTTCCTATCTGTATATGGGGGTAATGAATATGCTTTGGACTATGCGTTCCATCAAATGCTGAATTTTACTTATAGGCTGATGGATTTTATGTTATCAGCATTTGCCATCTACAGTATCGCGTCCTTGGCACAGTCATTTATTACAGGGTCGGAGTTTAACTTTGCACCTAAGCAGTTTACCCTTTTTTAATTATTGAAGCGCAATTGACATGATGACTAAGAAAATGTTGTGTGCAATCAATGCTTGGATAGGAATCCTCTGGTTCTACAGTTTTTTGATTAACCAGCAACAAATTTTCACATTACTGAGGAGTATTTAACGCCATGCCATTTTTATTAAGCTATCAAAATCTTTTTGATTACCTAATTCCCCTGGGATTATGTAGTCAAGAAGAACGTTCATCGAGCAATATTGAACTAAAACCTGCGAAAAACTTTAATTTATTACTCAGTTTATCAGAGGAGAAAAAACTCCTAGTTAAGCAAGAGCGCCACAACCGAGAAGGAAAAACTGCGGGCGAGTTTGTACAGGAATGGCGAATTCAGGAGTTTTTACAAAAAAACCCAGAACTTAGCTATGTGCGTCCTTTGCTCTCGGAAGCAGTACATTTTGATGCCGAAAATTCTATCATTATTTTCAATTATCTCAGTAGTTACCGTGATGTGGCAGATTTCTACAGCAAAGAGAATATCTTTCCTACACAGGTAGCGACAAAAATCGGCACTATTTTGGCATTAATTCATCGCGTCAGTGTTCAACGTCCTGAGTATCGGGAGTTCTTTGAAAATTCTCAGGATGCACCGAGTCAAGATGCTCCTAAACTAAATCAGAGAATTGAGCGGATTACACCGGAAATCTTTGGTAATGTTCCATCTGACGGGTTGAAATTCTTTGCCCTATATCAACGTTACGATAGTTTGGGTCAGGCGATCGCAGAATTGGGTAGTTCTTACACTCCCTACTGTTTGACTCATAACGACATGAAGCTAAACAACATTCTCATCTCCTTAAATTGGGAAGATGTCAATTTAAATAGCTCATCCTCAGACCAAAGCATGATTCGATTAATTGACTGGGAACGCTGTTCTTGGGGAGATCCAGCTATCGATTTAGGATCATTACTCGCCAGTTACCTGCAATTGTGGCTATATAGCGTAGTTGTCGGTAAAGGTATGGAAATTGAAGAGTCTTTACGTTTAGCTACAACACCTTTACAAACACTCCGTCCTTCACTTTCTGCACTGGTTAAAGCTTATTTGGCTGAATTCCCCGAAATCCTAGAACATCGTCCTGATTTCTTACAACGAGTCGTGCAGTTTTGCGGTTTAGCCTTGATTCAATCTATTCAAGCCACGCTCCAGCACGAAAAAACCTTTGGTAATCCTGGTATCAGTATGCTCCAAGTTGCCAAGAGTTTATTGTGTCGCCCCGAAGCCTCTATACCAACAATTTTCGGGATGGATGCTTCAGACTTAACTCCCACACAATATTCACCCGCTACTCGAAGTCATTAGTCCTTGGTTAACCACAACAACCCCAACAACTAATGATTAGGGCGTGTTTTCAAAGTCTAAAAGTCTAAAAGTAGGTTGGGTTTAGTTCCTCAACCCAACCTTACCCAACATTTGGTTTGCTTCGTTGGGTTAAGCCCAGCGCAACCCAACATACATTTACGTCTAATTTTGGGTTTGGAAATAGTCCCTATGACTACTTAATCAGCTTTCCCCCTTGTACATCTGCAATTCATCTTTTTTCTACCCACTTTATCATCACACTCTCTTATTTACAGGCAATCTCTTATGCAACTATTAGATTCGCTACAAACACAACTAGCTACTATTCCTGAACCTTTGCAGACATCAATACAAGACATTATTCATAAAGTTGAAATCCTTTCTCATTATTCTATTAAGCACCCAAACTATAAAAGGGTAGAATTAACTGAGCAAGCAGTTTCCCGCTTTAAAAAGTTGCCCTTAGACCTCCAGAACAAGTATTTAGGTCTGCAACTGCGTAGTTTTCTTTATGGTATCTACTACAACGGTTCATTGAAAAAGGATCTGCATCTTGCATCAGATGGAGATTCAAAAAATGTAGCGTTGAATCAGGATGTAGAAAATAATAGCTTTTTGGGTGTAGATATTGGTTTTTATGACCGCTTACATGAAAGCAACAGAGGTGAAGGCTACTTAAGCTATGATTGGCTGGTAGTGAAAGAAGAAACAGATGGCGCTTTAGCAGTGCATAAGGGTGGTTTAACTGTACATATTGAGCGTGAGCGTCACTTGCGACCAGAAGATCAAACTGTAACTATCGGTAGTTCAGTTCCCATCAAATTGCCCAAGAATGTGGTGCAGAATGGGTTTTATATGGCTGTTGGTAATGAAGCTGCTCATGGTGATCAAGAAATAGTGCGGATCTACTTTAATCTATCTCCAGATGGTGCAGTTGCTGTCATGGATGGTTTGACTACCCAACTCAATGCTCTGCCAATTTCCTTCACCTTTAAAGCACTATATAATCCTACAGATTATGGACGTTGTGACTCAGGAGTGCTTTACTTTGACAAACACAACTATGAAGTTGTGCGTCCAGTATTAGAACGGGTGTATACAGAAAATCAATCCCATTTTGGCGACTCAGTGCCTTTATTTACTAAATTACTTGCACCGGGGTTAGCTCTCGCTGAAGAACCAAATAACAAATTTACAGACCGTGAAAGTTTTGGGATGAACCGATGTCAAATTATTGCTAATGCTTTGCTAGATGTTTGGCAGCAAGATAATGATACGCCAGCAGGTAGGATGGAATCTATTCTGAAACATTTCTCTATCCTGGAAATTGAATTGGAACGTCCTTACCTCAATCCTCACTCTGAAGATATTTTTACTTCTTTGCAGTTTTGAGATTGGCATTGGTGCATTACTTCGCTGATAAAGCAGTTTTAAATTATTGGTGAAAGTAGATAAATCCGGTTTTTAGCCTATCTTATATTACTGAGAAGGCATATAAAAAACCGGGTTTTCTCATAAAGAGAGGGAGTCGAAGTTTCGCGCAGCGCAACGCACCGTCAACACTCCGGCTGCACTCAGTGTTTTAAAAATTTCTGCTTCAATCATTAATTGCACAACTAGAAAAAGAAATACAACAGATTTTTGACTCTGGCCAAGTTGCGCCTGAAAAAGGAGAACGATTCTTGTATCTGACTGGCATTGAGTGCAACATCATAAAGCTGCACTTCCTCAATCAGCCCCCTAAAGGCATTCCAAGAGGGATGGTTGCCAATACAAATTGGGCGATTAGAATCTTGCAACCAGCCCTTTGCTACTGCCTGTGCAGCCAGTTTACCATTCAGATAAAGGAATATATGTTCACCGTTAAACACACCAGCAACGTGGGACCAAACATCTACAGTCGCAGGGGCTGAGACATGGACTGTCCAGCCCCATCGCCCACCTGGAAACGCCACTGCAAATGAATAATTGCCTTTATCAATTAGAAGTATATACGAATCCATCGCATACCACTTGTTGACGATAGTTTGCAGACCGTAGGTAGCGCCGTGGAGTCGCAAGGGCTTGACCCAAGCCGTAACAGTCATTTGGTTCGTGAAATGAAAGATGGGCTGGTCGGGAATTTCAACCAAATCATCGACACCATCAAAAAAGCCTGCATACCCAAAACGTCTCTTCTGGCAAGTAACACCGCGAATCATTGTTCCTTGCGGTTCAAGTCCTGAGCGATCGCGAATGACTACAGTCTCAGAGGAAATGCCTTGGTCAAAACGCCAACAGGCAATTGGATGCGGGAGTTGTTGACTATCAAATACAGCATCCGCAGCATTGGAATGATTGGGACTCCTCTGATCGCAATAAGCTTTTGCTGCTGCGAGTGCCTCCGATTGCTCCGGATTTGGCTGATGGCCTGTATCCTCCCTAGGATAAAAAGGATAAGGATTATGAGAGCGGCGATCAAAATTTCTGGGCAATTTGTAGGCATCGATTATGACATAGAAGTGAGAAGATCCAACTCCACCAGGGGCAAACTGACTGAAATGATAAATTTCAATCAACTGGTTTTTATAGGTTTCTTCGTAAACTTTGCGAAAACTTGCTGTCATGAAATTCTGGTACTGCAATTACAAAGTGTTTTTTATCCATGACAAAATTCCAGAGTGCGATCGCTCTTGTTGACATAAATCTAGCGAACGTGTGATGAGGGACGTTCTGAGACTGCTTGTATGGATACATATAGTTTCTAGCTATAATTTCACATTAAATCCGGGTTAAGTCAAGGGAATATTACGCGAATTAAATATTTCTCCTTACTCCACCCTTTCTTGCTCATTCTCAATCCTTTAAACCCTTATCTCAAATTGCTTTCGGCTTATCTTAGTGCCATTCCTTCATATACATTGAATTTCTCTCAGCTACTTACTTATAGTGTTGATCGAATAGCGTAAAACCAGTCCCTCTCCTTGGTAAAGAGAGGGATTTTATGGTTAATGGGATAACTTGTGTTTACACCGTAGCCGCGCAACCAGGGAAGGGAGTAGTTTATCAAGTTATTTTCTACAATTACGCTGGTTTGACCAGGTTGTTTGATGTTTCAGTCTGCGGATTTTCTTGAAGATTGGCAACAATTTCTACACTGGCTATTTGTTGCTGTAACCAATTGTTAACAAAGTCTCCCATAATTTGAAACCGCAAGTTGTCGTCTAATTCTGGTTTAATTATTTCCTCAACTGCAATTATATGCACTCCTTTGGGTGTAATGATTGGTTTGAGAATTTGCGGGGGATTAGCAGCAAAAACTGCGGCTGCAATCTCGGCTCTGAAGTCCATACGGCGGCGGATTCCCTGATAACCACCTGCGCGACGTATTTCGGGATTTTGGATGTATTGACGAGCGATTTCTTGGAAGCTGATTTCACCTTCTTGGAGGGCATAAAATAGTTCTAAGGCTAAATCTTCATCATCTAAGATAACTTCATAAGTTACTGCGCCAAAATATTTGGGTTGGTGAGCATAAAAGAATGGTTCGATTTGGTCTGCAAATAAATGATTGGCTAATTTGGAAGATGTGAGGTTCATTTTGGCTATTTCTTCTAAATCATCTAGAGAAAGATGATGTTTTTCTAACCAAGCCCAAGTATCTTCGGCTTTGAGTAATTGGTTAGCTAAACGCAGACCATCTGCTGCTGTTTGCAGTTCTTCTGTTGTGATTTCAATTCCTGCTTTATCCGCGGCTTCTGCAATAATTTTTTGAGTGGCGATCGCTTCTAATATTCCTGGTATTTGGCAAGCCATCTTTATATAGTAAATAATCTCTTGGGCGGAAATTGTTAAAATATTTGACATAATTGAAATCCTCCAATTAGTAACTAATTTTTATTTACTTTTCGACTATTTTCAACCCAGTATCTTATTCATCATCTTTGCTTGATATATTGTTTATTGTCTCTATCTAATGATAGTTTTAATATTTAAATTAATTTTTACTAAAATTATCATTATTTATTTTTTACAATTTAATTAAATTAGCAAATGACAAATCCACCCTATTCAATAAGTTTTGAAACTTTTAAAACAGGGGTAATATTCAACAACACACATTTTGCATATAGCTCTAGTAATTAAAAATTACTAGATGCAATAAGTGAGGTAATCGATTTGGGATTTTAGATATAGGTGTAGGTTGGGTTCAGCACCGAAAAACCCAATGCTGGCAAAGATGGTGGGTTGATTTACAAAAGCCCAACCTACATTCATTTTTTGCCCCAAATTGTCTAAAGTTCTAGACCGCCTTTTTGCAATTTCTTAAAGGGATCTAAGATGAAATCAATGACTCGGCGCTGACGGATAACTACCTCTGCGGTGGCTGTCTGACCAGGAGTCAAAGTAATGCGTTGGTTAGCAGCTTGTACATAAGGCTGATCTAGGGTGATATCTAAATCATAAGTGTCTATACTGCCTTGATTGCTGGTCTGAACTCTGGAGTTAGGTGCAATCCAACTCACACGCCCTTCCATCACGCCATAATCTTGGTAGGGATAGGCATCAAACTTGATTTTAACTGGCATTCCTTTTTCTAAGAAACCACTGTTTTGGCTGGGTATCTGCGCTTTCAAAATCAATTTGCTATTCTGAGGCGCAATTTGGGCAATGATTTGTCCTGGGTCTACCACAGGCCCTGGTTTGGTGATGGGTAACTCAAAAACTATGCCATCAATAGGCGATCGCACTACTCGTTGTTGTAGCTGAATCTGCAAGGACGAAATCTGACTCTTGGTTTGACTGATTTCTGAGTTCAGGGTACTAATTTGCGTTTCCATATCTTTGAGTTGTTCCTGGGTTCTTAGCACTGCTAATTTACCTGCTTGGACAACGCTTTGATAACTGCTTTGCTGTTCTTGTAGGCGTAGTTTTGCTTGCTCAATATCGGCTACAACTTGACTCATAGTCGCCTGAGAGCGGCTCATCTCTTCTCTTAAACGCAGTTGCGCTTGGGTGATATCAGATTGTGCTTGTAAGTGTAAGCGTTGGCTTTCCTCTGCTGTCTTTTCTAGTTCCACAACTTGGATTTGAGGAATTGCACCCTGCTCGTATAGTTCGCGATAGCGAGCAACTTCTGTGACATCTCTGTTAAAACGACTATTGACTAACTTCTCAGCAGTCTCGGTAGAATTAATATTCTGTCGAGCCTGGTCAACTAAAGCTTGTCTTTCTAACCTTTGTAAGTTAGACGCACTCCGTCTCGCATCCAGGTTTTGTTGCGCCTGATTGACTTGAGACATTTTTTCCAATTCTTGGGCTTGATTTTGTTGTTCTTGGATGTTAACCGCCAGCATTAATTGGTTTTTCAACAATTTTAGTTGCGCTTGGCGATCGCTTAATCCTTGCAGTTGTGTTTTTCTCTGTTGCAAATCTGTTTCCAGGACATCAGAATCCAACTCCATCAAAACCTGTCCAGCTTTGACAATTGCGCCTTCTTGGACATTGACAGCTTTCACAGTCCCAGGAACTGAAATACCTAATTGATACGTTGCTCCTTTGGGTTCTAAACGCCCTCTGGCGCTGCCTGTTTCATCAATTTTAGTCAGCATCGACCAAGGTAAAATAATCCCCGCAAATGCTATTAGGAAGTACAGCATGGAACGTGTCCAGAGTCTTGGTAAAGCATCTAGCAGTTCTTCTGTACCGTAAAACCAATCGTTGGCTTCGTTTTCTACCTGTGTCTGATAATCAACAACAGCACGAGAGTTTTCAAACTGGTTATTTTGGTCTTGCTTTGGGATTGCAAGTACGGATGATAAATGTTGAGATCGGTTTGGCATAAGTAATTCAACAGTTCAGTTTCTATAGGCGGGGATTGGGGATCGGGGATCGAGAATCAGGAAAATATTTTCTTAGTCCCTAGTCCCCAGTCCCCAGGTTATTAAGCTGTTTGCGCTGTTTGAGCCAGTTGTTGCTGGTTGAGATAGAAGTAATGACCTTTTTTGGCTATTAATTCATCGTGAGTCCCACTTTCGACGAGTAAGCCTCGATCTAAAACAAGGATCAAGTCAGCATGGCGCACTGTGGACAGGCGATGAGCAATAATTACGCTGGTGCGCCCTTGGAGAATTGTTTTCAGGTTATGTTGGATAATTCGCTCAGATTCGGCATCAAGGTGGCTGGTGGCTTCATCTAAGAGCAATAAGCGGGGATTTCCAAGTAACGCACGGGCGATCGCTAGCCGTTGGCGTTGTCCACCAGATAACATCCCCCCACCTTCACCAATTTGGGTTTCGTACCCGCTAGGCATGAGCTTGATAAATTCATCAGCTCCTGCTAAACTTGCGGCTTCAATAATTTCCTCTAAAGTCGCTTCTGGGTGAGCAATACTGATATTTTCGCGGATTGTACCGCCGAACAAGAAGGTATCTTGATCGACAACACCAATTTGAGAACGTAGCGATCGCAAGGAAATACTAGTCACATCTTGGGCATCAATTAATACTTTGCCATCTGTCGGCAGGTACAGTCCCAATATCATCTTCGAGAGGGTTGTTTTTCCTGAACCACTACGCCCAACTACCGCTACAGTCTGCTCAGGGAGAATTTCAAAGCTGAGATTTTCGAGGACATTAATATCACTTTCTGGGTGATACCGGAAAGTCACATTTTCAAACTTAATGTGTCCTTCTAACCTCGGTAAAAACTGCCGGGGTTGATGATGTAAATCTTCCTCTGGTTCCGCCGACAAAACATCATTAATTCGTTCACTAGAAATCACTACTTCCTGGAATTGATTCCACAAAATAACTAGCCTTTGAAAGGGGCGAATAACGTTGCCTAACAACATATTAAAAGCAACTAACTGCCCAATTGTTAGTTCATTTTTAATTACTAACGATGCCCCAAACCATAGCAAACCTGTAGTTACCAAAGTTTCTATGCCAGAGCTAAAAAGCTGCATTTTGTTACTAATTATCTGCCCAGCAAAGGTCTTTTTAATCACATTATTTAATAGCTCTTCCCAATGCCAGCGCACTGTTTGTTCAATTGCCATTGAACGAATTGAGCTAATACCTGAGAGCGATTGAATCAGATAACTATTTTCGCTAGCTGAAGCATTAAAAGCCTCACGATTAATGCGACGAAAGAAAGGTGTAGCCACCAATGCTAGAATAAAGAATGGTGGGACAATTGTTAAACTCAGCAAAGCCATTGGTGGGCTATACCAAAACATCAAACCCACGTAGATAAAAACTGTCAGCAAATCCAAGGTAATGGAAAGGGCTTCCCCGGTGAGAAATCGCTGAATTTTATAGTTTTCTTGGACACGGGAAATAATATCACCAACGTAGCGTGATTCAAAAAAGGCTAAAGGTAAGCGGAAGGTATGTTTAATAAAACCTACCAATAAGGCTACGCTAATCCGGTTGGCTGTGTGATCGAGCAGATATTGCCGCAATCCATTAATGACGACACTGAAAAAGCCAAAAAGCAGCAACCCAAAACCCACGGCGTTTAATGTCAGGGTGCTACGCTGTACAAGTACTCGGTCTAATAGCAACTGAGTTAATAACGGCGTAACCAATCCAAATATCTGAATTAACACCGAAGCCATAAAAACTTCTAACAAAACTTTGGAATGGGGTTTGACTAAATCAAACAATTGCCAAAATTGTGTACTGCTTTCCTCAGTTTCTTTGAGTTGGGCTGTGGGTTGTAATAACAACGCGTAACCAGTCCAACCAGCTTTAAATTCCTCATGGGTGAGGGTGCGTTGGCTGATGGCGGGATCACCGACAATCACCTGCTTTTTGCTGATTTCATAAACAACAATGTAATGCTTACCTTCCCAGTGTGCGATCGCAGGTAAGGTTTGTTGTGCTAATTTATCCAAGCTGGCTTTCACCGGACGAGTAGTAAAACCAATACTTTCCGCCGCAGTTGTTAAACCCCGCAGTGATGCACCAGTGCGATTGATATTGGCTAAATCTCGCAATCGGTTGACGCTCAAACGCTTACCCCAATAGCGGCTAATCATCACCAAGCAAGCGGCTCCACAGTCAGCAGCGCTTTGTTGTTCAAAAAACGGATACCGCTTGGTTAATCGTCCCCACCAATGCCCAGCTTTGACTGTAGGACTGGGAAAATAGGCTTGTTTTTGCTTCTTTTGCGGTTGGGGATCTGGTAGTGGTAATTGTGGGATTCGCCTGGGGGGAATTACTTCTACAGGTGTGTTTTCTATAACCTCTTGGCGTTCTGGCGATAACTCGGCTAATTGTGGCCAGTATTCTAATGCGAGTGGCCAATCAGCATTTTTCAGGCTGTAAACCTGCGTTTCTTGAGTCGCGCGCCAATTTTCCTGCTGGGGATATACATAGATGTTTCCCGGTGTTAATCTGCGCCCATCTGTGTGCTGTAGTTCTCCCTGATGCAATAACCAAAGTTTGGTATCTTTAAATAACCCAATTGGGAGTGAGTCACCCTCGACAGTGTAGCGTTTAAATAAAGCCAAAGCTTTGAGTATTTGTTCTACAGACCCATTGTGAGGAACTAGGGAAGTTTGGCAACATAATAACAGTAAATCCCACAATTCGGCACGTTGTTTGAGGCGATCGCGAATACTCGGATGTTTGCGAATCACCTCTTGTAAAGATGCTTGCGGAAAATAGGCAAGTTTTAACTTCGCAGAAGCTCTAGCCACATAAGGATTAAATTCTGCTTCTGTAAATAAAGTCAGTTCGCCAAATGATGCTCCTGTTGTCAGGGTGGTAATTAAGTTATTTGAGCCATCTAAAAGCCTGACTTTACCCCCCAGGACAATATAGATACCGTTGGGTGCGCTTGCTGCTTGCCAAAATTGCTTTGCTACTGGTGGTTCGACAATTTCCACCCCAATCAAGCATCTTTCAATTTCTTTCTCTGACAACGGCTCACCCAAGCTGTGGATAAGTTGTTGCGCTAAGTATTCTGGGGAAAACGCTGATACCATTTCTTAACCTCCAAGACAGAATTATTTATTGGTCTGAATCAGATTTAATGACCAATGGAAATTAGGTCCCGGATGTGATTGCAAATCGCAAATTGTAATTCCAGCATCTCTTGAGCTTTGCTCAGGACAGTCCTTGGTTTGCTCAGTTTCTGGAGGGCTGGAACTTTTCCGTTTGGTAGACAGTCCCATTTGTTTAAGTAGGCGATTAATGTGGCGATCGGTAATTTGGATATTAAATTCGTTAGCTAAATGTTTGCTTAACCATTGGGCTGTCCAATAAGTAAATGCATAACCGTAATCACGAGGGCTATGGCTAACCAATTCTTTCAATCGATCCAAATATTGATCATTAACAATTTTCGGTCGCCCGATTGGTCGCTCATTCCATTTATGTGCTAAACCTGCTTCAGCTAAACCAATCCAGTAGCGAGCCATTTCCTGAGAACAACCGATAATTTCACAAATTTGACTTTGCAATTTACCCACATCAGCCAATAACATAATTTCAATGCGCCGCCGATATTCTGGCTGTAAATCAGTTTGTAAACTTTTCAGCAAAGCCTTTTTTTGGAAAGATGTTAAAAACTTACCTTCTTGAAAATTTTGGATGTTGTAATTTTCCAAGGTTTCGCTTTGACTAAGAGAGTGTGACATATTTATTACCAGTTGTCATTTACTGAAAATGTGGGCAATTTCATTCGTTACAGCTATGCTTAAACCTCTATAAAATAGGTTTCATAACTGCAAGACTAATTAGCCTTTTCCAGCTAATTAAGTATTTACTTGATCTGGGTATAATGCTTGGTATTTTCCCTCCGTTATCGTGACGAAATTGAGGGCATATACCCGTGTTATCTTGGCTTTTTATCCTCAATGTTTCACCATGCTAATTGGTTGTGCATCGAACGAGAGATGTCATCAAAAAGCTGCCGACACATCACGGAATTTTACTATTTTTCCCAGTCAACACATTCTTAGTTAAAAGCTGCGCTCTTGTGGTGTGAGCGATAGCTGACGTGACGTAGCCATAAATAGTCAGTAAGTAGTAGTAAGCAAACCTGACAAAATATGAAGCAAGCATAGCTGTTGTCTAATCTAATAAACAGCAATTTCTGGTAAGACACCTAAAACCAGTAAACAACTCACTGGCTAACCCCAATAACTTGACAAATTTCCCTAAAAATCTGGTGTGTTTCCATTACCAAAAATCTGGTTGAAACTTATTCCATCACAAAATGGAACTTAGAGGCAGCTAAGGTCAGGTATGAATACAAATCTACTTCCTAAACTAGCCTAAGACTAGCTAATATTTCATCAGCAGATTTCAATAGATCTGAAATTATCACAGAAAACGAGTTCAACGAAAAAGCGACAGTTATTTACTTTGTTGTCTTAACCTACTGTTATCCTTTTAGAAATTTTCCTACATCTAGTCAAGGGTTTTACAAAAAAAGACGAAATCTTTACTCAATATTGATTATATCTTTATTTAAAATTAATAATTAATTTTGTCTGTATAAAATTAATTTATTTACTAGATTTGATTTTACGTGAACCTGGGGCATTAAACTTTACTTATTACTCTATAGTATGAGAATGTTCAAACATTTTAGTCCAAAAAATAAAAGTAAACAATAAATTATCTATTTGCATCTATCTTCAGCAAGATCAAAATATAGCCCTGAATATCTATAGCATTTCCCAATCAACTCAGGTGTAATATAGTCATCTCCTCACTTGCGCTTAGGGAGTTAGCGGTGAGGTTCGATTATGTCACTCAACCAAAAAAGAAACGCTATAAAAAAACTGGAAGCTAGATTTAGAGCTTCCAGTAGTTGCTGTATAAATTGTTAATTTATCAAGCAGAAATAATCCTGTTTGGGAGAAATAGGATTACTATATTTGAAAAAAAGCGTAAAAGCTATAAAATCTATCAGCCATAACTACGATTGAAACGCTACTTTTTCTCTTTCCACTGCTGCTTATGATGGTAAATATCACCTTTTTAGGTACACATAACATCAAATTCAGTCAAGAAGCTCTATTCAGTTTCTCCACGTCTAGAGACTCAATAGCAGGCATTAAAATTTAAAATTGCGGGGAGACGCGACGTTAATTTTTTTTGCTCAAGCTTCCTGGAAAAAAAACCACCAATAGTAACGCTTGCATCTTCAGTCTTGGTTTAGGAGTTATTTACTCCCTCAGATACTGACTACTTCAGCAACAGCAATCAGTTAGATATGATTCATAATCAGATATTGATTCATTTGATGTTTTTAACTGACTTTTTATTAAATCACCTCTTGTTTAGTAGTTATCTCTAATTTATAGGATTTCCGTGGTTAATATTTGCCATTTTGGCAGATTTTATTGATCAATTTTGCAGTTATCACATAGGGTTATATAGAAATCAAATATGAGTCCCATAGCTGATTTAAAAAAATGTGACTCTATCCCTAGTGTGAGGAATAGAGCCGTTGATGGTAAACATTTGATGCGGTCAACTAATTATCTAAACCGCCACCACGAATTTCATTTGTTTGCTTTCCCACTACTTCAAGATAAGCAAAATCTTTCATTTTACTCAAGCAACTTGCAGAAGGATTAGTATTAGACCTGCTATTAATTGATGGTCGGGCAGCTTGCATATTTTCATTATTTTGGGGCTGTGTTCTGCTAACTTGAGTATTGTCTTTGAGCAGTCGATTATAAGTGCGATAGGGAATATAATGTAAAGGATTGTAACCAACTATGCGTAGCATTAAAACACACGCCCAGGAATACTTGCCGGCAAGAATTGCTTCTACTATTTGATCAAATTGTTGAGGGTTAACTCCTTTGTTGAAGTTGCTACTAATTCCAGACATATTTTGATTCATAGTGTTAGTTATCCTTGATGAGACTAGACTAATTTTATTGTTTTTTAGTGTAAAACTTGACTGGCAGTTACTTATTGTCACTGCTGCTGATGATTGAAAACTTGATTAACAGATACATACAGACATTTCGTAAGGATTCAGTAGCTGTCTTAGTCCCTTGATTTTCGCTGGAAGACAATTAAGGAAGGTTTTAGTTTCAGACTTGAAAGCTAACAGTAGAAAGATTAAAGGTGGTGGTGAGAAGCACACAAGAATATTGCTTTTGGGTATATTCATTGTTATTGAAGCAGCAAAAAAGCTATAAGTTGAAGTTATCTGAGAAGCTAAATAGGAGTAAAAATAAAAATCATCAAGTTTCATCTCTAAACTTCTCCCTTTCCTTGGGGTTTTGACTGCATTTGACTTGATGATTCTTTCCATGATTTGACCTTCAACTAGAAGTCTGTTTGCTGCTATATATGGATCATGGTAGATGCAGTTTTGACCTCTTTTGAATGTCTCAACTCCTAATTTAATTCTGGTTCCCTGATAATGTTATTGTATATTTTTTGGCTCTGAAATCAAGAGCGTTTTGGTGAAAAACTTTAGTCCATCGGCTAAAAAAAAATAACTATTTAGCTCAGAATATTAGGGACAACTTTAGTAAGTATACTACTGTTTATTGTTAATGTCATCTCCGGTTTTAGGAGATATATGATTGCAGTCACTGACTTTTTTCATCTCTAGTTAAATGGTGTGTAAGTTTATTTTAGTTCATTTAGTTACTAATCAGTTAGGGGGGTCAAACCCCCCGTTTTAAATGCCTTTGATACTTGTTTGTTTATTAGGTTACTAGAAAATTTACCACTAAATAGACTAATAAACAACTGATAATTAAAGCAAGATAAATAACATCAAAAAAGCAAAAATATCTTGTTTCATGGAACTTATTGATAAAAATTTCTATTTATTTTGGGTAATCTTCCTAGCATATATGACTATAAATGCTTGCTATAAATGGTTTCTAGGAGGAGTATCTTTGGTGGCATTAGGGAAAAGCATTATTTATCTGGCGAGGTTTGACCAAGTAATTACAAAGAACAATTTGTACTTATTAATGCTTTATGGTATTATTTTATTTTTTTTAAATATTCGCAATTATCTAAAATAAAACATCCGCAAAAGGATGTTTGAAAAGTATGATGTAGGAGGTTTTTCCAGAACAGGATTGATGTGATTCAAAAATGTAGAGCAGTTTATTTTGTAGAGCGTGTTACTAAGGTTATCCGGAAAAAATTCGGCAGTTTTGGGATTACAGTTGTAATTGCAGTTGAGCTAACTGGCGATCAGGATCAGCTTTTACTATTAATTCCTCGTGAGTACCTTGTTCTCCCAGAATACCTGTGTCACAGATAGTTAGTCCATAATTTAGCCTTTGATTGGGGCTGGTTTCCGCCTTCAGGAAAATCAATTTTTGCATAATCTGGCTGTTCAGTTATACCGGGAACAGGAAGGGGAATTTGGATGATTTGTAAATTTGTCTGTTGTGGAAATAAATGAGGGGCTATAGCCTTGACTGATTCCCAATGTTCTCTTGATAGGTAGTACACTAATACATTTGTTTGGGCAATGGCATCGCTAAGTGTGACATCAGGATATATCCAGCTATCTCCTATTTGTTGTGAGTTGTCAATTCTGCCTCCCGCCAACCAAAAACGTCCCTGTGCTGGTGCTGTTGCTTCTCGCAAGGATGAACCAGTCGTAATCTTCATAGCTACGAGGTAGGATAGCAATTTTTCGAGAGTGGAATTACTGACGGAACGCAATTTGGTATGAGTTTTAAAAAAAATTAGTGCTTGTTGCTGATAGGTGAACAGCTGTAAGTCACTTTCTAGATTAGGTATACGGTTTAAGCACTGTTTGAGGTCAAAGATAGGTATTTGCGCTACACAACCTGCACTAGCTGCGATCGCTCGATATGGTAAAGTTTGATGATCTAATAAATGCTCTCCCCCAAAAGTTTGCGCTCCTACTAGCAATTGTGTAGAAACTTCCCGTCCCAGAGTTGCATCAAACCCCCACAAGCAGACTTGTCCATGACAAATTAAATAAAGAAAATTGTCGGTATCGTTACTGTCTCGATTCAGATCCTCTCCTGGTTGAAACTCTCGAATCACCCAAGCTTGGCTAAGGTCTGACCCTAAACTTGTATCCCCAGCAATTATCTGTAAAAGTTGGAGGATAGACTCCGCTGGAGTAGGAGATTGTTCATTGCTGGTATTTTTTTTCATATCTCCCCGAACTCTGAATGATAAAGAGGAACGTATTGCTAAGTAAGTGGGCAAAAATAAAGTTAACTGGTGGGGGTGGTCATTTGTCCTTTGTCATTGGTCAGGATTTCCGGCGTGTTTACTTTAGATAATGTAGTTTGATTTTTTCGGTGCTTATCTACTTCACGCATTCGCTTAGCTTCTCCTTTTGGGAGAACGGGAGAAGGACACAAAGAAACAAACTTGTAAATTCTCGTAATGATTCAGGTTTTACTTTATTCCCATGTTTAAGCAAAAATACAAGTAAGGGTGTTATTAATCACCAATTTCTGATGTTCATTTTTGTGAGGCTTTTTTTACATAACAATTATCAAAATCAGATTTTACTTACAGAACACAGATGCGATCCATGTCAGAGTTTTTATCAGATGCTGTTCATATTTAATGAAAAATTTACTAATTCTTTGGATGAAGAAAATTAGCAACCTTTGTATTTTGGCAAAAAGCAGTTTTACTTCGTAAGTATGAGAAATCTTTTTTTAACCCTAGTTATATGTTCTTTTGGTTCATGAAACACCCGGAAAATAAAACCAAAAATTGGTGATACTGAGTTTTTGATCTGGAGAGACAATGCCAATGTGAAGCTTTACAGTAAAACATCTGTATTGCTCTTCATATAACTTTGTATTTTAATATACATGAATATACTGTAAAGCTGAAATTTGTGTTTGGTATGACCTCAAACCCTTGAAATTTCTGCTTTTTTAAAAAAATACTACATTTATAACCAATATTTATGTGTGTTTTTTTTATTAAGGCATATTGTGGTGTGTTTTTTTTACAGACAGATACTTTAGTATGGTCTGGAAAAACTAAATTACTAGTTACACAAGTGTTTACGAGGTTTTTATGACGACAACAGCTTTTTTGAAAAACTTAGCAATGGCAACAACTACAGCAACCTGTATGGTTTTAGGAAGTGTTGCTTCTGCCCAAGCAATTACTATAGGCGGTGTTGAATATACTCTTGGCGAGCAAATTTTTTCCACCGGGGGTAACGTAGAAGCAAAAATTCTACAAGGCAACCCAAATGCTTCATTTACCAGTGACTTACGACTATTTATTTCAACCGATCCAAATGGAGCATTCACGCCAATTGGTACTACTCAAGAGGTTGGTAAAACCGTCAATTTAGGAATATTCCCATCTGGACAAGAATTGTTTTTTGGAATATATGTCCCTGATACTAACAACACTTACTTCTTAGGTTCAGCAGATCGAAACCCTGACAATAAGATTTATGCCGGTTTAGCAACGATTGCACCAGGAGTAATCAATGCTACTTTTGAAGACAGTAAAGACGAAGTGGTTTTTACCTATGACGATGTACAATTCCAAGTCATTGGTGCTATTAGTACCAACCCACAATCTGTACCAGAACCAACTACTTTTTTAGGTGTTTTGTTGGTCGGTGGAGTTGGAATTTCTAAATTAAAGTTCAACAAAAAAGCTTTAGATGACTAATGCTAGTTGTTTTTTAACTAAAAAAATTAAGCCTGTTACCTAACAGGCTTGATACGAACATAGTTTTAATATAGCGTTTCTCGGTGGGGTGAGGTATGAAAACTCCACCTCTTACCCCCTACCCCGTTCGCCCTTGGCGTTTCCTTCGGAAAAGTTCACCCGAAGGGAAACCTTCCTTGTGACTTCTCTCCGCCGCGAGGAGGGGGGTATGATATACCTGATGTGATATTGTCTCAACGGCTATTTTTCAGACTGTACTAATGTCAGGTCTATGTATGATCTGCTTTTTTAGAATCAATGACTAAATAAATTGCCCAAATAGCCATCGCCCTCAGATAGGTACTAGCGCGGAAAGTTCCAGAGGCGGTAATCGCTTCAGGTGTGCGAAATTGTAAGCCATTGTGGTAAATTTGCTGCACTACAGCGCCTGTTAACTTCAATGCTTGATCTTGCATCCCCATTTGTACAAGAAAAGCGGCGAGTCCAAAGTTAATCCCTGTCCAGACTTCCAGGGGATGGGTAGCATTGGGATTTTCTGGTGAACCATCAGGACGCACACCGTTAGCCGCGCCAAACTCACCATTACAGAATTTAAGAAAGCAAGCATCATAAACAGTTTGTAAGGCCGATAAGGCGCGATCTCTTGGTACAATATCTGGCAGTCCCAATAAACGCGCATAGAATTGTCCACACAATTGATCCGCCATGACCACATCAGAACCACTCTCACTATCTAAGCGGAAATACTGACCGTTCCAGAGTTTTTCTTGATAAATAGGACGTGACTGTGCTAACCAAACCCTATAGATATCTGCTAACTCCTCTGTGTTCTCTGTGCCTCTGTGGTTCGTTAATAAAATATCACTAATAGCGATCGCAGCTTCTAAAGCCGCCAACCATAAGCCCCCACAATAAGCGCTAACACCTTGCAAGCGCCAATCATCAAAGGTTTGGTCAGGTGCGCCAGAATTTTCAGGAATGCCATCACCGTCTAAATCAAAGGTTTTCAGATAGTTGAGAGTTTGCACAATTCCCTCCCAACAATCTGCCAAAAACTGGACATCATCAGCACCAGTTAGCAGAAAATCTCGGTATACTTGCAAGACAAAATCACTACCTAAATCCTTCCACAAATTGCAGTCTTGATAGCAGGTATAATTGGTTTTTTCCCAAACGTGTTCATTGGGTGCGCCTAAATCATGAGGTGTTGCACCTGCGACTTTTCGGACTGCGGTTGTGGTATCTGCGCCAATGGTATAATAATAGCCAATGACACGCTGATGATTATCACTATGGGGAATCGCCCTGGCAAATGCCCGCATCACTGATTTTTCCAGTTCGGGAAACAGATGTAACAGCGCAAAGGAACCATACAAGCGCACATCGAGACTTTCGTACCAACGGTAATCTAAGCACTCAAGGACGGCAAATTGTCCAATGGGGTCAAGTTCTGAGGCTGCACTCCACAGAGTTCCGCCGCTAGTTAGGTCATATAGCTCATTAAATAAAGCCATTTTAAACCAGTCGGGTAAATCTTCCCGGTCAATAATCGGCTGTTGCCAATCTAGTATCTGTTTATACCAATTTTTGTATTGTTTGAGGGCAGTTGAGGCGATCGCTCCAGCCTGATTACCACCACGCCCAAAAAAGTCTGTATATCTGCGGTAATAATTAATTCCGGCGGCAAATTCTGTTACCGGAAAATCCCAAGATAGCACAAAAGGAATTGCTAAAGTTTCCCCTGGTTGGAGAGTGAAACGCAGTGCGATCGCCACCCCGATTTGTGTACTTTCTGACGCAGGAGTGGCATCTTCATAATTAGGCAAAGAACCATCAGCAGCAAAGCTTTGCCAAATATCTGACCCCGTACCCGCCGGATTCCAGCGAGTATTATAAAATACTTCTATTTGAGGATGTTTGATAGTCGCAATACACCAACTACCATCGCCTTCTCCTACTAATTTATCATCAGCCACTTTGCTACAAATACAACTAAAGTATTCTGTGCTTTCAACTATTAAATTGTAATTATCTTGACTATTTCCTAAACGTGGCTGATAGGCATAAACCGGACTACCATCATCCCGTATCCGCACTTCTGGAGACTTCAGCGCATTAGTAAACCAGCCCACCATATTTTGCCAAGTGAGCATAATACTCAGAGTGATGGGTGCATTTGTGGGGTTATGAGCATTCCACTCAAACACCGCCACAGGATAGCTAGATTCTTGATAATTTTCTGCCCAAATTGGTGAAAACTGTTCACAGGTTAACTGTGCTTGAAATACATTTTCGTAGACAAACCAACTACGCGGGTATAGGGCGTGATAAGTTCCTGTTGACTGAGTAGCTGTAGATGCTGGATACCATTTCCAAGCTGCAAGACTCTTATTTTCCGGCCGTTCAGTAGCCAAAGCATAAGCTTGAGCAGATGTACCATCAGACTCAAATACACTAAATTGACAAGCGGGGATATTTTGAAACGTATGTTCACCGCCGTCAATGTGCCACAGATTAAAATCTCCTCGTGAAGAACGACCGATACAACCCGCACCAAAGCCACCTAAAGGCATACCGTGCCAAGGACCATCATCAATATTACTAGCATAGCGAACAGTATAGGGTTTGTCCCAGCCTAAACCAATGGGACGGCTCCAAGTGCAAGAGGGAATTAGGGTCGAGCGCGGTTTTGTCATCGCCTGATTTTACAATGTGCGGTTACGGTAAGGAAGCTTAACCTGATGTGCAACTTTTCTCAAGTAATTAACTGTGGGTGATCTGTTTTCTCCACCAGTCAAATTAATTCAAAAAAAGGTGATCTTGATTTTATAGAAGTAAGAAATTGCCTGTGTTCTTGGAATAAACACATTGGCTAGTACAGGTTTCATCAATTCTGACTGCGACAAGTCCAGGAATTTGGTCTTCTAGTTGCTCATAAATCCATTTAGCGATCGCTTCACTAGTGGGATTAGTTAAACCTGTAGTTTCATTTAAGTGGTAGTGGTCTAAATAATTGTCAAGCAGGGGTTTCACATATTTTTTAATCTCGTCATAATCCATAATCATATCCTGCTTTGCACCAGTATTTATCAATTGATCACCAGCAACATATATAACACAACGCCAAGAATGACCGTGCAGTCTCGCACATTTACCATCGTGATTAGGTAGTTGGTGCGAAGCTTCAAATCTAAATTCCTTACCTATTATCCAAGTTTCTAGATGAGATTTAGCGCTTAAAATCTGAGGTTTTTCGTCCTTTTCTTGATTTGATGTCATTGTCATTTATTAGGATTAATTTTAGATATAACAGACCTGCGATGGGCTTTTTTTCTGACATAGAGAATTCGCCACTTAGGTAGTTTTAAATAGAGAATTTGCAGCCGTGGGACAACGGTCAAAATGCTTGTAGAGGAAATTCATTGGAATCCTGATCAAGCAAGAATCCCACGGCTTTCAATTCCAACCAGCGATCGCCTAGTTTTTATTGCCGTAGGAGTGTTAAAGTTGACGTACTAAAGGCTTACCGTCTTTCACTTCGCCCACTAACACGACATCTGCACAATTGACAAAGATGCCATTTTCCAAAACACCGGGAATATTATTCAGTGTTTTTTCTAAGGTAACGGGGTCATCAATCGAGTCAAATCTGACATCTAATACAAAATTACCTTGATCGGTGATTACTGGACCTGCTTTTCTAACACCCATGCGGAGTTCAGGTTTACCACCGAGTTTTTTGATGGCGTTGGTAACAGGGGTAATAGCCATAGGTATCACCTCTACTGGTACGGCAAAAGTAGAACCCAAACGCTCTACTAACTTACCACTATCAACCACAACAATGAATTGCTCTGCTAAGTAATCTACTACTTTTTCGCGGGTATGGGCTGCACCACCGCCTTTAATCAAATTCTTGTGGGGGTCAACTTCATCAGCCCCATCAATGGCAATATCAATGTGGTCAACAGCATCTAAGGTGGTGAGAGGTACACCGTATTCTTTCGCTAGCACTTCTGATTGAAAAGATGTAGGGATACCCACAATATCTTTAAGTTCACCAGACTTGATGCGATCGCCTAAAAACTGAATTGTATAAGCTGTAGTTGACCCTGTACCTAACCCAACAACCGAGCCTGATTTTACCAGGGCAGCCGCCGCTTTGCCAACTTCTTGCTTCATCAACTTTACTGGGTCTGCTGTTGCGCTCATCCTAAAACTCCTGAAATATTGAGTCAATGCTCTATCACGGCCGACTATACTACATCCTCGGCAATTCCCAATTCACTCACCCAAAATTCCTCATCATTTCCGCGCAATACATGATTTATCAGCTACATAACCGCATAATTACAGTTAGGTTATAATATTTCTCTGGCTGAAATTTCCCAGTTAATTCTACGTAAAATTATTTTCAAGGTCGTTATAATGATTACCTGATTTTGATTTACCCTATTCAATTCTACATTCTCACAGCCCTACTGTTTAGGTTTATTTTCTAGCGACTATAAAACGTAAATTAACATTTGAAATTAGGGAGATTTTAGATTTAATTTGAACACTCATAATTGGAAATGTTCTAATAAAGTTATTTAATATAGACTATGCACTCTCCATCAAAAAGCAGAAAATTTAATTAAATTTAAATCATCAAAAACTGTCCACCCACATAATTAGTGAGCCATAATTTAGTAAAGAAAAACAGCCAAATGACTTTCTTACTTAATAAAAGCAACTTTGTCAAGCCAAAATGCGTCAATATTCGGAACATCACCCACAAAGGTGACTCTCTCAGTTACTTGTAGATGCAGAGTAGCAAAATGAAAATTATGATCAAGATGCGAAAGTTGCTAGGTACTCTTTCCCTAGTATTACTACTGCAAAACCTACCATTAAGTGTTGCTAGAGCGCTTGAAACAACTCAAAAATTGCCGTCTGAAGCAATTCAACAGGTAATTACAGCCAAATTAATGACGAATTCACCTGATGGAAACTTTTATCCAGAAAGGATGATTAATCGTGCAGAATTAGCAGTAATTTTGGTAAAAACATTTAAGCTAGATCAGCGCGAAGCTGTTAAACAACAAGAATCGAAAATATTGCCAGATGTTCCCCGTACCCATTGGGCATTTAATGATATTCAGGCAGTTCTTAAAACTGATATTATGAAAGGATATCGAGGCAATTTATTCTTTCCTAATCAAAGAGTAACAAGAGCAGAAGGTATGGCAATTTTTGCCCAAGCTTATGGTGTATTTCAGTTTGGTGATAGCACAGTAAACGAACTACTTGAGGCGTATCCAGATGCAGCATCAATTCCAGTATGGGCTAGAAGAGCGATCGCCACAGTAGTTGCGGAAGGATTTATTAACACAGATGACCAAAATAACATTTCCCCATTACGCCCCATGACCCGTGGCGACATGGCTTATCTGTTGAGTCAATATTTACAAAGACAGCAGCCACAACCAGAAATGCCAGGAGTAGGGAGTGGGGAGTAGGGAGTGGGGGGGGAATTGTAACTTCCTAATGACCAATGACCAATGACAAATGACTAAATAATTCTCGACGCATCCCCACCGTGAGAAAATCAAAAAATGTTAGAAGTAGAGTTTAGAGAGGAACACCCTATAATATGCATCTGAGTGAAATCACCCATCCTAACCAGTTGCATGGTTTGTCGATCCGACAATTGCAACAAATCGCCCGTCAGATTCGAGACAAGCACCTACAAACCGTAGCCACAAGTGGGGGACATCTCGGACCCGGTTTGGGAGTTGTAGAGTTAACATTAGGACTTTACCAGACACTGGATTTGGATCGGGATAAAGTCATTTGGGATGTGGGACATCAAGCTTATCCCCACAAACTGCTGACAGGACGCTACAACGACTTTCATACCCTCAGACAAAAAGACGGCGTTGCTGGTTATCTCAAACGGTGTGAAAGCAAATTCGATCACTTTGGTGCTGGACACGCTTCAACCAGTATTTCCGCAGCCTTGGGTATGGCTTTAGCGGGAGAATTGAAAGGAGAAAAATTTAAATCAGTAGCCGTAATTGGTGATGGTGCTTTAACTGGAGGTATGGCTTTAGAAGCCATCAACCATGCGGGACACTTACGTAAAACCAAACTGCTGGTGGTTCTCAACGACAACGAGATGTCCATATCTCCCAACGTCGGCGCAATTCCCCGCTATCTGAATAAAATGCGCCTCAGCGCACCAGTGCAGTTTATCAAAGATAATTTTGAAGAACAGTTTAAGCAAATTCCCTTTGTTGGTGAATCTTTGTCTCCTGAACTGGGACGCATCAAAGAAGGAATGAAGCGTTTAGCGGTTCCCAAGGTCGGTGCAGTCTTTGAAGAACTAGGTTTTACTTATATTGGACCAGTGGATGGGCATAATTTAGAAGACTTAATTTCTAGCTTCCAGCAAGCACATGAAATGACAGGCCCAGTTTTAGTCCATGTGATTACAGTTAAAGGTAAAGGGTACGAAATCGCCGAACTAGACCAAGTAGGCTACCATGCCCAAAGCCCATTTAACTTGACCACAGGTAAAGCTGTTCCCTCAAGTAAGCCCAAACCCCCATCTTATGACAAAGTTTTTTCCCACACTTTAGTCAAACTTGCGGAACAAAACCCCAAAATTGTGGGAATTACCGCAGCAATGGCCACGGGAACAGGTTTAGATAAACTCCAGGCTAAACTACCCAATCAATATATTGATGTCGGTATTGCTGAACAACACGCTATTACCTTAGCTGCGGCGATGGCTAGTGAAGGAATGCGCCCTGTAGCTGCTATTTACTCCACCTTCCTCCAACGGGCTTATGACCAGATAATTCACGATGTTTGTATTCAAAATCTACCTGTGTTCTTCTGTTTAGACAGGGCGGGAATTGTTGGTGCTGATGGACCCACACACCAAGGTATGTATGATATTGCGTATCTGCGCTGTATCCCGAATATGGTGATGATGGCACCTAAAGACGAAGCCGAACTGCAACGCATGGTAGTAACTGGCGTTAACCATACAAGTGGACCCATTGCTATGCGTTACCCCCGTGGTAACGGTTACGGTGTTCCTTTAATGGAAGAAGGCTGGGAACCTTTAGAAATTGGTAAAGGCGAAATTCTGCGTAACGGAGATGATGTGTTACTCATCGGCTACGGGACTATGGTATACCCCGGTATGCAAGTAGCGGAAATTCTTAGCGAACATGGCATTGAAGCAACTGTGGTTAATGCCCGTTTTGTCAAGCCTTTGGATACAGAATTAATTTTGCCTTTGGCGAAGCAAATCGGCCGTGTTGTCACTTTGGAAGAAGGCTGTCTCATGGGTGGCTTTGGTTCGGCTGTGGCGGAAGCATTATTAGATGCAGATGTTGTGGTTCCTGTCAAGCGGATTGGTGTACCAGATGAGTTGGTAGACCATGCAACACCGGATGAATCTAAGGCGGAATTAGGTTTAACTAGTCGTCAAATAGCCGAAAGAGTGATGATTGCTTTCTTTCAAAAGCAAGCTTCTCCTGTTGTCTAGTTAACATTTGACATCTGGTAACAAAGAATTTAGAGACGTTGGATGCAACGTCTCTAAAAGGATTCTTACAAACTTACGCTAGTTGTTTTAAGCAAAATATCCAATTAGCCAAAAGAGCGATCGCTCGTAGTCATCGCAACTTGGGGATGATTGTTGCGTATTTTCCGCAGTAAGAGGTCTCACGCAGAGGCGCAGAGGCGCAGAGAGAAGAGTTGAGTTTTTATTTACCCTATTGTTTCTAATGCTTTACCCTGTTATTTGGCAGAATGATTCTGTTTCTCTCATTGACCAAACTCGCTTACCTAATGAGTATACTGTGGTTCAAATTCACCGTAGTGAAGATATGGCACGGGCGATTAAAACTATGATTGTTCGAGGTGCGCCAGCTATTGGTGTGGCTGCGGCTTATGGTATGTATCTGGGTGCGCGGGAAATTGAGGCGGAAAATCACCATGAGTTTTTAGAAGGTTTGGAACAGGTCGCTCAGTTGTTGCGTTCTACTCGTCCGACAGCAGTTAATTTGTTTTGGGCGATTAGCCGGATGATGAAGACTGCTTACGAAAGTTTGGGAACGGTCGCAGAAATTAAAGAGCATCTTTTGCAAACAGCCCAAGCGATTAATGCTGAAGATTTGCAAACCTGTCAGGCTATTGGTGATCATGGTTTGGCTGCATTACCTACCACTCCTGAAAAGCTGAGGATTCTCACTCACTGCAATGCTGGGGCGTTGGCTACGGCTGGTTATGGTACGGCTTTGGGTGTTGTCCGTTCTGCTTGGAGAGAAGGACGTTTAGAACGTGTATTTGCTGATGAAACTCGCCCTCGGTTACAGGGGGCAAAACTCACGGCTTGGGAATGTGTTCAAGAAGGTATTCCCGTTACGGTAATTACTGATAGCATGGCTGCCCATTGTATGAAACAAGGTTTAATTCATGCGGTGGTTGTGGGTGCTGACCGGATTGCTGCTAATGGTGATACTGCGAATAAAATAGGGACTTATAGTGTTGCGATCGCAGCTAAAGCCCATCATATCCCTTTCTTCGTTGCAGCTCCTTTTTCTACTGTGGATTTTGCCTTAGCTGATGGTGGTCAGATTCCGATTGAGGAACGTCACCCAGAGGAAATCTACCAAGTAGGCGATACTATACTCACACCGTCGGGTGTTGATTTTTACAATCCTGCCTTTGATGTTACCCCGGCTGAGTTAATTACAGCCATAATTACCGAAAATGGGGCATTAGCTCCTGGTAATTTGGTACAATATCAGCCTCAGCCAGTCATATAGAAATCAGGTTTGAGAGACTTGAAAATTAAAAAATTACGAATTTTTAGCCTGAAACCAGCATAAATTTCTGGATAATGGTGGGTTAGCGACAGCGTAACCCACCCTACAATTTTTGGATAAAACATTCTATTTATTTTTTACACATTCAGTCCGAAATTCTGTCGGGGAAGACTGTATTCATCTACATTGGAAGTCAAACGAATAAATTCAAAGTCTTAAAAATATATGAACAAGTTAATCCCTACAATTGCGTTAATTGTTTCCTCAATTTTGGTTACAGGTTGTGGTAATTCCCCAACTGATACTGTAGAGAAAATTTCTAATAATACTGTAGAAACAACTCAAACGGGATCTAAACCAGAGAGTTCAACCGTAACTTCTCAGGTAGAGACTAAAAGTACATCAAAGGCAACGGAGGTAGTAAATAAAAGTAATCAAGCTAATAATAGTAAAACTCAAAAAGTTGTCAATAAGCAACCCAAAATTGGTACAGTCAAAGAATTAGTTACAGGCGATATTATCTGTTACGCTAGGCTAGTAGATGAACAGGGAAAAGAATTTCGTGATGGTGCGTCCTTTGAACTGTGTGCAGAATCTGAAAAATATTTAAATAAGAAGGTACGCGTTTCTTATAAAATCGCATCATTAAATGATTGCCAAAGTATTGAACCATGCGGTAAAAGTCGTCAAGAATCGATAATTTCCCAGATGGAAATTTTGGCAGAAAAATCCCCAACTAAACCCCAAGCAAGTAACTCTTCAACTTTCAGTAATGGTAAATGGACAGTCACCATTGGAAATCGAAACTCTTGGTCAGGGGTGAACAACACGGGAAATCTGACTTATAAAGGATGTGATGCTAAGGGCAAATGTATCAACTTAACAGGTGGTAAAGTTAGCTGTCGCGATGGTAAATGTGTTAATGGTTGGGTGAATGGAGATTATCGATACATTTTGTCTCAACCGATTACAGAAGATGGAAACGCTTCTCCCACTCTGATAGTTAAGCAAGGCGACAAGGAAATCCTGAATGCTACAGGATTTAAACTTGTACCTTCTAGCTAGATTTTACAGGCAGGCGTTGATTCTGGGGAGATTCTCTCACCAGTGGCGGTGTCAAACACAAACAAGTGTTTTAAATCAAATTGTAAAGACGAGCGATCGCGTGGACGCGGACGCACATCAGCAGTGGTCTGAATATTTAACACCGCATCCAAATTACCAGATGTAGCCGATTCCAACCCGGCGATGGTGCGTAAAATTGTAGACTTACCACAACCAGAAGGCCCCACTAACACCCAGAATTCCCCATCAGGAATTTCAAAGGTAATATCCTCGATAGCAGTGACGTTGTTAAATTTACGCCTAATGTCTTCTAAATGAACTTTTGCCATAAGCCGAGTGACAATTTTAACCTAAAATTTCTGCGGTTCCAGGCAGTCCACCTTTTTCACATTTTGGTACTTTTAGACCAAGCTGGGTGAGATAATAACGCCGCCATCACCCGTACCCCGCGCAGTTGATTAGACAGGGGTAAATGACCTTTAGGGGCGCTTAAATCCCAAGTAAACTGGTTTGGGTATCGCGTCCAGTTGTTACCGCTTTTCCAGCCAATTTTCGGCCATAAACTTTCCCAGTTTTTACCTAAACTCAACCAAATTTCTCGCTGTACCGAAAAGCCAAACTTACCTTCTGAGTGGACTAACCAGAGGTTGTTAATCGTTTGTAAGTCAAGACTCGGCGAATTTTGAACATCAGTAAAATACAACCATTTTCTTTGCACAGCCCTTGGTCCCGCCAGTTCACACATTTTTTGGATACTCACGAGGTCGGCCGCTTGGAAGTCTTGGACAGCCAGTAACTGTTGCAAAGGATTGTAATCAATCCCGCACTCTGATTTTAGAGGTACAATTCCTTCAGGAAAACATTCAAGCAGAAATTCTTGAACTTGAGGTGAATCAGAGTTGTAGAGGACTTGGTAAGCTTTTCCATCGATCCAAGTTGCTGGGTATTCCCGTCGTTGTTGTAAAAATTCCATCAACACATCTAATCCCTCATTACCCAAGTTAGCTAACTGTGGGATGATCTGTTGTTGGACTTGAAGAGACCCAGCAATTAACGATTGTCGGAGGGAGTCGATGTCAGCTGTGCCTGATAAAATCATTGGGTCTGTCATGCCATTAATCGTGTTAGCGTGAACGTGAAAAAGCGGTTGGCTATCGGGTGTTCTCCAAAGTGAAGCACTAATAGCGAAAAGTAGTTTACTATTTTTGATCGTACAAAATGGCTATGGCTATGGCTACGCCACGCAAGCTATCACTGAATCCCATAGTTTAACCCCAAAGAATGTATAAGGGGAATAAGGGGAAAATCTGCGCCATGGTTACGCCACGCAACCTATCGTGACTTGGTGAACAAAAGACACAGTAAAATAATCAGCCAGCCTGTCAAAGCCAGATTGTTTGGCGGGTGGCGTATCGTTCAGGAGTTTTTGAAGTATGTACGACAAGATTAACCCCCCCACAACCGGAACAAAAATCATCTTTAAGAATGGTGAACCGATTGTGCCTGATAATCCAATTATCCCCTTTATTCGGGGCGATGGCACAGGTATTGATATCTGGCCTGCTACCCAAAAGGTGCTAGATGCGGCGGTAGCCAAGGCCTACAACGGTCAGCGTCAAATTAGTTGGTTTAAGGTTTACGCTGGCGATGAATCCTGTGATTTATACGGCACTTACCAGTATTTACCTCAAGACACTTTAACCGCTATCAAAGAATATGGTATAGCGATTAAAGGTCCTTTGACTACCCCCGTGGGTGGTGGAATTCGTTCTTTAAATGTAGCGCTACGTCAGATTTTTGATTTATATGCCTGTGTGCGTCCTTGTCGGTATTATGCAGGGACACCCTCGCCCCACAAAAACCCGGAAAAACTGGATGTAATTGTTTATCGGGAAAATACGGAAGATATTTATTTGGGGATTGAGTGGAAGCAAGGTAGTGAAATAGGCGATCGCCTCATTAAAATTCTCAATGAAGAACTCATTCCCGCTACCCCAGAACATGGCAAAAAGCAAATTCCCCTTGATTCTGGTATTGGTATCAAACCCATCAGCAAAACTGGTTCTCAGCGCTTAGTACGCAGAGCGATGAAACACGCTTTATTATTGCCCAAAGCCAAGCAACAGGTCACACTGGTGCATAAGGGCAATATTATGAAGTATACCGAAGGAGCTTTCCGTGATTGGGGTTATGAATTGGTAACCAGCGAATTTCGCAGTGAATGCGTCACAGAACGGGAATCGTGGATTTTAAGCAATAAAGAGAAAAATCCTGATCTTTCCGCCGAAGCTAACGCCCGTGAGGTTGATCCTGGTTATGATTCCCTCACACCACAGAAACAAGCGGAAATTGTCCAGGAAGTCGAAACCGTTCTCAACACCATTTGGGAAACCCACGGTAACGGTCAGTGGAAAGACAAAATCATGGTCAATGACCGGATTGCTGACAGTATTTTCCAACAAATCCAAACCAGACCCGATGAGTATTCGATTCTAGCCACAATGAACTTAAACGGCGATTACTTGTCTGATGCGGCTGCTGCCATTGTCGGCGGTTTAGGAATGGGTCCAGGGGCAAATATAGGCGATGTCTGTGCCATATTTGAAGCCACCCACGGGACTGCACCCAAACACGCCGGATTAGATCGAATTAATCCCGGTTCTGTAATTCTTTCCGGTGTGATGATGCTGGAATTTATGGGTTGGCAAGAAGCCGCCGATTTGGTAAAAAAAGGGTTAGGGGATGCGATCGCTAATAGTCAAGTCACATACGATTTAGCTCGGTTGCTAGAACCACCAGTAGAACCCTTAAAATGTTCTGAATTTGCCGACGCAATAATTCAACATTTTGGTTAAGTAATAATCAGGGTGGGATTTTCCCGCCCTACAACTAAATTTGTCCCTGGAAAAGCGTTGAGGCTATATCTAGGGCGACCACAATAATTCTCTAATTTTCACTCAAAATTAATATGACAAGTGCATCTTACATTTTTCTGGCTGGCGCAAGTCGTGGTGTTGGTCGAGAAATTGCCAAATTCTTAACCGCACAAAATCTTCAAGTCAAAGCACTACTCAGAAATGAGTCGGCTGTTGCTGAACTAGAATCAATGGGTATTGAACCTGTAATGGGAGATGCTTTAGATGTCAGCGATGTCCAACGTGCGATACTTGCAGATCAGCCTATCCGCACAGTTATTAGTACTATTGGCGGCTTACCTTCAGAAGGTGAAAGGGCTGATTTCCTCGGTAACAAAAATCTCATTGATGCCGCAGTTAAAGCAGGAGTACATAGGTTTATTTTGGTTTCTTCTATTGGTACTGGTAATAGCGCCGGTGCTTTACCTCCCCAAGCTTTAGCAACTCTGGGACCTGTGTTAGTAGAAAAGGACAAGGCTGAACAACATTTAATTGCTAGTGGACTCATTTATACAATCATTCGTCCTGGTGGGCTAAAATCGGAACCTGCAACTGGGAATGGGATTTTAACTGAAGATCCGCGTATTGTTGGTACTATTCATCGCCCAGATGTCGCCGAGTTAGTTTGTAAATGTCTAAATTCTCAACGTTCTCATTATAAAATTTTGTCGGCAGTAGACAAAAATATGTTAGCTGGGGAACCAGAGTTTGTAGAGTTTAGCTTCGATTAATCGGGTATGGGTAATTGAATTTTATTTGATCATTTACCCATTTCCCAGTAAAACTTGTAAGCCTTGTACTAATCTTTCTATACCTTCTTTGGCTGTATCTTTTTGGAGCGCACCATAGGCAACCCGCAAATAACATCCTTGTGTCATCCCAAAGGTTGTACCGGGAATAACTGCTATTTGATGTTCTTGAATTAACTTTTTGACTAATTCAAAGGCATCGATTTGGGTATTAATTTTGAGGAAAAAATAAAAAGCGCCATTGGCAGAAGCTATGCTACATAAACCTTCTAGCGGTTTTAGAGCATCGATGACTATTTCTCGCACTTGAGCGATAGCACCAATATTTTTCTGTAAATACTCTGGGTTGGCTTGTAATGCTCCTAATGCTGCATACTGAGAAATAACTGGCGGACAAATCAAAATTGTATCTTGAATTTTTTTGACGGCGACAAACAAGTGTTGGGGAATGACCATATAACCAATCCGCCAACTGGCAAAACCATAAGCTTTGGAAAGGCTATAAAGGGAAATGGTGTACTCTCTACTACCACTGAACGCCCCAGGCGAAATGTGTTTGACACCGTTGTAGGTAAAGTATTCATAGGCTTCATCGCTAATGTGGTAAATGCCATGAGTACCACAGATTTGATTTACCTGTTGTAATGCGGCTGCTGTATAAATAACTCCCGTGGGATTATTGGGAGATATGGTGACTATAGCCCGTGTTTTAGTTGTAATTGCTTGGGCGATCGCTTCTGGACGCAGTTGATAATTTTCATCTGTTGCTACCAATACTGCACGACAATCTGCCATTGCGATCGCCATCTCATGATTAAAATAGTAAGGCGTATTCAGGATAATTTCGTCACCAGGGGAAGTAATCGCCAAAATAGCATTCATAAACGCCATATTGCTTCCCGCCGTCACCACAATGCAGTTATCTTGATTAATTGCAATTTCATTGAAGGTTTGCAACTTCACCGCCAGCGCTGCCAATAATGGGGGAATTCCCTCAACAGCTTTGTATAAATTATTAGAAGATTCTCCTAAAAATTGGGATAGAATCTCAATAGCTTCCGGCGGTGGATTGTATGAAACTACACCTTGTCCTAAAGAAATAGTGCCGGGAGAATTTTGAATTAATTCCCCAACCACAGGAATGATTGGCGACTGTACCGCCTGCATACGGGAGGTTAGGGATTGCATAAAAAATTATATTTTCGATAAAAAGAATACAGCCAAAATCTTATCACCTTTTCTGAGTCTAATTTGTTGCTATACTCAGGGGAGATTTTTGAGGCGATCGCTTCCCTGTAATCATCAAATTTACACCACGTCCAGGGGCAAGGGTGACACCTCGGCGGCGGGGTACTTCTGGTTTGTCATCAACCAATTTCAGTTCATAGCCTGAGAGGATTTTTGCCAATACCAGCTTCAGTTCAAACACCGCCAAAGCCTCGCCCACACAGCGACGCACACCCCCACCAAAGGGGATAAATTCATAAGGAGAAAATTGACGTTCTAGAAAACGTTCTGGTCTGAATTGCTTTGGTTCTGGATATAAATCTTCACGCTGGTGAATCAGATACATAGAGCCGACTAATACCGTACCAGTTTCTAGAGAATGACCCAAAAGTTCCACAGGTTCTTGTACTATTCTCGGAAACGTCAACATCGCCACGGGATAAATCCGCAAAATTTCATTACAAACAGCCGTCAGATAAGGCAAACGAAAAATACTCATAGTATCTTGTGAATCACCAAGGGTATCGAGTTCTTGCAGCAGTTTTGCTCTGACTTCCGGGTGTTTTTGAATCAGATATAATCCCCAAGCCATTGACGTGGCTGTGGTTTCATATCCAGCAAACAATAGAGTCATCAACTCATCGCGTAACTCCTGATCTGTCATCGGATTACCCGCTTCATCTTTTGCTGACATCAATAAGGAAAGAATATCAATGCGATTTTCCAGATTCTGTTGGCGACGTTCAGCAATTTCAGTGTAAATTAACTGATCCAGTTTTTGTCTATCCCTGACAAACTTACCCCAGGGACTCCACGCGCCTAAATCCTTTTGCAGAGACGAAAAAAAGAGCATACTAGAAGTCAAAGGTGAGCGAAACAGATCCGCCATTCCCTCTAGTTGTTTCTTCAGTTGTTGGCTGCGTTCTCCCTGATATACACCGAAGACTGCCTGTAACATGACTTGTAAGGTGATATCTTGGGTGACATCACGAGCCGTAAAAGATTTATCTGTCGGTAACTGACTCCAGACCTCTTCAGTAATATTACTAATAATTTCACCATAACTCCGCATCCGATCACCATGAAAAGATGGCATTACCAATTGTCGCCGTTTTCGATGGCGATCGCCATCCAGCATAATCATGGAATAATCACCTAATAAAGGTTGCAAAATTTTATTTTCCTTACCGCCAGCCACAAACTTCTTGCGATCATTAGTTAAAATTTCTTGCAGCGCTTGGGGATGGTTGACAAATACCAAGTCGTTACCAAAACCGATCACATGAGCCGTGAAAATGTCAGGATATTGTTGGGCTGCTTTTTCCATATAACTTACAGGATCAGCCACCCACTGTAACTGCTGGAGAAAAGCCGGAGTCTTCAGACGATTAGGTGCTGGCATGAGATTTTTGCTCCTGAAATTGTTATTATTTCAGTGTATATTTTAAAATTTGCACCCTTCATCACTCCGTTGACTCAACTTGAGTTTCTTGATCCAAAAGGTTTGAGCCAGCCGATTTGAATTGTCGTATCGAGAGCGATCGCCCCCATTGCAAACCATAAAACACTCTCCCCAGCCAGCACCAAATCAGGTAAAATTTCCTGACCAAAATCTATCTGAGTTAAACCTCGCACTAAACCGAAAGCCAGAACACCACCCGACTTCAGTTGAAGATTTTCATCCGTGCGGATGATATAGCGATATGTGACACCAAATAACAAGCCAGAGAAAGCCGCAATTCCCCCACTCAGCCACCAATCCCAATTAATAGCTCTTTCCAGACGAGCGAGGATTGGTAAATACCTTGCTAACACCAGAGTATTCAACAAACTGGTAATCAAGAAAGCCAGACACAGAGAAACACCCCCAATTACACCAGCCTTGAAAGATTCTAGTCGTTCCCTCATCAATTGCATATCTTAAATTTCGTTCACCTTGGATCTATGCGTAATACTATACAATCGCTAGTCTATGCCCAAAATCAGTCTTGTGATAGCCAAACCGTTGCAGAAATCAATAGCCCTTTCCCATTATCATAAGTATTAGAGACGTTTTGTAATTATTCAGAAAGTAGGACTATGGCAACTTTGACACTGGGTTGGGTATCGCTCTTGGTTGTGTTTACTTGGTCAATTGCAATGGTAGTTTGGGGACGTAACGGATTATAGGGGAAGCGTGGAAAATCCATTCCTGAATATTTTGGCATTACTAGCCATAGTGCTGCTAGTATCTGTCACTGGTGGCGTAGGTTATTTAACCCTAGCAGATTGGCGCGATCGCCGTCGCCGAGAAGACGAAAAACGCGAAATCCGACGCAGTTCTCCCAAACGGAGATAATTTACTCACAGTTGAAAATTTCTTTGTAGGGACACAATATAGTGATGTCCCTACTCTGTTATATAAACAAATATATCTTTATGTTAAATTATGATTAACTAAGAAAATTTTAAATCAGATCACAAACTTTGATTCAATCTTTAAAATCACACTGGGTCTAAAAAACCCTACTCAGATACAAGCAATCAGACCAAATTCTGAATGAAAACTCAACAAGTATGATACCATGCTCCATCTATCTGACAGCGACCAGCAGAAAGCCCTATCTGGAGTAATTTCCCGCATTCGTGAGTCTCTGGACATAGAAACTATTTTCAAAACTACAGTCACTGAAGTACGCCAACTTTTAAATACTGACCGGGTAGCCGTATTTCGTTTTTATCCGGAGTTGGAATGGGAAGGGGAATTTATCTATGAAGATGTCGTAGCAGAATGGAATTCGGCTTTAAGCTTTAAATTACGTGACCACTGCTTTGCTGCCGAATTTGCCCGACAGTATGAGCAAGGTAGAATTAATTTTATCACTGATATCCATGAAACTACTGTCAGTGATTGCCATGTCCAGATGCTACAAGCCTTTCAAGTACGTGCTAACATAGCTGCTCCTTTGATGAAGGGTAAAGACTTATGGGGATTATTGTGTATTCATCAATGTAGTAGCCCTCGACAATGGAACACATCAGAAATTGAATTTGTGCAACTTATTGCTGAACATTTGGGCGTAGCTTTGCAGCAAGCAGATTACTTAGAACAGACAAAAATCCAATCGGCACAACTAGCAGAAGCAAAAGCCAGAGAAAAAGCAGCAGAATGGCAAAAAACAATAGCCATAACCATAGAAAAAATTCGTCAAACTCTTGACATAGAAATTATTTTTCGCACAAGTACAGAAGAACTGCGGCGGTTGTTAAATGCTGACCGTGTAGCTATCTATCGCTTCCATCCAGATTGGAGTGGTGAGTTCGCCTTTGAATCCGTGGGAAAAGGCTGGCGTTACCTCATGGATGAGCAATTAATACAGCCAAAATTACGTGAAAATATTAGTGAATGTACTGTCAAAGATATAGCTAAAATTCCAGCGATAGATACATACTTACAAGATACAGCAGGTGGCAACTTTACTAGAGGTGAAGTTTATCGGATTTGTAATGATATTTATAATTCAGGTTTTAGCGACTGTTATCTGGAAATTTTAGAGAGCTATCAGGCAAAAGCTTACGTGATCATGGCTATTTACCACGGTCACAAACTCTGGGGCTTGTTAGCAGTCTACCAAAATACCCAGGCTCGTTATTGGCAAGAAGATGAAGTCTATTTACTCACCCAAGTTGGGACTCAACTCGGTGTAGCTTTGCAGCAAGCAGAATTTTTGCAACAAATGAAAACCCAAGCAGCAAAAATCAGCAAAGCTGCGGAAAGGCAAAAAGCGCTAGCCAACACTATCGAAAAAATTCGGCAATCTCTAGATATTGACACCATCTTTAAAACCACAACTCAAGAAGTTTTGCGGTTATTAGAAGTAGAACGAGTAGCAATTTATCGCTTTTACCCTGACCAGAATGGCAAAGTTGTAGCTGATTCCATGGTTGATGGTGAAAGACCATCAATTCAGATACAACCTTTAACAGAACGTGTTTTTTCCTTAGATAACCAACGTAAAAAATCCCCGCACCATGAAGCTTTTGTCCCAATTTGTCAAGGCGAGAAACTCTGGGGATTATTAGTAGCTTATCAAAACTCCCAGCCCCGTGATTGGCAAGAAGAAGAAATCAATTTGCTGGCACAAGTTGGTGTACAACTGGGGGTAGCATTGCAGCAAGCAGAGTCTTTACAGCAGGTGCAAATCCAAGCCGAAAACCTGGCTAAAGCTGCTAAACGAGAACGTAAAGCAGCAGAAAGAGAAAAGGCTTTAGCTGCAACAGTGGAGAAAATTCGTCACTCCTTGGATATTGACACCATCTTTAAAGCTGCAACTGAAGAAGTTCAACGGCTTTTAGAAGTTGATCGCGTGACAATCTATCGCTTCAATTCAGATTGGAGTGGTGAATTTGTCTCTGAATCAGTAGCCCCTAGTTTAACACCAGTGCCAGGAATTTTGCCGATGGTTGCAGATGGCTATTTGCAAACAACCCAAGGGTCAGATTTTGCTAATGGTAAAGTTCTGATGATTTCAGATATTGATCATATCAATGATACTATCAGTCAAATTCCCTTAACTACGCCCATTTTAGTCAGAGCATTGATGATAGTGCCAATTTTTCAAGGCGATAAACTGTGGGGATTGTTATCTGCGTACCATAATATCAAACCTCGTAACTGGCAAGAGGAAGAGAAAAATTTGCTAGTACAGATTGGCAATCAATTAGGAGTAGGTATTCAGCAAGCAGAATTACTCGAACAGACTCAACGGCAAAAAGAAGCGATCGCACAAACTCTCAAAGACTTGAAACAAGCTCAAAGCCAGTTAATTCAAAATGAGAAAATGGCAGGCTTAGGACAGTTAGTGGCTGGGATAGCACATGAAATTAACAACCCCATTACCTTCATTTACGGTAACGTTCATTATGTTAATGAACATACTGAAAATTTATTGCAATTACTGCATCTTTACGAGCAACAGTATCCCGAACCAACAGGTGAAATTATTAAAAAAACCGCAGATTTAGATTTAGAATTCATTGTTGATGACTTGCCGAAAATTCTCAACTCCATGATTATGGGAACAAATCGGATTTCTCAATTAGTTCTGTCTTTGCGGAATTTTTCTCGCCTCGATGAATCAGGAATGAAGCCTGTTGATCTTCATGAAGGCATTGATAGTACTCTCTTAATTTTAAAACATCGCCTGCAACCACAGGATAATTCTTTTGCTGTTGAGGTAGTTAAGGACTATGGTAATTTACCTCCAGTGCTATGTTATGCAGCCCAGATGAATCAGGTATTTATGAATATCATTAATAATGCTATCGATGCTTTAGAACAGGCAGTAACAGATGGTACAATAACTGCAAAGCCTCAAATTTGTATTTCTACAGAAATCATCGCCCAGAATAAAATTTTAATTGGTATTACTGACAATGGTTGTGGCGTTTCTGAAAATCTGCGATCGCGCATTTTTGAACCTTTCTTTACTACCAAACAACCTGGTAAAGGTCCTGGTTTAGGGTTATCTATTAGTTATCAAATTATCGTGGAAAAACACGGTGGAAAAATTGAGTGTGTTTCAGAATTTGGTCAAGGTTCTGAGTTCTGGCTAGAAATTCCCATAAAACAGTAGGGTGGGTTAGCGCAGCGTAACCCACCATTCATTATGCTTAAATTTATGATTGGTTAAGGACTATCAATCCACGATCCAAATTAGAGATTTTTTTATTTGTCAGTCTCTCAGGAAAGTCAGGCTATGGGTTTTTTAACGAACCACAGAGGCGCAGAGAACACAGAGAGAAGAATATTGACTTGAATCACTTCCAATCTAATCATGAGTTGTACCGTCTGGCATAATAGCACCTGTAAGGGTTGCTCCTTCTAAGTTAGCACCACTAATCTTTGCATCTCTTAAGTTGGCTTTTTCTAGCTTCGCATTACTCAAATCAGCACCACGTAAATCAGAGTTAGTTAAGTTAGCTCCCTCTAGGTTTATACCCTGAAGTGAGGCTCCACAGAGGTTTGCTTGGCGAAAATTTGCACCACCAAAGTTACCGTCAAGACTCATACCAACCAAACTTACTGCACTAAAATCAGCACCGCTACAGTTTACGTTAGACAATCTTGCGTTTGTCAAATTAGCTCCACTTAATACTGCCACAGTTAGGTTAGTTCCACTTAAGTTTGACAATATTAGTGTTGCATTGGTGAGTCTAGCAGCAGTTAAATTAGCACCATAGAGATTCGCTTCATTCAATTTTGCTCCACTTAAATTAGCCTGAATCAGTTTTGTATTGATAAAATTTGCTTTAGTTAAATTTGTACCACTCAAATTAGACTGAGTTAAATTCGTACCATGTAATATGACTGAATCAAGGTTAGAAGATTGTAGGTTAGCCCCTGTTAAGTTAACCTCACTTAAATCAGCACCTGCTAAGTTAGCATTTGCCAAAGATGCACCTGGAGCTATTAAATAAGCCCCCGATTCTGTAGGAATAAAATCTTTAGGAAAGATAGTATTTTCATTGTAAATTGCTGTTTCCAGATTCGCTCCCTGAAGATTCGCTTCTTCTAGGTTAGTGTCCAATAGATTAGCATTTTTAAGGTTAGCATTACTCAAGTCCGCTCCGTTTAAATTAAGTTCTCTCAAATTTAAACTACTTAAATTAGCTCCACTTAAGTTAGCTCCACTCAAGTTAGCATTATTAAGCTCTGCTCCAACAAGGTTAGCTTTTTTGAGTGTGACGTTTTCTAGACTTATAGAAGATGTGAGTGTGATCTGATGAAGATTAGCATTATCAAAATTGGCTTGCTTCAATGTTGTTTTAGATAAGGTGGCTTTACTCATATCTGCATCTTGAAGATTTGCACCGTTTAAATCTCCTGAAAATATGCTAGTACCACTAAGATTTGCACCTTTGAGATTAGCTTGAGTTAAATTAATATTCTTGAGGGTTTTTCCACTCAAATTAATTCTAGCTAAATTACAATTGCTAAAATCTCGTTCTCCAGCTTCATAACGCCGCCAAAATTCTGTACCATCAATAGCTATATCCTGACTTTCAGATTCTGATGCGTAAATTCTGTTAACTAACCAGATTATTCTCTCAAGCTGAAATTCTAAATTAGTGAAATTAGCGTTATTTTCTGACTCTTGTTCAGCTAAAGTAATTTCAACATTTTCAGAATTAGCAACTGCTACCACTAAACTCAGTTGACTTGTTTGCTTTTCCACTCTCTCAAAAAATCGTTTGACAATTTCCGCATCATCTAAATTATTCTCCGCAGTTGACTCGTCCCCATTATCCGCACCTGAAACCAAATTTGGTGAATCATTGAGAGATTCTTTGAACTCAGCAAATTGTGCATTTAAAAGAGCAACTTCTTGTTGAATTAATTCAACTTGCTGTATTTCCAGTCTTTGCTGAAAATCTTGTTTCAACTGATCAAAATACTGTTTTAACCAAGCAATATTTTTTCGGCGGATATCCTGTTCAGCTTCTAAATTGGAAATCCGCGCCGCCAAAGATTCTAAATTAAGTTCAGAGTCAGAAATACCCATTAGTTTATCGCTAAATATATATAAAGTGCTTATATCTATAAATTACCCAATTTCAACCCCAGACTAACAACTAAAACTTATAATTTTCCCGTTTTTTTACATCATGAAAATTCCCAAAAAAAACTTGTCCCAGAAGCATAATACCCCCAAGACAAGCCAAATCTCTAATTATTTTCTTTCTCGGCGTTCTCAGCGTCTCTGCGGTTTGTTAAAGCTGCTTAACTTCCGAAACCAACTTAGAAACCATATCCTTAGCGCCACCAAAAAGCATCGTTGTTTTTTCCTTGTAGAACAATTCATTATCTACACCGGCAAAACCCGTACTCATCCCGCGCTTAATTACAATTGTTTGCTTTGCCCGATCTACTTCTAAAATCGGCATACCATAAATGGGACTATTCACATCAGTACGCGCCGCCGGATTTACCACATCATTAGCGCCAATTACCAAAGCCACATCCGCAGCTTCCAATTGAGGATTGATATCATCCATGTCATACAACTGCGTATAAGCCACATTCGCCTCAGCCAATAACACATTCATGTGTCCTGGCATTCTTCCAGCTACAGGGTGAATGGCATACTTAACATCAACACCCATGCGTTCTAACTGATCTGCCAATTCCCGCACACTGTGCTGCGCTTGAGCAACAGCCATACCATAACCGGGTACAATTACCACGCTACGAGCATAACCCAACATCATCGCGCCTTCTTCAGCATCGATGCTGCGAACAGTTTGGTCGCCTGTAGCACCGCCAGCACCGCCAGCACCGCCAGCAACCGCCCCACCAAACGCACCAAATAACACGCTGAATAGAGAACGATTCATCGCCTTACACATAATCTGGGTGAGGATTAAGCCAGAAGCCCCCACGAGTGCGCCAGCGATAATCAACATATTGTTCATTACCACAAATCCGGCTGCGGCTGCTGCTATCCCAGATAAGGAGTTTAACAGCGAAATTACCACAGGCATATCGCCCCCACCAATGGGAAGGACGAACATGACACCCAATACTAAAGAAACTCCCACTACTCCGAAGAATATCGGTAAGCTGTCGGGTGTGATGATTAAATAGGCACTGCCTACTATATAACCAACCAGAAGCAAGAGGTTCAATACTTGTTGAAAAGGTAATTTAATCGGTGAACCACTGATTAAACCTTGCAATTTGGCAAAGGCGACAAAACTACCTGTAAAGGTGACACCACCGATTAACACGTCCAGCAAAATGGAAATGTTCACATCTAGAGGTATAGGTTGTGAAGCTGCGAGTAACCGCCAAAATTCTGCAACGGCGATGAGTGCAGAAGCTGCACCACCTAAACCATTGAGTAAACCCACCATTTGGGGCATTTCTGTCATTTGGACTTTGTAAGCTGCGATCGCACCAATTCCGGAGCCAATAGCCAAGCCCAACAAAATCATCTCATAGTTCAACACCTGCTGATCTAACAGTGTGGCGACAATCGCCAGCAGCATACCCACAGCAGCGATGACGTTACCGTTGCGCGCTGTAGCTGGAGAACCGAGTTTTTTCAAACCCAGAATAAATAACGATGCAGCGACTAAGTACGTCAGCTGAATCCCAGTTGGTAGAAAATCGCTCACGCCTTAACTTCCTTTTTCTTGAACATTTGCAACATCCGATCTGTGACGAGAAAACCACCAACAACGTTAATTGTCGCCAGTACCACAGCAATTAAACCGAGAATCACCGACACACTGGTATTTTTCTCACCAGCAGCCACAATTGCGCCCAATACCGCAATCCCAGAAATGGCATTTGAGCCAGACATTAAAGGCGTGTGTAAAGTCGGTGGGATTTTGTTGATGACTTCAAAGCCAATAAAAGATGCCAAAACAAATACAAACAAAGCAGCAAGTAATGCCTCTGTCATGAAATAAAAACTCCTGTTTAGAACCACAAATCCACACAAATAAACTCTTATCAGCGTTTATCGGCGTTTAATTAATGTGTGCCAATCTGAGTACTCAAAGCTGCTAACGCATCCCGCACCCGTTGATTACGAATTTCCCCAGCGTGGGTAATACAAGCCGCATTTACGATGTCGTCTGCAAAGTCTATCTGTAAGGCTTTGTCTTTGACTAATAACTGAATCAAGGATGTCAGGTTCTTAGAATACAACTGGCTAGCATGAATTGGCATTGATGAAGGCAAATTAATGGGGCCAATAATTGTTACCCCATTCCAGACAATATCTTTACCAGCTTCAGTGCAAGCGCAGTTACCACCCTGATCTGCCGCTAAATCTACTATCACCGAACCCGGTTTCATTTGTGCCACCATTTCCTCTGTAACGAGCCGTGGCGCTTTTCTTCCAGGTACTTGGGCGGTGGTAATTACCACATCGGCATTTTTTACGTGTTCAGCGACAACTTCCTGAGTCCGTTGTTTGCTCGCTTCAGAAATTTCTTTAGCATAACCACCTGCTGCGGTGGTTTCTTCTTCGAGTTTGACTTCGACGAATTTAGCCCCCAAACTTTGCACTTCTTCTTTAACGGCGGGACGAATATCAAAGGCTTCTACCACTGCACCCAAGCGTCTGGCTGTGGCGATCGCTTGCAATCCTGCTACACCAGCACCCATAATAAATACTTTAGCTGGGGCGATAGTGCCGGCGGCTGTTGTCAGCATGGGGAAATACTTCGGTAATGCAGCTGCGGCGATTAATACAGCCTTGTAACCTGCTAGTGAAGCTTGGGAAGACAAAGCATCCATACTTTGCGCCCTAGTAGTACGGGGAATCATCTCCATACTAAAAGCTGTAATTTGGCGATTTGCCAGTTCTTGCGCTACTGCGGGATTTGCCAAAGGATTGAGAAAGCTGATTAACACCGCCCCTTCCCGTAGTAATTCAACTTCTGAACCACCATTTTCTCGCTCTTGCGGTGGGCTAACCTTCAGTAGAATATCTGCTTCACCCCATAATTTAGCAGTATCACTGATAATAGTGGCTCCTGCTGCTTCATAGGCAGAATCGTTAAAATAAGAGCGTTCTCCCGCACCTGCTTCCACCGATACTTCCAAACCTTGTTTGATTAATCTGGCTACGGTGTCAGGATTTAATGCTACGCGTCGTTCACAAACTTCTATTTCTTTAGCAACCGCTATTTTCATGAAATCTCCTGGAGATAAATACTTTTTTTGGGGAATCTGTCATTTTTCCCTGACTCAACTTTTAGGGTAGTAATTGTCTGCGATGGCTTTTTCTGGGAGATTGAACCTGGAATTTGCCCTTGACTAATCTTGGATCTCCACTTTCTGCTACACTTGCTGATAGTTACAAATAGGTTCACATATTGCAAATCCTAAGTTAATTACCAAATTTGCATCTTTGTCTTTAGCTTGTTTTAGGATTCCTTGCGTATATTTTTGAATTTTGATAATTTTTCAGTTATTTTTTGATGATTAGTGCTTTCATTGCAGCTCGTTTTCATCAATCTATCCCAAGTTCATAGGCGATCGCTGACTAGACAGATCAACTATTATCACAAAAGTTTTATATTAAGATACATTTATACATATTTAGCAACATAATCAAATCCCAACTGGATTTCTATCCAGTTTAAATTCTACCAATTTTGTGTTATGAATATTTACGTAAGAGAAAGTTAATTTTAATACTGCCTATTTTTATGAATACAGAAGAGTCCAGAGATAATGGCACTTCTTATTTCAATTTAACGTCTATTTTAAGACTGTCAGTAGTAAAGTTTAGTTACAAAGACTAAGTTTCGGTGATTGAAATCACATACATATTTTCTGGTGGAGGAAGCCCCGACTATGCAAAATTTACGATTTCTCGGTTCTAAGCGCAAACTACCTCTGAGACTTCTTTCGGCTTTAGCCGTGACTAGCTCTTTACTGGCTGGGTTTCCAACTATGACGGGAGCGCAAAGCGGCTTACCCGGACTCACACTATTTAGCGGCATCAAAAGCGAAAATCAGCTACCATTCAGATTAGATTTTGGTGGTCAAGCTAATAGCTGGGATCGATACATCCTGAGAATACCAGCTAAACGAATGAATTTAGCAGCAGCTCAGTTTGCCGTTAGCTACCCCAATTATTACGAAGGAACTTTCGACCCGAAAAAGATTGAGGTAAAAGTTAAAGGCAAAAAAGTTGCTCTGAATGAAGTGAAGTGGAACAAAGAAGCTCGCTTACTAGAAATTTTTCCTGAAGAGCCAGTACCAGCAGGAGGAACCGTTGAGTTAGTTTTATCTAACGTGCGAAACCCGAATTTTGGCGGAATGTATCATTTTAACTGCCAGATTCTCTCCCCTGGAGATACGCCAATGCTGCGTTATGTAGGAACCTGGCTTTTAAGTATTTCTTAGGAATGTGGATTTAATAAAATAATAGAACCTAACCCCAGCCCCTCTCATGACCAAGGAGAGGGGAAAATTTGACCCAACTCAAATAGAGGGTGAAGTCAAAAACTAGATTCGCAAGTTATTTAATTCACCAGACCCATTAATCGTTGACCATAAATTAAGCAATTATTTATGATTTTTGGTTCTTGAAGTGATATAGTTATGGATTGTAACTTTTTATAAAAATAGCCTCAGAGGAGAACGCTATGCAGAGAACCCTGGGCGGCACTTGCCGTAAGAGAAAAAGAACTTCTGGTTTTCGTGCCAGGATGCAGACACCAACAGGAAGAAACGTGATCCGGGCGAGGAGAAAAAAGGGTCGTCATCGTCTGAGCGTTTAGGAAATTTCCAGCAAAAAGAGCAGATGTGGCTTTGCCCAAAGCGAATCGATTAAAATCTCGAAAAGATTTCCAAGCAGTTTTCCGGGAAGGAATTCGTCGTCACAGTTCTCATTTCACATTGAGAGCCTTACGACCTATACGTTCAAAAGCACCTTCCTTGGATACTGCTACCAGTGAAAAACCACTGTCCAGCACAAAATTTGGCGTTTCCATTAGCACCAAAGTCAGCAAAAGAGCAGTAATTCGTAACCGAATTAAACGCCAAATCACAGCGGCGTTGCATCAGTTTTTGCCAAAATTGTCCCCAGGCTGGCGGGTAGTCATCGTTGTCAAACCAACAGCAGCAGAATCTCAGTGCGTAAGCCAAGAATTTCTGCAAGAATTAGAGCAGTTGTTGGTAAAAGCTGAGGTATTTAATGGGCATTCGTGAAGAAGTTTATTATGAGGGTGGCCCCCACATCGGGGACTTGATTCTCAATAGCCTAATTGGACTAACTGTTGTGGGACTACCATTGGCAGTTGGAGCAATCGTTAGGGCTTTATGGCTACGCTTCCGCATTACCGACCGCCGGATTTCTGTGACGGGAGGCTGGAGAGGACGCGATCGCACTGACATCATCTATTCAGAAGTGGTTAAAATCGTTAAAGTTCCCCGTGGCATAGGCTTTTGGGGAGATATGGTCTTAACCCTCAGAAATGGTAGTCGCCTAGAAATGCGGGCTGTTCCCAATTTCCGTGAGACTTATGACTACATCAACGAAAGAGTTACAGCTAAAAATCCCCTATATAGCGCTCCTGCTAAGAATTAATAGGGATTAAGGAGTAGGAAACACCAGAGCCAGGGAGAACTTAAAAAAATAGCACTTATTCACTCTACTTAAAGTCCTATTCTATTCTCCCCTGCACCCTGCCCCCTGCCCCCCTGCTTCTTCTTCCCCATTCGGCTATCCGTAGCGTAGGATAGTGATATAGGAATCATGATTTAGATAAATTAGATTCAGATTAGTTTACAGTAGCTCAGGTTAAATTCAGAATAATGGATTTTGGTATCGGGTTTCTTTCAAACAACGTGATGCTGCCAATCATAGATTTTTTCTATGGAATTGTGCCTAGTTACGGATTGGCGATCGTTGCCTTGACATTGATAATCCGCTTCGCGCTCTATCCCCTGAGTGCTGGTTCAATTCGTAATATGCGGAAAATGCGAATTGTACAACCTCTGATGCAGAAGCGGATGGCAGAAATTAAAGAAAAGCACAAGGATAATCCGCAAAAGCAGCAAGAGGAAATGGTCAATGTCCAAAAAGAATTTGGCAACCCATTGGCAGGATGTCTGCCCCTAGTACTGCAAATGCCAGTATTATTAGCCCTGTTTGCCACATTGCGCGGATCACCTTTTTCTGGCGTTAACTACAGCGTTAACCTGCAAATTTTTCCCTCGGAACAGATTGAACGAATTCAACCCCAAGCTTTTGCAACAGCGCCCCAAAACATCTATATTGCTGATGGGGAACACGCTCGTGTCACAGCTATTCTTCCTGCGGGCAATAAATTAGTCGTAGGTGAAACAACTAAGATCCAATATCAGACTGTAGAAGGCAAACCATTTCAGACGCTTTTAGCAGAACACCCAGAAAATAACCTGGTTCCTGAATGGAAAGTTATCAAAGGGGAAGAGAGGGTAAAAATAGATGCTGAAGGCAATGTAGAAGCCTTAGAACCAGGAGATGTGACAATTCAAGGCTCAATCCCTGGACTAGCAGCAGAAAAAGGATTTTTGTTTATTCAAGCTTTAGGTAGAGTTGGCGCTACCAATCCTGACGGACAGATTAATTGGGATATCGTCTCAATGATCCTGTTTTTCGGAGTGAGTCTTTATGTCAGCCAAATGATTTCCGGGCAGAATTCCAGTGGTGGTAATCCACAACAAGATACAGTTAACAAAATTACACCAGTTATATTTTCTGGAATGTTTTTGTTCTTCCCCCTACCAGCTGGGGTATTGATGTACATGGTAATTGGTAATATTTTCCAAACTGCTCAAACTTACGTTCTTTCCCGTGAACCTCTACCAGAGGGACTACAAGAAATCGTAGCCACCCAAGAGAAAGAAACAGCAGCAGAACAGAGAACTTTACCATTTGAGCCAAAAAGTTCTAAGAAAAAGACTACAGGTTGATGATGGTTGAAAGTCCAATGCAAAGAGGGCAGCAGTGGCTAACAACCCTGCTGCAATTAACAGGAATACCTGCCCAGATTAAGGGTAATTTAGAAATTGACCCGCCACGGTTTGGGGAGTCCCCAGAACTAGATAGCTACTGGTTGACAATTGATCAAACTAATCTGACAACCGAACAAATCCGCGTTTTAATTGGCGCTGATGGTTCGGTTCTAGATTCGATTCAGTATTTAGCTAATTCGGTGCTAAACCTCGGACTACCGGAAGAATCACAAGCTTCTTATACCATTGAGTTGAACGGCTACCGTGTCAAAAGACAAGCGGAAATTCACGCAATGGCAGAAGCAGCAGCTAATCAAGTCCGCGCCTCTGGGGGAGAAGTAGAAATAAAATCTCTCAGTTCAGCTGAAAGGCGGCAAATCCACTCTTTCTTAAAAGAATTTGCAGATTTGCAAACCTTTAGCCGTGGGAGAGAACCGCAGCGTCATTTGGTAGTTTGTCCAGCGACGGTGGTTGAATAATAGTAGTTACAGCAGTTTTCATTTAGATGAAATACAAATTTATCTGTGTACGCTACGGGAAGCTACGACTGTCTACATCTGTGGTCGTTATCTTTTAATGTATTACACTCAAGTGCAAACTGCTGTAAATACAAAATTTATATTGTTTTCAACAGTTAAAATAGGGTTGTATTATTAGCACAATTGCTGATAGTAAAACCTAAATTTTCGTGATTATATCTAAATCCTATGGACGCAATTTTTATTCCTCAGATCATTACAGCCCCGGAGCAAACAGAGGAAATTCAAGTTCAAGAGTTTCTGCCTGGTCTGGAAAGCTTAACGCCTGTTCGTGGTCTTTTGCGGGTGCAGCATCAAGGCAATTATTTAGAAGTATCGAGTCAGGCAGAAACAATTATTACTTGTACTTGCAACCGTTGTTTACAGCAATATAATCAACGTTTGACAGTGAATACCAAAGAAGTCATTTGGTTGGATGAAGCTGCTAATCAAATAGAGGATTTGCCTTTAGAACGGGAAGTGGTGATGGAAGATTTAGTGGAAACTCTCTCACCTAAAGGTTATTTTTATCCGAGTGAATGGTTATACGAGCAGATGTGTTTAGCAATACCTCAGCGTCAGCTTTGTAACCTCGATTGTCCGGGTATTTTGAACGTTGATGCTGATGGTTCTGAAAATCCGGGGGATAGTCGTTGGGCTTCTTTAGAAGCTTTGAAAAAGCAACTTCCGGGCTAACTAAATGTTTTAGGTGTTAGTTTTTGTCATCAGCCTGACAAACAATTTAGTAGTTTACCCAGCGAATTTAAGATATTTATCCATAAACCCGGTTTCTCAGAGGAACCGGGTTTTTTAAACTAACTTGCTAAATTAAGTTAAATTACCAATGATACAATTAAGTCAATGAATAAATGATACAAAATGTTTATCAAAAAGCTGCAAGTATTTAATTACAAGTCATATCTTGGGAGCATCCCACTTTGGCTAATATATCTTTTCTGTCTAACTGTGGAATTAGATTCTTACGGCTTAGTGAAATATGTATTTTCCAAGTTGCTTGACTCTGGTTTAATGGAATTTACTCCAGGTATCAATATAATTGTTGGGCGAAATAATGCGGGTAAAACATCATTACTAGAATTACTGACACTAAAATTTGAGAATCAGCCACATAAAAGCTTAAAAACTTTACCAACCAAATCTTCATTAATAAAAGAAGGATCAAAAATCGAGCTTTCTGTATTGATTGAAAAACAGGAATTGCGGACTTTCTTAAAACATATTCAATCTCAAATTGGAATTTTAGATCCAGGAAGAGAGTTTGATGATCAAGAATCTGAGATTCAATATTATATGGATTTACGAAGGCAAGATGATAGTGATTGGTTAGATGAGAAAAATAATCTAATATTTGATGCATTCAATAGATTCAAGAATTTTTTGGATAATGATCAGCCTGTAGAGATTGAATTATTATTATTGAATAACTTTACGCTAGAAAATAGTACATTAGCAGCATTATCTACATTTAAATTATATCCTTCTGCTGCACCAAATGAAAAGAATAAGTATAATTTTTATAAAATCCAATATGATAGCAATGAAGAACTAATTCTTGAATGCGATGCTGAAAGTCCGTTGGGTTCAATTCCTTATTCGGCAGATATTAAGGAAAGCATAGGATTTAGGTTGTTTGAGTCTTTTGTTAAAAAAATATACCAATTTAAAGCTGAAAGGCTAAATATAGGAAGTTGTAAATTAGAAAATAACTCTGAACTAAAATCAGATATATCTAACCTTGCTGAAGTTCTTTGTGTATTGCAAGGTAAACAACCAGGGATGTTTGCTAAATTTAATGAATTAGTTTCAATTATTTTACCTGAAATTAAATGGATTTCCGTAGTGCATAAAGAGGACTATGTTGAAATACTGGTTTGGAATTTAGACGCTAAGCTTAATAGAGATGATTTATCACTTTCTCTATCTTCTTGTGGAAGCGGAGTTGGTCAAGTATTAGCAATTTTATATATCCTGGTTTCTTCGGAAGAACCTAGAACATTAATTATTGATGAACCACAATCTTTTTTACATCCAGGTGCAGCGAGAAAACTTATGGAAATTATTAAACAATTTCCCCAGCATCAATATTTTATTGCTACTCATTCACCAGAAATTATTACAGCAGCTAATCCATCTAATATTATCAAGTTGCAATATCAAGATTGTGAAACAACAGCTTCGGTCATAAATGCAACAGAGATAGAATCGCAAAAAGAAATTTTATCTGAACTTGGAGTTAGGTTATCTGATGTTTTTGGTGCTGATAATATACTTTGGGTAGAAGGACAAACTGAAGAAAAATGTTTTCCACTGATACTTGAAAAAATAGCTGGCATCCCTATGATGGGTATTAAAATTTTACCAGTTGGTGAACCTTCTGCTTTCTGCAATTCAAAAAAATCTAAGCGCTCAGATGCAAAGCAATCTGAGCGTATTGTGAAAATATATAAAAAATTAAGTTCGGGTGCAGGCTTGTTTCCTACCGCCATTGCATTTATATTCGATAGGGATCATAAGGAAGAAGATGAGATTAAGAAACTAGAAGAAATAGGTCTTAAGTTTCTAAAACGGCCAATGTATGAAAATTATTTACTTAATCCAGAAGCAATATCAGCAATAGTTAATGAAGAAGCACAGAAAGAATTAGCTCAACTTGGAGATGATAATGCAGTTCCTAAATGGTTAAACTCACCTATCACTAGCATTCAAGTTGAGGAATGTTTCGACAAGATAAAGCAAACAAAACAATGCTTACTTAAAAATGTAAAAGAAGAAGATGTTTTAGATCATGATTGGTTTTTAAATTTTCATGGCGCAAATTTTATCGATAGTGTATTTAAAAGATTGTCTGGAGATCACTTAAAATTTTGTGAAAACAAACCTACATACTCTTTAAGGATTACAGAATGGCTAATTAAAAATCAACCTGATTTTCTATCAGAACTGTCAGAAGAGTTGAAAATATGCTTTAATAAAGGTAAGTAATTAATTTTAAACTAATTAGCTAATCATGCTCACTACACAAGAGCAATTATTAAGCTTTGAAGAATATCTTGCATATCAAGATCATACAGATAACCGTTATGAACTGGTAGACGGTAGACTAGATTTGATGAATCCCCCCACCTTCAGGCATATTTTAGTTGCCAAATTTATTGAAAGCCAGTTAGATGAACAAATACGACGCTTAAATTTACCTTGGCTGTGCTTTCGAGAAGCTGGTATTAGAACGGGATGGCGTAAGTCTAGGCTGGCGGATTTATATGTGGTAACGGTTGAGCAAGTGACAGATATTTTAGATCAATCTGCTGTTTGTCAAACTCCTCCACTTTTGGCTGTAGAAATTATTAGCCCAGAATCAATTAAACGAGATTATCGTTTTAAACGTTCTGAATATGCAGCTTTAGAAATTCCTGAATATTGGATTATTGACCCTTTAGAAAAAAAGGTGACGGTGCTGTTTCTGGAAGAAGGATTTTATGAAGAATCAGTTTTTATCGGAGAACAGCAGATTAAATCTCTCGCTTTTTCAGAACTAGCGCTAACTGTTCAGCAAGTTTTAGGTGTGGGTAAGTTTGATTAACTCATAGCTAAAGTCCATTAAAGTGAACTAAGAGAAATTTTAAATCTACTTAGAGTTATTATTATGAATTTTCGTGAAGAATTTAAATTGCTGCTACGCGCCCGCTATCCTTTGATTTATATTCCGACTTATGAGGAGGAACGGGTAGAAACGGCGATTCGGGAAGAAGCCGCAAATATAGGTAATCGCCCTGTATATACTTGGGATTTTGTGGATGGCTACCAGGGAAACCCCAATGATGCGGGGTTTGGTAAGCGTAACCCGTTGCAAGCTTTGGAGTTTGTGGAAAAGTTGCCAGCCTCTGCGCCTGCTGTCTTGATTTTACGCGATTATCATCGGTTTTTAGATGATGTAGCGATCGCACGCAAACTTCGCAACTTAGCCAGACTCCTCAAATCTCAACCCAAAAATCTGGTATTACTATCGCCACGCATTGCTATTCCTGACGATTTAACCGAAGTTCTCACAGTCGTTGAGTTCCCATTACCCGCAGCCCCAGAAATTAAAACTGAGGTGGAACGCTTACTGCAAAGCACTGGTAGCAACTCCCTTTCTAGCAAAATTCAAGATGACTTGGTGCGTTCCTGTCAAGGCCTGTCTATGGAACGAATTCGCCGAGTTTTAGCCAGAGCGATCGCATCCCACGGAGAACTGCAACCAGAGGATGTAGACTTGGTTTTAGAAGAAAAGCGCCAAACCATCCGCCAAACCCAAATCCTGGACTTTTACCCCGCCACTGAGCGCATTTCTGATATAGGGGGACTAGATAATCTCAAAGACTGGCTACTGCGTCGGGGAGGCTCATTTAGTGAGAAAGCCCGCCAGTACGGATTACCGCATCCCCGTGGTCTAATGTTGTTGGGTATACAAGGTACTGGTAAATCTTTAACAGCAAAAGCGATCGCACATCATTGGCATTTACCCCTACTACGCCTCGATGTCGGACGCTTATTTGGTGGTTTGGTTGGTGAATCAGAATCCCGCACTCGCCAAATGATTCAGGTAGCCGAAGCCCTCGCGCCCTGTGTGTTGTGGATTGATGAAATAGATAAAGCTTTTTCAGGACTTGGTAGTAAAGGGGATGCAGGTACTACTAGCCGGGTATTCGGGACTTTTATTACTTGGTTAGCAGAAAAAACTTCACCTGTGTTTGTTGTTTCCACCGCTAACGATATCCAAGCCTTACCGCCGGAAATGCTCCGCAAAGGGCGATTTGATGAAATTTTCTTTGTGGGTTTACCTACCCAAGACGAGAGAAAAGCCATTTTTAACGTTCATTTATCCCGACTGCGCCCCCATAACTTGAAAGGTTATGATATTGAAAGACTAGCTTATGAAACGCCCGATTTTTCTGGGGCTGAGATTGAGCAAACCTTGATTGAAGCGATGCACATTGGATTTAGTCAAAATCGCGATTTTACTAATGATGATATTCTCGAAGCTGCCAGCCAGATCATACCCCTAGCGCGAACTGCTGTGGAGCAAATTCAACAACTACAAGAATGGGCTGCATCTGGGAGAGCGCGTTTAGCCTCGAAACACACTCCTTTGAGTGATACCTTTGGTAAGTTAAGTTAACGCATTCAACAACAGCTGCAATAATTAAGTAATTAATCATTGAGATGTCAATAGTCAATATTTAACAATTACTATTGACTATTGACCATTGGTGATGAGGTTTTAACAATGTTTTCTAATTTACTAAAGTTTATACTAGGCGTTATCTTAGCGATCGCCATTTTAACGGGTAGCGGTGTTGCGGTTGCACTCTATTTCATGAATCGAACTTTCATACCCCCAGCTAAACCTTTGTTTGCGAATGATAGTCCCTCGTTACCGGAGACATCTCCTCCAGCGACTCAGGTAAACAATACATCGACACCAAAACCAACACCAAAACCAACACCCACGGAAACATCTACGGAAACATTACCACCAGGGGCTTACCGAGGACTTGTAACATGGGCTGACGGCTTGAGTGTGCGCTCTGAACCCAGCTTGGATGCTGAACGTATTGCTGGAGTTGCTATTAATGAAGAAGTGATTGTACTGGAAAACAGTCAGGATCAAAGATGGCAAAAGATTCGCACACAAGGGGAACTAGAAGGTTGGATTAGAATAGGTAATATTCAACGCGTTGAAGAATAATCTGATTCCCACAGTGATTAAACCCCAACCCAACCCGTTAGACTAGAGGCGAAGGGCGGGACGGGGTTCTTCTGGTTTAATGATATCAGAGATTTATTCTACAGATGGGGAAATTATCACTCTGTTTCTTATTTAATTGTTAGTAGTTCTTCCTTATCAGTTTAATTATACCCAATTTTAAGGCATCTGTCAACCGTCAAAACTCTGTTTTATGCTTTTCTCTAGGAGTAATTTAAAATTAATCTTAAATGGACAAACTTACCTGGGAACCTTCCTGGGTTTTATTAACCTCAATTCGGGCTTGAAAGGCTTCTTTGAGGTGAGGCATATGGGTTACAGTCAGGATACAAGCGAAGTCACAAGCGATCGCATTTATCGACGCAATCAAGCGATCGCATCCTTCCGCATCCTGTGTACCAAAGCCTTCATCTATAATTAGTAATTGTAAAGCCGCACCCGCCCTCTGAGCCAATAATTTCGCCAGAGCTAAACGAATAGCAAAGTTAATTCTAAAAGCTTCCCCACCAGAATAAGTCTCATAAGCTCGCGTTCCCCTCGAATCAGCAATTAAAATATCTAACGTATCAATCAGCTTCGCATCTTTCTTCTTAGCCTTACTACTCCGCCCAGATTTCTGCGTAATAAATTGTACGTGCAATTGATTAGCACTCAAGCGCGATAACAGTTGATTTGTCTCAGCTTCTAGTTGAGGTAAGACATTCTCAATCATCAGTGCTTGGATGCCATTTTTACCAAACGCCTGCGCCAATTCCTGATAAACTCGTTGTTCCTGCTTACAAGATTTTAACTGCTGCTGCTGTAGTTCATATTGATTTTGCAGGGTTTCTAATTGCAGCATCAGCTGTTCTAAACGCCCCAAACTCGCTATTTTCTCATCAAGTTGTCGTCTGCGAATTTGAATTTGCTGCTCTAAAGCGTTGATTTCCTCTGTGGGATTTGCTGATTTCCCTAACTCTTGAGTAATACTGTCAATTTGAGTAAGCAGTTTTTGCCGTTCCTGAAATCTCTCGCTGCTGGAAACCTCTAAATCCTGCCATCGTTTCTGGAGTTGGGGAAACTGCTGCTGGGCTGATAAAAGTTGTTGATAACGTAATTGCCAAGATTGGGCTTCGCGTACAGCTACACGCAGGCTGTTATGTTGCTCTGAACTGTAACCGATTTCCGCAATCTGACGTTTAAGTTCAGTAATTTCTTTAGCGCAGTCAGAATCAGTTTGATCCTGCTGGATTTGAGTTTGTAACTGAGAAATAGTTGCTTGTAATTCTGGCTTACGGGCGGCTATTTGAGCTTGTCGCTTGGCTGCGTCTTTAATTTGCCCTTGTTTAATTTCTGCCCATCGCCAACGCTCTACTTCGCTTCTAGCCAGAGCATGGTCTTGCTCATTATAATTCAATTGTTGTAAATATTCTGCTAATTGTCGCAATTCTAATTGTTTGTCAGGGGCGTAATCACCCAGTTGCAGCGATCGCTCTAAATGTTGTTTTTCCGCAGCCAGTTCTTCTAACTGTTGTTCAGCATCACTGGTAGATTGCAATTGTGCAGCTAATTGACCTCTTTGTTCTCGTAGAGTGTCATAAGGTGATAGCTTTTGCAATATTTCCCGATATTCCTGCCTCAGTACCTGAATTTCTCGGTCTGACACGGCTTTTTGTTCGCGGAATACCCACAATTGCCCCTCAGTATCCTGATACTCGTCTTTAGTTTTATCTACCACACGATTCCAGTGATGTTCATCTAAAGAACGCTCACACAAAGGACAAATCGCATCGGGGGTGCGAAGCATTTGCAGTTTTTGCTCCAATTCGCCCAATAATCTTTCATATTCCCGTTGTTGAGCTTGCAGACGTTCCATAAAATGCCGTCTTTCCTGGCCTTTTTCCTGGACTCGTTGCAGATAAACTTTGTCTTTCTCCATTTGCGAAATCTGGATTTCTAAATCTCTGGCTGCTTGTTGCAGTTGCGGTTGACGTTTTGAAGAGCGTTGGAGTTGGTTTTCTGTAGCTTGTAACTGTTCCAGGCGTGCTAATAAACCAGCATGAACTTTATCGAGTTGACTTTGCAGATTTTGCCGTTGTTGCAACAAAGGAGAAACTTGCATTTGCAGTTGATCTAAATCAGTCACACGGCGACGGGCTGCGGTAAGTTGAGTTAAAGCCGCTTCGACTTCAGCCGATTTATTGAGTGTGTGCTGAATTTCTGGCTCTTGTTGTTCTAATGCGACTAATTGTCCTTGAACTTGTTGCAGTTGTCTTTCGAGTTCGTGAATTTGGCTTGTTAATTGCTGTTGCTTTTGTTGAAGTAATGCCGTTGCACGGGTGTATTCTTGAAATTTAGTTGCAAAAGCTTCTTCTTGAGCTTGGAGAGTTTGATATTGTGTAAAACCCGTGTTAATTTCAGTTTCCTGATTTAAAATGGTCTGTAAATCTGATAGCTGAGTTTGAACTGCTGACTGTTCTTGTTGCAGGCGATCGCCATCTTGAGTTAAATTTTGATGTTGTTGCCTGACAAAATCGAGTTGTTGTTGCCAATTTTGGCGCTGGTGCTGGACAACTTGCAAACTTTGTAACTGAATATTCTCAAAAGCTTGGACTTGTTGCAGTTGGTTGAGTTCAGTTTCTAACTCTGTTTTTTGGGCTTGTGTTGCTTCCCGTTGTTGCAGTTGAACTTGGCTCGACTCCAGAGAACGCTCTAACTCTTCCGCCCTAGCTTTAAACTGGCGGTATGTCTCTTTTGCCCGTTCTTCCAATTGATCATATTGATTCAGTTTTAATAATTCTGCTAAAATTTCCTTACGTTCACTGGGACGCTTGATCATGAATTCATCAGCACGACCTTGACGCAAGTAGGCAGAATTAATAAAAGTATCGTAATCAAGTTTGATGTGTTCTAAAATCACATCCTGTGTAGCTCTGACTCCTTTACCAGTCAGGGCGCGAAACCCAGAAGCTGTTTCTATTTGAAATTCTAGGACACCACTAGTTCCTCGAACTCTGGTGCGAATTACCCGATATTTTTGCTGATTACATTGAAAAATATAATCAACCCGAACTTCTTTCGCACCTGAATGAATGACATCATCTTCAACACCGGCACGGCTTTCACCCCAAATTGCCCATGTGATTGCTTCTAAAAGAGAAGATTTACCCGCACCATTAGAACCACAAATACAAGCCGTATGCAAACCGCGAAAATCTAAGGTTGCATCACGGTAACTGAGAAAGTTTTTGAGGATAAGTTGTACTGGAATCATTGAGGCTATAGCGCCGCATCTAATGTTTTACGAACTGGCAGTACAGATGCACTATTTAATAGTTTAGCTATGTGATTATCACTATTCTAGTCTTTAAGTCAGTATTTTTACGAAAATTAACAATAAAATGCACTACTTTTTCATGTTAGGCAAATGATTTTACTGATGTTCACCGATGACTATAGTCACGGTTGAAGACAATCAGAAACAATCAGCGTCAATTCTCGTCAGAGAATACATCACAGATATCAAGCACAAGCATCTTATGACTAACCTGCATCAATGGAAATCTAGAACCGCCGCACTCATGACAATGGCAATGACTACCACTGCGGTTATTCCCATGATTGCCTTGGCTCCGGCTAATGCTCAGTATAATATTGGACAACCGAGAACACAATCGAGATCAGTCACAATTCCTGCTAATGCCAATGTCACATTTCCTGTGACATACGAGAAGGAGCAAGTGGTTGTTAGTCGCGGCGAAACATTAGACCTGACATTAAAAATCTCCAACGACATCACCGATGGTCAAAGAAATGTCTTAATTCCTAGAAACACTGAAGTTTTAGGACGGCTAGAACCTGTCTATTTCAACGGCACAAACAGAAATAATCAGAATGTCAGAGGTGTGCGGTTCGTAGCACAGGAATTAATCTTTCCCTCTGGTCGTCGCCAGCCAATTAATGCCTCTTCACAGATAGTGAGCAGAACCGAAAAAATTAACAAAAAGAATAGCAGCAAAATCTTGACAGATGCGGCTATTGGTGCTGGTACTGCTACGGCAATTTCATTAATTACAGGTAATCGCCGCATTGAAATTTTAGAACCTCTGAGTGGTGCGGCGGCTGGTGCTTTAGCCAGTGTACTGCTACGCAAAGAAGAAGCTGAGGTATTTGTCTTAAGACCAGAACGGGATTTGCGGCTGGGACTTAATTCTAATTTAGTCATAGACCGCTATTAAATTTGACTTTGTTACCGCCGTGAGTTTAATTATCTCCTATAAGCGATCGCCACTGTAATTCTAATAGGCGATCGCTTCATTGTTTCTAGTCATTTGTGAGCATTGCCAGATTTGCAAACCCCAGTTGATCTCAAAACTTGGGGTTTTTGAATCTCTATAAGTGCCTATACCAAAAGACACATATCTGAGCTAGTTGAATATTCATAGAGAAACAGTCAAAAATATTTCATCCGATTGCAACTATTTTTACTGCTGTCGCGTCTGGGTAAATATCTAAGTTCGTTTGAGCTTGCTGTTGTTAGTAATCACTGATGAAATGATTAACCAACAGTCAAACCCAACTTAAAACGCACTTGTTCGGGCAATCTCAGTTCAATTTGTAAAATATTAATATCAATACCAGTTCTCTGTGATGACTGCGGTATAAGCACTCAGTCAATTCCTTGAACCCTGCGCTTTATTCGCCCACAGCCAGAAATGCCAGAAGCTGACAAACAAAGTTTGCCGACTTAGGCAGGGTAAGGGCATTTTTATCCAGGAATGGTATAGCTATTAATTATTAATAGTAGAAATACGAAATTTACGAATTATTAAAGGTTGCTAGGTTACTGATTAAAAAGAAAAACCTGAGGAACTTTTGATCACGTAACTTGTCAGAATAGCTAAGAGAAAAAAACTTAAATTTATTGGAGTAAAAAGCAATGTTAAATTTAAATGGTTGGAAATCTGGAACTGCTGCACTTATGGCTTTGAGCGTCACAGCAGGCACTGTAGCACCCTTAATTACAGCTGCACCATCTTTAGCTCAAACAGCTCAAACCAGATTTTCTGATGTTCCGTCTAACTATTGGGCATCACAGTTCATTTCACAATTGTCACAGCGAGGAGTGATTGCTGGTTTTCCTGATGGTAGTTTCCGCCCCGAACAAGCAGTAACCCGCGCTCAATTTGCGGCAATGATTAACAACGCGTTCTCAAAAGCAGCAGAACGGCAAGCAATCAATTTTGTGGATGTCCCCAGTAATTATTGGGCATCTAATGCTATTCGACAATCCTATAGCATTGGCTTCTTATCAGGATATCCCGGTAATCGTTTCGAGCCTAACCAGAATATTCCCCGCCAACAGGTTTTGGTGGCTTTAGCCAACGGTCTCGATTATTCGCCCAGTGCTAATACCCAAACCACCCTGCAAACTTTCAGTGATAACTTTAATATTGCTGACTGGGCGCGTAGTCCCGTCGCCGCAGCAACTGAACAAAAAATTGTGGTGAATTATCCTAACGTTCAGTTCCTGAATCCGACTGCAACAGCCACACGCGCACAGGTAGCAGCTTTTATCTATCAGGCGTTGGTCCGTTCAGGTCAAGCCTCAGCAATTAGTTCTCCCTATATTGTCGCTCTTCAAGCTACGACTCCCACACCTGTATCTGTGACCATTCCCCAAGGGACTACTATTCCTGTGAAATATGATCAGGCAGAAAAAATTCTGGTCACAAAAGATGAAACAGCACCTTTGACTTTGACAGTAGACCAAAGTGTAGTTACCCAAGAAGGAACTATAGTCATTCCGGCTGGTAGTCGAGTTGTCGGTAAACTCCAACCAGCTCAAGGCGGTTCTCAATTCGTTGCTGAAAAACTGATTTTGACCACAGGTGAAGAGTATCCAATTAACGCCTCTTCAGAAGTAATTACTAAAACTGAAACCATTAGAAAGGGTACTAGCACCCGTGGAATTATCAAGAATACTGTATTAGGTGCTGGTGCTGCGGCTGCGGTGTCTGCTGTTACAGGCGATCGCGCAGTCGCAACAGAAGAAGTCCTTGGTGGTGCGGCTATTGGTGGTTTGATTGGTCTGTTCTTTGGTAGAAACAGTGTCGACTTAATCACCATCGCACCAAATACCGATTTACAAATGACAATTAACCAAAACTTCCTGGTTTCAGTTAAATAGTCATTGGGTATTGGGTGTTGGGAATTCATAATCTTTCCCCCCTGCACCCTGCTCCCTGCTCCCCTGCTTCCTCATAGGTAACCAAATCATAAAAGTAGTTCCGGGTGCATCGCCTGAAGACATAACTGAATTAATTGCAGGGCTGAAAATTTCAATTTCGCCCTGCATTTGTTGTATTAATTGTTTAGCGATCGCTAAACCCAAACCACTACCAGGAATTTCAGTTTGCGCTTGTACTCCCCGATAATGACGTTCTCCCAAATGTGCTAAATCTTGTGGGGGAATTCCAGATCCAGTATTACTAATGGCAATTCCTTGAAAATGAGCTTTTTCTTGCCCTACTTGAATGAAAATTTTGCCGCCCGGAGGAGTGTACTTTAAAGCATTATCAATGATATTGCTTAATACCTCTTGCAATGCTTTGATATTGACTTGTACAACTGGCAAATTCCGAGGAATTTCGGTTTTTAGTTGTAGATGACGCTCCTGTGCTATTGCTTTAGCTGAAACTAATAACGGTGTTAATAAATCAACTACAAAGCAATCAGTTTCTTTGTCTCCCGTTCCCGGCAATAATAGTGCTGGTTTGCGTTCTTTCTCTACCGTTGCTTCTACAAATACTTCGTTTTCGGGCAGTGACTTGGGCGCGAAATCTGCCTCTGTCCAGTCAATTACCTGATCGAACTGCTGCAATAATTCTTCGAGGCGATCGCTTTCCCGGACAATATTCGCTCCTACCTCTCGATTGGGATCACCTTGTCGCAGCCGTTTTAATAGCAGTTTGCCAAAAGTGCGTAAAGCTGTGAGGGGGTTACGAAATTGGTGCAGAAGATTATCGAGCAAATCTCGCTGCTGTTCTTGGAGAATTTGTTGTTGATGTAGCTGATGCTGTAACCAGGCGCGACGTTGATCTAGAATACAGGCGATCGCCAGAGTCTGGACTATTTTCTGAATTTCCCTTTGCTCTTTTTCATTCCAATCCCTATCTTCTCTACCTGTCACCAATAGCCCCATCATCACACCCTCATGAATTAGAGGCAACAGAATTTGGTGGTCACTCAGCCGAGATTCCGCTTTTAAATCCGGTTGTTCAGCATCTGGTTTCGTTGTCTGAGGCGATGAAATCGGTGATCCCGCTCCAGATGTCAATAACTTACTCTGTTGCTGAGGTAGTACCAAAACATCCGCCACTGTAGCCTCAGCAATTTCTTCCCCTGGTCGTAATACTGCTGTCTCCGGGTAAACCACCACAGGAATTAGTTTCGCCTCACCAGCAGGAGCATCTACCAATTCTTGTGTTAAGTAAACAACACTTAAAGATGCGCCCAGCCCTTCGGTTAGCAGTGCTATTTGCTCTCGGCATAGAGCAACAAAATCTGAACTGGCAGACATTAACATTTTTTAGCTTTTGCTCAGGATCACAGAATTTAAGGGAAGATAGAAGAAAGTTACTTTATTTTTTCTCACTCTTTGAATAAAGCTTAACTAAATCTTTGCAGTAATGGTTTGCACAGGGGGATTATATGCTTTACCAATTTCAAATGTTATTTTTTCTGTATCAAAAGTTTAAGAACGCTTGATATTTTGAACTAGAACTTATATAATTGCGACGGATTTTGTAGCTATAACTACAATCTATAGCTTGAAAGAGGGAGGAAAATAGGTTGGCAAGAAGACGTAAACGCAAAAGTCGTCGTCGCCAAGAAGGGCGACGGATTCTAGAACACGTGCCTCAATATAGCATCGAAAGTGGCGAAGAAAAACCAGTAACAGCAGCGAGAAAATTCATTCAAGCTGAAGGGATCGCGCCACCAGCATTGCTACTTGTAAAGCGAAATGAACACACTACAGACCGTTATTTCTGGGCAGAAAAGGGACTGTTTGGCGCTCAATACGTAGAAGAAAACCATTTCTTGTTTCCCAGCCTGCGGACATTAGAATCTCCAGCAGGTATAGAACCAGTGGCTATGGCGAGCCGCTAAATCATCAATGGTGATCTTAAACTAAAGTGTGGAATGTGGCTTCTGACAATCATTTAACTGGTAAAGTTGCTCAGTTTATGCAAAGTTTTGGTTTTTTTTAAGTTTGTGAATGATTTGCCAGTATATCCAGTCCAGTTAATTGGACTTAATGGAAAAATCAACTTCCTTTCAAACCACTTTGGTTTGTGTGAATTGATTTCTAGTCAAATGATGCAGAGGGGAGTCAGATAGAGCAAAATGCATCCGCAAGTGAGAGTTGAGTTGCGCTCTCCTCCAATGGATTGCCCAAGAGGCTCTGTAAGCACATATAATCTTTTCCCTACGATGCCATGTCGTAGGGAAAACTTATGTAGCTGCAAACCTTGTCTTCCTCCCTCATATCAATCTGCTGATTTTAACTCTAAAGCCTTCTGTAACTCCATGAGTTCATCTCGATGGGCAATGATCGTAATTTTCCTTGCAGAGCTTAATTCACCCTGGGGTGCTTTTTCTATCTGAAAAGATACCTTCTCAAATCTTCCTGATTTTTTCCAATAAAACAGCCCGCTCAAAGGTGACAGTATTACCAATCCGATAAACCAAGTACCGAAGTCAGGAAACAGCAGCGATAAAACCAACGCTAGACAGAGCATACCCGCAAATGCCAGCAGTGTTAAAAAAACAGCTAAAAACAAGCTCGGTTGAACAAAACCTTCAAAAATTACTTGATTTTTTTCTCGGTCTATTGCTGCTACTTGGTAAGAACGCGAACGAAAATACTCCTTAACCTTAGGCATTAAAGCATCTTCATCATGTTCAGATATTAGTTGTGCTTTTGTGATCCGGTCTTTCGTGGAAGCCCGAATAAAGAAAAACAGTCCAACTGATAATAACAAGGTGAGCAGCAACGTAGATGGCACAATTGCAGTATCCATAGATAAATTGTTATTGTTTTCATTGAAGCAGAGTTATTTATGATCAATTATTCATTAATTTATTCTCCCCTTTGTGTAATCTTGCCAAAGATGCGCCAAATGTTGTGATTGTTCTTGCCATTCTGGAGAAACTTGGTACATCCGCCTGGGGCGACCTCGCCCTTCGAGTTTCTTCCAATACCCAGTAATTGCCCTTTCGTCTTCCAGAAATTTGATCGCACTATAAAGTACGGTATCAGAAAGCCGATAGGTAGGGTATTCAGTTTCCAGTCGCTGGATCAACTCAGTTCCGTAGGATTCACCTTGTAATAAAATATACAAAATGTAGCAAATTGCTAGTTCCTGACAAAGATAAGTTGGCGGAGGATTCTCAAAGAATTGATATATATCCTCAAGTTTCATGGTTTAGTGAATGGCTAAAAAATGCCTGGTAATAGTGGTATCTACAATTCTGGTAGACAGTATATAGTGCTACTACAAAATAAGCAGTGATATCTGGCTACTTTGGCAGGGTTTTCTGAGGGTAAACATGACAACGATTACCCACGCGGCTCAACTCGCGGGACGAATGTGCAAGTAAAGCGCCCAAAATTACACTCCTACCCAAGTTATGGGTATTGTGGAGAGGAGCAATTAAAGCGATCGCTTGTTCACCTGTCAAGTGTCAAGTGATGCCAAACTGGTTAGAACTGCTTAAGCATAAAATCCCATCGAAGAAATTCTACAAGCAAAATGGCGTTTTGTCTGCAAAAGTTAATAAACACTTTGTTTTACGGTAATTATCGTAGTGCATAACCCCAGAAATTAAGCCATGTGAAATATCGGGATAAAAACCTATATGCTTGTAGACACAATCAAATCAGCATTCAACACTGACTATCTGGACTTGAGATCCTCATATCCCATCTGGTAAGTGTGATATTAAATTTAACAAGTCCTTAGCACATTGGTGATCAGTATGTCACAAAACCCCGACACCCCAACCTCTTCCTCCACTCTCCGCGCAATTGCCCAAACCTTTCGGATGACAGGTTGGATTAGCTTTTGGATTCAGTTAGTTCTAGGCGTTGTTTCCGCCATTATTGTGCTGCTATTTGCGATATTTAGTCAGCAACGAAATGCCACAGGTAATAATGCAGGGAGTGGATTTGGCGTATTTTTAGCAGTTTGCGGAATTCTGATTTTAGGTGGCGGCATTTACATAGCATTTCGATATACCAGAATTGGGAACCAATTGCAATCCTCAAATCCCACTAACCGCCCCCGCAAAAGTGAAAGCTTGCAAGTATTACGCCTGGGACTGTGGATTAATTTAGTCGGAATGCTAGTCACATTATTGGGTTCACAAGCCATTGTGGGGACATTAGTAGCCAGGTCTATATCTCCCCAAGCCGCAACCACTCAATTATTTGACCCCACGCGGATTATTAGCGGTCTAGATATGCTTGTAGTACAGGCAAATATCAACACAGTCTCAGCCCACTTTGCAGGGCTTGTAGTGTCAATTTGGCTACTGAATCGAATTACCCGAACTTGAAAGCTTTAGTCAGAATCAGAATTAAGGCTCTTGAATGACTCTGAAAAAATAACATATTCGTAGGTTGGGTTAAGCGCAGCGCAACCCAACAAAACCTAATGCTTGGCGTAAGACTCCAAATAATCTCGGTTTGGCGCTGCAAACATAAATAAAAAAATACCTTGTTTGCAGTTCTTCAAAAGTTGAATTACAACCCAAGAATCTGTTTTTTTTTGGCTTCAAATTCTGTCTGAGTAATAATTCCTTTATCTCTCAAAGATGCTAATTGTTCTAACTGTCTTTTAAGTCAACATTTGCCGTAATACCTCTTGAATGGAGAGAACGGTTAATCAAGAAGGCAATTGCTTTTACATCACCTTGTTTCGCAAGTTCTACCGGATTTGGTTGAGAATTAATCACCACAGTCGTATTCTCCCGGTTGTTGCGGATTATTTGCCATTGGTAAGCAGTTGGGTTTTATGTATTGCTTGATAGATTATACAGGATTTTTCTGGGTAAATGACCATTTTTGAGGTGGCAGGCGATCGCTAGTAACGATAAAATACCAAAGCATCTCAGTAAAATAACAGACAACACGAAAGCAAATACTTATTTATGGCTTCTGAGTTATTCCGTCTACCAAGTTTTTTAACTTACTAGCGGTTGCTTCGGGTTTTCCATCTATTGGAAAAACTAAAATACTCTTAATGTTTTTGTTATTAATTATTTCAGGTAAACGATGAAATTGGTTGTCACTAATTGCAACTCCGTCCACATTTTTAACATACTTTAATTCTTCTTGTAAATTTGCATCATTATAAACTTGAATAAAGACTCTATCAACGTTCCAGTTAGGCCAATCAGCCCCAAAATATCTTTTAGCCCAATAGGGATTATGATGGCAAATATCAAAACTCACTTTTGGGTTAGCCTGTTTAATCCCACTGACCATTTGTTGGACAAAGGTTGTTAAATTAGCGGTACGGTCTACTTGTCCTGGTAATTCAGCATGGTAGCCTAAATAATCATCCCATTGCACTGCATCAATTTGGGGATATTTAGTGACAAATTCCACTGAGATATCTTTAAAGAAATTAGCAACTTCGGGAATCTCAACATCCAAAACATAATGTTCAATACCGGAGTAAGTTCTATCTACACCAGGAACAACCCATCTGCGCGCGATCGCTAAATCAAAAATTGGACTATTTTTATCGATTTTAATTCCTTTTTCAAAATAAGCATGAACTTCCATCCCCTGCTTATGTGCTTCATCAATTAACCAATTTAACCATTGATCTTTGAACTGATTGGGACAACTTTTAACCCCAAATTTAATTTGCATAACATCGCTGTTATACATTGTACAACCATTACCCCAAACACCATGAATTATTGTATTAAATCCTTGGGAACGATATAAACGAACCCGTTTACGAATTGTTTCTTCGTTAGCATTATTAGTAATATGGTAACGACTGAAATAAATACCTCTAATTGCCTTTTTGTTCCAAGGATTTGGAGTTAACAATTTTTTTGGAGCAACGTTTGTTTGTGGTGAAGCTGGTTTTAATTTGGTATCATAATTTAGCTTTTTTGTAGGGAGGGGAGTGGGAGTTAAAACAGGGTTGGAAGTAGAAGTAAAAGTAGGAGTGGGTGTAGGATTCAAAATGGGTATAGCTATTTGTTGCTGTTCAGCTAAAAGGTTAGTAAAAACATTGCTGATCATGTCTCGATTACTCTTTTGGCTAAACAACCACCAACCAAATCCTAAAAACAGTAAAATTACTGATATGGGAATATTCGCGCATCCACACCCCTTTGGCTCTTTTTTCTCTCGCGACATAGTAATCTCCTTACACCCTGCTAATCTGAATCTATCTATCCAATATGTAGCATCAAGATAAAACGCGGGGATTCCGCAAAAACTCCTAATTGTGCCGCCCATAACCGATAAAAGCGCAGCATCGCCATCATAGCGTTAAGTGGTAATTTTACAGAGGTTAAGAAAAATGAAACAGGAACTAACTAACCTCAGAAATAGCATTTTACAAGGATATTACGCAGATGCTTTGGCATAAAGAGCAGCCAGAATAAAAAATCTTAAAAATTCCTATCAATGGCAACCCATGGGCAAACTGCTATAAAAATGTTTCTAGGGAAACTGGATCTTGTTTTTCTGGTTATATCTTGAGTAATTGCGTTGGTATAGCTTATCTTAGTTATGCAATATTATTGTGCCACACCGAATGCAAATGGATTGGATTAGCTTACTAAAAGCTCAACAAGCTGACTTCCTTCAACGTGTGAAAAAACCTAAAACTTACGATTTATCTTTGCTGGAAAGTCAAGCTAAAGGATGCCACCGTGAGAGAATAGTATTTTCAGATGATAAATTACTGAAATTAATTGAAATTACCCGTCAAAAAGCCGAAATTGTCGCCCAAAATCCGCCGCCTACACCATCGGAATATCCTGAATTGGCTGACTGGGGTATTCCCTTTCCCGAATACTTTCAACAGCAAGCAGAAAATTACCTTTTGCGAGAGGAAATTGTGAGTTTGGTAATGGCTGAGAGTCTGGGTAAGTTAGTGAAAAAGTTGCCCAAAGACACTGTAGAAAACATGGTGTTAGATGATGAAGGGAATTTACGCAATCAGAGCAAATTTACTTACTTTCTGGCTGATAATCCCCAGTTGCTGATTCAAGTTTACGCAGTTGATGGAGAAAGTGTTAACAGTATTAAAAAAAATAAAATTAGTTGGTCAGTTAGTCAAGATGATTTAGGGAATTATCAAGTATTAGTTTTTCTTTGTTTACTTTATCCATTCACGAATGAAAGCTCTTACCAAAAGCACGCCATAATTGCTGGTTTTCTGCCGACAGAGCAAATTGAATTTACAGAACCAAAGCTGTATTTTGAACCTAATAATTTGTTATATGCAGGGGGATTTCGTTGGTATTTAGAATCATTAATTAGCCAAAAAGATCCACTGCTATTAGTTGACGAAAAAAAGATGGCAGAAACAATTCAAACTTTGCCACCAGAACATCCTCAAAAAGAAGCGATTGGTGATTGGGAATGCTGGCAAACATTGAAAGGCCATACTAGAGGAATTAATTGTTTAGCTTTTAGTTACAGGTCTAACAATGGCAAAAATTCGCCAATATTGGCAAGTGGTAGTCGTGGAGAAACGAAGCTATGGGATTTAAGCAAGGGTGAATTAATAGAGACTTTATCAGAGTATCCTTGGGTGATGTCTGGGCAGGTGGATGAAGTAAATTCCTTAGCTTTTAGTTCAGATGGCCACACTTTAGTGACAGCTGGTGTAGATTCGACAATTAAGCTTTGGCACGTGGGCGCACTGGATTTAATCGATATCCTGCACAAGCATAATGGTATGGTGAGGTGCGTTACCTTTACACCAGATGGACTGCTGTTGGCAACAGCTGGAGATGATAGAAGAGTTTTGTTTTGGGATTTGACGCAACGTGAGGTGGCGATCGCCTTATCTTTAGATGATACAGCAGCTCATTCCCTAGTGATCGGTCAAGATAGCAACACTATAGTTGTCGGTTCCTACCGCAAAATCAAAGTTTGGCATACTTTACAAGCTAGCGGGGGGAAACTTCTCAAAGATTCAGAACCATTACACACCCTCACGGGTCATTCTCACATCGTGACTTCCCTGGCTATGAGTGCAGATAGTGAACTGCTTGTCAGTGGTAGCTGGGATCAAACGATTAAAATTTGGCACTTGAAAACAGGGAAATTAATTCGTACTTTGAAAGGCCATAAAGATAAAGTATATGCGATCGCCCTGAGTCCTGACGAACAAATTATAGCCAGTGCTAGCGCAGATCGAACCATCAAATTATGGCATCTAGAAACAGGTGAATTGCTGGCTACTTTTACTGGTCATAGCCATACAGTTACAGCCCTTGCCTTCACAGAATCCGGTGAAATGTTAGTTTCTGGCAGTTTGGATAAAACAATTAAAATTTGGCAGAGAAGCTGATTAGAGACGCGTTTAATCTTGTCTGTGAGTGAAATTGAGCAACCCTTGCAGATAACTAAATTGACCACAGATGTCGTGATAGCTCTATTCTAGAAAGTAACGCCAGTAGCCCAATATCGGGTCTACCCCAGAGAAAAATGTGTATCGCCGGACTGTATGAAAAATAATTTCGGATTTGTAGTCAAATTGCTTGTGCTGTCGGGTTTGCTGTCTGTATTGATTAAGTACGCAGGGCCAATCTTATCCATAGCAGCGACAGATACTAATGCGTTAATTATAGTTTTGTTACCGAATGTAATCATGGCGATCGCTTTATTTTGGCGATTTCAGTCAGCACAGAAACAAAATTAGTATAAATTGCTAAAATCAGCTAACCTAATCTCAATTACACAGCCGGGGAGCAGCCTGTGAACCTTGGTCAATGGATCGGCTTAATCGCCATAATCCTTTCTTTATATATCTTATGGCAAATTCGACAGGTTTTGTTGCTCATATTTGCCGCAGTCGTTTTAGCTTCTACCTTAAATCGGCTCGCCAAACGTATTCAAAACTTAGGCTTAAAACGTGGTGCCTCTGTTGTCCTGTCGGTGGTTCTTTTCTTCGCAGGTATAGTATGTTTTTTCTGGCTGATTGTTCCACCTTTTGCACAGCAGTTTCAAGAACTAACTTATCGAGTCCCTCAAGGGTTTGATCGCTTTAATACTTGGCTATTAAACCTAGAAACTCTAGTTCCTGAATCTTTGCGTCCCTACATTCCCAATGTTAATAACCTGATTTCAGAAGCCAAACCTTTTCTAAACCAGATAGTAGAAAACTCTTTTGCCTTTGTTTCAGGTTCCTTAGAAGTTCTACTCAAGGTTTTACTAGTCCTGGTATTAACAGGGATGTTCTTAGCCGATCCTCAAGCCTATCGCCGATTATTCATTCGACTGTTTCCATCATTTTATCGCACAAGAATCAATGGAATTTTAGATCAATGTGAACTTTCATTGGAGGGATGGATCACAGGTGCTTTCATTGCTATGAGTGTAGTGGGAATATCGAGTGTGATTGGCTTATCATTTTTGGGAGTGAAAGCAGCCCTAGCTTTAGGAGTTTTAGCCGGATTTCTCAACTTAATTCCTAACTTAGGTCCGACATTGAGTCTAATACCAGCAATGGCGATCGCTTTATTGGATAGTCCCTGGAAACCTCTGTTTGTGTTACTGCTCTATTTTGTCATTCAACAGATTGATGGCAACTTAGTGACTCCCACAATCATGGCAAATCGAGTTTCACTGCTACCTGCTGTCACCTTAATTTCCCAACTATTCTTCGTTACTTTCTTTGGCTTTTTAGGATTATTTTTAGCCCTACCCTTAACAGTTGTTGCAAAAATTTGGCTGCAAGAAATTTTGATTAAAGATGTTTTAGATGAATGGGGAAATACTCACCACCAAGAAACTGAGCTAGTCATAATTTCTCAACCTCCCATGTCAGATATTAACTGGAAAACAGAAACTCCAGATAACGAGCCAGAGGCAAAAATTGATGATGTTTTACCACAACAAGAATAATTACTAACTTATTCCTCTGCTGTATTTTTTGCAGAGTTCACGGTTCATTTACAGCATTTTTCATGTATTGAGATCACATACTTAATTCTGACTTGCGTCTCTGCGTAAAATCATGTGGTTTCTTTACTTGAAAATTGCTGTAATAAAAATATCATCAAATTACCCTGGCTCAACTCAAGTGTCTAAAGACCATTTTTAGTAATTCTACACGTGTAAAAGGTTTCGTCAAATAGCCTGATACTCCAAATAACCTCGCTTTTACCCGATCAACAATTCCCTTGCAACCCGTCACAAAAATGATCGGAGTATTTTGAAACATCGGATTATTTCGTATAAGTCTGCACAACTCATAACCGTCAATTACAGCCATATTCAGATCCAGTAAAATCAAGTCTGGCTGGTGTCGAATAATCGACATTACAGCCTTTAGCGGATTATTAATTGCCACCACCGTAAAAGTTTCATTTTCTAACAAATGGCTAATTTCTTGGAGAATTGTAGGACTATCATCTACACAAACAATTTTATAAACTTTTTTGGTGTTGATGGTAGCAGCCGTTACTCTTTCACCAGGAGGATTTATGTTATTTGATATCTTTAAGCCCTGAAAATTTTCTCTTAGACGATCAGAAATATCCGGGAATTGCTCTACATCATTGCCCGCGTAATATTCGATTGTATTATTACTTGCCTCTACTGGTATATCTACTAAATTTGTTTGCGGTAATTCTCCTGAATAACCAGAAGATAATGATAACTTTTCCACATTTCTCGGTAATTGATCAAAAGGTGGATCTGGTTCATGTAAGATAACTTCGCCTTTGATAATATAAGGGTATAGTGTTTTAGCTAGTTCAATTTCATCTTGATTCATCATCACCGCAAGATGACGTAGACTGAACCCCTTCATCCAGTTAGTTAGATTTGGCTGGAAATATCGAAAACTTTGACTGTGGACTATGTTATTAATCAACAGATATGGACGTTGATAAGGTGAAGAAATATCAGGCGTTAAAATTCGCCAATTATCTAATTGGATTTGACAACATTCTATAACTTTTGCTACATCCAGCCTACATACCTCTAATACTTGCGTCCGGGAATCGCTTAATGCAAAATGACCAGCTTTAATTAACAAAAATGATTCAACTACTTCTTTAACCAATTCTTGCAGCAGCAATGTAGCTTGTTGAGTATTCAAATATCCTTGATTAATCAGCCAGTGAATAGCTTGATAATCAGCAAGTTGATTATTAGGATCATCATGATCTTCTCTGAACTGATTCTGTAAGTCAGATTCAAAAATTAAGCGTAATTGGACACGAATTTCACTAGTAACCCCTGGTATTTGATTGCTCAGGCGACGCAAATGGCGTTCTAGCCGCTCAAAAGGCTCTACTGAATGAGTAGCGTAAATTATTTTACCGTTATTTAGGTAAATTGACCAAGTAACTAATTTACTAAAAGCTTGTAAATTTGTAGTATCATAACAACTAGATAAATGTCTTAACAAACTCTGGGGACTTAAAGTTGTAAAAGTGCCGAAATTATTCATATTTTGGAGTATTTTTCGACATTATACAGAATATAGCTAAATTTTAACTCTCATTAAATAAAATACTTTAATGTTGTTCTAAACAAGATATTATTAATTAGGGTAGATGGATATAGATAAAAGTATAATTTAGATAAATATTTTGTTGAACTTATTATGAGCTACCGGGGAAAAATTTTTCAATTTACTTATTGTCCAAAATATATGCTTATACCAGTTAAATTTTATGCTGATGACGTAAAATTCATCTATCTAAAAAAATGATTTTTAACATTAAGATTTCTTGAAGTAAATCTGGATATAAATTCTCTTTTAGCTTATGGTTTATTCGCCCACCTAAATCAGTGCCACAGGCTCATAAACTCAGCAATGGTTAGCAGGATAAATAAGCACATTTTCCGAAAGAAATGATATATATAGGTAATTTAGTAACAACTCTCTGTTTCATAAAGATTGCACTAATTAACGCTAAACATTTATGTTTAGTCTGGTAGACTCCGGAAACCCAACTATATACTTTGAAAAAAGGAAAATAAAGCCTTGGACCATAACATAACAAAAAAAGTTATGCACGATACCTTAAAACTTGATGAAATAGTTGAATTCGCTGAAAATCCTGAACCCCGTTGCCCTTGTGTGCTATTGCTAGATACATCCGGCTCAATGCAAGGAGATCCCATAGAGGCCTTAAATCAGGGCTTGCTGAGTTTAAAGGATGAATTAGTCAAAAATTCCTTAGCAGCCAGAAGGGTGGAAGTGGCCATCATCACGTTTGATAGTCATGTCAATATAGTCCAAGACTTTGTGACAGCCGATCAATTTAACCCGCCAATTTTGACAGCACAGGGATTAACAACTATGGGGGCGGGAATTCATAAAGCATTAGACATGGTGCAAGAGCGTAAATCCCTTTATCGAGCCAATGGTATTGCTTACTATCGTCCTTGGGTATTCATGATTACAGATGGAGAACCACAGGGTGAATTAGATAATCTCATAGAGCAAGCAGCGCAACGCCTGCAAGGAGATGAAGCCAATAAACGAGTGGCATTCTTTACCGTAGGGGTAGAAAATGCTAATATGACGCGCTTAAATCAATTAGCTGTGCGGACTCCGCTCAAACTCAAGGGACTTAACTTTATTGAGATGTTTGTTTGGTTGTCAGCTAGTATGTCAGCAGTTTCCCATTCCCAGGTAGATGAACAGGTAGCACTACCACCGATTGGCTGGGGGACTCTTTAATAGCGTTAGCGTAGCTTAAACTCACAAAGCTAGCGGCCTTCAAAAAATCTATGAACACAACATCAAAACAGATATCTCATTGGCGAGTAGTCGGCGCGTCTGTATGTGGAACCAGCCACATCAGAAACAACCAGCTGTGTCAAGATGCTCACCATTGGCAGCTATTACCAGGTAATGTGTTGGTGACTGCGGCCGCTGATGGTGCAGGTTCTGCCAGCCAGGGAAAAGTCGGAGCAATGGTAGCTGTAGAAACAGCAATAGAAACCCTTTCTATTCAAGAAATTACTCCAGACTTCCTTGCAGATGATGCCATTGTACAATCACTATTGAATCAGGCTCTGCTATCTGCCAAAAAAGCCGTAGAGGATGAAGCTGTAGCTTGTAGCAAACAGCCTCAAGATTTAGCTACTACCTTAATTATTATGGTTGCCACACCAGACATGGTAGCAGTTGTACAAATTGGTGATGGTTTAGCAGTAGCCAAGGATGATCAGGGTAACTTACTGGCACTGACAACACCTGACAATGGCGAATACATCAACCAGACAACTTTTTTAACTTCCCCTAACGCCTTAGATACAGCACAAATCAGATTATGGCGTGAAACCATAGTTAATGTTGGTGTCCTCACCGATGGACTGCAAATGCTCGCTTTAAACATGGTTGTTGGTGAACCGCACAAACCATTCTTTTTTCCCTTATTCGACTTTGTAGAGAATGCGGATGATCAGACAATAGCCAAAGAGCAGTTAGTGAGGTTTTTAGGTTCTGAGCGGATTACGCAACGTACTGATGATGATTTGACGCTGATTTTAGCTAGCTTCATCTAGAGACGCTATTTATTGCGTCTGTAAAAGTGAGTGCTTTTGAAGCTGCTGATTGCTCATAATCTTTGATCTCAGCAATGTTGTGGTGATTTTGCGATATTAGTCTTTTACATAACCCCATTCACCGTAATTTTATCATGCAGGTCTTACGTTGTCTTCCCACACCAGAAATTATCAACCTCAGCGTTAGTTTGGGGCGTGGCGGTGAAGCTTGTATCTATGCAGTGCCGGACTGTGGTGATTTAGTAGCCAAGGTTTATCATAAGCCAACAGTTGCTCACGCCCACAAACTTCAGGCCATGCTTGCCAACCCTCCCGAAAACCCTACGGCTAGCTTAGGGCATATTTCCATTGCTTGGCCGCTGGATTTGTTACGGGCGACAGATCAAGGCAATGACATCATTGGCTTTTTGATGCCCCATATTCGGGGAATGCGCCCCATTATTGACTTTTACAATCCCAGAACCCGTCGCGAACACTGTCCCTTATTCAACTATCAGTATCTGCTACGGACGGCTCGCAATTTAGCAGCAGCTTTTGCGGCTTTGCATAGTAGTGGATATTGCGTTGGAGACGTGAATGAGTCAAATATTCTCGTCAGCGATACAGCACTGGTGACTTTGGTAGATACAGACTCTTTCCAAGTGTATGATCCTGATCAGAATATTGTCCATCGTTGTTCAGTGGGTAAACCAGAGTTTACTCCCCCAGAACTACAAAATAAAGTTTTTGCTCAATACGATCGCACAATTCCCCATGACTGTTTTGGCTTGGGGGTGTTGATTTTTCAACTTTTAATGGAAGGGACTCACCCCTTTTCCGGAATTTTCCAAGGTATTCCTGAGCCACCACCCTACGAAGCCCGAATTGCGGCGGGACATTTTACTTATAGTCAAAAGCACCAAGTCCCTTATCGCCCAACCCCCATCGCACCTGCTTGGGAAGTGCTTCATCCCAAGTTGCAAGAATTATTTTTACGTTGTTTTGAGGATGGTCACCACGACCCAGAGCAGCGCCCCAGCGCCCAAACTTGGCTATCAGTTTTAGCTGAAGCCGAAGATAGCCTAATTACTTGTACTACTAATCCCCAGCATCGCTACAACAACCATTTAGATAGTTGTCCTTGGTGTGAACGGACTTTGCGTTTAGGTGGACGTGACCCATTTCCATCACCTAGAGCCGTAGAAAATCGTGAACATCTGCGCCCGCGAGTCGTACCAAAAAGGCGTTACGCCCAGCGTCCACGTTCTCCTCAACCAGTCAGTCCGCAGTACCAAGTCAATTATTGGCAACCAGTAGCTACCTCTAACTATTTTCCTTATCAATATCGCAAGAAAAGAAAGTTTTATCCGGCTATTTTGTGTTTACTGGGTTTTGGTCTATTGGGCTATTTGGATGTAGCCATTAAATTGACGCGTCCTTATGTTTCTTCAAATGCCTACACTCAACAAACATTGATGGCTCGTCCCCAGAAATTAAAGTCAGAAATTCTAACTTTTGCAGATTACTATACTCAGGGTCATGCTGCTTACCAAATCCGAGATTATGAGCAAGCAGTGATAAAGTTTAGCCAAGCTATCGAACAGGAACCGACAAATGCAAGAGCTTATGTTAACCGAGGCAATTCTCGCTACAATTTGAGAGATTATGAAGGCGCTATGCAAGACTACAACAAAGCTTTGCAGATTAACCCTGAAGAAGTCAAAGCTTTTGTCAACCGAGGCAATGCCCGTTATATGATGGCTGAATATAGTCACGATCCTGATCGAGAATATAATTTGGCGATCGCTGATTTTAATCAAGCTCTGGGAATTAACGATCAGGAAATTGAAGCCTATATTAGACGAGGGGTTGTCCGTTCTCAAATCGCTAAATATAGCAGCGAATCGGTGCAAGAATATCAAAAAGCAATTGTTGATTTTACCCAGGCAATTCGACTCAATGCGTCCAGAGCCGAAGCTTATTTTGAGCGGGGTGAAGTTCGCTATAAAATGGCACAATTTAGCAGCAACTTCCTTCCAGAATATCAACAGGTAATCGCTGACTTTAACCAAGCATTAAAAATAAATAGCAACCTAGCGAAAGTCTATCTCAAGCGAGGAATGATTCGTTATGAACTTACACAATATACTGGCAAAGAGTCTGATCCAAATAATCTCAAAGCTATTGAAGATTTAGAAACAGCCGCCAAACTTTCCTTAGAACAAGAGGATACAGAAAGCTACCAGCAAGCACTTAGCAGTATCTGTGTCATCATAGAAACCCAATGTACTGCTTTATTACAAAGCTCTGCTATGTGGGAATATACAGGAAAAAATTAATTAAAAAACTAGGTCTAAGGCTACTAGTTTTTTCCTAAATGTTTTTCTGCTTTGAAAAAAATAATCATGATAAGGGCTAGTATGAGACTACTCTTATCATGTTTGACTATTTTTACTATATTTAATTGACTCAATTACCATTATACAAATATTCATCCATATTTTACATATAAAAGAAAATCTTTTACATCCTCTTCATTAATTTGCCCAAAATAATAGTTATATTATGTACGGAAAGAAAGACATTAACTAGGCAATTTTTTCCCATACAAGTGCATCCTCTTCATCCCGAAAAATTTAAACAATAATCTACCTGCAAATCTCCAAAAAGGTAATTGTATGAAAGCGGTCATTCTGGCTGGAGGACTTGGTACACGCCTCAGTGAAGAAACGAGTATCAGACCTAAGCCAATGGTGGAAATTGGTGGAAAACCAATTCTTTGGCACATCATGAAGACTTACTCTGCCCACGGTATTAATGATTTTATCATTTGTTGTGGATATAAAGGCTACATCATTAAAGAGTATTTTGCTAATTACTTTTTACATATGTCAGATGTTACCTTTGATATGCGATTCAACCAAATGAATGTGCATTCTGGTTATGCTGAACCCTGGCGCGTCACCCTAGTCAATACTGGTGATTACACAATGACAGGCGGACGCTTAAAGCGCATTAGTGATCATATTGGCAATAGCACATTTTGCTTCACTTATGGCGATGGTGTAAGTAACATTAATATCACCGAGTTAATTAAGTTTCATCAAGAACAAAAAACTTTAGCGACACTGAGCGCAGTTCAACCCGCAGGGCGCTTTGGTGCGATTTCTTTAGGACATGAGCAAACTAAAATTAGCAGCTTTCAGGAAAAACCTGAAGGTGATGGTGCATGGATTAATGGTGGTTACTTTGTTGTGGAACCGGAAGCAATTAACTTGATCGCTGATGACTCTACTGTGTGGGAGAAAGAACCATTAGAAAAACTCGCACAGATGGATCAGCTATCTGCTTTTAAACATAATGGTTTTTGGCAGCCGATGGATACTTTACGCGATAAAAACCACCTGGAAGAGCTGTGGAAAAGTGGTGATGCTCCTTGGAAGGTGTGGTAACTCTTAATTGCTGTAATAGATCATTTCTTTACGCCGTGCTGCACTAGGAGAATTTATCCAATGAAATCAAAATTTTGGGCGGGAAAAAAAGTTTTTGTCACGGGACATACAGGCTTTAAAGGTAGTTGGTTATCTCTGTGGTTACAAATGTTAGGGGCTGAAGTGTGCGGTTACGCTTTAACTCCTCCCACAACATTGAATTTGTTTGAGTTAGCTAATGTTGCTGATGGAATGACATCGGTGGTAGGAGACATCAAAGATTTAGATTTTCTCCAGCAAGTGATGCAAACCTACCAGCCAGATATTGTCATCCATATGGCTGCTCAGGCGTTAGTGCGGGAATCTTACTACAACCCAGTAGATACCTATGCCGTGAACATCATGGGAACAGTCAACGTATTGGAAGCAGTTAGGAATGTACCCAGCGTCAGAGCAGTAGTTTCAGTCACCTCTGATAAATGTTACGAAAATCGGGAATGGGTTTGGGGCTACCGGGAAACTGATGCTATGGGGGGATATGATCCTTACAGCAGTAGTAAAGGATGTGCTGAATTAGTGACTACTGCTTATCGTCAATCATTTTTCAATCCTGCTGATTACGCGCAACATGGGGTAGCTGTAGCCAGTGTTAGAGCCGGAAATGTGATTGGCGGCGGAGATTGGGCTAAAGACCGACTGGTTCCTGATATTCTCAATGCTTGGCTTGCAGGGAAGGAAGTTGTTATTAGAAATCCCCAAGCAGTACGCCCTTGGCAACACGTTCTGGAACCCCTGAATGGTTACTTAATGCTGGCTGAAAAACTATTTACTCAGGGTTCAGTTTATTGTGGAGGCTGGAATTTTGGGCCGAATGAGTCAGGAGTGAAAACTGTAGGTTGGGTAGTTGAGCAACTTCAGCAGTTTTGGGGAAAAGATGCTCATTGGATTAAAGATGGTGGAGTTCAACCCCATGAAGCCAATTTATTAACCTTGGATTGTTCTAAAGCCCGGACTCAAATTAACTGGGAACCACAATTAGATTTACCAACAGCTTTAGCTTGGATTGTGGATTGGACTAAAGCCTGGCAACAAGACTGTGATATGCGGCAAAAGAGCCAAGCTCAAATTCAGCAGTTTATGCAACTTGCACATTTTCCGCAACGAGAAATTTCTCTATTGGAAGTTGAAGCCGAGAAAAATGTGGCTCAAGTAGCTCAATTAAGAAATTAAAAAACACTGACATATACAATTCAAAACTGAGTCACACATACATACCATGTTTACTACTGTTGGAGACAAATTATTTTCTCTGCAATCTGAGCTAAATTACAGAGCATCATGTTGGCAACATGGAAAAAAATTGCCTGTACTAGCAGCAAGCGATCGTGTAATTCTTGACTCTATTAAACGTGACGCTATTCACATTACAAACCTGACAGAGTTAGGATTAACTTCCACATCAGAACTGCTCAGTTCTGCCTACAGTTTACTGCCAAGTATGGGAACTGCTAACTACAGCAGTTCAACCAAAAATCCGCCAGAAATTTACATAGTTACGGATATACCATCATTTTATAACTGGGGAAAGGAACAAAGGCTGTTCAATATTATCGAAAATTACATTGGTCTTCCCGTTGCCTATCATGGTGTACATTTACGCAAAGACTTTGCCAACACAGAGCAGTTCCAGACACTGCTATGGCATAAAGATATAGAAGACCGCCGAGTTCTCAAAATTATTGTTTATTTAAATGATGTGGAAGAAAAACACGGACCTTTTGAATACGTGCCAATATCTTTAATTTCTCGATCAAAAGATTATCGAATTAAACGCCAAATTAAAAACTTAGGAGGAATTGATGATCAAACCCTAAATAAGATTGTACCAAAATCCGCTTGGAAGTCTTGTCCAGGTCCAGCAGGCACTGTCATTCTTGCTGATACAAGACGAATTTTACATCATGGTACTCTCCGCACAGAAGAACGGTCAACGCTATTTTTTGTCTATACTGCCAACCCCGCGAAGCGTCCAGAACTGTGTACTCATTACTGGGATAATACGTATCCCAGACCAAATTTAAATAGAGAATTTGATCAAGAGAAAGTACCAGTAACAACACAATTAAATTAGTCATATCTGAATCTGCTGAAACACGGATAATTTTCTATGATTTTTACCACAACTGCACTCAAAGACGCATTCATTGTTGACGTAGAAAGAAAGCCGGATCATCGGGGATTCTTTGCCCGTGGTTTCTGTGCCCAAGAATTTATACAACATGGTTTGAAGCCGACAGTTGCCCAATGTAATATATCTTTTAACCACAAAAAGGGTACTATACGGGGAATGCATTATCAAGTTTCCCCAGCCACAGAAACAAAATTGGTGCGTTGTACTCAAGGCGCTATCTATGACGTAATTATTGATATGCGTCCTGAATCGCCAACTTTTTTATCACATATTGGTGTGGAATTAAGCGCAGAAAATCACCGCGCTTTGTATGTACCAGAAATGTTTGCTCACGGTTATCAAACTCTCACAGATGATGCTGAAGTTGTCTATCAAGTGGGCGAGTTTTATACACCAGGTTATGAACGAGGCTTACGCTATAATGACCCATTTTTTAATATTGAATGGCCTCTAGAAGTTACTGAAATTTCCGAGAAAGACTTAAGTTGGACTTTATTGGAAATGATCCCCGTTGGTAGTGCAGATCCCAGATAAATAGTTATCAGTCTATTTACTGTTTTCAAGTTGACTTTGAGCAAATAATTAAGATAGGAATTTAGCTAATGATTATTATTGATCGTGCTTTAGAAGCCCGCGCCACAGCCGGGAATCCGGTGAAAGTGGGGATGATTGGTGCTGGTTTTATGGGTCGGGGAATTGCTAATCAAATTATCAATTCAGTTCCGGGAATGGAGTTGGTGGCTATTTTTAGCCGTCAGGTTGATGCAGCTAAACGAGCTTATACAGAAGCTGGACTAGAAAATATTCAAGTTGTGACGAGTGTTACTGAATTAGAAGAGGCGATCGCTAAAGGTAAATATGCAGTTACCGAAGATGCTGCATTACTGTGCCAAGCTGAGGGCATTGATGCCATCATTGAAGTCACTGGTGCAGTGGAATTTGGCGCTCATGTTGTCATGGATGCGATCGCCCATCGCAAACACGTAATTATGATGAATGCCGAACTCGATGCGACTATCGGCCCCATCCTCAACGTCTACGCCAAAAAAGCCGGAGTCATTCTCAGCGCCTGTGATGGTGATCAGCCAGGGGTAGAAATGAATCTCTACCGATTTGTCAAAAGTATCGGTCTGACTCCCTTATTGTGCGGTAACATTAAAGGACTCCAAGACCCCTATCGCAATCCAACGACTCAAGAAGGATTTGCTAAACGTTGGGGTCAAAAAGCTCACATGGTGACCAGCTTTGCTGATGGAACCAAAATTTCTTTCGAGCAGGCGATCGTTGCTAACGCCACAGGAATGAAAGTCGCCCAGCGCGGAATGCTAGGTTACAACTTCAGTGGTCATGTTGATGAAATGACCAAAATGTATGACGTTGATCAACTTAAAGAACTCGGTGGTATCGTTGATTATGTAGTTGGGGCAAAACCCGGCCCCGGTGTATTTGTATTTGCCACTCACGAAGACCCCAAACAACGTCACTATCTCGATTTATACAAATTAGGTGAAGGCCCTTTATATAGCTTCTACACTCCTTATCACCTCTGCCATTTTGAAGTTCCATTATCGGTAGCCCGTGCTGTCCTGTTTCAAGATGCTGTTTTGTCTCCACTCGCAGAACCAGTGGTCGATGTGATCACCACTGCCAAAATTAATCTTAAAGCCGGCGAAACCCTAGACGGTATTGGCTACTATATGACCTACGGCCAATGTGAAAATTCCCCCGTTGTCCAAGAGCAGAAATTACTACCAATTGGTTTAGCGGAAGGTTGTCGCCTCAAACGAGATATTCCCCAGGATCAAGTCCTCACTTACGATGATGTCGAGTTGCCTGAAGGCAGACTTTGCGATCAACTACGTGCTGAACAAAACGTTTATTTTACATCAGAAAAAGTTTTGGCAACCGTTGGGTAACATCAGTATTTTCTATATTAGTACTGTCAGTTAAGCCTGTGATCCCCTCAAGCTCCCTGATCAGCAGTTTGAGGGAATCTTCTACAGATACATCAGCTAACCAAACCGGAGAAATAAAAGTTTGTAGTCAGGATTTTAGTCCTATCAACCTTGATAATGAGCGCTCAAGCACTCACTACAAACACATTTTTATCCTAATTTTTTCTAGCAGATAATTATGAGCAAATACTGCCATTTTGCCACAAATAAAAATTGATAATATTTTGGATCACACAGGATTTAAGTTGAAGTCCTGAATATAGTGATAAAATTCAATATCAATAAAGTAGGTGAACGCGCTTTTTTGAGGTGAAAGATATGAAAATGGGTATTTAATGTTCTGAAAACTAAAGTTGTTAAAAGCAACTTAGTGGCAAGTTTTCCCACAAACTTAAGAAAATATTTAGATAAAACTATGAAAATTGCTCTAGTTCATGATTACTTAACCCAGCGCGGTGGAGCAGAGCGCGTATTTGAATTACTTTGTAAGCGTTACCCCGAAGCGGATGTTTTTACCTCTTTATACAATCCGCAAAAAACTATTGATATGGGTGAGCGTATAGTCAAAACTACTTTTTTGCAAAAAATTCCCGGCGCAGCCAAGTATTTTAGATTAATGGCTCCTTTGTATTTTCCTGCCTTTCGGGCGTTGGATCTACAAGATTATGATTTAATTATTAGTAGTAGTACTAGCTTTGCCAAAGCAGTACGCAAACGTCCAGATGCCAAACATATTTGTTTTTGTCACAATGTTACCCGTTTCTTGTGGGATACGGAAACTTATTTAAGGGAGTATGGCGATTATCGATATTTTGCACCGTTAATTGAACAAGTTTTTCAATTAATGAGAAATGTAGATTTAAAATATGCTCAGGAACCTGACCTTTACATTGCTAACTCTCGTGTAGTTGCCCGTCGTATTCAAAAAATTTATAACAAACAAGCAATTGCCATTAACTATCCAATTGATACAAATAATTTTTTGTTTTCAGATATAAAAGATGAATATTATCTGGCCTCGGCGCGGATGATCAGCTATAAGCGCCTAGATATAATTATCGAAGCCTTTAATTGGCTAGGTTGGCAATTATTAATCTCAGGTGATGGACCAGAAGAAGAACGACTAAAAGCCAAAGCTTTAGATAATATTCAGTTTTTAGGACACGTCAGTGATGCTCAACGCAAAGAATTATTTTCTAAAGCCAAATCTGTGATAGTTGCCGCCTTGGAAGACTATGGATTAGTTCCCGTGGAGGCGAATGCTAGTGGTACACCAGTGATTGCCTACGGAGCCGGTGGCGTATTAGATACACAGATTAACGGAAAAACAGGGGTATTGTTTAACAGACAAACACCCGAATCCATACAATCTGCATTACTAGAGTCCGGAGGAATCACTTGGAATTATGAAAATATTCGTAATCATGCAGTAAACAATTTTTCGGAACCAGTGTTTTTTAGCAAGGTTGAGCAACTTATTGAACAAACTTGTAGTATGAACTAATCATTTTGCACAGAAGGTGACACTGAGCAACCTGGAAACCAAGATGAAGTCGGAGTTTTTTAATTACGAATTAGAATTACGTAAAGCCTCTGGCTACGCCACACCAGCTATGGTAGTTCCAGGGCGAATTACGAATTGGTATTAACTTTTTATCCCTCAGGGGAAAGTAAGCTACGCGTAGCGTCTCGCAGATAGGATCATAAACATGAATCAAGCTCGTCTTAATCCCGGTATAAATCAGGTTAATAACTCTAATACAGAACCAAGCTACGGACAGCTGTTTAAAATATTGATTCGCAGATTACCTTGGTTTTTAGCAGTATTTCTTACTTCTATCGCTGTGGCGGCTCTGGTAACTTCGAGGACAAAACCTACTTACAGAAGCTCAATGCAGCTGCTTGTAGAACCCAACTATCAAGGTAAGCAAGAAGGATCTGGGGCAGAAAGTCAATTCATTGAGCCTGATATTCAGATAGATACAGCAACCCAGCTAAATCTGATGCAAAGTTCAGGACTCATCCAACAGGCAGTTGACAAACTTAAATCTGATTATCCTGATATCACAGTCACCGAAATTAAAGCATCTTTAGTTCTGAATCAACTCAGGACGAAAGAAGATAATGTAGCGACAAAAATTTTCCAAGTTGACTATACTTCTGAAGATCCAGAAAAGACACAAAACGTTTTGGAGGCAATTCGCCAAGTTTATGTGGAATACAATAAACAGCAGCAGGATTCGCGGTTACAAAAAGGTTTACAAGTAATCAGGGAACAGTTAAGTAAAGCCAGCGAGGAAGTGAATGCTTCGGAAAGCAACCTACAACGATTTCGCCGCAACCAAAATTTAATTGATCCTGAGTCACAAGCTAAAGCCCTAGAAGATTCTTTAAACACTATTGAACAAGAGCGTCGCACTACCCGTTCTCAGTATCAAGAGGCTGTAGCCCGCCAAAAATCTCTGCAAGAACAACTCAAGCGTTCTCCACAAAATGCTCTGGTTGCTTCTCGCCTGAGTCAGTCTACTCGCTACCAAGGCTTACTCAATGAAATTCAAAAAACTGAACTAGCACTAGCTCAAGAACGTTTGCGCTTTACGGATGAAACTCCTAATGTGCAAAAACTCCAAGAACAACTGGAAAGCCAGAAGAAGTTATTGCAACAAGAGGTTGGCAGAACTTTAGGCGTACAGTCTAATGGTGCAACTTCTTCCCAAGAACCTCTTTTGGAACAAGGACAATTCGGTGAAATTGACCTCAACTTGGCTAGTCAGCTGGTGGAGACGCAAACAACTATCGTTGCTTTAAGCGCCCGCGATCAAACTTTGGCAGAGAAAGAAAATCAGCTGCGGTTTGAAATTAAACGCTTTCCACCTCTGTTAGCTTATTACAATCGCATTATGCCACAGCTAAAATTTAGCCGGGAAAGGTTAGAGGAGCTATTGCGAGCTGAACAGAAATTGCGCCAAGAACTTGCCAAGGGTGGATTTAATTGGGAAGTTGTGGAAGAACCAGAATTAGGTATGCAATTGGGTCCCAATCTCCGGCAAAATCTTTTGTTGGGTGGAGTTGTGGGGCTGATGTTGGGAGGTATTGCTACTTTTATTCGAGAAGCGTCTGATGATGCTGTTCATACTACTGCTGAATTGGAAAAGCAGGTTTCTTTGCCGTTGTTGGGAACTACTCCTAAACTGCCAACTAACAAAACCAGAGAATCAATTATCAAGTTGCCTTTTGGTAAACCTGAAGTTCTTTCTCCTTGGACAATTCAGGTGTTACAATCCCCACCGCGTTGGGAATCGCTGGATTTAATTTTCAAAAATATTGAACTTTTAAATTCTGTTGCTAATTTGAAGTCTTTGATGATTACCTCGGCTTTGCGAGATGAGAGTAAGTCAGCTTTGGCTTTGGGTTTGGCTATGAGTGCGGCTCGTTTACACAAACGAGTACTATTAATTGATGCCAATTTACGAGAACCTAGCCTTCACCACCAGCTCAATCTTCCCAATGAGCAAGGGTTATCTACGCTGTTGGCTAGTGATGTGACTATTCCCAAGCAGATTGGGGTTCAAACTTTAGGTTCAGCCTACATCGATATTTTGACAGCCGGGCCGACACCTCTTGATCCGGCAAATCTTTTGAGTTCACCACGGATGATGCAATTGATGTCAGTATTTGAGGATAATTATGATTTAGTACTCATAGATGCTTCGCCAGTTATCGGTTTGGTGGATGCGATGCTGACAGCTTCATCTTGTCGTAGTGTGGTGCTGGCGGCAAGTATGAGTAAGGTAACTCGCAGCCAATTAGCCCAAGCTACAGCTATGTTGAGCAAGTTAAATCTGATTGGGGTGGTGGCGAATGGAGTCTCAAACTCTGGCAGTACCTATGTACAGTATCCCCAACCGTCTAAGTCGTCTCAATTGGCGCTGCGACAAGCGGTAGAAAAATAACGCATATTTTGGGGAGGAGGAACAGACGCGATGCATCGCGGATCAGAAAATAGGAAACCTCTACTTGTGTGTGTGCAAATTTATTAATTGAAAGATTTTATATGATGTGCGATCGCAAAATTTGGTATGCGATCGCACATATCTTTTTTGTGCTAATTTACTCAAAATTATGAGCCACGATTTCTTTGCAGCAGCACTGCTATACCCGTCAGGGCTTGAGGCTATTGCTGGAATTTTTCCAGAACCAATTTTTAGTATATTACTATCACTTCTAATTAAGTATATTTATAACAGCTTTATAATTAACTAAAAAAACGACTGACTGTTTAAAGACTAAATAAAGAATCTATCCCAGCATATAGTCATTACTCCAAACTCTTATATCCTAGAGATTAACGCCCCTTCTCAACAGCTAAAAGACAAAGATAAACTGGTTTTGTAAGATTGATCAAAAAAATAGGTAGTCGTAACTAAACGTATATCTACACTTATAAGGCACTTGAGGAATGGGGAAATTTTCCTCTACACTTCCCCATCGTTCCTTAGTTATTCAAGAGAAACCCGCGTTTCCCAATCAGCTTTGTTACTGTGTTTACTGCTACTTGTCTGCTTAGTATTTTTCTTGTTTGTACATCTTTACCCCAGCAGAATTTAAGAAGATGTGGACTCATCTGGAGTGCAAGTTAAAATAGCATATTTTTGTAGCAAAACAAAATTCTGTTCGGAGTCTTTGGCATTGATAGCCTTTAATATTAACCCAGAAATTCACTATTGTATATATCCAAAGACATATGACAATTTCATTAATTCCTGCTATTCACAATTCTTCTCCTGATATCCAGCAGCACCAAAATAATGACTTGTCCTACTGTACACTCCAATGGCGGCGGGGTCAATTATTGGTGAAATCTTCCCGACAACCGAAACAGCTTTATCTTGCTTGTTTGCATGACGAGCAATTATTAGTAAATTGCTTAAAAAAAAGTCTCGTAAATTTGGTGAGTATAGATCCAACTGTTGGTGAAGATTATCTAAAAATCTGGGTTGGAGCCTGTGAACAAGCTCGTAAGCCGATATTTCTTCGCCTACCCTCTAGGGATAAACAAGCGAAACAAAGTAACAGTTGGCAAAAACTAATTGACTGGATGGCTGCTTTATTTTTGCTCGTACTCATGAGTCCAGTTATGCTGGGATTATTTGTCATTTTACAGATTGACTCACCAGGAGCAGTTTTTAGCAGTGAGTGGCTGGTTGGAGAACGAGGTAAAGTCTTTCGTGCAATTAAGTTTTGTACAAGTGCAAAACTTAATCTTACATTTTTTGGTCGTTGGATGCGTAAATACGATTTAGACCATTTACCTCAGTTGTGGAATGTGCTGCGCGGTGAAATGACTTTGATGGGATCTCGTAGTTGCACTTTAGAAAATGCGGTGCGGCTAACTTTGGCGGGACAAAAGCAGGTAAATGAATTATCACAGATGAGTGATTCATGGGAAGAATCTAGTGTATTGCATTTGGATGGTCAAACACTGTGATTTTTTGTCAACTAAATTCAGCCGATTTGGTGCTTTAGGTAAAGTGTTATGACGCACCCTAAAAAAGATCAACAATTTTGTCTTTTACCTAAAATTAAAGGGTTATTGAGCATCTCTATGACTTATCTAACTGCTCACATTTTTCTGAGAAAAAACTCATGCATATTCAAGCTTATCAAATATTAAGCGATCGCTTCAAGGCTACTAAATTTTGGCAAAGCAATTATTTAATAATGCGAGAATTTAAATATTTTCGCAAAGTTGCTATTTTCGCTTTAGTATTTTCCTTTCTAGCTGCTACTTTTGAAGGTGTGAGTATTGGCTTCCTGCTGTCATTTTTGCAAAATTTGACTACTCCTGATGCGGAACCAATACAAACTGGAATTACCTGGTTTGATACCTGGATTTTAGCGGCTCATTCATCGGCAATTAATAGACTATACCGCATATCTTTACTAATTTTATTGAGTACATGGGTCCGGGCTTGTTTCAATTATCTATCACACGTATATATAGAAATATCGCAATTATTTCTAGCTGACCGCTTGCGAAAACAAATTTTTGAGCAGCTGCAAGGTTTACCTTTAAGTTATTTTGCTAAAACTCGCTCTGGTGAACTAGTTAATACTATTACGACTGAAATTGAAAGGATGAAACAGTGGTTTAGTGGCGCATCCTTTTTGATGACCAGGAGCATCACTGCTTTTGTCTACTTTGTCTCCATGTGTTTATTATCATGGCAACTGACAATTATTTCTTTTTTCTTATTCACTTTGGTAGGGGTAGGATTATCAACACTCAATGCTCGCGCTAGAGAAACGAGTTTTAGTACTTCTATCGCTAATGGAAATTTTACTTCTATAGCCATTGAATTTATTAATGCAATTCGCACAGTTCAGGCATTTTCCACTCAAGAGTTTGAACGAGAACGTTTCTATAATGCCAGCAATAAAGTAGTTACCACTGGCACTAAAGTTGTATTAACTTGGGCGCTTGTTAGACCGCTAGCTGAAGCTATAGCTAGTACAATTCTCATTGGCATGATTATTTTTGCTTTTACTGTTTTTGTTGTCAATGGAACTCTACAAGTTGCTTCTTTGCTGACATTTTTCTTTGTACTTTTCCGGGTTGTACCAATTGTGCAGGATATTAATGGCACTAGGGCGCATCTCAGCACACTCGCAGGAGCGGCAGATAATATTAAGGAGTTAATCAGAACTGACAATAAAACCTATTTGCAAAATGGCTATGTCAAATTTAATCAGCTACAGCATTCAATTGATATAGTTTCTGCTGATTTTGGCTATGATGCTACTACTGTAGTGCTAAATAATATTACCCTGAGTATTGAAAAGGGTAAAACGACGGCGTTAGTCGGCGGAACTGGTGCTGGTAAAAGTACATTGATTGATTTAATTCCCCGATTTTATGATCCCACAGAAGGAAATGTACTGATTGATGGCATGAATATCCGCCAATTTGATATTCATTCTTTACGCCAAAAAATTGCTGTTGTTAGTCAGGATACGTTTATTTTTAATACTACTGTGGGGAATAATATTTCGTACGGTACAGAAGGTGCAACTGAAGCTGAAATTCGCAAAGTTGCTCAACTAGCAAATGCACTGGAATTTATTGACGAAATGCCTGAAGGCTTGAATACACAACTGGGGGATCGGGGTGTGCGATTATCAGGTGGACAACGCCAGCGAATTGCGATCGCTCGTGCTTTGCTGCGTGATCCCGAAATTCTGATTTTGGACGAAGCCACCAGCGCCCTAGATTCCATGACTGAACGCTTGATTCAGGAATCCCTTGAACAGCTATCTGTAGGTAGAACAGTGATTGCGATCGCTCACCGTCTATCGACTATCGCCCAAGCTGATAAGGTCGTGGTATTAGAACAAGGTCGCATTGTCGAGCAAGGTAATTATCAAGAATTACTACAACTCAAAGGCAAGCTTTGGGAATATCACAAGACTCAATATGAAATGGGGCAAGCTGGATAAAATAAAATTTTTCCGGATTTAATTGTCGGAGATTGCACTCTAAATTGAGATCAAATATTGAGCATCTGAACGAGGTGAAAACAATGGTAAATATTGGCTATCATACGGCTCGTTTTCAAGGAAAATTTAACCGTGCTTTCTATAAATCAACAATTGCGAAAACGGTTAAACTAGCCATCAACACAACTCGAAAAGTTCCCCTGAGCGTCTATGCTTTATCTTGTGAACGCGATTTAGCAGAACAAGTGGCAAGTATTCGCTCATTTATCAGTAACGTTGGTATACCTGATAAATTTACTGTGATTTCTGATGGTAGCTACACTGATTTGAGTTGTCAGTTACTGCGCCGGATTCATCCCTGTGTTGAGGTGATACCCATTCACACATTTCTCAAACCAAATTTGCCAAAATGTGTATCTGATTATGCCCAGGTGCATCCAATGGGTAAAAAATTATCAGCGTTGATGTCAATTCCTGTTAATGGTGCAACTATCTATACTGACTCAGATATTTTATTCTTTCCAGGGGGAATTGACTTACTTGAGTTAGCTAATTTAGATAGTCAAGTTTGTCATTATTTACCAGATTGCTCAAATTCACTTGATGCCAGAATCCTTGATGAAGATTGGGAAAAATTAAATCCGGTCAATGCTGGATTTATTTTGTTTAAACATCAGCTAGATTGGGATTTTGCGAGCAAACGTTTAGCAAGTTTAGCGGGAATACCAAGCTATTTTACTGAACAAACAATTGTGCATTTGACAATTCACCATAATCATGGTGTTCCACTATGCTCACAAAAATATGTGATGAATGTCATGGATCAATTTATTTATCCAGATAAATTTGCTAGTCACAAAATTGCTTTACGCCATTATGTGAGTGATGTGAGACATAAGTTTTGGCTGAATATCATGAAACCACAGATCAACACAAATGTATTTGGATTTTCTCCAAACTATCAGTACTAGATCATCGGGGGTTTAACTACAAAGAACCAAAAGAAATATGAGTTATGCGTTGGTTGACCAAAAAATGATTCATCACTGCTCCCGTGCTGATATTCAGGGCGGTGGTGGGATTGAAACTTATGTAGCGTCTTTGGTAAATTCTCAAATTCCTGGGGTGAGCGATCGCCCGATTAATTCTTTAGTAAATGTGGAGCAAAAATATTTCAAATTGCTGCACGTTCACGATTTAGAGATGCTAGACGAACTGCAAGAAAAATGTCCGGCTATCTTTACCTTACATAATAATTCTAGCTACTGTCCCAGTGGCACGAAATATTTAACAAATCGGGGCAAAGTGTGCGATCGCATTATGAACCCCCTGGGATGTGCTTGGGGACATTTGGTAGACGGTTGTGGTAGCCGCCGCCCTGAAAATATTTGGCAAGATTGGAGGAACGCGAATCATCCTCTAGAAATCCTCAAAAAGTTGAAAATTCCGGTGATTGCTAACAGTGATTATGTCCGTCAGCAAATCATCAGTAATGGTTTAGCACCTAAAAGAGTGGTGACATTACGGTGTGGTGTACAACCGCCTCAAAGTGACAATGCACCTCTAAATCGGGAAACCCACCAAAATCAGCGTATTTTGTTCGCTGGTCGCATTGTTCCTTATAAAGGAGTCGAATGGCTAATTAAAGCTTTGGCACACTGCGATCAAGGTATTCATCTTGACATTGCTGGTGATGGTTGGAGTCAGCCCAGTATGGAAAAATTAGCACAGAAAATGGGGTTAAGCGATCGCATTACTTGGCATGGCTGGTGTAATAGCGAAAAACTCGAAACACTCTATCAACAGTGCTTTGCGGTGGTTTTTCCCAGTCTGTGGCCTGAACCTGCGGGTCTTGTCACTCTCGAAGCCTATGGTCACTATCGACCCATAATTGCTAGTGCAGTGGGAGGTATTCCCGAACACGTGCGACATGGCGAAACAGGTATTTTGGTTCCACCTGACAACATTAAACAGTTAGCTGCTGCTATTAACGAACTAGGAAGCAACTTTTCCCAAAGTCAATTAATGGGTGAACAAGGTCAAGCTTGGTTCCAGGAAGAGTTCACTATTGATGTTCATGTTCAGCGTTTAAAAATCATTTATGAAAAAACTATTGCTGAGTTTCATGCCTGAGATTTAGGCAATTGACAGTAAATTTTACAGAAATATTATTTCTTTAAACCTCAAAATTAACAATGGAAAACCAGAAGCCAAAAATTGTCGTAATTACGCCTGTAAAAAATGAAGCGTGGATTTTAGATCGCTTTTTAGCTGTTACCAGCGAATTCGCTGACCATATAATTATTGCCGATCAAAATTCTATTGATGGTAGTCAGGATATTTGTCAGAAATATCCTAAAGTCACACTGATTGAAAACAAAGCAGAAAAATTCAACGAATCAGAACGGCAGTTATTATTGATTCAAGCAGCCAGAGATTTAGTCCCAGAACATAAAATCATTTTGGCTTTGGATGCTGATGAAATTCTAGCAGCTAATGCCATCCATACTCAAAGCTGGCAAGCAATGCTCAAAGCCAAGCCAGGAACAGTCTTATTTTTTGAAAAGCCAGATTTATTTGTCACAACTCATCAATGTCTGAGAACTGGTATTTTGACACCCTTGGGTTATGTCGATGATGGTGCAGAACATCAGCCACAGAAAATTCATAGCGTGAGAATTCCCGTGCCTGAATATGCTACCAGATTACATATTCATGACATCAAGGTGATGCACTATGCTCTAACTCGTTTGGATGCACAGGCCTCGAAATTACGTCTGTATAGCGTAATCGAAAATGTATTAGAAGTTGGTCATCCTATAGGCAGGCGATCGCGCTATCCTTCAAAACCCGATTACTTGAGTTTGGGTAAAGTAGAAACTGCTGCTCAGGAGTGGTTTACAGGCTGGGAAGAAAGGGGAATTGATATGCATACAATTATTAAACAAAAGTATTATCACTACGATTTTGAAGTGTTGCGTTATTTTTATAAATACGGCATTCAACGCTTTTGGATGGAAGATATTTGGGCATACGACTGGGAAGCTTGCCGTCAATATGCTCAATCAATAGGTATGACTAATATCCCTGATTATCAAATTCCCAGAATATCTAAAAAAATAGATTTAATGAGAATTGCGGATGTCACCATGTCAATGAGTACTCAATCTTATATATATCTGGCTTCAGTTCTCAAACCCGCAATGAAGTTGGGTTAAAACATTAATTGTATACTCATCCCCAAAGAAAAAATTTAAATATGAATGACATCAATAGTGGTGAATTTAAAACAGAGCCTCTCGTCAGTGTAATTATCCCGACTTATAATCGACCAGAATATTTAAAGCAGGCGATCGCCAGTGCAATTAACCAGACTTATCAAAATATTGAAATCATCGTTTCTGATAACTGTAGCCCAGAAAATCCCCAAACAATTGTCGAAGCTTTTGGAGATCCACGCATTCGCTTTTGGCGACAACCAGAAAATCTGGGTATGATAGTCAATCAGATGCACGGCTTCAAAATGGCACGTGGTAAATATGTTGCTAGCCTGCACGATGATGATATGTGGAATCAGGACTTTTTAGCCAAACTTATACCACCCTTAGAAGCAAATTCTGATTTAATTCTCGCTTTCTGTGACCAATATATTATCGATGCAGATAGTAAAATTCAAGATGCTAGAACAGAAATAAATACACGCAGTTACAAGCGAGATAAACTTGCAGCAGGAGTGCATAAAACATTTGATCAAATTGGGTTAATAGATAAAAGTATAGCCACTGCTGCCGCTTGTGTGATTCGCAATAACTTGATTGATTGGGATAGTATTCCCGCAGAAATTGGTGGTATGTGGGATTTATACTTAACCTACCTTTGCGTTATATCCGGTCATGGTGCTTATTATCATCCAGAAAAACTCACACTATATCGAGATCATGATCTGACAGACACCAAACTGAGTGGGAATAAAAATGTGCAGACAAAAATCCGCAAAGGCAAAAGTGAAATATTCTGTTACCGAATATTTATAGAAGATCCTCGCCTACAGCAATTAAAAACACACTTTCAAAAAAAATGGTTAGAATCTCATACAACTTTAGGAATTGGTTTACTGCGAAATCAACAGACAGAACTAGCACGTTCTTACCTTTGGAAAGCACTGAAACAGCAAAAATTCAACTTGCGAACCATAGTAGCCCTAACCCTCAGCTTCATCCCAAAAATCTTAGCTAATCCAGTAATAGGAATACCAAAAGCAAACTAGATGATTTTACTAAAAATCACATCCTTATTCCTTCCATCTTTCTCTGTGTCCTCTGCGCCTCTGCGGTTCGTTTCTCCTAAATTCCCAAATTAATAGGACTTCCGCAAGAACTCTGGTGAAACCCTCTTTTCTTCGTGTCCTTCGTTCCTTCGTGGTTCATTCTTCCGTAACTCGTGCGTAAGTCCTAATTAATGATTAACAAAAGAGGTAATAAATGAAAATTTGCATTGTTACCCACACAGTAAAAAAAGGTGATGGTCAGGGTAGAGTCAACTACGAAGTAGCCCAAGAAGCAATTCGTCGCGGTCATCACCTTACATTATTAGCCAGTCATGTCGCTTTAGAATTACAGAAAAATCCTCAAGTCAACTGGATTCCCATATCTATTAAAGGATATGCCACCGAATTTATCCGCAACATGATATTTGCCACAAAAAGTACAAATTGGTTGCGGAAACATCGCCAACAATTTGACATAGTAAAAGTTAATGGAGCAATTACCAATGCTCCTGGAGATGTGAATGCAGTGCATTTTGTGCATAATTCTTGGCTAAAATTCACCTCTAAAAAAACTCAACCGCAGCCAAATAAACTTGTATATAACTTTTACCAGTGGCTCTACACAACTTTAAATGCACGTTGGGAAAAAGAAGCTTTTCGTAAAGCACAAATAGTAGTAGCAGTTTCTGATAAAGTTGCCCAGGATTTACGAGAAATAGGCGTACCGCCAGAGTCCATCAAAGTAATTTTAAACGGTGTTGATTTACAAGAGTTTTCCCCAGGAGAGAGCCAACGCCAAAAATGGCAACTACCAAAAGGCGTACCCCTCGCACTATTTGCAGGGGATATTAGACTGGCGCGTAAAAACTTAGATACAGTTCTACAAGCCTTAGTGCAAGTTCCTGATTTACATCTAGCTGTAGCGGGAAATACTGAAGGAAGTCCCTATCTTCAGCTAGCAAAATCACTGGGATTAAGTGAACGAGTCCATTTTTTAGGACAAAGGTCTGATGTCCCAGAACTAATGAAAGCTGTAGATTTCTTGGTTTTTCCCTCCCGCTACGAGCCGTTTGGCTTAGTGGTGATTGAAGCAATGGCTTCTGGTTTACCTGTAATTACAGCTAGTTCCACCGGTGCAGCCGATTTGGTTACGCCAGAATCGGGAATAGTTTTGTCAGACTCAGACGATGCTGAAGCTTTGACACAGGCGTTGCGGTTACTCAGTAGCAATCGTACCTTGCGCCAAGACATGGGAAAAGCCGCCCGTTCCGTCGCGGAACAACATAGCTGGACGAATATGGCACAAACTTATCTGGATTTATTTGAGGAGTTAATTAATCATGAGGAATACAGTTCTCATCCCCACTTATCGCCGTCCCCTGGATCTATCACGCTGCCTTTTCGCACTACAAGCCCAAACGAAACCAGTTGATCAACTAATTATAGTAGTTCGGGATACGGATACCGAAACTTTGGAATTTCTCGCTGAATTTCATCTTCAAAACTTCTTACCAATCCAGACTGTCAAGGTAACACAAACTGGAGTTGTCGCCGCACTCAATGCCGGATTAGCAGAAGTAGAAGGAGACATTTTTTCTATTACTGATGATGATGCAGCACCCCATCCTGATTGGTTAGAAAAAATCAATGCTCATTTTATTAGTGATAGTAGAATTGGCGGTGTCGGTGGTCGTGATTGGGTACACTATGGCGACAAAATCGAAGATGCTCAACAGCCAATAGTTGGTAAGTTGCAGTGGTTCGGGCGCGTAATTGGCAATCATCATCTCGGAGTGGGAGAAGCCCGCGAAGTTGATGTTCTCAAAGGAGTGAATATGAGTTTTCGGACTCAAGCAATTGGAAAATTACAATTTGATCAACGAATGCGTGGGACGGGAGCGCAGGTACATTTTGAAATGGCATTTACTCTGACTTTAAAGCGGGCTGGTTGGAAGATGATTTATGATCCATAGGTGGCGGTAGATCACTATCCAGCACAACGTTTTGATGAAGACCAACGCCACAATTTTAATGAAATTGCTTTGATTAATTTAGTTCATAATGAGACTTTGGTTTTATTAGAACATTTGCCGCGATCGCGCCATTTCGTGTTTTGGCTTTGGGCAGTTTTAGTGGGGACACGAGACAGTTTAGGTTTAATACAATGGTTGCGACTTTTACCCAGTCAAGGTAAGATTGCTGGACAAAAATTAATCGTCTCTTGGCGCGGACGTTGGCAAGCCTATCAAGAATTGAAAATGACAAATTCTCGATTAAGAATGGAGAATTTTACTTAATAGATAGTTGGCTAATTGGCTGAGATGTGTTTAGGAATAATTAACCATAGATAAACACAGATAATTTTAGATCCAAAATTTAAAATATAATATTGGTGGATTTATTGTGATTTCCAAACAGATACATTTTAATAGTTTTTCAGAATCACATTTTTTTCCAGAAGAGCGATCGCTACAAGGTTGGCTGGCTATTTTGGGCTTTGTGCTACTGAACGTAGTTTGTTATTTTGCCGGTGCTGCTGCTTTGTTACGCTTAGTTTATCCGGTGACAGCTTTGGCGGTAGCGGTATTTTTATACTTACGACATCCCATTCTCTATATCGGCTTTACTTGGTGGATATGGTTCCTGACACCCTTAGCGGCTCGCTTTGTTGACTATCGAATTGGCTGGGACCCCACCCGTCAGATGCTCGTCGCCCCTTATTTAGTAGTATTTGTAACTATAGCCACTTTTTTACGGCACTCTCCTCGCGCTTCAACGCAGGGAGGAATGCCGTTTATTTTGGCGTTTATTGGGATTTTTTATGGTTTTTTAATGGGTCTGGTATATAACTCACCTATTACTGTTGCACGGGGCTTTTTAGATTGGCTCAGTCCCATTATCTTCGCCTTTCACTTGTTTATTAACTGGCGAGATTATCCTAGCTACCGCCAAAATGCTCAACGTATATTTCTCTGGGCTGTGTTGATTTTAGGCATTTATGGTATCTATCAATTCGTGGTCGCACCTGAGTGGGATCGATACTGGCTGATAGAATCCAAAATGTTTACGAGTTCGGGAGATCCTGAACCTTTTGGAATGCGCGTGTGGAGTACTTTACACTCACCCGGCCCCTTTGCTTATGTGATGCAAACAGGTCTGCTGTTATTATTCACCAGTTCAGGAACATTAATTTTTCCGGCTTCAGCAGTTGGTTATATATCGTTTTTGTTGGCACAAGTACGCACCAGTTGGTTGGGTTGGTTACTAGGAGTCGTAATGATTTTTGGCTCGGTCAAGGCGGGTATTCAAATGCGCTTAATTACGATCATTTTAGTCATGCTGATGTGTGTTGTGCCATTGGCGAATATTGAGCCTATTTCTGGTGTGATTACGGAGCGTTTGGAAACTTTTGCTAATTTAGAAGAAGATACTAGCTTTAAAGATAGATCGGGAAGCTATGACAGAAATTTAAGTTTAGCTCTTTCTAATGTTTTAGGTAATGGGTTAGGAAATATCTGGAAGGTCAATGAAAAAACTGGTCAATTAGAAGTTTTTGTGCTTGACAGTGGGATTTTAGATATGTTTTTTACTCTGGGCTGGTTGGGTGCGATACCTTATCTTGGTGGGTTAATCTTGATCATTGTCAGCGTGCTGAAATATAGCGAAGCCCATTTTGATAGTTTTGTCAGCGCCGCTAGGGCTATTGGTCTGACTACTTGTGTGCAGTTAGTTGGCAATAGTGCAATGCTGAGTATACCTGGTATGATTCTTTGGGGATTTTTAGCTATGGCTATGGCCGCCCATAAGTACTATCAGCATCAAGGTATCAATACGTTCAATAGGTGATAAACCGCCGATCAGGGACTGAAAAATCGAAAAAATATCCAATTTGTAGGGTGGATTAGGACGGTAGTCCTTAACCCAAGATTATCCTTAAGTTTATGGTGGATTAAGCGATCGCTATATGGATGATATTTTAAAGAAGCTGCGGAGTCTGCAAAATTAATTCGGTTTTAGCCAAGAAATATGCCAAGTTTCTCCATTTATAGCAATGCAACTCGATACTGCAATGAACTGCCTCCAGCCGTTTTTTAGTTCTGTTGAACTCACTTCTATTTGGTAAAATTTAGGGTGAGCCAGAGGAGAACAGACATGGTAGCCGCCCAAACGAATTTAAATATTCCCGCTTTAGAAGCAGAATATAGTCAAAGAACACCAAGGGAAATTATCACATTTGCCTTGGAAAATTTTAACAATCTTTCGATTTCCTTTAGTGGTGCTGAGGATGTTGTCTTGATTGATATCGCCTCAAGAATTACTAAGGATTTCCGTGTTTTTACACTGGATACCGGACGCTTGCACCCTGAAACATACCAGTTATTGGATCAGGTTAGAGAACATTATGGAATTAAATTAGAAGTCCAATTCCCAGATACTGCGGAAGTACAAGCTTTAGTCGAAGAAAAGGGCTTGTTTAGTTTCTATCAAGATGGTCACAAGGAATGCTGCGGAGTTCGCAAAGTCAGACCATTACGCCGCAAACTCAATACTCTTGATGCTTGGATTACCGGACAGCGCAAAGACCAAAGCCCTAGTACCCGCAATGATATTCCTGTAATTGAAGTTGATACTGCTTTTTCTACCCCAGAGCATCAGTTAATTAAATTTAACCCTTTAGCAAACTGGTCTTCTACACGAGTGTGGGAATACATCCGCGCTTTCAATGTGCCTTACAATAAATTGCACGAACGCGGTTTTATCAGCATCGGTTGCGAACCTTGCACTCGACCTGTATTACCTAGCCAGCATGAACGCGAAGGCCGCTGGTGGTGGGAAGAATCCACAATGAAAGAGTGCGGTTTACACTCTGGTAATTTAGAAAAATAGTTAGATGGGCGATCGCTATCTCATTCCTACAATATTGGATCATGGCGATCGCTCTCAAAAGATATTTTCACAACGAAATCACAAAACTATCTCGCAGATGAAAGTCAGCCTCTACTCCTGAATGAGCTAACGCCCAGTAAGTAATATTACTTGCTTTATCTTTAATCACAGTAGTAATTGCAACTTGTATTTCTTGTTCTATCTCTACGATTTTACTCAAATCAACATCCAACACCAGTGTTAAAATATCAGCTTGCTTCTGGACAACAAAGGGTAGCAGATTAAAAGCTGTTTCCTCTTGCATTCCGTGACGGTATCCATCAAAGTGATATACATTCCAATGTCCGGCTGGCGAAAGGTTAAACTCCCAATACTGTGTAAAATCTTTGATACCAATGAAAAACTCAAAGCAAGTATTTTCCCATAGTTGATGCGATCGCACTGGTGTATCTGATATCGCGGGAATAACGACTTGTTTTAAATCACCGGTCAAATGATAGCGGAGGCTAAGTTTATCTGCATATCGGGCGATATTACCTGTAATTTGCAAATTAGGCAGAGATTGATCACAGGGAAAGAGTTTAAGCGAAAATGTTTGATTTTTCATCTCAAATCTGCGATAATTTGGCGAATTTTGGTTTCTTGAGATTCAATGCTCTCAGTTAGCTTAAACTGGACTAACGCCCTGGCTAAATTGTGTTCTGGATACTTAATTTTGAAGTAGAGATTCCCCGCTAAATAGTCAGTAAAGAATCTCAGCCCTAACTCAAAGGTAATCAGACGAATAGCAGCGTAAATGTAGCTATAGTCATTCTCTGTCAGAAACGCTTGAGCAACATCAAGATAACCCTGTAAAATTCCCTGACACAAGTCTGCATCAAAATAAACTTTTTCCCACTCCTCAGTTTCTTCTCCCACCGGATTGCAACCCGACCGCAAACAGTCGCCAATGTCGTAATGTACAAGTCCTGGTTTCACGGTGTCGAGGTCGATGATGCTAACTGCTTTGTGTGTAGTAGTATCAAACAACACGTTATTTATTTTGGGGTCGCCGTGCATCAGGCGTAGTGGTAGTTTGCCTGTAGCTTTGGCATCCTCTAAGATATTTGCCAAGGTAGTGTGAGCATTGACAAATTGTAAGCAATAACTAACCTCTGGAGATATGTACGGGTGAGTTTTGCTCAGTATATCCTCGTAATGCTGAAGATAAACTGGTGTAATATGAAATCCTGGTAAAGTATCAGCGAGTTTGTCCGGAGGTAAATCACTGATCAGATTGTGGAACATCCCCAAGGCATAGCCAATTTCCGAGGCGTGTGAACTATCTGGCAAAGTGTCGAATGATTCGGCGTTTTCCACAAAGCTCATAGCCCGCCAGTAGCCATTATTTTGGTCTATCCAGAGGTTTTGACTATTCTGAGTTAATAACAGGCGGGGAACCTCCCAGCGCCGATTGGGTGCGGTGCTTTGTAGGCGATCGCGATTTGCACTCAGCGCTGCGTAGGAATCGCAAACATGATCTGTTAAAATTTGCATATTCTGCATCACCAGTTCTGGCTGCCGAAACACCTGCGTATTGATGCGTTGCAGCACAAAATGCTTTTTCTCTGATGAATCCAGAGTTACCAGTAAAGTGTCATTAATATTACCATTTCCCAATGATTCAATGCCCGTAACCTGGCCTTGAGAGGTAAATTGTTCGGCTATGGTAATTAAATTGATCTCTTTTGTCATATTCATTGACCTGCACTACTCCCCACAGACACTGCACAAAGGCAATAGGAGATATAGTAGCCTAAGTTTCACTGTAGGTCAGTATGAAATTGATTCTAAATCACTGAGCAGCCGCACCCTCTGAAAAAATCCGACTCAAATTTAATAAAACATCTTCATTTGATATTGACTAATTCTTGAAAACTGCTCCAGATACTTTGCCATCCTCTACAACTAACATAGTATGCTTAGGTAGCAAGAACTTACCAAACTTAGTATATAAAGCTGGTAATACCATTAAAGTTAATGCCGTAGAAGTAAACAAACCACCGAATACTACTATTGAAAGTGGTTGTAAAATTTCTTTTCCAGGGCCACTCTCAACTATCAAAGGTGCTAATCCTAAAGCTGAGGTAAAAGCTGTCATTAAGATGGCATTAAGCCTTTCCATTGTTCCTTTTATCAAAACTTCCTTTAGTGGCATTCCTACAGCAAATTTGGTATTGTAATTATCCACAAGTAACAAACCATTGCGGGTAGCAACTCCAAATAGGGTAATAAAGCCAACCAAAGAAGCAATAGAAATAACGCCACCAGTCAAAGCTACTGAAAATATTCCTCCCACCAACGCCAAAGGTAAGTTAATCATAATCATGGCGGTAGAAGGGATAGATTTGACAGAAAGATACATAATTACTGTAATTGCCACAAAGGCGATCGCACTCGATATTAAAATATTCTGAGTCGCTCTTTCTTCTGCCTCAAATTGTCCCGCATATTGGATATAGTAACCAGCAGGTGGATGTACTTGCTGTTTAACTTTAGCTTGAATTTCATTGACGATAGAGCGCAAATCTCTACCATTAGCGTTAGCAGACACAACAATCAAGCGGGATACATTTTCTCTATTTATAGTATTAGGTCCTGTGCCATTTTCAATTGCGGCAACCTGTGCTAAAGGAATTTTTTGACCATTAGGGATATCAACTAACAAATTGCGAATAGTATCTAAATTTTGCCGTGCATCTGGTTTTAACCACACAACTAAATCGAAAGTTTGTTGTTTTTCTAAAACTTGAGATACTACTCGTCCATTCAGAGCAGTTTCAATAATTTCAGACAGTTTACCTACTGTCAAACCATACCGTGAAGCCGCAAGTCGATTGAATTTAATTTGTATTTGTTCAATCGGTATTTGGGGTTCTAGTTGTAAATCAACAATCCCATTCACAGTTTTCATCACATCATCAATTTGCTGTCCAATGGTGCGGAGTTGTTCTAAGTCGGGGCCGAAAATTTTGACAGCGATCGCACTCCTCACCCCAGACAATACCTCATCCATACGATGCGAGATAAAACCGCCGATATTTGGCGCTACCCCCGGTAACTTAGCAAATTCCTCCCGTAACTTCTCAATCGTCCCCTTCCTATCTTTCATTCCTGCGTCGCTTAACTCGATATCCAAGTGTCCCAAATTCACTCCTGCTGCATCCCCATCTCCTGGCGCACGTCCAGAACGCAACTGCACATAAGGAAATCTAGAGTCTCCCTTGAGTGCATGCTGAAGTGTTTCACCGGCTGCATTGGTAGCTTCTAGAGAAACCCCCGGATAAAGAGTTAGGGTATTCACCAAAGTTTGCTCCTGAAACTCTGGTAAAAATATTCTCCCAAAGGAAGGAACAATTACACTAGCAGCCACCAAACTAGCAGCAGCAGCGCCTATAACAATTCCAGAATGGCGTAAAGAAAATGTTAATAGAGGATAGTAAAGCCCCTTAAAAAATCTTGCCACCCAAGGTTCTGTTTCTGGCAAGCGACCATAAGGTAGTAAGACTGCACATAAAGCCGGAGTCACCGTCAATGCAGTGATACTAGAGGCGATAACTGCTGCCATATAGCCTAATCCCATTGGGATAAAAATACTGCCTTCTACACCAGCCAAAGCAAACACTGGAGAGAAGACAACTATAGTAATAACAGTAGCTCCAAAGACCGAATCACGCACCTCTTGACAACCATCAAATACAACATCTAAAACCGGGCGCGGATTCGGAGAATATTTATTTTCTCGCAGGTTACGGTAGACGTTTTCAGCATCGACAATCGCATCATCAACGGCTGAACCAATTGCTACTGCCAACCCTCCCAAAGTCATAGTATTTAAACCTTGTCCCAACCAATTTAGTAATAATACTCCTAGTAATAAAGATAAAGGTAAGGCAGTTAAACAAATTGCTAAATTTCGCCAATTCATCAAAAAAGGAATTAGAATTAAGGCTACAATAATGCTGCCTTCAATTAAAGCCTCTCGAACATTTTCAATAGAAGAATCGATATAGTTTTCTTGACGAAAAGTAGGTGTAACTTTGATATCTTTAGGCAATCCTGCTTGAATCTCTAACATCGCTGCTTCAATAGCACGAGTGACAGTAGGAGTATCGGCTTCAGGCTGTTTGTTAATCATCACAATAACCGCCTTTTCACCGTTAAAACTGCCATCACCCCGTTTAATAGCCGCTCCAATTTGCACATCAGCAACATCGGAGATATTGACAGGCGTACCATTACGAGCAGTAATTACTGATTGCTGTAATTCTTCGATAGATTCAATGCGCCCAATCCCCCGAATTAACTTTTCTCGGTCAGGAGTAATTAAATACCCACCAGGAGCATTTACATTAGCAGCAGATGTCGCTTCTTCTACATCTTCTAAAGTTACATTAAAGGCTCTTAGCTTTACTGGATCAACTAATACTTGATATTGCCTAACATCGCCACCATAGGCTACAACTTGACTAACACCAGGGACAGCCAAAAGACGGTTTGTCACTTGCCAATCAACAATGCGCCGCACTTCCATTAAAGGAGTGCTTTGGGAGGTGAAGGCATATTGTAATACAGTGCCAATGGGAGAGCTTGTCGGAGAAATTTGTGGAGTTTCTACCTCTTCGGGCAGCTTACTTTGAGCTTGTTGTAATCGCTCTGTTACTAGCTGGCGAGCTTGATAAATATCAGTATCCCAGTTAAAAATGACTTTGACAACAGAAATTCCGGCTGCTGAAGATGAGCGTACTGCTGTTACTCCAGGAGTACCGTTAATCGCACTTTCAATTGGTAAAGTTACCAGGGATTCTAATTCTTCGGGGGCGAGTCCTGGTGCTTCAGTTTGAATTTCGACTTGGGGTGGTGCAAAGCTAGGAAAAACATCCAAAGGCATTTGGATAATTGTCCGAAATATCCAAATTGTCAGGATAATTGTACCCAGGATAACTAACCAACGGCGAGCGATCGCCCACTTAATAATGGCACTCAGCATTTTTATTGTTGGGTATTTTTACTAATGATTATGACTTTTGGTTCTTCATGAGGCGCACGATGGTTATCATCTGAGTTTGTAGAACCATTCATAGAATCTTCTGATACATCATAGGCAAATTCTGCCCCCACTGGAACTAGTTGAGGTTTGCTGCGACGGCCTGCTATGAAACCTACAGCAGCTATTGCAACTCCTCCACCTGCTCCTAGCAACCACAACGGTACTGGTAAGCTGGGCGTTTTAATTTCAGTTGCTTGTGCAGGAGCTTCTTTTAGGTGGTCTGTTGGCTTAGTACCACCCCGCAATGATTGTGCGTAAAGTTGTGGCGCGCGTTGAGTGACAATCATATCCCCTGCAAATAAGCCACTCTTAACCTCAACCATATCTCCAGAGGTTTGCCCTAAAGTCACTTCAACTGTTTGGTAAGCATTACCATTCTGCATATAAACAACTTTCTTACCATTCGCCTCAACCACTGCTGAGGTAGGAATAACTGAAGTAGCAGAGGAAGTTTGGTCTGTTAAGACTTCTAGCTCTGCAAACATTCCTGGTTTGAGTTGTCCACTAGAGTTATTCACCTCGGCTTGTACTGGTACAATTCTTGTTTCTCCTTCTACCGCCGTACCAATTCGGGAAATTAGTCCAGAAAAGGTACGCTCAGGCATACTGGCTACTTTTAGAGTTACCCTTTGACCAGTTCTTACCTTGCTTAAATCTTTTTCATAAATGTTAGCTGTGGCGAAAAGCCGACTATCATTGACAATCGTCATCAATTTGCCACCCGCATCATTAAAAGTTTGACCAATAGTAACTTCTCTATCAGCAACCTTACCGGAGATGGGAGCGGTTACGGTCACTAGTCCCTTAGCATTGGGAAGGTTTCCCAGTTGAGCAAGTCGAGTTTGATAACTAGTATTACTGCGATTAATATTTGACTTTGCTAGTTGAACTGATGCTTGAGCGCGTTTGAGTTGATTTTCTGCGCCGATAACGTCCCGTCGGCTTTTAGCTTTGGTAAGTTCGGCTTTCGCCTGTGCTAGCTGGGTTTGAGATTCCAAAGCATTGCGTTGGGGTAAAGCACCTTCAGTGGCTAACTGTTTGTCTTTGTTGTACTTTTCTTGAGCAAAATCAACTTGACTCTGTGCTTGAGCAATTTCAGCGTCGGCTATTTGTTGGTATCTTTGGTAATTTTGTTGAGCCAGTATTAAATCTGCTTGGGCTTCTTGTAAATCAGCTTGACCTTGTGCTAATTTGTCCTGAGATTCTACACGCAATGTTACCAAATCTGGGCTGGTTACAACAGCAACAGGTTGACCAAGCTTTACTGATGCACCTGGTTCCACCAACAATTCAACTACTTTCGCCCCAGCAATTGGGGTAGTCACTTCCACTTTTTGGCTGGGAAGAGTTTCAATTTGTCCAGTAGTTTTAATGCCAATGGCTAACCTCTGACGCTGGACAGGCTCGACTTTAATCCCTAACCGTTTGGCTGTGTCGGCATCAACCTGAATAGAATTATTAGTTGAAGTGGCTTCACTTCCTCCTTGAAATTCGTCTCCATGTCCGCCATGAGCTAGAACAACTGCGGGACTTGCTAATAACAGCAGGCTCAAGAATGTACCAGAAACATAACGAATAGCTGTAGGTGCTTGGGAACACAGAGATTTAGACATCGCTACTAAAAATCCTTGAGTATGGGAGGGAAGAAATTGCGAACAGTTAGAAGTACTTTTAAGTTTTATAAATAGATTCTTTTACTAGTCTTTCATTCAGAAATGAAATTAAGATGAAATTAAGTTTTTACCGCTCTCAGAGGATGTTTTAAAAGTCGTAAAGTATACTAAACACCTCACTTCCATTATTAAGGCTTTGGTGCCGTAATCTCCCCGCGCTAACGCACCCTACTGGACTGACAAGCCTAAAGTAGTGCATGAGCATTAAATATTGTGGGTTGGGCTTCTAGTCCCCCCAGAACTTATAGAAGCGTGGGGAATTACGCCAAATTAGTTCAACCCAACGCCTCAAACTGCTGCCAGCAAAGATACAATGCACGGGGTACATGAAAACAGCCCTTCCATTTACCACCTTTGAGATTTAACAATACTTCCCCACGGCGATTGAGATAACCGAACCATTCGCCATATTCTGGATCTGCAAAGTGTGACCAAGTATAATTGTGCATTTTTTCATACCATTCCCAACACACATCACGCCCAGTCAAGCGATAACCCATTGCTAATGCTACTAAAGACTCTAAATGCACCCACCACAATTTTTGATCCCATTCGAGTTGCTGTGGCGGATGACCGTCTGCATCCATAAAGTAATATAACCCGCCGTACTCAGCATCCCAGGCAAAATTGAGGATATTTAGCACCACATCAACGGCTTGATTAATAGTCTTAGTATCGTTTGTCCGCTTGGCGATATCCATGATAAACCACATGGCTTCGATACCGTGACCAGGATTAATTAACCGCCCTTCAAAGCAATCAATGTGAGAACCGTCAGGGGCGACATTTTCATACATCAGCCCCCGTTCCTGGTCGAGAAAGTCGGTCATCACTTCTTGAACAGTACTAGCCAGGACATTTTCAAGGGTTTGACTGGGTAGCAGCCATTCCATTTCTAGAGTCAGATTGGCTAAAATCATTGGTACAGCCAAAGATTTCATCGGGCGTGTACCGGGATACGTCTTGTTATATTTACCTTTAGGATTATCCTTACGGCGCAACACATTATTGTAAGCTTGCATTGCTACATCCTTAGCCCAATCTGCACCAGAAGCCAAGGCGTATTGACTAAATGCCATCGCCGCAAAGCAATCAGAAAATATATTGTAAGGTTCTACCAGTGGCTGACCTTCACTGGTGAGGGCAAAGTACCAATTACCATCGGCATCTCTGCCATGTTGAGCGAGAAAATCAGCCCCGGTTTTGGCAATTTTTAACCACGTTTCGCGTTTTTCTAGCTGGTTGTACAGCATAGAAAAAGTCCAGATTTGGCGATTTTGCAACCAGATAAATTTGTCTGTGTCATAAACCTGACCCTCACGGTTTAGACAGGTAAAATAGCCGCCATGCTGCCAGTCGAGTGAGTTTTTTTCCCAAAATGGAAGTACGTCATTGAGGAGGGCGTTTTTATAAAGTTGAGTCAGGGTGTTAAAGTCGTAACCCATAAATTTTTTACTAAAACTAATAATTTAACCATTATCAGTTAGCAGTTGGCAAAACTAAAAATATTTTATTATATGCACCAAAAATGTAGAGTGGTGCGTTAGCCTGCGGGATAACACACCTTACAAACTATTGAACCCCAGTTGAATCTAGGGCTGATCAAAAACTACTGCAAAGAATTACCCGCTTCAGACAGGATATCTCCCAGATGCTCCACTTTCTTTGCTACATCACCACTAGCGTTAGCAGCAGCATTCCGGCTGTCTTCGCCTAAATCGACCAGAATTTCTGAAATGGAGGAAGTATCGCCAGTGGCGATCGCATCTTTGAGTTGCGCTAGGTCTTCCGCTAGGTCAGTTCCTGGGAGTTTTTGTTGCCAAGCATCAATCAAAGCGATCGCCTGATCGGTAGGGATGGATGTGAGGTCTCTTTGTAAAGTAGAGATGGTGGTATCTATGTCAACGTTTTGGGTCGCATCAGCCATAAAAAACTCCTATGTTGAGTGTATTTCGCTTTGACATATTCAAAACTCAATAATCCACAATGGATTACTACCTGGCCTGATTTTGCTAAATCCCAATACTTAAATCCTCAGCCTAAAGTTATACAGTTGCAGGTTCTAAAAGTTAGAGAATGTCAAAACTTTACCTTATATAAATCAAATAATTCTCCTGATTGCCGCGCCACTATTTTCGCACCAGTAGCTTTGAGCATTTTTTCCCACTCAGCTACAGGTTCTAGAAAGACTTCAGCGCCTAAATATGTTTCCAAAACTGCCCAATCTTCTGCTAGAGGGTGTTCTGGATTGAGGATGTCAAACACAAAGTGTCCCTCTGGTTTCAAGACGCGCTTGACTTCTACTAAGACAGCACTCCAGTATTTTAAGGGAAAATAGCAGGTGAATCCTGTGGCGATCGCCAGATCAAACTGGTCTGCTGAGTAGTTTAATTGATGCGCTGGCCCCAACTCCACACCTTTGAACAGCTTAGAATTCAATTGCGAACCACGAGAATTAAGGGTATCCCGTGCCACCGTGCTAATTTCTTGCCCATAAAAGTATGCTAACCAATCCCGCCAAGGATAGATTAAAAAACTGACACCACAGCCAATATCCAAACAGTGCTGGTTTTTTTTCGGTTGAGCAATTTCCCAAAATGGAGAGGCAATTTTCCCAGACAACAGACCAGCCACCCATTCTTGATATATGGGCATTTCCTGTACTTCTGCTGGTAATTCCAAGTCTTGCTTTTGATACTGTCGGTTAAAGCGATACCCCACCTGCGCCACTCTCTCCTGCCAGTTTTCTGAGTTATAGGGAGTTTGGGAGGGAAAAAGCTCAATTGGGTCTGGTGAATTACGCTTTTTAGACATTCTGTCTCTGCTGCTCCTAGAATATTTTTGCATCAAGTTCTAGTGTAGCTAAATCGAGACTGGAGACTGGTCAGCAAAAAGCCAGCCTTTTAAAGGTATCTTGTAGCTTTATATTTAATAGATAATGGTGGGTTACGCTGTCGCTAACCCACCCTACAATTTTTGGGTAAATCCTTAATTTCTAATTTCAATTAACCCAAATCAAAAAGTAAAAATTCTGTGCCAATGTCGGTACTGATTTGCAGTTTTTCTTCCCCAGTGATTTGCACGCCATCACCGGCTCTGAGTTCCTCACCATTCAAAGTTGCGATACCTTGAGCTATTTGTAACCAAGCATAACGATGAGGTTTAACGTGATAATTCACAACATCACCAGCCTCTAAAATAGATGCATACAAATCCACATCTTGGTGAATTGTGACTGCACCATCACGCCCATCTTTCGCCGCAATTAAGCGTAGTTGACCGCGCTTTTCTTCTAAAGGAAATGATTTTTGTTCATATCTGGGTGCTAACCCTTCCTTGTCTGGTAAAATCCAAATTTGCAACAAGTGGAGTGGCTCAGTTTGTGAAGGATTAAATTCACTGTGAGCGATTCCAGTTCCCGCACTCATAATCTGTGCGTCACCAGGACGAATTATGGAACCAGTACCCAAGCTGTCTTTATGCTCAACTGCACCTGATAATACATAGGTGAGAATTTCCATATCGCGATGACTGTGGCGAGGAAATCCAGCACCTGGGGCGATGTGGTCATCGTTGATTACCCGCAGGGTGCGAAATCCCATACGGTTGGGATCGTAAAAATTACCAAAGGAAAATGTGTGATGACTATCGAGCCAGCCAAACTCAGCATGACCACGAGCGTTTCTATCATGAATTAGATAGTTAATTGTATTTTGAGACATAATTTTACCTCGCTTCAGAAGATTTAGTAATTTATGAGTTTGCTGATTTCAATAAATTAATTCTTTACTTATTTAAATAATAAAATACATACCTCCCAAATGAAAAGTACATACTTAAAAGTAAGGTAGTTACCAAAAAGAAACTACTCAGTTATCCAGAACAGCCGAGAACCCCGGTCTCTTGCAAAAACTGGGGTTCTTAAGCCTGTGGCTGTGGACGAATCAATACAATTCGGAAATTTGAACGTTGATTTTACAAGGAATACTTATCTGAACGCAGGTGTCTTTTGAGTAGTAGCAGCTTTACCATTCTCACCCTTGATTTCTGCTACTTGCAAATGAGCATCTAAGAACCAGAGTCGTTTGTCAATGGTGCGGGAAATTTCGGTGTAGAGGTCGGCTGTATCAGCATCGCCTAAGCTATCGGTTTTAGCGATCGCATCTCTGATATGTTTGCCATAGGATGCAAAACGATCTGCCAAAGCTGCTACATGATCTTTACCTTCTAAAATATCGAAGGGATATTCTGGCAAGATGGAATTACTAGCCGCAGCGCGCGCTGTTCCTAAAGCATAACCACCCAACGCGGTGACACGTTCAGCGACCATATCAACATACTCTTCTAATTCTCCGGCCAGTTCATCAAATAATTCGTGCAGTTGATAGAAGTCATTACCCTTAACGTTCCAGTGTGCCTGCTTCGCTTGGGTTTTCAAATCAGAAGTAGCTGCTAAGGTTTGATTGAGAATTACCACAATTTGCACTCGCACTTCAGCAGGAATATCAATGCGGGTAGGGTACAGACGAGATGTAAGTGTGTTGTTATTAGTCACGATTCTACTTTCATTGAAGCGACACAAACAGTCTACAAATAGTGGATAAGTTTTGGTAACGTTCTCTAGGCAGATGACCTTAATGTCTGAATGAAGTATTATCTTTATTTATAATCTTTATATTAACTAAAGATCCTCAATTAAATTACTCAAATATAATGGTTATTTATGGCGATTGATTTCCTACTGAGGCAGGCGATCGCAGATTATTTGATTACAGAAAATCAGAGACTACAGACAGTTTAATTTGACTATTTTTATCAGGGTATTGTAAATTTTATACTATACCTAAAAAAATAGTATTTTTATGAATTACCACGTTATCTATGACGGAAACTGTAATCTCTGCGTTACCCTAGTCCAGTTACTGGAAACCCTAGACCAAGGAAAGCTGTTTCGCTACGCCCCAATGCAAGATGAGCAAACTCTGGGACAGTGGGGAATTACACCCCAAGCTTGCGAACAGGGGATGATTTTAATTGATGCTAATACACCCGAAAGACGTTGGCAAGGTAGTGATGCTGCTGAAGAAATTGGGCGGTTATTACCGATGGGAAGTCTATTTGTGGAAGCTTATCGGGCGTTACCTGGGATGAAGTGGGTAGGCGATCGCTTCTATGAACAAATCCGCGATAACCGCTATACTCTTTTTGGGAAGCGTGCGAGTACCTATCAATCGGTGTATTGTGCCGATAGTAGCTGCAAACCAGAGCATGAGCAATAATTACGGCTTTTGGGATTACCCATAAATCAATTCTCCAACTTCGACTTTCTCCTGCTCTTAGGTGATTTCGGGTTTTCTTATTTGCAAGTTTTTTTGTCCTACACCACAACATTAAAGTAATTCATGAAAATCAAATTTCGCTTACTAATTGGTTTAATAATTGGTTTTAACTTGGCATCATACACAAAGACTGCTATGGCTCAGTTGGTAAATGCTAAAAGCTTTAGCGATTGGTGTCAGCAGCAATCAACGTTATCTCCAGAAACAAGACATACAGTTAAGATCCTGTTACAAAAGGCTGATACTCAAAACTGCGATCAGGCTAACGAAAGGCTTACCAAGTTGACGGAACTCGACCTTGATTTCAATAAAATCAGCGATATTCAGCCTTTATCGGCGCTGACTAATTTGACTACACTCTCACTCAACTTCAATGAAATCAGCGATATTCAGCCTTTATCGGTGCTGACTAATTTGACTACACTTTCACTCAATTCCAATCAAATCAGGGATGTACAGCCTTTATCGGTGCTGACTAATTTGACTACACTCTGGCTTGGCTCTAATCAAATCAGGGCTGTCCAGTCTTTATCGACTCTAACTAATTTGACTGAACTCGACCTTGATTTCAATAAAATCAGGGCTGTCCAGTCTTTATCGACTCTGACTAATTTGACTACACTCTCACTCAACTTCAATGAAATCAGCGATATTCAGCCTTTATCGGTGCTGATTAATTTGACTACACTTTCACTCAATTCCAATCAAATCAGGGATGTACAGCCTTTATCGGTGCTGACTAATTTGACTACACTCTCACTCAATTCCAATCAAATCAGGGATGTACAGCCTTTATCGGTGCTGACTAATTTGACTTCTCTCAGTCTCGACTCCAATCCAATCAGGGCTGTCCAACCTTTATCGGTGCTAACTAATTTGACTACACTTTCACTCAATTCCAATCAAATCAGGGATATCCAGCCTTTATCGGTGCTGACTAATTTGACTTCTCTCAGTCTCGACTCCAATCCAATCAGGGATGTACAGCCTTTATCGGTGCTGACTAATTTGACTACACTCTCACTCAATTCCAATCAAATCAGGGCTGTCCAACCTTTATTGGTGCTGACTAATTTGACTTCTCTCAGTCTCGACTCCAATCCAATCAGGGATATTCAACCTTTATCGGTGCTGACTAATTTGACTACACTTTCACTCAATTCCAATCAAATCAGGGATATCCAGCCTTTATCGGTGCTGACTAATTTGACTACACTCTCACTCAATTCCAATCAAATCAGGGATATCCAGCCTTTATCGGTGCTGACTAATTTGACTTCTCTCACGCTCAACTCCAATCAAATCAGGGATATCCAGCCATTATCGGTGCTGACTAAGTTGACTACACTCTGGCTCGAGTCCAATCAAATCAGTGAAATCCAAGCATTATCGGCGCTGACTAATTTGACTTTTCTCACGCTCGACTCCAATCAAATTAGTGAAATCAAGCCATTATCGGCGCTGACTAAGTTGATTTTTCTCACGCTCAACTCCAATCAAATCAGTGAAATAAAGCCATTATCGGCGCTGACTAATTTGAATTTGCTCACGCTCAATTCCAATCAAATCAGTGAAATAAAGCCATTATCGGCGCTGACTAATTTGACTTTTCTCACGCTCAATTCCAATCAAATCAGTAAAATCCAGACATTATCGGCGCTGACTAATTTGACTAACCTCAGTCTCGACTCCAATCAAATCAGTAAAATCAAGACATTATCGGCGCTGACTGATTTGACTAACCTCAGTCTCGACTCCAATCAAATCAGTGAAATCAAGCCATTATCGGCGCTGACTAATTTGACTGACCTCAGTCTCGACTCCAATCAAATCAGTGAAATCAAGCCATTATCGGCGCTGACTAATTTGAAGGATCTGAATATTAAAAATAACCCGACCGCAAGCCAAACTTGTCCTGTTAAACCAGAGTCGATCTGTACCTTTAATTAATTTTAATTAGGGGGAATTTATCTGGTTTGAAGCTATGTGGGATAATCGCATCACTCCCATGAAATTTTCTGCGCTAGGGAGAACTTTCTGGAACATAGTTAAACACTGGCTTGATTAAACACTTCTAAAATGTGCCGACAAATCTGCTTGAGTTTGTCCCCGATTTGTGGCGAAGGTTCAGCAATACCGACAAAAGTCCAGTTTTCCACAGTAGACAGTCGCCAAGCTTCACCGCGATGGTCAAATCCAGCCACTTCTAAACCAATGGCACGACGTGACTGATTTATGGGATCTTGGTAAAAGCGGATTTGAATCAAAATACTGCGACTGCGCCAAGATTTGCTGATTCCCGGAAAGTGAAAGCCGATGTCTATAGAATCTGGATCAATTAACTCCCTGGTTTCTGGGTCATTTTTCCAAGGTTTGAGATCCGATTTAGCATCAGGAAACTCGAATTTAAACAAATTCACTACTGTAGCAATCTTGCTGGCGAGTTCAAGGTTTGTTGCTTGTTCAGATGCGTTCACGAAAAAACACTCCTATATTTTGCCGATCTAGGGGGAATGTTAGGATATAAAAACCGCCAGAAGGCTCATCATATTGGTGTTTTAGCTTATCAACACCTTTTAAATTTAGCAAATTGAAAATTACGCTTTCCTCACAATTAAGCTGATCAACAACTGCTGATTAAGTCTTTTGAGACTGAGCGAGTTTCTCTTGAGTAATTATACTTAATTTTTTCATAAACAGGCAGTAACTACACCCATCACCAGAAATTTCAGGAAAATCCCTGAATTAAGTAGAACGATAGATCACTCCAACGATCTAAAATTACACTGTTAATAGGTACACACAAAACAAATTAAATTAAGTTTATGGCGCGTCACCGCTCGATTTTTTCATTGATTTTAGTATTATTAGCTACATTTCTCATCAGTTGTGGTGGCCCTAGCATCGCAGTTGCACCTCCAACTTACACAGCAACTCAACTGGAGAGAATTGGGGAATACGTTCCCAAAATTCAGGCTGTGCGCGATCGCGCAGACGAATTGAAAACGCTGATCAAAAAACAGGATTGGATTGATGTCGGCAATTTTATACATGGACCGATGACGGAAGCTAGGTCAAGCATGACTTATATTATTCCCAACCTCCTACCTTCTACTCAACCCATAGCAAGACAAAAAACGCGAGATTTACTTAACCATCTAGTTAAAATTGATCGAGCGGCAGGACAGAGTGATACTCAACTTGCCTTGAATAACTACCTAGAAGCTATGGCAGACATTGACAAATTCTTTCAATTGCTTCCAGAGACAAACAGTTAGACGAGCAGTTTAAAATGGGATCTGGAGGATGAAAGTTAATGATCATTGCTATCTCCTCCTACTCCCTCATATTTTCCAACTTTCTTGTACAGACGTGATTAATTGCGTCTCTACCCACTTCCTGCAAAAAATCATGAATGTAGTTATCATCGGTTGTGGTGTAGTTGGGGCAGCGATCGCCTATGAACTTAGCCTAGTTAAAAAATTAAAAATTACCCTTATCGACCGTCAAGCACCCGCCCAAGCTTCCACAGGTGCAGCCCTTGGCGTTTTAATGGGCGTTATTAGTCATAAAATTAAAGGTCAGGCTTGGCAAAGGCGACAAACGAGCATTCAACGCTATGAAACCTTAATTCCCGAATTAGAAGCTGTCACAGGGCGAAAAATCCCTTTTAACCGCCAAGGTATTCTCAGTCTTTTCGGGTCAGAAGAGAATTTAGCCGGATGGGAAGACCTCGCCGCAGTTCGCCATTCTCAAGGCTGGAAATTAGAACTTTGGGATACAGCCAAACTCAAAAATATCTGTCCTCAAGTTGATCATGCCAAAATTACGGGTGCGGTTTATTCTCCCCAAGACCGCCAACTAGATCCCATTGCCCTCACTTTAGCTTTAGTTGAGGCTGCCCAGAACAATGGGGTAACTTGCAAATTTGGTTTAACTGTTTTGGGGATGGATACCCCAACTCCAGAGACTGACAAAGTGAGTAAATGTTATGCTGTGGAGACAACAGAGGGAAAAATTGCTGCTGATTGGATTGTAGTAGCTGCGGGGCTGGGTTCTACACCACTGACATCACAGTTAAAGCAGATGCTTGATATCCGCCCGGTTTTGGGGCAAGCATTACATATACATTTAGATCAACCATTAGGTAATTCAGACTTTCAGCCAGTGATTACTGGTAATGATGTGCATATTGTGCCTTTAGGGGGCGGTGATTACTGGGTAGGTGCAACGGTGGAATTTCCGAGAAATGCCGATGAAATCCTCCCAAATCAAGAAATGCTAACAGAAGTTTGGCAGCAGGCGATCGCCTTTTGCCCAGATTTAGCCACAGCCGAGATTATTCGCACTTGGTCGGGTTTACGTCCCCGTCCTGAAGGTCGTCCCGCACCAGTGATTGATCAACTACCAGGATTTAGCAATATTCTCTTAGCAACTGGACACTACCGTAATGGTGTTTTACTAGCACCAGCAACAGCTGACGCAATTCGTGAGATGATTAGCTCTGGGCATTATAAAAAATAGGTTTTCATATTTGTGCTTTGACGTTTGATTAGGAAAATAGCGTGTCTTTAACAGAACATAAAATCAAAGTAGATTCTCTAGAATGGTTTTATCGCGAGTGTGAACCCATTGGCAGAACTGACTTGCTACCTGTATTATTACTACACGGTTTAGTATCACAAAGTTATAGCTGGCGCAACATTATGCCCGCTTTAGGAAGTCAGGGAACAAGAGCGATCGCACCTGATTGGATTGGTTATGGTTTTTCTTCCCAACCCGAAAAATGGGATTTTGCTTACACACCTGATAAATTTATTACTGCCTTAGAAGGATTTGTCAAGGCGTTAGAACTAAAACGATTTTCTTTAGTTGTCCAAGGATTTCTAGGTTCCGTCGGCTTACAATATGCCTTGCGTCATCCTGAACAAATTGCTAACATAGCTATCTTGAATGCACCAATTTCAACCACTGCCAAATTACCTTGGAAAATTAAACAACTGGGTTTACCTTTGGCTGGTGAAATGATGACCCAAGACCCCCTCTTAGTTGATCGGACTCTCGAAGGTGGAAGTCGTTACCGCATAGAAGATAAAGATTTAGATATTTATCGCAAACCATTTTTAAAAGCTTCTACTGCGGGGCGAAGTCTCCTCGCAACTGTGCGAAATTTGCAACTAGACCAAGCCATGTTAGAAATAGAATCTGGATTTAAAGAATGGCAACAGCCAATTCTGATTCAGTGGGGAATGATTGACCCTTGGCTACCTATAGATGTAGCACAAAAGTTTGCTGATTCTGTACCGAATGCGGAATTAATAAAAATTAATAATGTCGGACATTATCCTCAAGAACACTACCACAAAACGATTCTAGAAGACCTTTTGCCCTTTGTCCGTCGGATAAATACTTAACGAAAAGACAATAAATCTGGGGAGAATCGATATTATAAAAAATAAACCACACATACAATGAGTAGGTAAATGAGGGCTGGCATCTTTGCCCTCCCCACAAGATTTATAATATTACGATGTGTACTCGATTTACTGGCAAAGTGCTGTAAGTAGAGAGAAGCAACAATAAATTATTTGTTTTTCTCTAAGTTTAAGTATAGTTAAGGTTAGTAAATAATGCTTTTGCGGCGGATTTATAATATTATTTAAGACTGCATTTGTAAACTTTTTATTAAAACCAAAAAGGGATCAAAACCACACTGACGGAGATTTGACTTCATGGCATATTCCTGGTTTAAAGCATTTCATCTAATTGGGATTGTAGTTTGGTTTGCGGGGTTATTTTACCTAGTACGTCTATTTATCTATCACGCTGAAGCGAACCAAGAACCAGAACCAGCAAGGACGATACTGAAAAATCAGTATCAGATTATGGAAAAGCGCCTCTACAATATCATTACCACACCAGGAATGTTGCTGACGGTAGCAATGGCGATAGGTTTATTAAGTACGGAACCGGAAGTTTTAAAACAAAGTTGGTTGCATATTAAACTGCTATTTGTTGCCCTTTTACTCGGTTATCATCATTACTGTAAACGTCTGATGAAGCAGTTAGCCGCAGATCAGTGTCGCTGGAGTGGTCAGCAGTTGCGTGCTTTAAATGAAGCACCTACAGTCATGTTATTGGTGATTGTCTTACTGGCTGTGTTTAAGAATAATCTACCAACAGATATTACAGTTTGGGGTATCTTTGGCTTGATCATTTTGATGGCGGTGACAATTCAGCTTTACGCTAAAAAACGCCGACGCGATCAAGAAAAACTGATGGGAGAGGGACAGATAGAACAAGTTACCGTACAAGTTCCTCAAGAACAAATTTAATTCAGCAACGCCAGAAGAGGTAAGAGAAAGAATGTAGAGATGTTCGATGAAATGTCTCTACATTTGTTTTATGGGCAACTTTTAAGAAAAAATGTAGCAGAGTTTACTAAATGGCAGGTTAAAACCCGTTAACTTAATAAAGGCCATAAATGTAATTCAGGCTACATCAAAATGCGGCTAGAGCAGTTGCAAGCCTTTCTGGCGATCGCAGAAAGCGGCAGTTTCCAACAAGCAGCCCGAAAATGCGGTGTGACTCAATCGACCATCAGTCGCCAAATTCAGTCACTAGAGGCTGATATGGGCGTAGAACTATTTCACCGCACCAGTCACGCCAAGCTAACTCTAGGCGGTGAATGTTTGCTACCTCGTGTCCGCAAAATATGCCAAGAGTGGCAAACTGCTACACAAGAATTAACAGATTTAATGGCGGGGAAGCAGCCAGAACTTTGTATTGCGGCGATTCATTCGCTTTGTGCTTCTTACTTACCACCAGTGTTACAGAAATTTTGTCATGATTATCCAGAAGTACAATTGCGGGTAACATCATTGGGTAGCGATCGCGCTTTAAAAGTCCTCAAAGATGGATTAGTAGATTTAGCAATTGTGATGAATAATCGCTTCTTAACTACTGGGAGAGAAATGGTAGTAGAAGCCTTATATGAAGAATCAATAGAAGTGCTGACAGCCGCCCATCATCCCCTAGCCCAATATGAAAGCATTCCTTGGTCAGAGTTAGTCCGTTACCCCCAAGTAGTTTTCAAAGACGGTTATGGGATGCAGCGCTTAGTGCAAGAAAAATTTGAACGCCTGGAAGCTAAACTGCAAGCAGCTTTAGAAGTAAATACCTTAGATGCTTTCCGGGGAGTCGTGCGCCAAGGGCAATTAGTGGCTTTATTACCTTACTCGGCACTCATGGAAGCACGAAATGACTCTACCCTAGCAGTGCGTCCCTTAGCAGATAATTCTGGTTTCACGCGTCGGGTAGTGATGGTAACAACTCAAGACCGCCTCCAAATCCCGCCTATCCAGAACTTTTGGCAACTTGTGTTGGAATATATCCCACCGCAATTTCAACACCACAGATCGGCTTGCTAAAGTATGATCAGTCAAAATGTTGACCTTTGACTAATTGCTGCTATGAGCAACGCGTTTAGAGATTTACTTAAAAAGGTAGGTAGTGGAAACCACACAGCAGAGAATTTAACTCGTGCTGAAGCAGCCACTGCTACTAAAATGATGCTGCTGGGCGAAGCCAAACCAGCGCAAATTGGAGCATTTTTAATAGCCCATCGGATCAAGCGCCCCACAGGGGAAGAGTTAGCGGGGATGTTAGATGCTTATGAGGAATTGGGGCCAAAACTGCAACCAATCACCTCAAAACGCCCGGCGATGGTTTTGGGAATACCTTATGATGGCAGAACCCGCACAACACCAATCAGCCCAGTTACAGCTTTACTACTCGCCACAGCAGGACAACCGATAGTAATGCACGGAGGCGATCGCCTACCGACAAAATATGGTTTACCTCTCATAGAGATTTGGCAAGGGTTAGGTGTGGACTGGACTGCTTTACCACTAGCTCAAATTCAGCAGGTCTTTGAACAAACAAAAATCGGCTTCGTTTATACACCTGTGCATTTTCCCTTAACTAACGCTATGTGGGAATATCGCGACCAACTCGGTAAGCGTCCCCCTTTAGCGACAATGGAATTAATTTGGTGTCCATACTCTGGGGAGGCTCATATTGTGGCTGGTTTTGTTCATCCGCCCACAGAAGCCATGTTTCGCGTAGCCTTGGATCTGCGAAAAGTCCACAAATATACCTTAATTAAGGGTTTAGAAGGTAGTTGCGATTTACCACGCGATCGCACTGCAATTATCGCTTTGTCTCAAACGCCCCAAGAAATTGAAAGATTGCTGCTCTCACCCCATGATTATGGTATTACTACCAAGAATGTACCTCTAGGAAGTACCACAGAATTACTGACTCAAATCCACAAAGTTTTAGCTGGTGAAGCTGGCGAATTAATGCAAACAGCCTTATGGAATGGTGGTTTTTATCTCTGGCGCAGTGGCTTATGTTCAGATATGCCATCAGGTATAGCCCAAGCGACGGAATTATTTACTAATGGGGCGGTAGCTGCCAAACTCCAAGAACTTAGACAGTATTGCAGCTAATTTTAGTTGTAATATTAATAAAGTGTGAGGTGTAAAAATCTATATAAATTAACCATTTGAGACTCTTAATTCATGAAATGAACCAAATAAAAGTACGCAGATTAGACTTTGATTTTCCTCAACCTATTGAAAAATATTGGTTTAATCAAAGTGTTTTCAAAACACACTTGTTTAATAGCTTAACAATTGGCGTTTATGATGTCGAAAAATATCTGATTCAAAACGTTAATAAGAGAATAGATTGCATTGAAAATCCCCAACTACAGCAAGATGCTCAAGCATTCATCGGTCAAGAAGCACAACACTCACTGCAACATCATAAATTCTGGGATAATTTACGCTCTTTAGGCTATACATTCGATACTTATCTGCTTTGTTTACGAATGGTTTTTTGGCAAATTTTATCCCGTTGTATGAGTCCTAATTTTAATTTAGCCCTTAGTGTGGGAATCGAACATTTAACCACTTTATTGGCTGAATTTGCGCTAGAAACTCATTTTTTTGCCAAAGCAGAACCCTCGTTAAAGCAACTTTTTGAATGGCACGCAGTAGAAGAACTGGAACACAAAGCAGTAGTATTTGATGTTTTGCAAAGTACAACTAATAATTACTTATTGCGTTTATTAGGTATGTTCATCGGACATATTTTAATTTTCTGGTTTCTAAATTTGGGTATGGTTATTTTTTTATATCAAGACAAAAAACTTTTAGATAAAAAAGTTTGGCAGGAATGGCTGGAGTTTTGGATTACCAAAGATAAATTTTTGTATAAAGTATTATTAAACGCGAGAGATTTTTGCAGAACAGATTTTCATCCTGCACAGAAGGATCATCTATCTCTGATTCAGAGTGTGAGAAATAATTAATACGTTGGAGAAAATTGTATAAATGCAAAGTCATACAGAAGCTTACCCATTGGAATTGGCTAAGTTTTACCCACAGATAAGACTAAACCTTCAGAGGCTAGTAATGCTTTGGGAAAAACAGATTGAATTTCCAGTTGTACTTGGTCAAGAAAATTATCATTATCATCAGGATGGTGCTGAGAAATGACTAATTGTTTCACACCAGCACTGTTTGCCAACTCTACAGCAGTTTTCCAGTGGACATCAGTGGCTTCATGGTTATAAGCTGTGGGAGGATTGTAGGTAGCATTGGCAATGAGTAAATCCGCATTTGCAATAATCTCTAAAATGCGATCGCGTTCAATTTGATCAAGATTTTTGGGTAAATCTGTAACGTAAGCAACAGTATATTCTTGGTGAGTGACGCGATAGCCCACAGATTTCTGGCTTTGATTAATCAACGCCGTAGTAATAGTGACATCATCTAACTTCACCTGGCTTCCCGGAGTCAGATGGTAAAATTGCAATTGAGATTGCATTGCCTGTAAAGGATAGGGAAACAGAGGCTGGAGCATCTGCTCAGACAGACATTGTTTAATAGAAGCGCCATTAGAGGCTGCTATACCGTAAATATGGAAGCAATTTTCTGTGATAAATGCCGGTGCAAAAAAGGGAAAACCTTGAATATGGCTGGCTTGAGAGTTAGTAAAAAATAAATGTGCTTCTACTTGCTGATATAGTCGTTGCCAAGTTCGCCCAAGTATGCGTAAACCTGTACCACCATCAAAAATGAGGTGTTTGCCAGCTACATATATTTCTATACAAGCAGTATTACCTCCATAGCGGTGAGTACTGGTGCATGGAGTGGGAATCAAACCTCGGACACCCCAGAATTTCACGAGAAAGTCACCTACAGGACTACTGAGGGGAATCATTGGCTGTTCTGTTACGTAGCTTTGCGAACCCGACAACTCAAAATTTGACATTTTCTTTGCCACTTAGACCTTACTGAGCAGGTCATCGTAGTGTCGTACTTCCAACGGTTGGTTATGTTCGTCCACAATGACGACCGTAGGAGAGTAATTTTTTAACTCTTCAGGAGTGAACTGCCCATAAGCCATTATAATCAAGCGATCGCCTGGAATGCCCAAACGTGCAGCCGCCCCATTTAACTCAATTATCCCCGAATTAGAGGCAGCAGGTATTGCGTAAGTAATAAAACGCTGACCATTAGCATTATTCACTACTTGAACTTGCTCGTAGGGTAAAATACCAGCTTTGTCTAATAAAACTTGATCAATGCTGATACTACCCACGTAGTTGATATTTGCCCCCGTGAGGGTGCAGTTATGAATTTTTGCCAAAAGGACAGTACGCTGCATTTTTTTTTCAGTTTTATAGCAGTTTTTGCCAGTGGGAACCAGCGAAACCTGTTTGTGTCTCTACAAAGGTAATCGACAGTTAGAGTCAGAAGTTAAGAGTTCAAGATAAAAACTCATAACTCATAACTCATAACTCATAACTTTTCTATTATGCTTTAGCAGCTCGGATGAATTTGTCTACTAAGGGTGCAACTTTGTCAACATCTTGCCAACCGAGAATTTGTGTAACCTTTTTTTCCAAATTTTTATAAGTGCGGAAAAATTCGGCAATTTCGTCTAAGCGATGTGGTGCTAAGTCTTTGAGTGATCTTACATCAGCGTAGCGCGGATCTTTGTCAGGAACACAAAGAATTTTTTCATCGCGATCGCCACCGTCAATCATTTCTAACATCCCAATGGGTCGTGCCGCAATCACACAACCAGGAAAGGTTGGTTCATCCATAATCACTATCCCATCCAGAGGATCGCCATCATCAGCTAAAGTGTTAGGTACAAAGCCGTAGTCATAAGGATAGCGTACCGACGAATAAAGCACCCTATCTAGAGCAAAGGCTTCCAACTCTTTGTCAAACTCGTATTTATTTTTACTTCCGCCCGGAATTTCAATTAAAACATTGATTATACCGGGTCTTGGTTGAGCAGGAATACGGGATAAGTCCACAAAAAACTCCTCTGATCACAATAAATTTAGGTAGCACTGAGTTTAGCTCCTTCTGTAGAATTTTAAAGCCAAGTTGGACTTCTTCCCAAAATATTGATCTGAATAATTGTTCAGCAACGCAAATATATCTCAACTCAAAACAGCAAAAAGCGTTGTGAGAACTCCCCCCAACGCTTTCGACAATTCAGATATTTATATCTACTCAGACACCAAAAAACTTGCAATACACAGATCAGAATCAGTCAGAAGACAATCCAGATTCAGATCATGCCGGGTTAATTACACATCCAGAATATCAGATCACAAGGTGTTTTCTCCTTCTGCGAGCGAACTTGCTGTGAAATGCTACTTGCAACTGTTGTTTAATTTCCACGAATTGGTAGTGTATAGGTTCGGGGTTGCGGGTTATTTGAACCATCAGTGGAATAGTGGGCAATGACAAACACAGGTAGTGTTAGAGTCACTAGAGCGATCGCAGTTCCCACAATGTCTGCCAAACGATGGGAATATGTATCGGTAGGGCTGGCAGACTGGCTATTTGCATTCATACAAATTTGAAATTTGTCACTTTTCTAGTAGGTTTACTCTCGAAAAAGAGAGCCTTAATGCTATTGTAACTATTTTTTCGCTGTCAACTATATAGCAGCCAAAAAGTTCATCCTGTTGAGCGATCGCCACAATTGCAGGTTTCTAACTGCAATTTTGGATACAAAATTGCCGAAACCACATCGGGATATTCACTTCGTCACTAATAAGTTACACTTTTGGGCTTTAATTTGTTATTCTTAGGTTAAGAAAAGGTTAATTGTTCGCATAATAAATAACTTTTTTTCTTGCAACAAACATTAATTATTAATCTAAATTAGCATTGCATCATACTATGGAAATATCTTTAAACATCCTTAAAATCATACTTTTGGCGATTTAGTTGGTGTTAGATACATTTAAATTAACGAAATTTTACATAAAATATGAATGTTATACAGTTGACCAATGACAATGACTAACTCAACAATTCCGTTATTGCCGGAAATGGCAGAAATATGGCAACAAACCCTGAATTGGCAACCCAACGAACAACAGCAGCAACAATTTCAACAATTGTATGAATTAATTGTCGTAGGTAATCGACAGTTAAATTTAACTCGCATTACTGGCGCGGAAGAATTTTGGGAAAAACATCTTTGGGATTCTTTGCGAGGAATTGCACCACAAGGGCAATTTATCCCATCTCTGTCCGCAAATGCTTCTATAATTGATATTGGTACAGGTGCGGGTTTCCCCGGAATTCCTGTAGCAATTAAAGTACCTAATTGTACAGTAGCTCTCCTGGATTCCACCCGTAAAAAAATTAATTTTATTGACGAAATCTTGACTCAATTGACTCTTCCTCATGCTAAAACTTTGATTGGGAGAGCCGAAGAAATAGGTCATCATCCCCAGCACCGCAAAACCTACGATCTCGCTTTAATTCGCGCTGTGGGTAATGCTGCTGTCTGTGCAGAATATACTCTACCATTACTGAAGCAGGGCGGTTTAGCAGTAATTTATCGTGGTAATTGGACGGAAGAGGAAACTAAATCTTTGCAAAATGCTGTGAACCAATTGGGTGGGATAATTGAATCCATTGAGCAATTTACAACACCTTTAACTAAAAGCATTCGTCATTGTTTGTACTTGAGAAAAGTAGTTAATACCCCAGCTAGTTTTCCCCGTGGTGCGGGTGTAGCGACGCAAAAGCCGTTGTCATAACACCTCACTCCAACCCTATCCTGACTTAAGTTATGGCTGAAGATGGGGTTGCTCCTAATGCAGCAGTGACCAAAAGCGATCGCAATCACTTATGCTAAATTTTAAACTTAGTTGAATTATCTTCCGTGACCAGAGAACGCGAACCTTTGATTAGTCTGGCACTGTACCACGCTTTTAAGTGGTCGCTTGTCAGCCCAATACTTCATACTTACTTTCGGGGGCGTATTTATGGAGTTGAAAATGTACCCAAATCAGGAAAACTAGTGGTAGTTAGTAATCATGCTAGTTACTTTGATCCGCCGATTGTCTCTAATTGTGTACGTCGTCCAGTGGCGTACATGGCTAAGGAAGAGTTATTTGAAGTCCCAGTTTTGGCACAAGCTATTAAATTGTATGGTGCTTACCCGGTAAGTCGGGGTAGTGCTGATCGCAATTCTATTCGCGCCGCCCTGGATTATCTGGAAAATGGTTGGGCTGTGGGTGTTTTCTTAGAAGGTACTCGCACGCCTGATGGTAGAATTAGTGATCCTAAACGAGGGGCTGCACTACTAGCGGCGAAGGCCAAAGCACCATTTTTGCCAGTGAGTTTATGGGGTTCTGAAAAGATATTACAAAAAGGCTCGGCTCTACCTCGTGCTGTTCCCTTAACTATTCGGATTGGCAAATTAATTGATGCGCCTACTTCTACTAATAAAGCAGAATTACAAGCGGTGACAGAGCAGTGTGCTACAGCAATTAATGAGTTGCACGATTTAGGACGTTAAAAAAGATACTTTCGGGTGTAGCCATCGCCACTCATCCTCTTGGAAAGATGGAATGTTTTGACACTCCCCGCGATAAATCGACGGGGATTCTTGGTTCAACGAAACCACTTAACCTAGAGTCCTTGCGTCATCCAGACCAGAGGTGGGATTCTCCCCAAGCGTTAATTAGGGTATGCCCTACCCTATTTGCATTAGTGCAAGTCCTGTTTGGTTTGAAACAAAAATGTTTCAAAATTCTGAGTCGTCTAGCCCCTATAAATCTTTTACCTACTGCTAGGAGGAAACTAGAACAATGCAGTAGAACCGCATAGATGAGGCAGTGCGGTCTTGGGGTTTCCCCAATTAGAGCAACTGCCGTTCAATTATCAAGGTTCAGTGCTTTGTCTTTCGACAGCTAGGTTTTTTAAGTGGTTGATTACCTTTCCACTATTATGAGAGTAGCATATTGGTACACTCATGAATTAAAAGCCGTCGTAGAACGACGGGGAACCTCAAACCCAATTTTTCGGTAAAATCGGACTTAGACGAATCAAGACGGGGAATTATGTCGGATTTAAGAACAGAACTAACAGAAATTCTGGATGAGGCTGAGTGGGAATGGCTAATTCCTCATGTAAAACGGGATGCGGTGATTGTGGTAGCAGAAGATTTGGATTTGCTGGATGTGGGAGTAGCGATCGCCAGTGATCAAGTTTCATCAATACAACAGTGGATTGATCAGCAATTAATGGCTAAACCTTCAGATACACAAATGGGAAATTGGAATAGCGATCGCACCAAGCGATTTCACACTCTCATCATTCAGCCCTATGTTCTAGTCAAAGAAATCGCCCCATAAGAAACTCAATTATTTTTTGAAGATTTGGGTGGAATTTCATACCCCATGCAAATCTTCCTCACCCCCAATCACCCATTCACTGTCTTTTAATATGGTCTGTACCCGTGTAACCAGTCGCCACCCAAATTAAGGCTCTAGCTCCATCACGGATAGACTTATCCACAGGTTCACGCATATTGTTTGAAGGTACTGGTACAGGTTGTAATTGAATACCCCGACTCCCCAAAACAATCTCGCCAACTACACGAGCGCGGCGCATATGAAACTCCGAAGTAATTAAATAAACACTCTTAATACCTTCAGCTTGCAACTCATCTACTAGTGTCGTAAAATTAGTAACAGTATCTACAGCTTCGTAATCGAGATATAATCGTTTGGGATCAACGCCAGCCTTAGCAAAGACTTTCTCAGTTGATGTAGGTGGACTACCACCAGAAATCCAAATTGGTAAATTTGGATGCTCGCGGACAAAATTGGCTGTAAACTTCTCTCGTTCTAAACGTGGCGTAGAACCACCCAAGACTAATACTGCTTGGGGTGGCAATTTTTCAATTTTCGATTCTTGGTATCCCAACCACATTAATAGCGGTAGGGCGAAAACCATAAACCGAAATGAATGACCTGTAAATAATAGATTATTCTTCAAGGCTCTATACTTTCGTCTGTTGAGTCCAGGTTATTCTCGGAAAAAACAAGTATGTAGAGTCGTAGATTTTGGATAAATCTACCCAAATATCAACTGACATCTTTATTTAATACAAACTCCAAGGTGTATGAACAGGATGTATCGCCATTGATGCCACATCCTACATTGGATCGGAAAATTGATCAAACACTTCCGACACACTTTTTCATTGAATTGTCTTGTGGGGACGGGACTGGCCAGGATCGAACCGGCGACCTAGCGCTTAGGAGGCGCTCGCTCTATCCAACTGAGCTACAGCCCCAACTATAAAGCATATGCAAGCACATACATCATAGCAGTAGTCTTAGCTAGATTGCCAAGAATTATCCCAATCACCGCCGCCTATTTCTAAACCGCAAACAGAACTTTGTGCTTTGAGGATTGTTTGAGATTTTTTGTTGCTTAATTTTCGTAACTCCAAATCTAACTTTCCTTGCATAGTATCCCGACAACAGAATAACAAACCATTTGCTGTCGGCGCACGCAGGGGTGTACCTGGTAAATTGGTGGTTCCGGTTAATTCAATTTCATAATCTGAGTTTCTCGCGCGCATTTGCCATCTACCCCAGGGCTGAATATCCCATTCTACTTTTGCATTCCAGGGAACAAATTCATAAAACTTGCCTTGATAGTGCAAGCCAATCATCGCCACAGATTCCATCCACCACAATACACCGCGCTTACCACCGCCAGCCGTTAAAGCCAAGTCGGGTTCGCCATCAAAGCTATTACAGTTTAACCAAAACCATTTTTGTGGAAAAGCACCGCCCCAATTTTTCTCTGCGTAAGCTGGGGCGTTGGTAAATTCATAGATTTTACCATTCCAATCAATTGAACCACTGGCTAAACCGTGAGCCATTAAAATTTGCCATCCAGGTTCAAAAATTTGTAGAGATGATACCCAGCCGGCGGTTGATTGCTGAATACTATTTTGATTTCCCCAATAGTATATCGGCTGAATTTCGTACAGCCAACGGCAATAATTACCAGTAGCGGGATCACGAATCTCTCCCTGATTTAAGGTAGCTGTAGCTTGATAGCCTTCTTGGACGTGTAATTCAAACTCGCTCGGCTTGAGGTACATCGGTGGGGTGTTGAGGTGGGTTTTACCCCAATGACCTAATCCCAGAACGTCTCGACTACCCCAGAATTTTTTCACATCAGGAAAGGTACGCCAGATATATTCATCATTCACCCCCAGGACTTGAGCTGCGCCACCGCTATAGGGTTGATCACCAATGGGGTCTTCGATAGAGTACATGAAGGCGAAGGTTTGACCACAATCGGGCAAAGTTACGCGATAATACCAACCTTCAAAGAAGCGGCGATTACTACCATCCCAATGGTATCCACTATGAGGCGTTTGGGTTGAGTGATGAAAATTTAGGGGAATAGTTAACATATATTTATCATAGTTGCCTGTTTCTTTGAGTATGCGCGATCGCCTCGATATTAATCATGCTTATGAAATTTTAGGACTGACACCGGGTGCATCACAAGGACAGGTGAAGCAAGTTTACCGTCAGTTGGTGAAAATTTGGCATCCTGATCGCTTTTCTGACCCACAGCGAAAACAGGAAGCAGAGGAAAAAATAAAAGATATAAATGTAGCTTACAACAAACTCAAGTCTGAACAGCTAAATACTGAAAGTGCGCCTTCTGCTACGCCCACAAATACGTCAACCAATCAGGTAAATATATCTGTCCAGCGCTGGGATGCACAAAGTTTTTATAACTGCGGGGTGGAAAATGCTAATCAAGGAAAATATGAGGAGGCGATCGCAGATTTTACCAAAGCCATTCGTCTCAATCCTCGCTATGTTGAAGCATACAAATATCGGGGCTTCGTTTGTTCTCAACTGGGGTTTGAATATAGAGCCGCTTCGGATTTAAAAAAAGCTGCATCCTTAGAAGAAAATGTCAGCAATGGATCTCGATATTCAAGATTTTCTAGATCATCCAGACCTGTATTCAAGCGTAAATCTCTGTTATCAAGATGGTGTCAGAAAATCAAAAAGCTGCTGAGAATTAATAGGCGATCGCGATAAATTTAATTTCCCATTATAAAATTCTCCCCATCATGCAGTAATTAATATTTATCCGCATAGTCAAAAGGCATTTAAAAAAATTAAATCTGTATTTTTTAGTCTTATTTGCACATATTCTGTGATTTTTATTTCAAATTCAACTTCAATAAATGTAAATCTTAAACAATTAAACTTCTGCGAATTAGTTAACTTTACTCTAAGAAAGGTAAATTATCTGCTAATTTGCTTACCTTGGAAACAAATTAATAGTAATAGTACCCAGCATGGGTAAACTTTTTCTGCTAACAACTTTGGGGGAATTTTTGCACTGAGGTAAAACCAAAAAATTAAATATTCCGCCATAGGGGATATTTTTTTATTTCTCAGTTCCTTAACACCCTTGGAAATAATTAGGACAGGTAAGTGATGAATCATCAAAATTTTCAGCATACATCTCTAAAATTTGTCCCAGCTTTTTTGGCTGCGGCTACACTAATGACTGCTTCTGTTAGCCCAGCATTTGCTAGTGACAAAGTTGAAATTGTCGGTGCAGAATATGGAGGTAATGGTTGTCCTGAAGGATCTGCTAGTGTCACCGTCAGCCCCGATGGTCAAGAACTAAGTCTTCTATTTGATAAATTTATAGCTGTAGGGAATAACACCAGAGAAAGTCGCAAAAACTGTAACTTGACCATTCCCATAAAAGTCCCCGAAGGCCTTCAAGTTTCCCTCTACGATGCTGATTATCGAGGCTATGTTGCTCCCAGCACAACAGGGAAACTAAGAGCAGAGTATTTTTTTGCTGGTGCTAGAGGTCCTGTTTTTTCTCGGTCATTTAGAGGCGAAACTGACTACAACGTTCGAGATCAATTAGTGACTGTGGCTGATGTCTGGTCACGCTGTGGCGATAGTGTAAGTATGCGGGTAAATGCTTCGATAGTCGCCAGTGGTCAAGGAATGGCGACTGTTGACTCCTTTGACCTCACCAACCGTGGTTTGGTTTATCACATTAAATATCGCAGTTGTCAATAACTGATGTTGACTCCCCGCTTTTCAAAGCGGGGAAATAAATATGGATTTAACAGCAGCACCTCCGCCGTGGATGACTGATACTCTTTTATGCTAAGTGGTGGCGATTTAAGAATAGCTAATAAATAACTATTGGCTAACTAAGGTAATTACAGTAACTTCAGGGGGACAAAATAAACGTCCTGGGCGATAAGTTCCTAAGCCGCGATTGACATATAATTGATTATTGGAAATTTGATGAAAACCTTTTGCCCATTCCCAATACTTTACTACTTTTGAGCAATCTCCTAGTAATAATGGTTCCCAACTGCGTAGTTTTTTAGGAAGTTGTTTGAGCAGCTTTTGATAATGAAAAATTGCTGGGCCAAATCCTGGTATCACAATATGACCTCCGTGGGTATGTCCAGATAGTTGCAAATCTACGCGCCACTTTTCCAAAATTTTGGCAGTATCTGGGTTATGGGATAAAACAATGCGGGGTAGATCAGAATTGAGTTGGTTCATAATTGGTGCGGGGTTAAATTCCCTTGACCAATATTCAGCTAGTCCGACTATTGGTAATTCTTGTCCTAAAGGATAGGCAATTTCATTCCACAGTACATGAATCCCTATGCTAGTCAGTGCTGATGTTATTTCTGTTTTTGAGTGTTGATAATATATATCATGATTGCCTAGTACGGCGTAAATACCACAGCGACTTTGTAAATTTTTCAGTCGTAAAGCTAGTTCATGAATTGGTGTAGGATCGTCAGTTACATAGTCGCCGGTTAAGAGAATTATATCAGGTTCGGCTTCGTTACTAGCAGCGATCGCTTGTGCTAAAAGTTCTTCAGAAATTCTTACCCCATCATAGTGAAAATCTGTTAACTGTACCAGCTTTGTACCTTGTAAAGATTTTGGTAAATCCGCAATCTTAACCGTTATTTCATCTACTCTTAAACGTCCTGTAAACAACCAGTGCATAGTGCAACACCAGGCTCCTCATACCAGTGTTTACAGCTTATCAAAAATTAAAATTCATCTTGATTAAGGGCAAAAATTTACTGTAAAACTATGCCTTTTGGAGGATAATTTCGGTAACTTCAGGGGGACAAAATAAACGTCCTGGTAAATAAGTTCCCAAACCCCGATTGACATATAGCTGATTGTTTCCGACTTGATGTAAACCTTGCGCCCATTCCCAATGGCGGATGAAGGAGTAGTTTCTTCGCAGAAATGGTAAGCGGTACCGTAGTTTCTTGGGGATATGTTGGAGAATTTTTTTGTAGCAAACTAATATGGGACCTATTCCGGGAATGATGATTTGGCCGCCGTGTGTGTGACCAGATAATTGTAAATCTACTCTCCATGCTTGCAATAACTCAGCAGTATCAGGGTTATGAGATAAGACAATCCGAGGTATGTCAGGATCTAGTTGGTTCATAACTGCTGAGGGATTGAATTCTTTTGAATAACGATCAGCTAGTCCTACTAATGGGAATTGTTTTCCGAAAGGATAGGCGATTTGATTCCAGAGGACGTTAATTCCTATGCTGGTTAGGGTGTTGGTAATTTCGGTTTTTGAATGTCTGTGACGTATATCGTGATTACCCAATATGGCATAAATACCAGCTTGACTTTTTAGCTGTTTGAGTCGCGAGGCTAGCCCATGAATGGGTTCTGGGCTTGTGGTTACATAGTCGCCTGTCAATAAAACTAAATCTGGTTTTAATTGGTTACTAACTGCGATCGCCTGTTCTAACATTTCTTCCGACAGTCGCACACCATCATAATGAAAATCTGACATTTGCACCAATTTCTTACCTTCTAAAGATACAGGCAAACCTGTAATCTTAACCGTTAATCTCTGTATACTCAACGGTCCAGATAACAACCAGTGCATAATTATTGTGTTTAATGAAATTGAATTATAGAGCTTACAGTTTAACTAAAAAATCATTTTATGACTCGTTTTAATCATAATAATTACAGGATTGTTTTACCTAATAATTCCTGACCATTGAATTTTTTTCTGTTGCTCTCGACGATAAGAAAAGAAATATTCTGGAGTTTGGTAAGTACAGTAAGATGCGATCGCTATTTGTTCGGCGCTAATACCCAAGCTTTCCAGTTGTAAAACATTCACTGCTCGCACATCCACCTTGACTTTTCCGGGGTCGGAATCTGCTAATAAAGGTGAATTGGGTAACTCATACAAAGCAGCAATAATCTGCTGTACCTCTTGATGGGGTGTAATGCTAGCACCAATTTCCGCCGCTACTTCTACAGAGACTTGGTAAACTTCACCGGAGATCGCAGGTCCCATTGCAATCCGTAAGTCATCGAGTTGACTACCTTGGTTTCGGAGTCGGGCGATCGCCTGGGGAACAATCTTCGCAGCTGTTCCCCGCCAACCCGCGTGGAGTGCGGCTACTTGTCGAGTTTTGACATCGCCAATTAATACAGGTGTACAATCAGCGCTAGCTACCCAAATAGCTTGTAGTGGGTGTTCGCTGATTAAACCATCTCCCAAAACCAAGCCAGAATCTTCTGACCCTGTATTGTTCTCAATTTCTTGCGGGGTGAGAACTATATTGCCATGTACCTGCTTTAAACGATAAGCTGATGCTTCTGGGTGCAGAACTTTTGTCAAATCTTCAGGCGATCGCGGCCAAAACTGCTGAGTAAAGAAGCCGTGATGCCAATCTTTGAGAAGACTACAAGTAAGATAAGGTAGTCCTTGCCAATTCTGCCAGTGCCAAGTGTGCATCTTGAACCAAACCTCAACAGAAATCAAAATTAATCAATTAATGCTAACTTGAACAACGGGATTTCGGTGAACTGCTGTGGGAATTGATCGGCAACTCTTGGAAACTACCCTCGAATCGGGAATTAGGTATACTTATTTACCCTCTTCCCTGCATATTTTTGAAAGCGTCCCTTCTACTAATCAAACCCTGTGGCACTTGCTGAAACAGGGGGCTGATCAAAAATCTGTAGTAATTGCCACTGAGCAAACTTCTGGAAGAGGACAATGGGGGCGTAAATGGATTTCTCCAACCGGGGGACTATATCTTTCGGTCGGTATTGTTCCTAAACTAGAAGCTACAGATAGTTATCAGCTCACCTTAGCTAGTGCTTGGGGTATTGCTACAGGGTTGCGTCAGTGCGGCATAAGTGTGGGCATTAAATGGCCTAATGACTTAGTATTGCATGGTCGTAAACTTGGCGGCATTTTGACGGAAACAAAAGTCCATAATGGACAGATCATACAAGCAGTGGTTGGTGTCGGTATTAACTGGGCTAACCCGGTACCCGATACTGGCATCAATCTCGAATCCTGGCAAGCTAATCAGCCTACTCCGGCTATCTCTTGTCTGGAAATGCTCACGAACACAGTTTTACTGGGAATAGAATCCGGTATAGAGTGTCTGTGCCAAGAAGGAGTAAGTGTACTCTTGTCTCGATATTTAGATTTATTGACAAATATCGGTGAGCAGGTATATATCAATAATCTTTTAGGCACTGTGGTGGGCGTAAATTCACAGGGAAAGCTTCATGTATCTTTTGAAGCCAATGATTCAAATGACATAAAAACACCAGAAATTTATGTTGAACCCGGTACAATCAGTTTGGGTTACTGTAAATCTTCTGTTTTAATTTAGGTTTGTTCACAATTTCGCTCTTTGGGCAAGACAAACCACTGACATCATCTCTTTAGACTAATTTCCAACAACTGAGAGAACCAATGACGCAGCGCCATAAATCTGCCCATCACCATTTAAACAACTCATCAAAACGCTATCCATACGGAAAGCTGTTCCACATTTATGCATCCACGCTACCAGCACAAAGCTTTTTTTTGCTGAGTAGTGCCAGCTTCTTAAGTGGCGGCTTGGCAATTGCCCAAACAGAAACAGGTATAGATAATATTGTTCCCACTGTTGAAAGTTCTCAACCAGCAGTCGTAATACCAAATACCGTAAAAAAAGACACTGTTTCTTCAGCATTATCTCGACCCCAACCCGAAGTTGCAGAACCCCAAGCCGATCTCAGACAGAGACTGCGTAGTACACAAAAAGTTTCCGCTCCCAAGGTAAATGTGACTTTGGTGAAGCCCAAGACTGAGGTTTCTACTCCCAGGGCAAATGTGACTTTGGCGAAACCCAAAACTGAGGTTTCCGCTCCCAGGGCGAATGTGACTTTGGCGAAACCCAAAACTGAGGTTTCCGCTCCCAGGGCAAATGTGAGTTTGGAGAAACCCAATACTGAAGTAGCCCAACCTATTACACCCCGAACTGTACCTGTAGAACTCCCAGAAATTGCCCAACCATCAAATAACTCGAACAGTGTCACCAGTGCAACAGGAGCTACAACCAAGGATTATAATAACGCCTTGATTGATCCTATCAATTACAACCCCAAGACTACGGCTACTTATCAAGCACCTAACTCTGTGGTGCTAACAGAACGCTCTAGTGGTTGTCAAACTGTTTTACCCTCTGGGCAAAGTATCTCAGGTAGTAGTTGCGCTCAAGTACCCCAGTCACCTGCGCGGAATCAGCAAGTAGCTAATTCTAAAGCTACAACAGCACCCAGCTGGATTAAAAGCAGCCAAAATACTCAGGTAGCCAACGTTCGAGCAACTCGACCAGTAGTCACTAATAACCCAGTAGTCACTAACAACAGTAACAACAGATGGACTCCTAATCAGGCTGTATCTAGTGGTGCGACAAAAACTGCATATCGCCCTAATCGGTTTATCCCTAACCCTAGAGATTTCGCCACCACATCAGCGATCGCATCTCCCATCGCACCCAGTGGTGGAACTCTACCCCCACCAATGACAGCAGGGAATATTGCACCCCGACCCAGTACAGTAGCTTACGACTTCCAATTAGCATCTGTACTGCCACAAATTCCCTTCACTGGGGCCCTGGCTTATGGTGGTAATGGGGAAATGACATTTCCGCTTTCTATACCTGCTCGCATTAGTTCTGTATTTGGTTGGAGAACTCATCCAATTACAGGCAATAGCCGCTTCCACGCCGGCACAGATTTGGCTGCGCCCACAGGTACACCAGTAATAGCTGCCGCAGAAGGTACAGTGCAAACTGCCAACTGGATGGGTGGTTATGGTTTAACCGTAACTGTTAACCACCCGTCTGCTCAACAGACCCTTTATGCTCATTTGTCAGAACTCTTTGTTCAACCCGGTCAAAGGGTAGAACAAGGAACCGTCATTGGGCGAGTTGGTAGCACTGGTAACTCTACAGGGCCTCACCTACACTTTGAAGTCCGCCACCTGAAACCACAAGGTTGGGTTGCTGTTGACTCAGGTGTAGAATTACAAGTTGCCCTGAGTCAGATGGTACAAGCTTTACAAACAGCTCGAGTTTCCCAAGAACCAGATAGCTAGGACTAGAGATTGGGGATTGGGGATTGGGGACTGGGGACTGGGTATTGAGATGGAGAATTTTCTTCCCCCCTGCACCCTGCACCGTGCTCCCCTGCTTCTTCCCCTACTCCCTACTCCCTAATCACAAATACCCATTTTCTGCTAAAAACTCAGGTGTAACCATATCGGTTTTTGAATGTTGTTTGCTAGGGGAAAGAAATTTTTCTACATATTTGCCGAGAATATCTCCTTCTAAATTTACCCAACTGCCTGAGACAAGATAACGGAGATTTGTATCGTCGTAGGTGAGGGGAATGACTGCGACTGTGAACTGAGACAATTCTGGCTCATAAGCAGCTACTGTCAGGCTGATACCATTCACAGCAATGCTACCTTTGGGGACAATATACCGCGCGATCGCTTCGGGTGCAGTAAAAGTCATTTCCCAAGAACTAGCCGTTTGTTCGGCCGTTACCAGTTGACCTATACCGTCTACATGACCCATGACAAAGTGACCGCCGACTTTACCACCCACCCGCAGCGAAGCTTCTAAGTTGACGTATCCCTGTTTTGTTTGCTCATCTCCCAGAGTAGTGCGGCGTAGAGTCTCCGGTGAAGCAGTGGCGATAAACCCATTGTTTAAAATTTTCTCTACTGTTAAGCAAACTCCATCTACAGCCACGCTGTCGCCGTAAGCCAAATCCTGCATAATCACAGCAGAGGACTGACTTACAAAGGTAATTTGCCAAGAATCCCCCCCTACGGGTTTCATCGTTCCTAATGCTTGGATTAATCCTGTAAACACGGCTTTTTTCTCAAACTAATTCTATTTATTGCCTACTTTTGCGAAAAATCCACTGTAATTCTGACATTAATGCCGCAGACATTAAGTATAATTTCTGACTGTTCCTATTATAAAGTTATTAACACATTCGCATCCTTCACAAGGCATACTTGGTTAATAAGGTTATTGTCTAGGTAGACATCTTTGACTTACTTTGGTGTTCAGAACAAGATCGGAGTTTAATAGAAGCAATTATAGAGAACAATGCTTATGTTTATTCCCGCCCCCAAGTTATCCAAGAAAACAGTATTATTTGTTACAAAGCGTCCAATCATTCAAAGGATTGTAGAGGCATAGCCAATGATTGAAATGAGAGTCGCTGGCATAGCATTAGATGCCATAACCCGCAGTCCCATTGTACTTTTGAAAGATGCCTCAGATCGGCGAGCTTTGCCAATTTATATTGGACAGGAACAGGCGAGGGCAATTATGGCTGCGCTAGAAAATCAAAAGCCTCCCAGACCACTAACACACGACTTAATTGTGAATCTTTTAGAGTCATGTTCCATGATTCTAGAAAAGGTGATTATTCACTCCTTACAAAAGGATACATTTTATGCAGCTTTAATTGTCCAGCAAGGCGAAATCAAAAAAGAAATTGATGCGCGTCCCAGCGATGCGATCGCCGTTGCTCTCCGTACAAATGCCCCAATCTGGGTTATGGAAGAAGTGGTTTCCGATGCTTCAATCCCCGTTGATCGCGACGCTGATGAAGCAGAACAGCAAGCCTTTCGTGAATTCATCTCCAATCTTCGCCCCGAAGATTTGATCAAGCGCTTTGGACATGGCGACAGCTAGATAGAGGCAGAGGGGCAGGGGGCAGGGTGCAGGGGAGAATAAATAAATTGGATTTGTAACAACGTCTTTCTCCCGGATTTCTTTCTGTTCCCACTCTTCTTCTTACTCAGCACTCAGCACTTATCATGCAATACCGACGCTTTGGAAAAACTAACCTACACCTCTCGGTTTTTTCTTTAGGAACAATGCGCTACCTGGCTGATGTCGAAAATGCACAGCAGACAATAGCCGCAGCTTTAGCCCTGGGAGTAAATCATCTCGAAACAGCCAGAGGTTATGGCAAAAGTGAGGAGTATCTTGGTGCAGCTATCAAAAGCGGATTATCATTACCCCGTTCTCAGGTTTACGTCACCACCAAAATTCCACCTACCATTGATGCTGATAGTATGCGTCGGTGCATCAATCAATCCCTAGAACGATTAAATCTAGATTATCTAGATTGCTTAGGCATTCATGGCTTAAATACTTGGGAGCATCTCCAGTGGGTGCAAGCCAACAGTGGCTGTATGAAAGCCGTCCAGGAAGCTGTTGATGACGGTCGAGTGCGGCACGTTGGTTTTTCCACCCACGCTTCATTAGATATAATTCTAGCAGCCATCAATACAGATTTATTTGAATTTGTCAATCTGCATTATTACTATTTTTTTCAACGTCATGCCCCAGCAATTCAGTTAGCTGCCCAAAAGGACATGGGCATTTTTATCATTTCCCCGGCTGACAAGGGAGGTCGCCTCTACACGCCACCCCAAACATTAACAGACCTGTGTCACCCTTATTCACCTTTAGAATTAAATTATCGATTTTTACTAAGTGATCATCGGATTACTACCTTGAGTTTAGGGTCGGCTAACCCAGATGAATTAATAGAACCTTTACGAGTTGGTGATAGTGTTCATCAATTAACAATAGAGGAAGATTTAGCTTTTGAACGCTTAAAAGAAACGCAAAAAGCTGCTTTAAAAATTGATAAATGTAGTCAGTGTTATGATTGTTTACCTTGCCCAGAAAATATCAATATTCCCGAAGTATTGCGGTTACGAAATCTTGCTGTAGCTTATGACATGACCGATTACGGAAAATATCGTTATGGAATGTTTGAAAATGCTGGTCACTGGTTCCCTGGAATGAAAGCCAAACGTTGCACAGAATGCGGTGAATGTTTACCTCGATGTCCAGAAAACTTAAATATTCCCGCTTTGTTAGAAGATACTCACGAAAGGTTAAGCGGGAAAACTAGGAGAAGACTATGGGAATAATTAGTAATTAAAAATGCAAATTCAGATGATTAATCTAAACAAGTTAAAATATTTGTAGACATCGCTACAGGAAATAACTATGCAAGTAACACAACAGCGATACTATACGCCAGAGGAATATTTAGCCTTAGAAGAGGCGGCTGATTATAAAAGCGAATATATTGACGGGGAAATAGTTCCAATGGCAGGTGGAACAATAGATCATAACCAAATAGCACTCAACTTAAGTAGTGAGTTGAATTTTGCTTTCAAGAGGCAAAACTATCGAGTTTTTATGGGTGATGTTCGTTTATGGATACCCCAAAAGCGTATTTATACTTATCCAGATGTGATGATTTTGGCGGATGAACCGGAATTTTTAAATAACCGAAAAGATATAATTGTCAATCCACAGGTGATTTTTGAGGTTTTATCAAAATCGACCAAAGGCTATGACCGTGAGAATAAATTTGAGGCTTATCGAACTATTTCTACGTTTCAAGAATATTTACTAATTGACCAAACTCGGATTCATGTAGAGCAATTTTCTAAGACTGGGAAAAAGCAATGGTCGCTGCGTGAGTATGATGAGGAAGATCAGGCGATCGCACTCAATACTATACCCTTTGAGATTTCCCTACAAGATTTATACAACAAAGTTAAGTTTGAGCTTGTGGAGTCGGCTGTTGAAGAATGCAGTTAAAGCAGGCGCTTGTTTTGCTAGAGTGAGAGGTATCACAACTGCTTGTACTAATACCAGTCATTACCTCTTTGTTGTTTTTGGCTAAGAAAATCATGTTAAAGAGCGTAAAAATAGAGAATTTCCGAGGTTTCAAATCTTTCGAGCTTCAGCAGCTAGGTAGAATTAATCTGCTCGTGGGTGAAAATAATAGTGGTAAAACCTCGATTTTAGAAGCTATTCAGCTTTTATGCTCACGGACTAATCTTGAGCCACTCGGTGAAATAATGATAAACCGAGGTGAGTATTTTTGGAATGAAAATCTCAATCTCAGAGAAGAACGTGAACTTGATATCTCTCATTTATTTCATGATCATGAATTTCAGGTAGATAGTGCATTTTCAATTTCCGGAATTAACGATGTTGATAAAGAGTATTTTTGTATAACTTTATCAAATGGTATACAAAGCATGAACTTTCGAGTCAGTTGGCATCTAGAAAAAGAACAACCAGAAATTTTAATTTTCCCTTTATCAGATAATAATTGTCTAGATTTAAAATTTATTAAACGTTCTAATAGGGATAAACAAAATAAAGCCCCTAGAATTATATTTATTAATTCTTCTTCCCTAAACACTGCAAAAATGACAGAGTTCTTTGATGAAGTAGTGTTAAATCCCGAAGAAAAATTAGTAACGGAAGCACTGAGAATTATTGATAAAAAAATTAAACGTATTGCTCCAGCAAATGTTCAAAAAGCTAGTCAGATGATGAGATTACGTTCTGCTGAATCACATACTGGCTTTTATGTCCGCCTTGCTGATAGTAAACAGCGTGTACCAATTGGCAGTATGGGAGATGGTATTTGGCGCATCTTAGGAATTGCACTAGCTACTGTGTGCGCTAAAGATGGATATTTATTCATAGATGAGATTGATACGGGACTTCATTTTACTACCATGTCCGATATGTGGAAACTGATTTGGCAAACAGCTAAAAGATTAAATGTACAAGTTTTTGCCACTACACATAATAGTGATTGTTGGCAAAGTTTAGCTGATATTACAGAACAAGAAGATGCAACTGAGGATGGTATTAGAATTCATAGAATTGAAAAAGGTAAAGAAACTAGTATAGTTTTTATTGAACCTGAAATTGTCATTGCTGCTGAAGAAAATATTGAGGTTCGTTAATAATGCCAAGCAAGGAGAACTCGACGAAGCGGCTAATTGTTGAGGGTGACCAAGATAAGCGAGTAATACCATATCTTATCGAAGCTAACGGAATTCCTTGGTCAAAAGGTAACGAACCTGTTTATATCACACCTCGCGGTAGTAATGATTTTAATAGTCATTGGATATCTACTCAATTGAAACGAACAGGATTGACCCATCTTGGTTTGATACTAGACGCAGATGAAAATTCATCTACTAGTTGGGAAAGTATTAGAAATGCTTGTTTACCAAGTATTCGTGATATTCCTCAAGAAATACCTGAAACCGGACTTATTCATATTACTAATACTAAAATTAAGTTTGGGATCTGGATTATGCCAGATAACCAACAAAAAGGTATGCTAGAAACTTTTTTAGCTTATATGATTCCTGATGAAAATCAACCACTCTGGAAATATGCTCAGGAAGTAGTGGCAGAATCAAGAAATCAAGGTGCAGAATTTATACCTTTTCATCATGGTAAAGCTTGTATTTACACATGGTTAGCATGGCAAAATCCACCAGGACGACAACTACATAATGCTATTGAAGAAAAAATTCTGGATCCACAACATCCAAAAGCACAGGTATTTGTGAACTGGTTTAGGAATTTGTATGATTTATAATCCTGTAAAATTTAGAATAAGCGATGGGCAAAGCCCCGCCTCCGGCGAGCATCGCACAAGCATCCTATTTATATATTAAAAATGATAAAAAAAGGGTAAACGTTGAAAAACCACTAATGACTACCACCAAAATTCACTTAGTTGTTGGCATTCATAACGTTACCCTCACAGTGTTTTATACTGAAAAAGATGATTCCTGGCAATTCCGCTTGATTAGTCCTGGTGGTGCAGTGTTTGGTGAGCGCAAGCTTTACTACACGCCCGAAGCCGCCGAAAAAGCAGCGCGAGAGTGGATGAAACAAGGCCATTAAAGGCGCAAAATCAATTTTTTGTCTCAGCAAGTCCTTCTAAATGAAAAGCCAGATTCTTCAGCGCCATCTCAATTTCCGAACTGTAAGGAATGCTGCGCCATCTGGGAGTCGTCGCATTGTCCATTGCAGTTGTTTCCAGGTATTCAGCAACAACCATTAATTTTTCGGGATCTGTTGCAGCTGTAGCCAAATGTTCTAAAAATTCTTGAGATGTCATGGATTTTCTACAAATAGGTAACACTATGAAAATTTCATTGCTGCTACGAGAATAACTACTGCACCATCATCAGTCTGTTCATCATACTCATGTTTTCCAATCATAATGAAAAGCGATATCTCACAAAATCCCCAATTCTCTCCACTTAAGAATGATTGGGATAGTCACCTGTATGAAGATAAACACGCCTTTGTTTGGCAATATGGTGAAGAATTGCTGAAATTGCTCAACCCCAAACCAGGAGAATCTATTTTGGATTTGGGCTGTGGTACGGGACAACTCACTGAGAAAATTTCCTTGGCTGGTGCTGAAGTTATGGGAATTGATCGCGCACCCGCCATGATTGAGAAAGCTAGGCAAAACTATCCTCATCTATTATTTGATGTCGCTGATGCGAGGAACTTTGAAGTAGACCAGCCATTAGATGCGGTGTTTTCCAACGCGACGTTACATTGGGTGAAAGAACCAGAAAAGGCGATCGCCTGCGTACATCAAGCCCTGAAACCAGGAGGGCGCTTTGTCGCCGAGTTCGGTGGTAAGGGGAACGTGCAAGCCATAACTCAAGCTTTGTCTACTGCTTTAGAATCCCTTGGTGCCACAGACGTAGAAACACGGAATCCTTGGTATTTTCCCAGCATTGGCGAATACACAAACCTACTAGAACACCAAGGTTTTGAAGTCACTTATGCCATCCTGTTCACCCGTCCCACACCCCTAGCAGATCAACAAGCCGGAATCGCAAACTGGATTCAAATGTTTGCCAGCAGTTTTATCGCAGGATTAACTCCTGACCAGCAAACACAAGTCATTCGTCAGGTAGAACAGACACTTCCACGAAAAATGTATTCTGATGGTAGTTGGACAGCTGATTACAAAAGACTCCGCTTTTTTGCCATGAGAGTTTAGAAACACCAACAGCAATTATTTAGTCTTAAACCATGAGCGAATTAAAGATTGTTCGCAAATAAAAAATGGTATGCGTTTATGCTTATACACAAACTAAATCGTAAGACATCACTTCCTCTACTGCTAACAATTAACCTCAGTACAATTTTTCTGTTACCAGTCTTACCCTCCCCAGCAGAAACAGCCCCAGTCCCATCGCCTTCGGACGCGCCTTTGGAACTGGCGTTATTAAACCAACCCAATGGTACTGTCATCACAGCCAATACCATTAACCCAGAAGGATTAACTACACCTAGTTTGTGGTGGGAAAAAGAAAATTCCGAAAACAAACTGTTAGATAACTGGATCGCATATCCAGCTAGCGAACAAGAACCCGCCAGAGTAGACCTCATAGTGAATCAGCAAATTTGGAACTTGCTAGACTATCTAGAACGCTACGACTTTGTAAATCGCTTGGGTAGCAGTGCCAGAAAAGACGGTTATAACGTTCGAGTCTTCAATTATCAACAAAACCTTTTGGCAACTTATACCTGTAATTTTGTCACAAGTCCAACATCATGCCGTATCCAAATGAATACTCAGAATAGGTTAGGATTGTTGCGATCTTTCTAGAATTTACAGACAAAACTAATTCCTACTCTTGTTTAATTTTGGCGAACAAAGACTCATACTCCTTCATTGCTGATGGAGGTAAGGAAAGCAGAAATTCACTTTTGTCGAAAACTGCTTGATTACTCTCTAACAGGCTTCTAAATGGTTTCTGAAGGTCTGATTGGGCAATATTAGACGAAATTGGCGAATTAGTTCTAGTTAACAGAGGAATTTGTTTAGCGATGTCTGGTCCCCAACAAAAATCCATCCACTGTGATGAAAAAGTATCTTTTTTTACTCCTGTAGGGCGTACCCATAAATCTGCCCAGATTGCTGTTCCTGATTTCGGGACAACTGCGGCAAGTTGGGGATAACGAGCCAGAACGGGTATGATATCGCTTGACCAACCAACGGCTAACCACGTATCTCCAATAATTAAAGGTTCTAGATAGTTACTGGAACTGTACAGCTTTACCTGTTGGTTTAATGCCCGGAGTTCATTTTCTAAGTCTGGTATGGTGTCGAAATTTTCCGTGTTGTAGGATTTTCCTAGCTTTTTCAAAACCAGACCGATGACTTCTCTGGGTTGATCGAGTAAAGAAATGCGCTGCTGCAATCCATCTCGCCACAAATCACTCCAATCCTCTGGTTTCCAACCCAAACTTTGGAATTTTTCACGATGATACAGAATTACTGTACTACCCCAACGGTAAGGAGCAGCCCAAACATTGCCTTGACTATCCAGGTTGCCTTGATTATTGCGCGTTACCAGTTCTTGCCACCGTTTATCTAAAGCAGACCAGTGTTTTAACTGTTTGACCTCCGCCTCTTCTAGTGGTTGAATGAGTTTCTGTTCAATAGCGGCTTTGAGCCAGTAATCCCCTAATGTCACTAAATCAGATGCAACTGCTGGTTGGGATTTTTTAAATGGTATAAAGCGAGTCCAAAATGACTGATCAGTGGTTTGCGATTGATCTTGCCAACCTTGCAATTGTTTAAATAAATCCTGTATCTGCTCAACTGGGGCAAAATTTAACTGTATCTCTTGCTGTAAACTTTGGCGAAACTGACGAACTATCTGAGCGGGGATAGAACCTTTTAATAACTGGATATTCAGTTGAGTCTGTTTGCTACCGCCACAACCAACCAGCAGATGCGAAAGCGCCAGTCCACCTGCACCTAACAAAAAAGACCGTCGATTTATCGATTTAGGATTTGGAATTTGGGAATTTTGATTATACATAGGTAACTAATCTAATCGAGACACAATTGTTAAAAAATTAAATAATTCAAAAGTATAGTTAATATGACCTGTAAATTGAATAACATAAAGCAAATATACTGACAAGGGTATTAAATGGAGCCATTACAAACGCAGATCCTGAATTTGAGTCATAAACTTGATGCCCTCTGCCAGGTGATTGAGAAACTTGATCATAAAGTCGATCAAGCTTTCTCAGAATGTTCTTTAGCAAATACACAAGCAAAGAATAAGGATCTAGAATATAGTGCTGTCAGCCGCTATCCGTTTAAAAAACATCTCCACTTCAATCCAGAACTGCAACACAAAGATGTATTGACAGATGGTATGTCTTTAGACATGAATCGGCAAGGTAGCGATAATAACTTAACACCAGAAATTCAAATACAACGATTAACAGCACAATTAACGGCAGCATACAATCGCATTGCTGCTTTAGAAGAACAATTAATGAAAGTGAGAATTCATTAAATAATGTAGTTTTAGAATGGGTCTTTGGCGGCTGAATTCTTGATATATAGAGATTTTAAACTGCTTGTTGGACTTGAAGATGTGATTTATAAACTGCCTTTGAGCCGTTCGAGTTGAGCTTCAATGGCAGTTAAAAGTTGATGTTGCTGCCAATTTTGGCTCAGATGAGCAGCAATGCAAGCCGATCCTGCCCCTATACCTTCTTTAACAAAGCCCTGCTCATAAGCTTGGAGTTGGGGATAACGAGAGTTAGCAAAACTTAACTGGGTAGCGAGTAGGGGAGGTATTGTTTTACCCAAGCCGAGGGCTAAGTCAATAGTGCTACCGGTGGGATCTTCTGCTACCCAACGAGTAGTACCTACGACTACTTCTGCTGGTTGCCAAGATAAGCTATAAGCATCAGCGATCGCACTCATTAAAGCATAAACCGCCAGCATTTGTGTCCCACCTGCCAGCATAACACCACAACTGCGACTAGCGGCGATCGCCATTCCCGCCACCACAACCTGCATCGGATCACCTACCGCCGCCACAATTTCCAAAGGATCTAATAATTTTCCCCCAGTAGACCTCATCTTCTCCAGTCCAGCTTGTACAACCGCCCACTTTTGTGTATGATTACAAACAGGATGGCTACTGTTGACTTTTCCCTCTGCATCTATGCCCAAACCAGTTAAAATTCCTAGGGCAGTGGTAGTACCTCCCACAACGCACTCACCTAAAATCACATATCCTTGTTGGAAATTGGCAGCCAGGCGTTCTCCCCACAGTAGCCCTTGCTTGAGCAAGTGGTGTACAGTTGTTATTTCCATAGCAGTACCTGTACTTAAACACTGAGCTGGAGAGCCACCCAAATCAATCACCGGCGCATCTGGAGGCTGAGGTAAGCCAGCATTAAACAAATAGACCGGAATATTGAGTGCTTCAACCACAGCACGGGAAATTAAAACAGGTGAAGCGCCCGCAGTCAGTGGTGGTAGGGGATACAGAGGTTTTCGTCCTGCTCCATAATATAAAAACTCCGCATCAGCACAAGCAGTATACTTTCGATCTTCTGGAGTCATACCAGCTGCGGAAATGCCCGGAATCAAACCAGTCTCAGTAAAACCTAAAACACAGGCAAACACGGTTAAACAATTCCGATACTTAGAAATCCATTCTTCACCCTGTTCTATTTGGGTATAAATACGAATCAATTATTCAACCTTCATAATCCATAAGAACCTGTACCCATTGTGGCGGACGGGGAATAGGATTGCCCAAGCGATCAAATAACAGCCATGCTGCCAGGTGTACCATAAACAGATAAATCAAGTTATTAAACATAATTAAAACAAATGCTCCCACCTGTATCAAAAACACACTGGGAACAGCTAATATTTGCAGCTTCAGAAATGCCCACTCTATCAGTTCTGTTACTTGGTTAATCACATAAATCCACAGGTCTTCACCCGACAATACAGACAGCAACCACAGCCGAAAAAACACCCCTAATGTACCCAACAGCGTACCCAAAATGATAGATACAATCCAGGGAACACGACGATACCATGTTGCGCCTAAAAGCACACCCATAAAAGCATAGGGCATCACAAATAATAGACTCCGAACCGGACCCATCAGCACTGATAGCAGCAACCCAGAAGTAACAGCAGCCATCCAGGCGGCTCTTTTGCCCCAGCGCAGGTAAACTAAAGCGATTGGTACGGGAAAAAATATCCGTAATACTGGCCCCAAAGGAAAGTAAAAATTAATAAACCAAATCAAGCTAGCAGCACTGGCTAAAAATGCTGTTTCCACCATTCGTAAAGGCGCATCAACTTTTAGTCTGGGTTGTCTCAACAAATCTGGCTCTAACTGTTTATTTAGTCCGTGGGGAAATTCCGGGGATGGGTGATCATCTGGTAGAGAATCTGAAATACTCATGGTGAAAAAAATTTCAACGACTTTGCCGTAAGTCCTCCGCGATAGTAAAAGGTATTCTAAACGATCATTTTTTCCAGAGCTGACAAATCAGGAATACAAATTGTCTCCGGATCTTTTGTAATCAAGCCTTTTTTTTCTAGTCTTGTTAAGACTCTGGTAACTGTTTCCCTGGCCAGTCCACTTAAACTACTCAATTCTCGGTGAGGTAAATTGGGAATTTCTGTACCAGTTTGCCCTTGTGTTCCCTGTCCTTCTGCCAAAAATAACAAAGTGTCTGCTACTCGTGACTGACTATCAGATTCTCGCAATCGCAGCCGGCGGTTTACTTGTCGTAAGCGTCGAGCCATCAATTGTGACAATCGCAGTCCCGCCAACGGTTCTGTATGAAGTAACTTGACAAAATTCTGAGATGGCATACTACCAATCATCGTTGGAGTCAGGGTAATCACATCAGTAGAACGAGGTACTTCATCTAAGGCCGCCATTTCACCAAACAATTCTCCTTTACCAATAATATTGAGTGTAACTTCTTTCCCTTCCATATTGTAGGTACGAATCTTTACCCAACCATCTAATATAAAATATACGGCACCACCCCAGTCATTTTCCAGCAGAATCACTTGGTTGGCTGGATGTGTACGGGTAACAAGCTGGGTAAGTGCTAATTCTACAGCAGTTTCTGGCAACCCTTTAAAAAAGGGAGTCGATGAGATTATCCAGGAATTGCTGTTTGGTTGCAAGCTATATCGATCTTCCATTACGGCATATTTATTAAAGCTGTTACATATAAAATAAACAAAGCGCTATATTCAGCTTAAGCTATCAAACCCCAAAAGTTCCTTGCCTTTTGCACAAACAACACTACATTTTGTAGCACAAAAAGCTGTCAACTTGTTGTTTATTTGCTTGCTAAGGAACAGCGAACGGGAAAAAGTAAATCAGTGATAGATGTGTACTCAGTCTTATAAGCGCATAGCGCAGGCTACGCCAACCAAAATAAAATAGAAGTCCTGTCTTTAAATGTTTTGCACACAGTATATTGTTACCTCAAGGAGTACTCGTTCGGAGTCCACTGCATGGCAAATTTGATGACTGCAAAATATAAACAAACAATTTGAACCTCGTATGACTAGAAGTCACGCGATTCCTGCTTCAACGATCTTGGCCTTGATTACTCCAGGTCTTACAAGTTTTCTACAGGCGTTTAGAGCATCCGGCGCACTGACGGCGGCTATTGAAATAATTTTACCAGAAGACGCAACTATGTATAGTAATCCCGTTTGATTTCTAAATTTATTTGCGTAGGCGGGGAGTGGGGAGTTACTTCGACTGCGCTCAGTAACCGGGGGAGTGGGGAGTGGGAAAGAGTCTTTTTATGTTGTACTGAGATTGTAAGCGCAAAGCGCAGGCTACGCCAACAAAAATCAAATAGGAGTCCTATGTGTAGTCTAAATATAGAAATATGGAGCGCCTAACTGATGACTAGAAGTCACGAATTTGCGGCTTGTAGAAATCAATCATACTCAATCTAGTCATTTTTTGCTAATGTAATATTTTTAGCTGTTTACACAGAGCAAAACTTAAGTAAAAAATTTCCCCTTGCCATTGAGCCACAGGTTAGCTACATTAATTGCTCATGTAGGTACAAAGCTGATTAATTGCGTCTCTATATCAGCGATAGCGAAGCGCTGCGAAGCGATCGCTTGCGTGGCGTAGCCAGAGAATGCGTTAGCGGCTGACCGCAAGGTACACAGATGAACACAGATGAAGACAAATGTAGACACGCAGTTGGGGCGGGTTTATTTAGAACATCGTTAATAGTTGATAATATATGTGATAGCTTGCGTGGCGTAGTCATACCCACCCCTACCGAGCGCAGGATACACAGATAATTTTGTAACTGAAGATGAGGAAACGCCATAAGATAATTCCAGTGAGGAGTCCCAAGAATTCCCACTGGCGCAAATTTCCGCATTCTTCACTAATTCTCATACAAGTTAAAGTACATTTCTAGCTAAGGTAATTTAAAGTGACTTCCCGCGCAGATGAAATCCAAACATTGATTGCAGACATTGATCACTTACTCAACAGCAGTGGTAAGCGCCTGTCTAGGCTTTTGTCTAGTCAAGCGCCGGAAACCAGAGAAGTGTTAGAAAAAATTCGTAACTTCCTTGTCCAGCAAAAAGAAAGTGAGACTTTAAATAGTAATGACCAAAATCAGCCCAGTGAAGAGGTGCAAAGGTCGCCTTTGCTAGAGAAATTTGTCAACCAAGCTCATACACGCAACCTATCAGCACAGCAAAACCCAGCCGAACAGGAAGAAAGTAGTTTAATATCTCAGCAATTAAAAAGCGAATTATCGACATTAATACAGCCGTTGCAAGCAGAATTAGCAGCAATGATGCAAGAGCGAGCAACTCTGATCCAGGAAATTCGGCAGCTAGAGCAAAGGAGACTGCACAACAACTCTTTAAGCCAGCAGTGGGCTAACCAGGAGCAGATGATTTCGGAATTTTTGCAGTTACTGATGAGCCGCATTGGATCTAATTTAACGCCACAGATAGCGGATAATGTCGTCCATGACCTTGGTTCTACCAATCATGATCACAGCAAGCGAGAAGTAACATCTTCTGGAACTCAACCTTTCTTAGAATCATCAGAACAGGCGCAGAGGTTAACAAATCTGACCAGGGAACTCGATCAACGTCTATTATCCCTAGATGGAACTGTTAATTTCGTCTTTGAGGCTCTACAACGCAATATTAATACTTATCACGAGTCATTATCTCAAGGGTTGGCCAGAATGCACAGTACTGGTGTGCAGGGCGAACAGTTAATGGCGAACTTTGTGAACAATTTTACGCAGAACTTGCAGCCACAAGCGCCGATGACTGTGTTATCTGATCCAGAGTTGGAAAAAAATGAACCCCTATCTCCATCACTATCATTACCAACAAAGGCAAATACGATTGCGCCAGTAGCAATACAACCAGATGCTATAAGTGATGAAATAAGTCAGTCGTGGCAATTTATAGCGCCAGAAGCTTCGTCTTCACTGACATTTAATCAGGAAGATGATGATGTTGTTGTTGTCACAGATGATCTGGATGCAATGCTTCTGTCCCTTAGTCTAGATGATAGAGAATCATCTAGTCATGCTGTAAGTGAAGTACAGCCTGATGATTTGGAATTACTTGATGATCAAGTAGATCAACTTTATGCCAGTTTATTATCTACTGATAACTTTACTAATCTGAATCTTGATGTAACTTCAACGGTGATTGCAGAAGATTTATCATCGTTGAATATTGCAGAGACTATACCTGCATCTTCAATTGAACCTTTAGAAACAGATCTGATATTAGAAGAACAGATCGCACAGACCACACCTGCATCTCTCATTGAACCAGCGCAACAGATATCAGATCCTTGGTTTGAGGAAGCAAATGCGGAATCAGAGTCATGGCAAGAATTGTTTTTTGAGGAAGATACCAACCCAGATGAATCGGCAGGTTTTTCGGCGTTGTCGCCAACAGAAGTTGGATTAACTGAAACTGTCTCCATGCAGCCAAGCAGTGCTGATACAATTATATCTCTGAGAGATTTATTTGCTGATTTTGGTGGTGAAGAGCGGGGGTTTGCTGTGTCTTCTGGTTTGGAAACAGCAGCAGTGATAGCCCCAGAAACGACTGTGAGCTACCAGTCGGAAGTAATGGTTAATGATGAGAAGGGGTATTTAGATAACTACATTTCGGCTTCCCCTGAAGAAAATTTACTTTCACCGGAAGAGAGTTTGTCTGCGAATCTGCTAAATATTACTCTGGATGAACAGCAGATGGAACAATTGAATCAAGATTTAGCCAATTTTGATGAAATGCTAAACTCGGATTCAGATTTGGATATTTTTGCAGGTTTTGAAGATAAGGTAGAGGAGCCAATTCTGACTGACTCGGATAGTCCAAATTTTGCTGAGTCTGGTGTGGATGTATTCCAAGTTAACCCGATATCTTGGCCGCAAACAGAAGCTGACTTAGACTTTAGTCCCACAACTGAAACGAGAGAGAAAGTTACAACGGCGGATAAGGAAGGCTCTTTAATTTCAATTTCCCATCCTGTAAATAATCCCGATGTTTCGCAGAATGCGCCCGAATCAGTTTGGTATCTAGGTCTAGATTTGGGTACAACTGGAATTTCTGCGGCTTTGTTGAATCGTTCGAGTTCTGTTGTTTATCCTATCTGCTGGTCAGCAGAAAACCCACAGGGGGTTGCTTCTTTTCAGGAATCGTTTCGTTTACCAGCAGAGGTTTATCTCCCGACTGCTTCTGTACCTGAATCAGAGACTGAAGACCACCAAGCACAATCGGCTGCGGACATTCAGAAGCGTAATTTTTATTCAGTGCAGTTGAAGCCATATTTGCAGGTGGGTATCCCATATCAGAATGAACAACAAAAATGGGAGCCTGTATTGCAATTCAACAAATTTTCTGCGGGGCCTTTGATTTGGGTTGTGCGATCGCTTTCTAAGTTACTGTTGACGTTGAAATCAGATCGCCAGAGTACAACTCAAGGTTTAATCGCTAGTGCTGTGGGTTTAAATGGGGAAACTTTCCATAACATTATTAATCAGATTGCGGGTGTGATCTGCACTTGTCCATCTAGCTGGACCGAACAATATCGCTTTAATGTCCGCGAAGCGCTACTGACTAGCAAATTAGTCCAACATCCACAGCAAGTCTTTTTTGTGGAGGAAGCGATCGCCAGTCTACTTAGCATACTCGATAGCGCTGATGGTGAACCAGTGCAAATCAGCGATTCCCTTGGGTTAAATCCAGCTAAACCTAGCGATGATTCTTTGGTTGGTAACACTTTTGTGATTAATATTGGCGCAACTACAACCGAAATGGCACTGGTGGATTTACCAGAAAATTTGCAACAATTGGCGCACAATGATTTCATGCTCCATAGTTTTGGCTACGCGAGTAACGGAATTGAGCAAGATATTATTTGCCAGTTGCTGTTTCCCCCCAAATATCGGCAACCACGGGATCTAAACCAGGGAGATAATAGCAGCTTTACCAATAAATCTTGGCAATGGCAACCTGCTGTTCCTGGTTTGGATCAAATCCGTTGGGAAAGTTTGGGATTGGAAGAATTAGATTTACCCCAAGTAGGAGAACCGGATATCACAGCGCGGATTCTGCTCCAGCAGAGGTTAGAAAGTTCCTTGTTAGGACAAGCGGTGCTAGATGCAGCGCTGGCCTTGAAGCTAATTTTGCAAAATCAAGACTCTTTTGCTCTGGAACTAGCAGATCAACGGTGGGTATTACAGCGCCGAGATTTAGAAAACCATGTCTTTATCCCCTTTGTGCGCCGCTTGAACCGAGAATTTAACAAGTTATTAGTGGCTCGTGGGATACCCACCGAAGCAATTAATCAAGCTATTTTAACTGGTGGGGTGGCTTCTTTAGGAGTCGTGAATAATTGGCTACAGCAAAAACTGCCTAATACGAAAATTATTCAAGATTTATATCTGGGTGAAAACGGCGCTCCCAAATGTAGTCGGGTAGCCTATGGTTTGGCGATGTTACCTTTGCATCCCCAGGTTTTAGAAGCTCCTAAGCAACAGTACACTGATTATTTCCTGTTTATGGAATTGCTGCGGCTTTTGCCAGATAGAACTTTATCTTTTAGCGAAATTATCCAGCTATTTGAGGGTTCTGGCATTAATACCAGTATTTGTCAGCAACGCTTATTAGGTTTCTTGTCAGGTGAGTTACCTGCGGGTTTGATACCTGCAAGCCCTGATTCTACTTGGCTGACCAGCAGTTCTGAAAATGACTCTTACTACCAAGCGATCGCATCTGCACCACTATTGGAAAAGCAAGGAAATCTCAGTTATCGTCCCAATTTCCCCCAAGTCCTCATTTTGCGCCGTTATCTTGATGCTATCAAAGCCAGTACTCAGCAACCAATGGATGAGCCTTACACGGTGAATTTCGCTTTAGAGGTGACTTCTTAGCATTCAGTTAAGGCGAGCGTTTCTACTCCCCATGACAACGGGGAGACTTTTTGCTGTGCAAATTTACTATTAGTTATTCAACCACAGATATAGACAGGTAGTGGCTTGCCGTAGGCTACACAGATAAACACAGATAAATTTCCACTAGAAAATGATTTAGCCCTTAACACCACTACTCGTTTCTGTAGGTACAATATAGCGCTGTACGAATAAGAATAATAGCAATACTGGGGCAATAGAAATTATAGAACCAGCTGCTACTAATCGCCAGTCTAAAGAAAATGTCCCAGCTAACTTCGCTACTCCCAATGGTAGGGTATATAAGTTTTCATCTTGGATGACAATTAAAGGCCAAAGAAAGTCGCTCCAAGAACCGATGAATACGAAAATAGACAGGGTAACTAATGCTGGGCGGATTGCTGGTAACATAATATGCCACCATAAGCCTAACTCTGAACTTCCATCCATGCGGGCGGCTTCTTCTAGTTCTTTGGGGACACCCAGAAAAGCTTGTCGCAGTAAAAAAATGCCAAAAGCCGAGGCTAAACTGGGAAAAATTATGCCTAAATAAGTATTTCTTAAACCTAACTGGACTGTCAAAATATATAAGGGAATCATCACGATTTGAAAGGGAATCATGATGGTCGAGACGATGGCAATAAAAATGGCGTTTCGCCCCACAAATGACAGTCTGGCTAAGGGATAAGCGGCTAAAGAACAAAACAGAAGATTCAAACCCACTGTCAGCACTGCCACTAAGGTACTGTTATACAGGTATTGTGTAAAAGGTAGCGATCGCCATACAGTCGAAAAGTTATTTAGTGTTGGTTGACTGGGTAACAACTGCGGCGGCGATTGTAAAATGTTTTCTGTAGAAGACTTCAAAGCTGTACTGATCAGCCACAGCAAAGGAAACAGCGTTATCAGCGCCATCGCACCTAATAACCCGTAGATTAAAATAATTTTTAGTCGGGAATTAGAGATTTTCAAATTAGTCAATTTTGCTCCTGAGCATTAATCGGTAGGGTAATGATAAACTCTGTACTTTCTCCGGGTGTGGATTCAACCTCAATTTTGCCTTTATGCTTATCTACCACAATCTGCCAAGCGATCGCTAGTCCTAATCCTGTTCCTTTTCCCACAGGTTTGGTAGTGAATAGATGCTCAAAGATTTTTTGCTTAACTTCTGCCGACATTCCCATGCCATTATCTTTAATACTAATTAAAACCTGATTTTTATCTTCAATCAAACTAGTTTTAATGGTAATTATATTCGGATTTTTAGCAATTTCAAAAAAGCTATATCCTGTGTTCGATTCCTCTAGCGCATCAATAGCATTAGCTAACAAATTTATGAACACTTGATTAAGTTGTCCAGGAAAGCATTCTATAGAAGGCAAATCATCATAATCTCTCACTATTTGAATGTCAGGATGCTGTAAATTAGCTTTTAAACGGTGTTTGAGAATCAAAATAGTACTTTCAATACCATCGTGAATATTATAAAGCACTGGGCGATCGCTATCTGAGCGAGAAAAAATGCGTAGACTGTTGCTAATACCACGAATCCGCTTGACACCCTCTTTCATTGTAGATATTAAATTCGGCAGATCAAGGCGGATATAATCCAAATCTATAGCTGCAATTTCTGCGGTAATTTTTTCCCCTGGTTGAGGATAATGTTGCTGATAGAGGTCGATTAAACTAAACAAATCCTGCACATATTCCACAGCAGGTTCCAAATTACCAGCAATAAAACCTACAGGATTGTTGATTTCGTGAGCAACTCCAGCCACGAGATTACCTAAAGCCGACATTTTTTCACTTTGCACCAATTGCAATTGCATCTGCTGTAAATCGTGCAGAGATTGTTCAATTTGTTGAGCATAATTCTGGGACTGCTGGTAGAGACGAGCGTTTTTTAAAGAAATAGCCGCTTGGGAGCAAAGTAAGTTGAGAATTTCTACGCGATCGCTTGTAAATGCACCAGTTGTTAAGTTATTCTCTAGATATAATATTCCCACCAGTTTGCTTTGATGTAGAATCGGAGTACACAACAAGCTTTTAGGCTGTTTCTGCAAAATATAGGCATCAGCCACCAGTAATGGATGCACAGATGCGTTCATGATCACCGCAGGTTCCAGTCGCCGCTTGACGCTGTTAATTAAAGTCTGGGGAACCTCCAAACTTTCCTCCACCGGAATCGATTGTAAAACAATAGGTGCTTGTGTTGAGTGAGCGATCGCCTCGATCATCAAATCCTCCTCATCAACTAACATTAATACACACTTTTCGGCTCCCGCATTAGCAATCATCACCTGCATCAAAGTAGCCAGCAAATCCTGCAACTGAATTTCATTCGATAGACTTTGGGAAACCTTCAAAACTGTTGCCAAATCCAGAGTAACTGAAACGCTCGCAGAAGATGAACTCTTAGTAATCGATTGAGGAAATGCAATAATAGTTTCATCAGTAGTCAACAAAGTTGGAGTCTGTTGCAAAATCGGTTCTAAAAGTTGTGGATACCGTTGTTTTAAATCCTCAACTTTAGCTTCAGCGCCCCAACGCATATAACCATAGTAAGCTTGTATGATATATTCTTGGGCAATGCGATTTTTGCCCCAGTCTAGATAGAATTTCGCTGTTAATTCATTTGCTAAAGCTTGATTGTGGATAAAGCCGTTTTTTTCAGCTAAGTGGATAGCTTGATCATATAAATCCACTGCTGTTAAAATTTGACCAGTGGCGCGACTGAGTTCTGCTTCCACCAGCAAATATTTATGCAAAAAATTATCTGGGCAATTATTAGCCCAAATTTTTAATTGTTTTTGATTAGTTATTACCTGGTTTTTATATTCATTTTGTTCCTCCCCAGAAGCCTCAATATATAGATTTAGTAAAATCAGAGAATAGTAAAAATTATATTCCGAATAAGTCGTATGTCCTGCGATGCTATTTATTATTTTATTGGCTGCTAAAGCATCATCTAATCCCTGAGCAAAATTGCGATTAATGCAGGATAATTGCATTTTGAAAACATAGTAAATACACAAAGCGAAAAAATTCTGAGAAAAATTACATTGCTCTATAAATTCTTTTGGAGATAAACCGGAAATTAGCACCTGTTGTTTTGATGGTGAAGTTGCTACTAAATCCAGAATAAAAAACTTAATGCCTTTTAAAATATAATTAACAGCTTGATTTTTAGTGGTAGATATAAAGGGAAGATACTGTAAAATATATTCCAAAATAATATCAAGTTGATTTCCCTGAAATAATTGATTACAAACCTTACCGGAAATGTTATAAGTGGCATATTGTAGCTCTCCTGAATTTAATCCTGCCTCATAGCCTTCATCGTTAAGTAAAGTGACACCTTGAATTGGTTTAGCCCAAATGTGAATAAAATTCGCCAAAACAAAACTAGTCTGACAAACTTGATCTAAATAATTGAATTTTTGGCTCAATTTAAAACCCAGTAAACCGAACTCATAACCAGATTGATAATCGCCCAGGACTGAGCCTAAAATTAGTCCATAGCCTGAATATCCCATAGCAGACTCTGGCATATTGCCATACTCCATCGAAAGATTCATAGCTTTCAGGGACACAAGCATATATAAATTAAAGCTGGAACTAACATAGCTAGGTGGAACTAAAGCAATTAATAATTTCACTACCAATTTTTGCTTCACATCTACCATTTCTGGTAAATCAATCAATGTAGAAATTTCGCGTCCGCCAATATTTTGTTTTACTGCTGCTAATTCTTGTTGTACAGCTAAATCTATATCTGCTGGGTCAATGTCATTTTCCAGCAAACACAGCGCTTTAATTCCAGTTTGAATTGCTTCTATAAACTGGGCTTTGAAACTGTACTGTATAATCAGTATTTCATACACCTCAGCTTTGTCAAGAGTAGATTTTGCTTCAATTAAAATCAAGTTAATTAATGCCAAAGATTTGTCAAAATCACCATTAAGAAACTCAGACTCCGCCAACTCTTTATATAAAACAAATGTCAAATTATAATCACTCTGCCAACTGTCTCCACCAAACAGCTTGATACCGTTGCCAAAGTATTCCACAGCAGAAGCATAAGCTGTAGATATTTTAGCTTTACGTCCAGCCATGAGATTGAGTTGAATAAGTTGATCAATATCAGCTTTTTCAGTAATTAAATTGGCTCCAATATTCAAGTGATTGACAATTTCAAAAATTCTCTCTTCCCCTTCTACCTCTGACAGGCTATTTAATAATAATCTGCCAATTTTTAAATGAGTTTTTTGTTTTTGGTCGGCGGGAATCAATGAATATGCAGATTGCTGTACACGGTCATGTAAAAACCGATAAACAACTGATGTTTGATGACTTGCCAATTTTATAGACTCATGACCTTGGAAAAACTTATAAACATCTGTCAGGGGCAAAATTAAACATTCTTGCAAAGCTTTCCAGAGGTCTGTTGCTGTTTCTATCTGTGATTTCTCATAGACAACTGCCAATGTTGCTAAATCAAAAGAGTTACCAATACAAGCTGCTAATTGCAAAAGTTTTTGAGTTTTTCTTGGCAATTTCTGCAACTGAGTTGCCATAAACTCGAAAACATTATCAGTTAATGCTAAAGCTCTAACTGGGGTAATATCGCATTGCCAATAACCATGTTCCCGGTTAAAAGTAATGCATTTTTCTTCATGTAAAGATTTGAGAAACTGATTAGTAAAAAAGGGATTTCCCTGAGTTTTTTGATATACTAAAGCTGTCAATGGTGCAGCCAACTCTGGAGAACAACTCAATGTATCTGCAACCAACTGGCTAATATGACATTGAGTCAGAGGAGCCAAAGTAATTGTGTTAACTGTGGAATCAGCTTTATGAATTTCATCTAAGGTTAACATCAAGGGATGAATCGAACTGACTTCATTATCTCGATACGCCCCAATTACTAATAAATAACCACTTTTGGTTTCATTCATTAGCAATTGCATCAACTTCAGCGATGCCGAATCTGCCCATTGTAAATCATCCAGGAAAATAATTAAAGGATGATCTGGGGTAGTAAAAAGTCGAATAAATTTTTGAAATAGTAAATTGAAGCGGTTTTGTGCCAAGTTACCCGATAGTTGTGGTACAGATGGCTGTTTGCCAATGATATATTCTAGTTCGGGGATGACTTCAACGATTACCTGAGCGCTTTCACCCAATGCAGTCATAATCTGAGATTTCCACTGCTTTAATTCAGTATCGGTTTGTGAAAGCAGTTGCGCCATCAAATCTTGAAAAGCTTGGACAAAACCTAAAAAGGGAATATTACGCTGGAACTGGTCAAATTTGCCTTTAATGAAGTAACCACCTTCTCGCGCAATTGGTTTATGTACTTCATTAACTACCACTGTTTTACCAATACCAGATAAACCAGCTACCAGCATCAATTCACTATTACCTAAGCTGATGCGGTCAAAAGCTGTTAATAGTTGATTTACCTCTTTTTCTCGACCATAGAGCTTTTCTGAGATGGTAAAACGGTCTGAAATATCTTGCTGTCCTAAGTCAAAATACGGTATATCATGTTTTTCGTGCCACATTTCTAGGCATCGTTGCAAGTCATATTTTAGCCCCAACGCACTCTGATAGCGCTCTTCGGCATTTTTAGCCATCAGTTTATCGACAATATTTGACAGCGCTGGAGGAATGTCTGGATTTAGGTGATGGATAGTGGGGGGTTGTTTAGCAATGTGACAATGTACCAATTCCATCGGATCATCAGACAAGAAAGGTAAATTTCCGGTGAGGAGTTCGTAAAAGGTGATACCGAGGGAATAGAAGTCACTGCGATAATCAATACCGCGATTCATCCGTCCAGTTTGTTCGGGGGACAGATAGGCGAGAGTTCCTTCGAGGACATGAGGATTGTGAATTTCTTGAATTTCCCTTGGTAACAGGGATGCAATGGAGAAGTCAATCAGCTTAACTTGTCGGCTATCTGGGTTAATGAGGATATTAGTTGGTTTAATATCTTTGTGGATAATTCGATACTGGTGTACTTGATCGAGAATTGTCACCAGTTGCAGAGCAATGTGGAAAAATTCCTGGAGCAGAAAATTCGGATTTTTCCATCGTCTCATCTCTTCCTTGAGAGAAATTCCCCCAAAGTCCTCCATAATCAGAGCATACCTATGTCCACAGAGTTCTAAACTATAGGGTTTGACAATACCGGGAAGATCCAGGTTTTTAGCAATCGTGTATTGGTTGCAGAACTGAACCATTTCACTGAAATGGGGGTATTGATTCCGCATGAATTTAATCACAACGGGTGTAGAGTCAGCTTCTACCTTTCCCCTAAACACAACGGTGCTAGAACTTTCATAGATTGCGTCACCGATGCAGTAACCAGCGATTGCTAAATCGGTTCTTTTTACACTCATCGGTTTTACCTTTAGCCGTCACCATTAGCCTTACACGTTAGTATGCCCAAGATAATAAATGAGAATAACAAACTATAATCTATAATTCTTAATAGAGCCTGATATAGTATGGCGAAAATTTAGCTTAATTTCAAGAGTTTTCGGTGATCACGGCTTGTAATGGTTTATCCCAAGATTCGAGAGGTATTTGGGATAAATAAGCAAAATCAAAGACAATGCCGATAGTGGGCTTATTTCCCCAATCTGGTGAAGTGAGTAAACGGTCATAATATCCACCGCCATAACCGAGACGAAATCCCTGATAGTCGCAAGCGACACAGGGAACGAGAATCAAATCAACATCAGCAGGTTCGATAGTGGGGGCGTAAGGATCAGGTTCAGTAATACCATAAGCGCCGAGTTGAACAGAATCTCCAGGTGTCCAGATATGCCAATCCAGAGAATTACCAACACAGCGTGGAAATCCCCAATTATGGTGAGTATCTGAAAACAATGGACTCAGGTCTGGTTCTTGACGAAAGCTGAAATAAGCGAGTATTGTTTTAGCTTTGGTAAATAAAGTATAGTTTTGCAACTGGCTACAGATGCGATCGCTTCTTTGCCTCCATTCTCCCACAGACATTGATTGGCGTTTTCCGATCAGACTCCGACGTAAATCAACCTTCCCCATAAAAACTCAAAAAACCTCCACCTGACTCTGCGTTAAAAAACAAAAAAAGGTGGACATCGCCCACCCCAAAATAGCTATGCAGCGTTTTGCCGATACCACTCAATCGTATTCTTTAGCCCTTGCCTAAAACTGACCTGAGCCGTAAAATCAAAAGCTTCCTTAGCCCGTTCAGTATCCAAACAGCGCCGGGGTTGACCATTGGGCTGATTTGTTTGCCAAACAATTTCACCATCAAACTCCATCAATTCGCAGATGAGAGTAGTTAAATCGCGGATGGTGATTTCCTCACCGGTTCCCAAATTCACTGGTTCAGAGTCATTGTATGAGGTAGTACCCATGACAATTCCCCGCGCCGCATCTTCTGAATAGAGAAACTCACGGGTTGGACTACCATCACCCCAAACAGGAAGTTGTTTTTCTTTTTTGATTTGGGCTTCGTGGACTTTGCGAATTAACGCCGGAATTACGTGGGAACTACTGGGGTCGAAGTTATCTTCAGGACCATATAAATTGACTGGCAACAAGTAAATGCCATTAAAACCATACTGCTGGCGGTAAGATTGTAATTGAACTAAAAGAGCTTTTTTAGCGATTCCGTAGGGAGCGTTTGTTTCTTCGGGGTAGCCATTCCAGAGGTCATCTTCTTTGAATGGCACTGGTGTAAATTTGGGATAAGCGCAAATTGTACCCACACAAACAAATTTTTCAACTCCAGCTTGATGGGCAGCGTGAATTAGCTGAGTACCCATGATCAAGTTGTCGTAAAATAACTCTGCGGGTTTTTCGCGGTTGAGACCAATACCGCCGACGTGAGCCGCTAGGTGGATAATAATGTCTTGCTGGTCAACTGCACGCTGGCAATTTTCCATGACACGTAAATCATGCTCGCGCGATCGCGTGACTGTAATTTTAGCACTATCAGCCCCAGCTTTATACAGCTGATCTATCACCTGACGACCGAGGAAACCTGCGCCACCAGTCACGAGAATCCGTTGATTTTTGAGTTCTAAGGCGGTCATAATAATATTCTGTTCGGTATAAATCAAAAGTGGAGAGCGCCTAGTTCCTGGCGAATAGTAGCCATATCATTAGAAGCTATACCATTGCCATTGGGTGAAGTATGACCCAACGCCTGTAAATCTGCTTCTACCATTAGAGCCACCAATTCATCAAAGGTGACTGATGGTTCCCAACCTAACTGTTTTTTTGCCTTGGTAGGATCACCAATTAACAAGTCTACTTCTGCGGGACGGATATAGCGATCGTCAAACTCAACATAATTTTCCCACTTGAGGTTCACATAACCAAATGCCTTCTCTAAAAATTGCCGCACCGAGTAGGTTTCCCCAGTCGCAATTACGTAGTCTTCCGGCTGGTCTTGCTGCAACATCAGCCACATAGCTTTTACGTAATCCTTGGCGTAGCCCCAATCTCGTTTGGAATCGAGATTACCCATATAAATGTTTTTCTGTTTACCAGCGACAATTTTAGCCACTGCTCTGGTAATTTTGCGAGTCACAAAAGTTTCACCCCGCCGTGGTGATTCGTGGTTAAAGAGTATGCCATTACAAGCAAACAAATTATAAGACTCCCGGTAATTCACCGTTTGCCAGTGGGCATAAACTTTAGCACAAGCATAGGGACTGCGAGGATAAAACGGGGTTGTTTCGCTTTGGGGTACTGCTTGCACTAAACCAAACATTTCTGAGGAACCTGCTTGGTAGAAACGCACCTGAATTCCTGTGCGTTGCTGGTAGTCCCGAATTGCTTCTAGCAAACGCAGTGTTCCCATTCCTACCGCGTCCACCGTATATTCCGGTGAGTCAAAGCTGACTCTGACATGAGATTGAGCGCCCAAGTTATAAATTTCTATGGGCTGGACTTGTTCTAAAATTCGGCGTAGGGTCGTTCCATCAGTCAAGTCGCCGTAGTGAAGAAACAACCGCGCTCCCTCTTTGTGAGGATCTTCATACATATGATCAATGCGGTCTGTGTTGAAGGTAGAAGTCCGGCGAATAATACCATGCACTTCATAACCTCGCTCTAGCAAAAACTCACTCAGGTATGAACCATCTTGACCAGTAATACCAGTAATTAACGCGCGCTTATTTTGGGTCATGCTCAATTTTTCCTTATAATCTTTGATACCATAGCTATGGTGAGATTTATACAACCTACCAGATAAAGGCTAGATGGGCTGATGTTAAACCTAGTCGTCTTAATAGTTAACAAAGGTTGTCCGTCAATAAATATACTGATTAAGAAGTAATTTCACAAGTTAGCCCCCAGGTTAACTCAAAAGCAACGTGATAACTAAGTGGGGGGAAATAAAGTTAACTGGTGGGGGTCGTCATTTTTCATGGGTAGAGATTTCCGGCGTGTTTACCTTTGGTAATCTAGTTTGGTTTAGTCGGTGCTTATTTATGTCCGGTAAATTTTTTAATTTTTGGCAAAAAATTCTGATCAATGCTAACATGACAAAACCCCCTGGGATAAATCACCCAAAGGGTTGCGTGTAAAGTTTTAGCTGTGGTTCAGTATGCCCCGTTATTTTTGGGTAGAATAACTACATCAATTGTTTTAAATATAATCCATAAGTCAAGCCAAAAATTTCTAAATTTGACATAATGCATGTCTATTTGGACTCTTCGTGGGTAAGGAATGTCATTACGTCCAGAAACTTGCCATAATCCAGTAATTCCTGGACGAATTGTTAAAATATGATCAATATGACAACCATATTTAGGAAGTTCTGACTCTACTAGGGGGCGAGGACCAACAACACTCATGTCTCCTTTGAGAACGTTCCAGAACTGAGGAAATTCGTCTAAGCTGGTAATTCGCAAAAATTGACCTATTTTGGTAATGCGGGGGTCTTGTTTGAGCTTAAAGCTGCTTTCAAATTCTTGTCGCAACTGAGGCGATGTTGCCATCATTTGCATGAGAATTTCGTCGGCATTGCTGACCATTGTGCGGAATTTAATACAATTGAAGGTCTTGTAGTTTTTGCCTACCCGTTTCTGGATGTAAAAAATTGGGCCTTCTGAGCTAAAAGCAATCAGCAAGGACAAAATTAAATAGACGGGGAAGAACAAAATCAATACCAACAAGGAAAACACTATATCAAAAAGTCGTTTAGCAAACTCTCCGTTTAATCCCTGAACAGACAAACCTCTGGGTTTGAGCTTAGGCGTTTTTGTTTTTTGGCCGCGTCTTAAAAAAGTACGCGTAGACGCGCTAGTATCTTGCCGTTGGGCTTTGCCATTCCTGAAGGGTAGGTATCGCTTACCGGAGAGGAGTGAGCTCTGGGCAGTCATCATACTCCTTAATAATCCACACCACACATAGTCCCAATCTTAAAGCCAAAATGAACTACTTCTGGGAATAAATTGCCAAAAGCCCACAAAAGAAGTAATTAAATTTGGCTAATTAGTTTCAAGATGTTTTTTCTTTGTGGCATTTATCTATAAATTTGAGATAGCGATCAGCAAAAACTTGTACGGAAAATTGGGAAGCGTGCGATCGCATATACTCAGGATTGAAAGAACTTTGATACATTTCAAATTTCTCTACTGCCTCAATCACAGATGCTTCTGTTTGTGTGCTGAAAAATATGCCCGTTGCTGTATCCATACAAGAGCGCAAATCGCGCACACTTTCTAAAGCACCTCCAGCACCGTAGGCAATTACTGGAGTCCCACAAGCTTGTGCTTCTACTAAGGAAATGCCAAAATCTTCACAAGCTGCATACACAAATGCCTTAGCTCTGGACATATATTTTTTTACCACATCATCAGGTTGCCATCCCATTATTTGGATATTAGAGTTAGCTATATCGCGAATTTTTGTCATTTCCGGCCCTGTACCAATAATTACTAGTGGTAGTTTTAATTGATTAAAAGCTTTGACAATTAAGCATACATACTTATAACTCACTAACCGGGAAACTACCAGATAAAAGTCCGATTTTTTAGGCAAAAATGGCCAATTATCAATATCTACTGGAGGATAGATGACTGTTGCTTCACGTCGATAGCAGCGCCAAATGCGACGAGCTGTGTGCTGGGAATTAGCGATGAAGTAATCAACGCGATTGGCACTTAATACATCCCACAAGCGCAAACGATGCAATAAATAGCGCGTTATCCATCCAGCTGAACCCTGTCCCAACTTGCTTTGGCGCAGATAATCAAAAGTCAAGTCCCAAGCATAGCGCATGGGGGTATGACAGTAACAAATATGTAACTGATCGGGAGTTGTCAGAATGCCTTTGGCCACAGCGTGGGATGACGATAGAATTACGTCATACTGCCGTAAATCTAATTGTTCAATAGCCAATGGCAACAAAGGCAAGTATTTTTGAACACCATTACGAGCATAGGGCAAGTGTTGGAGAAAAGTTGTGCCAATCTGACGTTTATATAAATAACTTTCAGAATTGCTGGATTCAAAATCAATTAGGGCGTATAAATTGGCATCAATGTGATTCAGAATTTCCTGCACAACTAGTTCTGAACCGCCTGTGGCTTTCGGTGTCAGCCACTCATGAACCAAAGCGTATTTCAAAGGCACAGCTAACTTTAATAAATAAAAAAACCCTAGCAGTTTACGGGGTTAACTGAAAAGTTTTGTTTGCAAAGATGAGATTGGAACTGCACCGGATTGAGAATAAGACGTAATTCTCTCAAAAGAGGTTCCAGATGGATACTGCAACCTGATAACCTCAAATTAGGGAGTGGGGACTGGGGACTGGAAAACACGTAAAAATTAAAAACAGGGAATTTATGCGAATTTTGATCATGGGTGGTACTAGGTTTATTGGTGTTTATCTGACTCAAGTGCTAGTTGAACAAGGACATGAAGTCGTACTGTTTAATCGTGGTAATCGTCCAGTACCTTCTTTGCCGGGAGTAGGACAGATTATAGGCGATCGCACTAACGCCTTCCAATTAAAAGAAAAATTATCATCAGAAAAGTTTGATGTCATTTTTGACAATAATGGGCGCGAGCTTACTGATACTCAACCATTAGCAGAAATTTTTCAAGACCAAGTGCAACATTTTGTTTATATGAGTTCGGCGGGGGTGTATCTCAAATCTGACCAATTACCTCACATAGAAGGCGATAAAGTAGATCCAAAAAGTCGTCACCGGGGTAAGCATGAAACTGAAGCTTACTTGATTGAACAGAATTTACCTTTTACTTCAATTCGCCCGACTTATATTTACGGGCCGCAAAATTATAATGATTTGGAAAGCTGGTTTTTTGATAGAATTGTGCGCGATCGCCCCATACCGATTCCTGGTAATGGATTACATATTACCCAGTTAGGTCATGTCAAAGATTTAGCCACGGCGATGTCACAGGTCATCGGTAATCCACAAGCCATCAGACAAATTTATAATATTTCAGGCGATCGCTATGTAACCTTCGATGGTTTAGCCCGTGCTTGTGCTGTAGCGGCTGGTAAATCACCGGATGCAGTCAAAATAGTGCATTACGACCCCAAAAAATTTGATTTTGGCAAGCGCAAGGCTTTTCCGATGCGAGTGCAGCATTTCTTTGCATCGGTGAATAAGGCTATGGCAGAATTAGCTTGGCAACCTGAATATGATTTAATTTCTGGGCTGGCTGATTCCCTAGAAAAAGATTATCTGAAAACAGGGCGGGATAAAGCTGAAGTTGATTTTTCTATGGATGAAGAGATTTTACAAGCTGTCTAAAATCCTTGGCTTTCGGTGTTCTACTCACATGGAAAGCCAATTTTTATGAGCATTATACAAACCTAGCCATAATCAGAATAGCCAATGACTGCATTATTGCCAGATTCTCTCCATAACGTTTTAGAAGTCCGCGCCCGTTTAGCTGAAGGACCTATCTGGGATTCTACCCAGCAGTTGCTGTACTGGGTTGATATTTATAACCATCGAGTGCATAGATTTTACCCTGCTACAGGACAAGACGAGTATTTTGATGTGGGAGACGTGGTAGGTGCGATCGCGCAAGCAGGGGATAATCGATTAATTATGGCATTGCGCCATCAATTGGCATTTCTCGACACTCAGACAGGCTTAGTTACCACCATTGTCGAAATTGAAGCTGATCGACAAAATAACCGCTTTAATGATGCTAAATGCGACCCTGAAGGACGCTTTTGGTTTGGTTCCATGTCCTCAGGAGCCAATCAAGCCAGTCTGTACCGCTATGATCATGATGGTTCACTACACGTCATGGAAACAGGAATGACTACTTCTAACGGTTTGGGGTGGAGTCCTGATCAAAAAACCTTTTATCTGACTGATTCTCCTCAACAAAAAATATACGCTTACGATTTTGATTCCAGTACAGGTAGTATTAGTAACCGCCGGACTGTAGTTGATTTAACTCATGAATCTTTCCATCCTGATGGGTTGACTATAGATAGCGAAGGCTACATTTGGTCAGCAATGTGGAATGGGTGGTGTGTGATTCGTTTTAACCCCAGCGGTGAGGAAGTATTCAGGATACAGTTACCTGTACCACTGGTAACGAGTTGCACTTTCGGGGGTGAGGATTTGCAAACACTTTTTATCACCACTGCTTCTGTGGGACTCCAGCAAAAGGAAATTGACAAAAGTTTCTATTCTGGTGATTTGTTTGCTTTCAAGACTGATGTGGCGGGATTACCTACATACGGTTTTTATGGCTAGTTGGTTGTTTGAAGAGGAACGAACCACAGAGGACGCAGAGTAGACAGAGGTAAGCCGGGAAAGAGAGAGTTAGTTGCTGAATTTACAATTGATTAGAAAATAAATAAACTTGAGTTTTTGAGAAGATATGCAAACAGTATTAGTTACAGGTGGCGCGGGTTTTATTGGGGCTAATTTTGTCCTCCTGGCGAGACAGTTAGGATGGGCTAATGTGATTAATTTGGATAAATTAACTTATGCTAGTAATTTAGGAACTTTAGCTGAGTTACAAGATGATGAAAACTATGATTTTGTGCAAGGAGATATTGGTAATTTTGAATTAGTCGCTTATTTATTAGAAAAGTATCAGCCAGAAGCAATTATCAATTTTGCTGCTGAAAGTCATGTTGACCGTTCTATTTTGAGTCCTGAAGATTTTATCCAGACTAACGTAGTCGGTACATTTAAGCTATTAGAAGCAAGTCGGTTTTATTGGCAAAAATTATCACCTTCAAAACAGCAGCAATTTCGTTTTCTACACGTCTCTACAGATGAAGTATACGGCTCACTCAATCCCAAAGATCCAGCTTTTAGAGAAGATACTCCTTATGCACCGAATAGTCCTTATGCAGCTTCTAAAGCAGCATCTGACCATTTTGTAAGAGCTTATTATCACACTTACGGATTCCCTACTTTAACAACAAATTGCTCTAACAATTATGGTCCTCGTCAGTTTCCTGAAAAACTTATTCCTTTAACTATCCTCAATGCTATGGAAGGGAAACCATTACCTATATATGGGGATGGACAAAATATCAGAGATTGGCTTTATGTTATCGACCATTGCGAGGCTATTAACCTAGTTCTGCAACAGGGAAAACTGGGCGAAACTTATAATATTGGTGGAATCAACGAACAAACTAACTTGATAGTTGTGGAAAAAATTTGTGCAATTCTCGATGAATTAGCACCTAAATCTGATTTTTCCCACTCCTCGTTAATTACCTTTGTGAAAGACCGTCCAGGACACGACCGAAGATATGCAATTGATTGTAGTAAAATTAGTAATGAATTAGGCTGGCAACCTCAAGAAAATTTCGATAGTGGTTTATTAAAAACTGTGCAATGGTATCTGAATAATTCAGAGTGGATTAATCAGGTGCGCTCAGGAGAATATAAATCTTGGCTAAAACAAAACTATGAAAATCGGAAAGGTTAATATTACAGTAGTTTGAAATCATTTGTAAACTATTTCCTGATTCTCTTGGCGATCTTCTCCCAAAGGGAGAGGCTAGCGCCAAGGCGGCTTGGCGGTTCAATAATTTATAGCTACTTTACCCTCACACACTTTCTTGCTTTTTTGGTGGTATAAGATAAATTAGACCAGATATAACCGTAAAAGCCACAGATACCCAAAATGCAGTTAATGTGGGGATTTGCCAAGCTAGAGATAAAGGTGCTATTAAAAGCGATATAGCTATTATTTGGCTAACTGTTTTTAATTTACCCCAAATATTTGCCCCTGTGATTGTAGTTTGATTTACTCGCCAACCTGCGATCGCCAATTCCCGTGCTAAAATCACAAACACGCCCCAAGCCGGAATTTTTCCTAATTCCACCAACACCAACAACGGCGCAAGTACCAGCAACTTATCCACCAAAGGATCGAGAAATTTACCCAAATCAGTAATTTGGTTGAGTTTCCGCGCCAAATAGCCATCTAACCAGTCAGTCAACGCAGCAACTAAAAATATTATCAAACATATCCACCTAGCTTCGGGTGTGGGATTATATAAACCGTACAGTAAAAACGGTATTCCCAGAAGTCGAGAAAAAGTAATCGAGTTGGGTAAATTCATAATTTTAAACAATCAAATAATTGCCCTAATGTCAACTCTAAATCACCCACTAATTCAGGGACTGGTAATATATCCTGTTCGTTTTCTAAAAATATTGGTTGCTGATTATGTGGATAAACTATAACGTTATATTCTTCTGGGTCAATTAACCAACCTAAGTTAGTACCATGATTTAAACAATGTAAAATATTTCTGGTGACTTTGATTGTACTTTGTTGAGGAGAGAGGATTTGAATTGTCCAATCTGGATAGGTATTAAACGCATTAGCAATATTACCTTTTTCATCTACCGGGATTCTTCCCCATGCAAATACAGCCACATCTGGAACAATAGAACGTTCGCCAAATGTACAGCGTAATTCGGGAAAAGCTAAAGCGATTTTTTTTTGTTCTACAACATTATTAATTGTATTAGCTGAGTGAAGCTGTAATCTACTATGTTTACCTTGAGGCATGGGTTTTTGAATGATTTCGCCGTTGATATATTCACTTGCTGGTTCTGTTTCTGCTAATTGTAAAAATTCTGCTAAAGTTATCTGGCGAGTTGGTGTTTTTATCATAATATTTTCCAGATGCTATTTAACATCAAGTTTAGCTTAAATAAACTAGTTTTATTTTTTGCTGCGTGGCTGTTTGCAAAACAAAATATCACCAAATTGAGTTTTTAGTCTATTTGCATGGCATGATCTGTATTTTGAGATTATGAAAACAAGACTATGACTGACAATACAGATTTTCGTATTGAACGGGATTCAATGGGCGATCGCCAAATTCCCAGTAGCGCTTATTACGGCATTCAAACACTACGTGCAGTAGAAAACTTCCAAATTAGCGGCATTAAGCCCTTACCTACTTACGTAGATGCCTGTCTAATCATCAAAAAAGCTACCGCTACCGTTAACGGAGAATTAGGTTGTATTCCCCAGGATATCAGTCAAGCAATTATCCAAGCTGCTAATGAAATACTGGCGGGAAATTTACGAGATCAGTTTGTGGTTGATGTCTATCAAGCGGGTGCTGGAACTTCTCACCACATGAATGTCAATGAGGTTTTAGCAAATCGCGCCTTAGAAATTCTCGGCGACGAAAAGGGTAATTACAAACGCGTTAGCCCCAATGACCATGTAAACTACGGACAGTCTACCAATGATGTGATTCCCACAGCCATTCGCGTTGGTGGCTTATTAGCACTTACCCACACATTACAGCCAGCTTTGGAAAAGGCGATCGCATCTTTAGAAATCAAAGCTGTAGAATTTCAAGATATCGTCAAATCAGGCAGAACCCACTTACAAGATGCTGTACCTGTACGTTTAGGCGAAAACTTCCGCGCTTGGGCGTATATATTATCAGAACACCAAAACCGCATCTATACAGCCTCTGGGGATTTAATGGTATTGGGTTTAGGTGGGAGTGCTGCTGGTACAGGTATGAATACTCATCCCCAGTATCGCGCCCGTGTGGTAGAAGTTATTGCCCAATTTCTGGAATCGCCCTTAGAACCAGCACCCCATTTAATGGCTGCAATGCAGAGTATGGCACCTTTTGTCAATGTTTCTGGGGCTTTACGCAACTTGGCACAGGATTTAGTTAAAATATCCCATGATTTGCGGTTAATGGACTCAGGCCCCAAAACTGGTTTTAAAGAAATTCAATTACCCCCAGTCCAGCCAGGTTCCTCAATTATGCCGGGTAAATATAACCCAGTCATGGCAGAGATGACATCAATGGTATGCTTTCAGGTAATGGGATATGATAGTGCGATCGCCTTAGCCGCCCAAGCAGGACAATTAGAATTGAACGTCATGATGCCGCTAATTGCCTATAATTTGATTCACAGCATTGAAATTCTCGGTAATACCATCACCGCCCTCACCGAACGCTGTATTGAAGGAATTACTGCCAATAAAGAACGTTGTTTAGCTTATGCCGAAGGTAGTTTAGCATTAGTCACTGCACTTAACACCCACATCGGATATTTAAATGCAGCAGCCGTAGCCAAAGAATCTTTAGAAACTGGTAAATCTCTCAGACAAATAGTATTAGAACGAGGCTTAATGAGTGAAAAAGAATTAGCAACCGTCTTAAATTTAGAACAAATGAGCGCCATTATTCCTCTAACATAATTCGTAATTCTCATTAAATACCAATTCCGAACGTCAGAGAGGTAAACCCCAGCCAAACGTTTACTAACCCAGTAATATTGGTTTGGGGTATGCTCTTCAGATTTGCTACTATATAAGTAGGTGGTTGTAATTAAATATAAGATAGAGTAAGTTCAAAAACAGGTACTACTAACTAGATGCCCGCACCATTGAGAGTTGCATTAACAGATTTAGAAGATTTGACGCTGGCTCAGTTGCGAGAAGCGACGAGAGTTCCAAAATGGACAAGAGATTGCTGGACAGATGTTTGAAAATAACTACGACTTAGCCATGGCAATTTTTGATGGCATGGAAACTAGAAGTGTCAAAGGTGGATATGCACTTGAGCGTTTTATATTTAATTGCACCTAGCTACTTAGTGAGGATTTTTCAATATCAAAAAACTCCTACAACCGAAGAATTGTTTAAAAATATGCGTGGTAAAGTCAAGTATTTTGAAGATCTAACTACCCCCACAACTGAAGAATGGCAGGAAGTATAAAAATGCCTCCTCTCTCAAACTCTTATTCTCTGCGTCTCTGCGCCTCTGCGTGATAAAAAATCATAGTGTGACACATCAAAACGAATTTATTCATATAATTAAACATATATTAATGTGATATAGCAATCCATGCAGACACAAAAACCATCAGTCAGTCTGATTCGGGCTACCTCCTACGAAAGCCAGGCTTTACGGGCATCTTTAATCACCCTGCTGGAACCTTTTGGAGGGATGTCTGCCTTTGTCAAACCAGGAAATAGAGTTTTACTCAAACCAAATCTCCTCACAGGTTCCCGTCCTACTAAAGAGTGTACAACTCGCCGGGAACTGGTTTACGAAGTTGCCCAGATGGTAATAGAAGCTGGTGGGAAGCCATTTCTGGGCGATAGTCCCGCATTTGGTAGCGCTAAAGGAGTAGCCCAAGCCAATGGCTATCTCCCGCTTTTAGAAGAATTGAATATACCCATCATTGAGTTTCACGGTAAGCGTTACGAAACTGTCAACGAAGATTTTAATCACCTCCGGCTGTGCAAAGAAGCGATGGAAGCAGATGTAGTGATTAACTTACCCAAAGTCAAATCACATACTCAGTTAACTTTAACGATGGGGGTAAAAAATCTGTTTGGTTGCGTTCCTGGTAAGATGAAAGCTTGGTGGCACATGGAAGCAGGGAAAGATGCTAACCGATTTGGTGAAATGTTAGTAGAGACTGCGAGGGCAATTAATCCCAACTTAACTATTTTAGATGGCATCATCGGTCATGAAGGTAATGGCCCTAGTGGTGGCGAACCTCGTGATTTGGGTATTTTAGCAGCAGCAGTAGATGTATTTGCTTTAGATAGGGCAATAGTGGAAATCCTTAATGTCCCACCGGAACAAGTTCCCACAGTTGCGGCTTCTCAAAGGTTGGGAGTTTGTCCAGAATTAGCTGACATTAATTTTCCTAATTTACATCCTGATTTACTCAAAATCGAAGATTGGCAATTACCAGATAAGTTAACGCCCATTGATTTTGCCATGCCGCGTGTGATTAGGTCTACATTTAAACATCTTTATATTAAGTTTCTCAAGGAACCAATGAGTGTTTATGGTCGAGGCTAGAGTTCTTGACACTCCCCGCCATAAATCGACGGGGATTCTTGGTTCAACGAAACCACTTAACCTACAGTCCTTTTATTTTCTGGTGTTCCCTATTCTGGTAATTCAGCAGCATTACGGACATTTTGTAAGATTAAATCAGGGGTGGTGCGTTTAATCAAATTAGTTAGCACATTACCAGGGCCAATTTCCATCACTTGCTCAATACCCTGTATTGGTAATTGCAGAGAAATTTCTCGCCAACGTACCGAACCGGTCATTTGTTGGCTGAGGCGCTGCTTGATAACTTTGGCATCAGTAGATGGAAATGGATCTACATTAGACATTACTGGGACAACAACTGGCTGAAATTCCACTGATTCTAGAATGTCTTGGAACTCCGCCGCCGCCGCCGCCATCAAGGGTGAGTGAAATGCTCCAGAAGTTCTTAAGGGTATAGCACGTTTAGCTTTGACTTTGGACATGACTTCTCGCACAGCTTCTGGAGTACCAGAGATGACCACCTGAGCCGGACTGTTATCATTTGCCAAAACGGCATTTGGTGTTTGAGCCAGAATTGTTTCTAACTGTTCACGGTCAAAGTTCATCAAAGCCGCCATCATTCCACCTGCCGCACTATCCATGAGTTCAGCACGACGCTTAACTAGGTGTAACCCAGCCGACCACTCAAACGCACCTGCAATGTAAAGGGCAATATATTCACCCAAACTGTGACCAGCTACTACATCTGGTTTATGTCCCCGTTCCCGGAGGATATCAGCGAGTATGCTTTCTACCACATAAAGACTGGGCTGTGTGTAGAGCGTCTGTGATAACTTTTCTTCTTCGCTTTGACATAAGTCTATTACAGACCAGCCCAAAATTGCTTCCGCTTGGGTAAATTTATCTTTAGCGCTTGGTATATCTAATAAGTCAATTCCCATTCCCAGTGCTTGAGAACCTTGTCCAGGAAACACCCATGCAGTTTTAGTCATTAGTCATTAGTCATTTGTCATTGGTCATTGGTCATTGGTCATTGGGAAGCTACCGTCTTCTCCTCCGTGCCCCCCTGCCTCTTTCTCCCCCCTGCTCCCTGCTCCCTGCCCCCCTGCCTCTTATCTTCCCCATTGAAAGATGGCTGCGCCCCAAGTTAATCCAGCCCCAAAGCCAGATGCAGCAATGATGTCGTTAGGTTTGATTTTCCCTGAGCGCACGGCTTCATCTAGAGCTAGGGGAATTGAGGCGGCGGAGGTATTACCGTAATTGGCGAGATTGCTAATTACTTTGTTTTCGGGAATATTTAGGCGTTGGGCAACGGAATCAAGAATCCGTTGATTTGCTTGATGTAATATTAGCCAATCTATTTGATCAACAGTGATATTAGCTTTAAATAAGGCTTTATCAATAATTTCTGGGACTTTTTGGACAGCAAAGCGGTAGACTTCTTTGCCATTCATGGTTATGGGCTGATAATTACCTTTACTAATATTTACATCTGGGAGTAATTCTTGGGAAGAAGAGGTATAAGCGAGATTCAGGTAGTGGTTTTGCGTACCATCACTTTTGAGGGAAAATCCTAATAGGCGATCGCTTTGATTCGCTTGCAATACTACCGCCCCAGCACCATCGCCGAATAACACACAAGTCCGCCGATCTTGCCAATCTACCCAGCGAGAGAGGATATCTGCCCCAATCAACAGTACATTTTGATAGACACCTGTTTTGATATATTGGGCAGCTGTAACTAGCCCAAATACAAAGCCAGAACAAGCAGCTGTCAAATCAAAGGCTACCGCGTTTGTGGCTCCTAATTGAGCTTGAATTTGACAAGCACTGCCAAATAAGTCATCAGGGGTGGATGTGGCCAGCAAAATCAAATCCAGGTCTGTGGCTTTAATCCCGGCAGAGGCGATCGCTTGACTACCCGCATCAGCAGCGAGGCTACTCAAAGACTCAGATGGCAGCGCTAAACACCGTTGACGAATTCCCGTTCTTGTGGTAATCCACTCGTCTGAAGTTTCTACCAGTTCAGTCAGAGCCTCGTTAGTGAGGTGCGTTTTTGGTACTGCCGAGCCGCTCCCTGTAATTGCTATGCCTAACTTTTCCACTCCTATTCTCCCCAGCTATAAGCATTTTAGTCATTAGTCATTAGTCATTAGTCATTAGTCTTTTCCTATTGACCAATGACCTTTTTCCAGCAATTGATCGCTAGTTTTTTGGCTAATGCCTAACTGGTTTCTTGTTCTAGGATTTCATATTGGGACTGAAGTCTTTGCAGCACCTGATTGTCTACAGCTTCTTTGGCCGTGCGAATGGCATTAAAAATAGAAGCAGCTTGAGAGCTACCGTGTCCAATAAAACAAACTCCGGCAACACCTAAAAGCAAAGCACCACCATGTTCGGCATGATCCATGCGCTGTTTAACTCGCTTCAGGTTAGGTTTTAAAATTGCTGTCCCAATTTTACCGTGCAATCCTTGGGGTAATTCTTCCCGCAAGATTTGCAAAATCACTTCACCCACTGCTTCGGCAAATTTTAATAACACATTGCCCACAAAGCCATCGCAGACAATCACATCAAAGTTACCCGAAAGGACATCACGCCCTTCAGCATTACCAATAAAATTAATTTGGGAATTTTCCCTGAGTAGTTGGTGGGCGCGCAGTGCTACTTCATTACCCTTAGTATCTTCTTCACCAATATTCAACAAACCGACTTCAGGCTTGGCAACACCCAATACATACTGACTATAGGTTGACCCCATGACGGCAAACTGCTCTAAAAACTTAGGGCGGCAGTCTACATTGGCACCAACATCAAGAATCAGTACTGGTTTACCAGCTTTGATTGTGGGAAAAACCGTGCCAATAGCTGGGCGGTCAATTCCTGGTAATCGTCCAAGGCGGAGTAAAGCTGATGCCATAGCAGCCCCAGAGTGTCCCGCAGAAAACACGGCATCTGCCTGCTGCTGCTTGACTAAATCCATCGCTACATTAATAGAAGCCTTGCGTTTGCGTCTGACTGCATTCAAAGGCTCCTCATCCATTGCGATCGCTTCCTCCGCAGGAACGATCTCTACCCGCTCCAAATTAGTTTTTGGGGGCAAGGCAGCTGCAATTTTCTGGGGATCACCAACTAACAATACTTTCACACCCAATTCTTCACTAGCGCGCAATGCGCCAGCAACGATTTCACCGGGTGCATGATCCCCTCCCATTGCGTCAATTGCTATCCGTACGCCAGTCGATCCCATTGCTTAGAGCTACTAGAAACCTTACAAATTTTACCAGATGGCTTTGCTGAAAAACCGGAACTTTTTGACTACCGTATTGGTCTTGTCACTATTGCAACTTTAGCAGCAAGCTCACAATACCATGAATGGTTAGGGAATAGGGAATGTTGACTCTTAACTGGGCTTTTCTCTCAGATATCTGCAACAGCACCCCCTACTCCCCACTCCCCACTCCCTACTCCCTACTTTCTACTCACTCAATACCCAATTAACTAGGGTTCGCACGCCGTAGCCTGTAGCACCAGGGCTGTTGTAGCCGTTTTCTTTATCTGTCCACACTGGGCCAGCAACGTCTAAGTGCGCCCAAGGTGTGTCTTTGATGAACTGTTTGAGGAAAAGGGCGGCAGTAATGGAACCACCAGGACGCGGCCCGGTATTTTTCATGTCCGCAATCCCCGATTTCAGTCCTTCAAAATATTTTTCTTCCATTGGCATCCGCCAAAGCTTTTCGCCGGCGCTTTGGGCGGCTTGTTCCAGTTGGGAAGCTATAGCGTCATCGGGAGTAAATAAGCCCGCAATATCCTCACCCAAGGCTACAACGCAAGCACCTGTGAGGGTGGCTAAATCAATGACTGCATCTACTCCCAATTTGTCTGCATACACCAAGGCATCAGCTAAGGTTAAACGTCCTTCAGCGTCGGTGTTATTCACTTCTATTGTTTTGCCGTTTGATGCTTTGAGGATGTCGCCTGGGTGCATAGCGTGACCGCTAATCATGTTTTCCGTCGCGGCTGAAATGAAGTGAACTTCTACATCTGGCTTGATTTGGGCGATCGCTTTGGCTGCACCCAAGGTAGCACCAGCACCGCCCATGTCAATTTTCATGGTTTCGATGCCGCTACCAGCACCTTTAATATTCAGTCCGCCGGAATCGAAGGTTAAACCTTTACCAATAATTGCTAGTTTGCGTCTTGGTGTACCTTCGGGTTTGTAAGTGAGGTGAATGAATTTTGGCGGCAAGTCTGAGGCTTGGGCGACTCCTAAAAAAGCACCCATACCAAGCTTTTCGCAGTCTTCCCGTTCGAGAATTTCTATGTGTATGCCGTGTTCCGTGGCGATCGCTTGGGCTGTTTCTGCCAATGTAATCGGTGTTACCTCATTGGCTGGTGCTGCTACCAATTCCCTGGCTAAGTTTACCCCGGAAACGATTTGATTGGCGCGGGTAATGGCGGCTTCTTGCCCACTCAATCCCAGTAAATCTACGGTTTCAATTTTTGCTGCTTTATCTTCTGGTTCAGACTTAAAGCGATTGTCTTGATAAAGGGCTAGTTGTGTACCTTCTGCGATCGCCTGAGCAGTTTCTGCTGGGTTATGATCCCACAATGGCAAACTCAAACCCAGGTTTTTGCTTTTTTGCTTTTTTGCCACTCTAGCCACAGCAGCAGCAGCACGTCTGAGGGTTTCTAGTTTTAAAGCTTCTGGTTTTCCCAAACCTACAAAAATTACTTTACGAATAGGGCTACCAGCACTGACACGTGTGAAAATTGTGCTGTAGGCTTTGGCGGTAAATTCTTCTTCAGCAATCAATTCTTTTAAGACACCGGCAAACTGCTGATCTAATTTTTCCAGTTCACCAGTTAACTCTACGGCATCTTCAAATAATCCAATAGCCAAACTATCGCCTGCCCACTCTAGCAGAGGCGTGTTACTAGGTTGAATTTTCATTTTGTGATTTTATGTAAATTTTCCTGCTTGTACCAGTATCTCTTAAAATTCTTTTTTCTTTGGTGAAACATCTATTCAGCAACGTCCCACAGACGTTGCTATGGGGGATGTAGCCCTAACTACGGGCAGTTTGGGCAATTTTTTCACACTGGGCTAATAAAGGACCCGCAAAATCAGGATTTCTTTGGGCAATTTCTTGACATCTAGCTACTAAAGCAATGGCAAAATCAGGATTAAGTTGTTTTAATAGCTGATCTAAAGGCTGGGGTGATTTGATGTTTTGAGCGTAGACTTGCAATGATTCATCACTCAAATTCATAGCTTGCAACTCTGGTAAAATTTCTTCCCAGGTCTGACCTGGATAACAGGCGAGGATCATTTGCACTAAAATCTGGTTCATTAACGCTTCTTGTACCAAAGCAGTTTCCAGATACTCTTCACTTTCTGCTTGTAAAGTTGCTAATGTTTCTGGGGAAGTCAAAGAAGTTGATTCATCTAGCTTGGCTTCATAAAATCGACAAGCTGCATATCCTAAAGAATAGATCATTGTGGCATTTGAGCTAGTGGCGATCGCCGCACCCGCAAACGGCACATTTCGCAGCAAACCTAATCCGCCCAATCTCAGGAGGCGACCACCACCCAAGCCTAAGCCAAAAATTGCTAAAACTTCACCCTTACGGGCGGAATCCTTTAAATCTAAACCATAAGCCGCAGCAATTTGATAAAGCATTTCTGACTGTAATTTCGTTGTTGCTGCCAAATCAACTGCCAACAATGCCGCCGCCACTCCAGGTAAAATACTACTGGCTAGACCAATACCACCAGCTTTCGTGGCTTTGTCAACCATGATCCTGTGAGCAATTTGACTGGGTGATTCATGGGGATACTTTTGCTTCAGCTTGTTTACAGATGCTGCGGCTTTTTCTAAATCGACACTTTCACTAGAGCCAATCAACCAATTAAGATTTAATACCCCAGTTACTTTTCTAATTAACCAATTTTCGCTGATGTGATGAACGACATCACCAGTGGTTTGAGTTCCTTTTTCAAGTAATTTATATGTTTGTTTTGCAGCAACTATTCCCGCCCCAATGGATGTATCTAAGACTATTTTACCTGTCTCGGCGGCGGTATGGGTAATCACCTCTGCTACCTTACCGAAAGACTGGAAAGTTTCAGCCACAGACTCGCATACAGATTGATTTTTTTCTGTGGGTGAATTATCTGATTTTTTTACCTTTATTTCTGGTTGGGATTTCTCTGCCATTGTTAAGCACCATATTAACAGCCTACTGTTTTAGTTGTAACGAAAATGGCAGGGGTTGACATCCTCCAAAATGAGCAAATTTAACTTTTAATCTGACACAACTTTTTGGGCTTGTTGAGCTTTCTCTTTGAGAATCGCCGGATCTACTGATTCTAGTTCACCGTGGTTGAGTGTCCAACATTGGTCTGCGATCTCCAGCATATCCCCAGCGTCATGAGTCACCACCAACAGTGTCCAATCTTTTTTGAGTTTCGCTAATAAATTTACCAGTTGCCGACGCATTGACCAATCTAATCCCGCAGTCGGTTCATCTAATAACAGTAAATTCGGCTGACGAATCAATTGTACCGCCAACGCCAAACGCCTCTGCTGTCCACCACTTAAAGCATGAGGTGCGGCAGAAAGCGATAAATGCTCTAATCCCACTTCGCTTAATGCTCCCCTGACTCGCTCTGACCCTAATTCCGGATGCCCTAAACGTAATTCGTCTAAAATAGTATCACCGCAAAAGTGCCTTTCTGGAAATTGAAATACTAACCCAGCTAACTGTTGTAACTGTTCAGCGATAAGTTCTTGTTCCCGCCAGAAAAGTGAGCCAGAACTTGGTTCAGCTAGTCCAGACAAAATTTCTAGTAAAGTACTTTTACCAGAACCACTCGGACCAATAATCATACCTAGCTGCTGGGGTGCTAATTCCAGATTAATTGATTTGAGAATTGCGGTTGGGCTGGCTGTGGGATGATAAGTTAGATTTCTGAGATAGAGCATTTGTGAGGATTAATAAAAAGTTGGCGGATTAGTTGTTAACTTAGATTAACGAGAAAATAAAATTTCGTAAATTGTCAGTTTTTTTTTGGTGAAAATCTGATATCAACTCGAAAAAACGATTTTTTCCTTTTCTAAATTGTGGCAGACTTGACCTTTAACAAAGGTTACTAAAATGGGAACATGGCAACATAACCGCAGTCAACCTGTGTAGAATATTTGGGCTGAAACCGACACAAATTATAGTTAACTTTTTTTGGCATTCTAAGTAACAGATAAAACAATTTTAACTGCAATTTTTCTAAGGGTGACAATGACTAAACGGTTTTATACTCCGAAATCCATAGGGTTTGCTAGACTCTCTCAGCTTGCTCAGATCACTTTTACAGCTGCATTCGTAGTTAATTTGTGGGTTAATCCCTCTCTAGCTGGCGATCCCTTCCGAACTAACCAGCCTCGTAAGATTGGTGACAATACAGAAGCAGCTTTTAAAGCAGTTTTTCAACAGGGTGATTATCCAGCCGCAGAAAGTTACCTACAAAAAGCAATATCCAGTGAGCCAAATGAACCTTTAGCTTATGCTATGAAGGCATCTTTAGCTTATGCAAATAAAGATTTCGCTACACTCGATACTTACAGCCAGAAAACTTTAGCAGCTGGACAAAAGCTAATTGCTACAGATCAATTACGTGGGAATATATACACTGCTGTCGGACACTTTTTTGAAGGCGCAACAATTCTCACCCGTGATGGTACATTAAAAGGTGCGCCACAAGCCTTAACTCGGCTGCGACAAGTTTATCAATATTTAGACAGAGCCGAAGCGATCGCACCTCAAGATCCAGAACTGAATTTGCTCAAAGGCTACATGGATTTGATGCTCGCGGTGAACTTACCCTTTGCTAATCCTGATGATGCGATTGACAGGTTAAAAACAACCGCAGCCCCTAAATACTTGGCGGATAGAGGTATAGCCCTAGCCTATCGTGATTTAAAACAGTATTCTAAAGCTTTAGAATATGTCAACAGTGCCTTAAAAACCACATCTGATCACCCAGAATTATATTATCTCAAAGCTCAAATTCTCAGAAAACAGGGACAAGAAAATAAAAGTAAGTCAATCATCCAAGAAGCTGTGGTTAATTTCGACAAAGCCTTGACGAAAAGATCCCAACTTCCACCCGATTTGGTCAGACAAATTGAGCGTGAACGCAACAATACCTTAAACCAGCTAAATAATGTAGGGAATTGAATAGCCTTGTTTGTAGAGACGCGATTCATCGTGTCTCCCCACTCCCTATCCTGATATGCTTAATTTCAGAGATAGTAATTTAGATATTCAAACGCAATGCAAATTCAGTTCCGTGAAATTAACCCTTTTGATGTGTGGATTTGGCTAAAATTCACTACAATTCCTTCTGGACGTGAAAAGCAATACGTCGAAGAAGTTTTTAATTCCTGGTTTTATCTAGGGAAATTGGGCGCATTTAATGCGGAAAATCTGCAAGTTCAAGAAACCGGACTAGAAATTAGCTACATGAATTATGACCCAGAAGGGTATGATAAGAGCTTATTGGCATTAATGCACAATATGGGCGAGTTTGAGTATGAAGGACAGTGGGCGCGTTGTTGGTTTGACATGGGAACTGCTGATGCGATCGCACTTGATATTTTAATCAATGCTCTCAAACAGTTAAATCAAGAATATGTCACTATTGAAGAATTATACATCGGTGGCGAAAATGAAGATTGGCCTGTAGAGGATAGTGACAACCCAAATCATGCTATCTACGATGATAATTAACTGTAGTGTCTACGGCTAAAAATACACCTTTCCCATATTCCCGGAGATTTTTAGATGAGCAAACTAGGAAAAATTCGGGTATTAGCTTTAGGATTGATCCGGGATGGCGGACGTATTTTTGTTTCTGAAGGTTATGATTCCTTAAAGCAAGAAACTTACTATCGCGCGTTAGGTGGTGGAGTTGACTTTGGCGAAACTAGCCAAGCTGCTTTAAAAAGAGAATTTCAAGAAGAAATTCAAGCAGACTTAACAAATATTCATTATGTAGGTTGCATAGAAAATATATTTACATTTAATGGTAAGCAAGGACACGAAATTATTCAACTTTATCAATGTGATTTTGTAAATTCAAAATTTTATCAACTGGAAAGCTTGATATTTTCAGAATCAACCAATCATCAACATAAAGCATTATGGGTAGATATTTCTCACTTCAAATCTGGGAAATTAAGGTTAGTTCCCGAAGCATTTTTTGCATACTTGTAAATTCGTAACCCAGTAATTTTTAATATAGCTGTGGAGTAGGGAGTGGGGAGTATGTTAAAATCCGAATGGTGTCTAAGTTTGATTATCCGTTTATGTCTTAACCTCCTTGGCGGTTGCTATAATTACAAATTATTATTCATATCTATCCTTCTTTGATTTAATAACTTTAATCACATCATCATGTTGTTGACCTTCTATAATGTCTTTTAAATGTATTTTGCCTTCAATATATTGAATATGGATGCGCCAACCTGATATTTTATCTATATCGGCTCTGTATATGGCTTGTTTAATACCTGTCACCTTATGGAGTCTGGTTTTAGGAAAACTTCTAGTTCTATGACACTCATTATCTTCTAGTTCGGCTAAAGCCTGAAGAAAATCAAGTTTTAAATCTTCTGGTAAAATCTTAATTGCTTCATGGATGACACCATATTCATCTAAAAGAGGCTTGATTTGTGCCATTAGCTAGAATGAACCTCAAACTCTTGGTTCTCTATAGTGAAATCTTGGTAAAGAGTTTCTGCAACTGAATTATATGCTTTTTGTGCATCTTCAGCCTTGACGGCTCTAAATAAAGTTATTACTGTCCTATCAAAAATGGGATCATCATCAATCGTCAGAATTATTCTAATTTTTTCATTAATTCTCAGAGAATATATGGAAGAATCATAATTTTCATTGAGTCTAATATTTCTTAATTGTGTACTATATTTGTAAAATAGCTTTGTGTCTATTGAAAGTAATTCAACATATCGATTAAGTTTTTTAATAATCTTAAATTTTTCTGTATTACTAAATTGCTCTAAATCTTGCTCAAAATCTTTTGTAGATTCAATCAATATATCCATAGCACTTGCTCCTGGGATTAAATCGCCAACTTACTTCAAATTTAACGTAGAGAATAAATAATTGAAGTTTTTCACTATGGTAATTTCAAGAAGGCAAATTTTACTAACACCTTTTGTCGTGACATAGCAACTGGCGTTGTGTTTTCGCGTAGCGCGACGCACAGTCCCAGATTTTCGGTGCGTTATGGAGGTTATACCAATTTAAGATAAAGATGCATATATACAATTTAACCAGAAATCCAGTTCCCCTCCTCGCTGGCGGGGAGGGGTTAGGGGTGGGGTTGAAATAATATGCAGCCTCACAAATAATTGGTATTAGTCCCAACGCACCCTAGCAAATGACAGTAAATCTAAAACGTTTACAAGGTAAGTATTTGAGACTAGGACAAAGGACGATAAACCCGATAGTTGATTTCGGGGAAAATATTATCCATTAATTCCACCTTTTCCAGCCAACCACTATCGACCTTGGCAATTTTAACATCTTCGTAGAGCTTATTAAATCGCATCAGGTGCGATCGCGTTCTTCTCACAGCATAGGGAACCATTGTCCCCGTCCGCATAATAAAAGCCCAGTCAGAAGATTGCGCTAATAAAAGTTCTCGCGCCGCTTGGTTCAAGGCTTTCTCCTGTAACTCGTCTTCAGCTTCTATGTGCGATATTTCAATCATGCGTTCAGCTGCTTTGTGTAAATGTGGATAAATCCAAGCATTTGTTTCATTCAACCAATACTCATGGAAACCTTTATAGCCCCAACTCGACTGCGAAGGGCGACAAACTTGCTGGCTAGGTTCTGTCCGCAAATAATCAGCCAGATGAGCCATTTGATATGTTCCTTGATCATGCCATGATTTCCTGAACAGGTAATCAATAAACCAGGGGCCTTCATACCACCAGTGACCAAATAACTCTGCATCGTATGGCGAAACAATAATGGGCGGGCGACCCATAATACCGTTTAAATGCTCAACTTGACGTTCACGATTATACATAAAGTTGGCAGCGTGTTCTGCCGCTTTTTCCCTCGCCCAATAAGGGTCATAGAGTGCTTTATCGGAAAGCCCTAAACCACGTCCAGTGATTTTGTGATACTTAATTCCCGTATTTTTTCGCTGACCATTGGGCATGATGTAGGGCTTAATATACTCATATTCTGCTTCCCAACCCAAATCTTTGTAAAATTCTCGATATTCTGCTGCACCAGGATAGCCGACCTCAGAAGACCACACCTGCTGCGAAGATTCATGGTCTCGACCAAAAGCCGCAACACCAGGTTCTGTAAAAATCGGCGCATAAGTACCAAAGCGTGGGCGAGGACGTGCGTATAAAATCCCATGTCCATCAGTGAGGAAATAGCGTAAACCAGCATCCGCCAGCATTCGCTCCACACCTTCATAGTAAGCGCATTCTGGCAACCAAATACCTTTAGGGGCTTGTCCAAAGGTTTGCTCATAGTGTTCACAAGCTACTTGAATTTGCGCCCACACAGCTTGTGGATACATTTTCATTAGTGGTAAATAGCCGTGAGTAGCACCACAAGTGATAATTTCTAAGTTATTACTATCTTGAAACTTTTTAAAACCTGTGATCAAGTCACCTTTGTAGCCTTCCCATACCTGACGCGCTTCTTTAAACTCAGTAGCGTAATGTTCTCCTAAATAACGAAGATGCCCATTCTTGGCATTACGCTCAATTTCTAGTTCTATCAGTTCTTCTAGTTGGGATAAGTGCGCGTCGTAGCGTTCTTGCAGTAGAGGATCACGAAGCATCGACACGAGCGGCGGTGTCATACTCATGGTGATTTTGAAGTCGATACCGTCTCGCTTTAAGCCCTCGAATACTTTTAATAAAGGAATGTATGTTTCGGTTATGGCTTCATAAAGCCATTCTTCTTCTAACACATAGTCACTTTCTGGGTGACGAACAAAGGGCAGGTGTGCATGAAGTACAAGCGCGACGTAGCCGGTAGCCATAATGATTTAAGGGTAGTAATTGTCAGTTTAATAACGAGGGGTTGGCGAAATTAACAATATTTTAAGACTTTATGGGGTTCGTAACTGTAGTTTTCTAGTGGGCTGTATTGTTAAGATATTTGACTAAAGTTAATACCGGCGACGCGCAAGGGTTTTGTTCAGCTCGTTGAGGTTCTGGTTCTAGCTGTTTTGCATACCGCCAGGCAAGCTATCGTGGGTGTGGTTAACTCAGAACTAATGACTAATGGCTCCGCGTAGCGGTTTGATTTGCTTTAATCTTCGGGTTCTATATACAATTGTTCTAATTCTTGCAACTGTGTTTTACGCGAGATACGACGATATTTTTTACTTTCTAACTTCGGTTCGTACTGTTGTTTACCCTTCCCTTTGCTTTTGATTTTCATTGTTGATTCGGGGTCAGCTTGTTCGTGCATCTGAGTTTGATGTGCGATCGCTTGATCTAAAAATTCCAAGTAATGTTCATACCTTTCCCAGTCACCCTGCACCACACAATCAGGCTCGTCTCGATGCAGACAGTCACTAAATCGACAGCTAGCCACTGCTAACCTTTCTCTGCTTTCTGGGAAATAATAGATTAATTGTTCGGGGCTACAATCCAAATCAGGTTGATTAAATCCGGGAGTATCTGCAAGCAAACCACCCCCTGGTAATTCAAATAATTCGGTATGGCGGGTTGTATGGCGACCTCGTGCTAATTTACCAGAAACTTCTCCCACTCGCAGGTTAAGAGTGGGTATCAGCACATTAATCAGGCTAGATTTTCCCACCCCAGAAGGACCAGCAATGACAGTAATTTTATTATTTAGATGTTTGGTTAATTCGTCAATATTGATGTTGTTTTGGACGCTAATAAATAGGGGTTTATAGCCCCAACCTAGCAGGCGATCGCTAATTTCTTGTTGTACCTGTGGTGAGACTAAATCACTTTTATTCAGGCATAAAAGCACATCCACATCAGTAGATTCAGCCTTTACCAGAAATCGACTTAATTGATAAGGTTCCAGAGGTGGGTCTGTCACCGCAAATGCCAAGAGGATTTGGTCAACATTAGCGATCGCTGGGCGGTCTAATAAGCTTTCACGGGGTAGAACATTGGAAATTGCCCCCCGACCACCAGACCAATCAGGCTCATCAACCACCACGCGATCGCCCACCATCACCTGTTGCCCGATTTTTTTCAACCTAGTTCTACGGGTGCAGAGAAGCATAGGGGGATGAGAGAGTAGTGAGCAGGGAGTAGGGAGTGGCGAAAAATCTTCCTTGTCATCCTGTACCCTAATACTCTTGTCTTCTACATCCATCTGCACTCGATAAAAATTGGCTTGCACGGCTAGCACCGTACCGAGTAACTGTCCATTATTAGTAGACATAGTTTCCACTCTTGTCATTGGGCAGTAACAGGACGGCGTACCAACAAAGAAAAATAGCCCATGCAATCTTTAATTTGCTCAACCTGATAACCTGCCATGATCAAGCTATCCGGAACTTGCTCAATCGGTTCTCCAGAGTCTAGCCAGACTTCGAGCAAACCTCCAGGCAGCATTTTTTCCAAACATAATTTTGTCCGCACGAAATTAATCGGGCAAGGAGTGCCGCGCAAGTCAAGTTGAGCATCGGGATTTAAAAAGTCAGAAGAATTCATTACTTAAACAGATTTCCTAAGAATCCTTCTAGACCACCTTTACCAGTACGGTCTCCCTTAATTTTAGCCAGCTTCTCCAACAATTCTCTTTCCTCCGGAGTCACCTTGTTAGGAATGTCAATTAATATTGTCAGCATATGGTCTCCGCGACTCACAGGATTTCCCAAACGAGGTACGCCCCGATTTTCCAGCTTCATGACTGTATTCGGCTGAGTTCCGGCAGGGATAATCAATTCCACCGGACCATCTACCGTTTCTACTTCCAAACGGCAACCTAAAATTGCTTGTAGATAGCTAACTTTAATTTCCGAAAGCACGTTAATGCCATCCCGTTGGAATTCTTCGTCTTCATTGACAAACAAGTAGACGTACAAATCCCCAGGAGGACCACCACGCTGACCTGCATCCCCTTCTTGAGAGATCCGCAAGCGTGTACCATTATCAACCCCAGCCGGAATATTAATTTTTAGTTTTTTAGGTACTTGATTTGTACCCTTACCATCACAAGAATCACATTTGTCTTCAATCACCATTCCCGTACCGTTACAGGTGGGACAAGTTGAGACTTGAGTAAAGCTACCAAAGGGTGTTCTAGTCACACGACGGACTTGACCCGAACCACCACAAGTTGAACAAGTCCGAGGGCGAGTTCCTGCTTTAGCACCCGAACCACCACAGGTATCACAGACCTCTAAATGAGAAATGCGAATTTCTTTTTCGCCGCCAAATACCGCCTCTCGAAAGTCTAACTTCAGGTCTAGCCTTAAGTCATCACCCCGCACTGGCCCACTGCGCCGTCGTTGCGTGGTGGGACCACCCATACCGCCACCAGCGAAGCCACTGAAAATACTTTCAAAGATATCGGCAAAGCCGCCCATATCGCTCATGTCTTGGAAACCTGAGCCAGCAGCAGCGCCTGAAACACCAGCTTCACCAAAACGGTTATAACGTTCTCGAATATCTGGCTCAGAAAGCACTTCATAAGCGCGGTTAATTTCCTTAAACCGATCTTCCGCTCCCGGTTCTTTGTTCACATCTGGGTGATACTTCCGGGCTAAACGGCGGTAGGCTTGTTTGATGTCTTCTTTTTCGGCGTCACGAGAGACACCCAGAATTTCATAATAGTCGCGGGCCATATAGCAAAGGTAAAAGTTAGGAGGAAGAAAGCAACAAGGCAATACACGCCACAAACACTTGCTATCTTACGGTAAGTCATATCCTTGAGAAACTGCTACTCATCCCAGTACACCAGTGATAACAATGGGATTTAGTTCTGTTGTTCGCCCTTGGGCGAAAACTCGCTCAGGTAACTTCTTTGGGTAAAGCAGTGTTCTTGGGAAGGCGGCTTGCCGGAAACTAGGCAGAAAGAAAAAGTAAATATTTATTAATATATTGATTTTACCTTTTACCTTTTATCTTTCACAAAAATCACCAGCGAATTAAAAGCAACAGTTGCTTTGCTCATGGGAGATCACAAAAGTCACTCAAAGTGGGAGATAAACGGTTTCTTTTCTCATTGTGCTACCTCTTAGGGTAAACCCCCGCTCACGAACCATAGGAGCTAGCCGCACAATTAGGTGCGGAAAACCCCCCCATCTGTATTTATTTGATCGAGACTGGCCATTGGCAAAAGAGGCCGGGGGAAGTTTTTTCCCAATGACCAATGACCAACGACTAATCTATCGCTTCATAATCAGCCTGTGCTGTACTTTCGTCCTCAAAATCAAAATTGAATTGTGCTATGAGTGTTCCATTCATCGGTTGCTCTAATTCTGATGTCAATATACTATCGGAAACTTTTTCAACCTCGTCACCATCTTCTTGGTCATTAGCTCTGTTGTATACATCAGCACCAATGGCAAACAAAGTCTGTTGAAAGTCATCTAAGCACTGTTGATATTCTGTGAGCGAAATGCTGGGATTAGCCATGACGGCTTGGAGTTGAATAACTTTTTCCTTGGCTAAAGCTTTCATCTGCTCACCAATAAAGTCACCATTATCCCTGAGACTGGTTTCGTAACTGAACAACAAATTATCTGCTTGGTTTTTGAGATCAGCCAATTCTTTGCGTTTTTTATCTTCTTCAGCAAATACTTCGGCTTCTTGCTGCATCCGTTCTACTTCGTTGCTATTCAAACCGCCTGTATTAGTAATCCGAATACTCTGCTCTCTACCAGTACCTCTGTCTTGGGCTGCGACCTTAAGGATACCATTAACATCAATTTCAAAAGATACTTCTATTTGTGGAACACCACGGGGAGATGGAGGAATTCCTGCCAGCAGAAATTTACCCAAACTTTTGTTATCCCGTGCCATTGCCCTTTCTCCTTGGAGGATATGAATTTCCACGGAAGTTTGTCCATCAACCGCCGTGGAAAAAACTTGGGATTTACTGGTGGGAATTGTGGTATTCCGTTCAATAATTTTGGTAAACACTTCTCCCAAAGTTTCAATTCCCAGAGATAGAGAAGTGACATCCAAGAGCAGAAGATTATCGACCTCGCCACTAAGTACCCCAGCTTGAATTGCTGCACCAAGACCTACGGCCTCATCAGGATTGATAGAGCGATCTGGTGTTTTACCGTTAAAAAACTTGACCAGCGCATTTTGTACTGCGGGAATCCGGGTAGAACCACCTACCAAAATAATTCGATCTATGTCTTGTGTTTGGAGGTCTGCGTCTTTGAGCGCTTGAATCATCGGGTCAATGGTAGCTTTAATTAAAAGCGCTGACATCTCTTCAAATTGAGCGCGATTGAGTTCTATTTCTAGATGTTTTGGACCCGTCTCATCGGCAGTAATAAATGGCAAGTTAATGGAGGTACTCGCCATATGAGAAAGTTCAATTTTGGCTTTTTCTGCTGCTTCCCGCAGACGTTGCAGTGCCATTTTATCGGGAGCAAGGTCGATTTTTTCTTCTTCCTGGAAACGTTCAATCATCCAGGTAACGATCGCGTTATCAAAGTCATCTCCGCCCAAGTGGTTGTTACCACAAGTTGCCTTAACTTCAAAAACTCCATCCCCTAGTTGCAAGATCGAGACATCAAAAGTACCGCCTCCTAAGTCAAATACTAAAATCAACTGCTCTTGGTCTTGCTTTTCTAAACCAAAGGCTAAAGCCGCAGCAGTTGGTTCGTTGATGATCCGGAGAACTTCGAGTCCAGCAATTGTACCAGCATCTTTGGTTGCTTGTCTTTGGGCATCTGTAAAATATGCTGGTACGGTAATTACTGCCTGAATTACCTCTTCACCCAAGAAAATTTCTGCATCTTGCTTCAGTTTTTGCAGAACCATAGCGGATACTTCTTGGGGTGTGTAGTTACGTCCACGAATTTGGACATCAACTGTATCGTCTCGACCTTTGATACAGGTATAAGGTACGCGACTGCGTTCTGTTTCAGTCTCTTCCCAGCGACGACCGATAAACCGCTTGATACTATAGATTGTGTTTTCAGCATTCGTTACGGCTTGGCGCTTTGCCATTTGGCCGACTAAGCGAACGCCACCCTTGCCAAATCCCACAATACTAGGTGTAGTCCGTCCCCCTTCAGTGCTGGAGATCACGATTGGTTGACCACCTTCCAAAACGGCGACGCAACTGTTAGTAGTGCCTAAGTCGATTCCGATAACTTTTCCCATACTTACAGTATTTTTACTGATTTATTCTACTATGATATTTCGCCGATGATTTTTTGTATGGGCTAAAGCTTGCGGTAAGGTCTGTGGAATTCCTCTGACGAGCAATTGGCACACTGACATTCACAAGAGCAAGAGCGTCGGCTTGTTGTGATCAAGTCCCGCCCTAGAAGCAAGCTGTTACCAAAAGGGGGGCTGCGAAAGTCCGGATAACTGTCAACAGCCCTATCCTTTCTGAGATATGCGATGCCTATTTTTGATTTAAATCAGGCACTTTTGCTCAATTCAGACGACTAACTACAGTTTAACTGTCAGATAAACTCGACTGATCTTCGGGTGTAGGTGGTGTGTCTTCCTTGGGAGCAGCCACCTTGACCATTGAATGGCGTAGCACGCGATCGCCCAAATAATATCCGCGTACTAACTCTTCTAACACTGTTCCCTCTGGATGTTCATCCGTAGGTTCCCGCATAACTGCTTCATGCAGATTGGGATCGAACTCTTGACCTTCAGGACGCATTGGTGATACTCCTATGCGTTTGAGGCATTCCACTAGTTGTTTATAAACCCCTTGATAACTTTTGTGAATTGTCATCTCGCCGTCACTTTGTGGCTTGAGGTGCGCTCGCGCCCGCTCAAAATTATCGACTATCGGTAGCAATTCCAAAATAGTGTTCCGCTTCACTTGCAAATCCAGCTCTTCTTTTTCTTTGCTGGTGCGTTTGCGGTAATTTTCAAAATCGGCGGCAATCCTCATATATTGAGTACTGCGTTCTTCTACTTGCGCTTTGAGAGACTCAATTTCTTGAGTCAAACTTGCCAAAGCAGCCGTTTCTACTTCCGTTCTATCAGTAGCAGCAACACCATTTTCTGGTGCAATTACTGTATCTTGCGATACATCAATTGGAGTAGTCACTTGCTCAGTAACCTCGCTGCCAGATTCGTTAAAGTTAGTTTGGGCTGGGGAGTCGCTCTTCATTGATTGCTTTACCTCTGTTGGTTCACCCAATTGCTGGCTTATATCGTTTACCTGTTTATTTTCGTCCATCATTGTCTACTCGTCCCAGATTGTTTTTATGGCAGTACGTCACCACAGCTTACAACTGAGGCTAATTTTTTTGCCGACATTTTACTGGAAGTGATGCCACGTCCTTTTATTGTGACAAATGGTGAACACGTTAGCGTAGAGACCCTGGGGACGGTATCCCGAACGAGTCGGTTAATACCAGAAGTAAGCCTTTTGAAAGAGTGGTGCTTGATATTCTTCCTCCCTCCTCATTAGTCATAAGTCAGTTTTGTCACAAGTTACTACTGAAACTGCGGACATGATCATTAATTGTTATAGTTGCTGACTAAGAGCCAAATGAAATATTTTTACATTACTTAGTCCTGTCTGGCAAATGCCCGGAGTGGAAACCTGACAGACAAAAAAAGCACCAGCAAAAACTTTGAACTAAATTTACACAGTGCAAATGAAAATTATCTGCCCCAGGCTGGGAATAATGTAAATAGAGGTTTTCCCTACTCATCGCTCACCTATGACTTATTCCTCACCACAAAGACGCAGTACCGCTCTAACTACAAAAACAGAGTTTTCGCCCTTCGGCAACAAGCTAGTACAGTCTGGCTATATCAATAGCGAACAGATGAGGCTGGCGCTGATTGAAAGCCGCAAGTCTGGCAAACCCCTGACGGAAGTCTTGGAGTCTATTACCGGACAACAACTATCCCCTGAGTTCCTCAGACAATATAAAAAACAACAGCTCTTTGAGCTAAAAATCCTCTACGGTGTTGAGTTCCTAGATCCAGAAGTCAACAACATTGCCAACCCCAAAGTGGGTAACTTGATCGAAACCCTGATTCCGGCAGAAATTTGTCGTCGCCATCACTTGGTACCATTATCCAAAAATGAAAACCAAAACCCACCCAGTGTGTTGGTGGCAATGGTCGATCCGGATAATCTGGAAGCTTCCGATGACCTCAACCGCATCCTACGCCCCCAAGGTTTGGCATTACAACGGATGGTAATTGCCCAAGACGATTACCAACAGCTAATTAACCAATATTTGGATGACTTAGCTCTGCGGCAAAAGCAGCTGGACAAAGAAAAGTTGACCGATATTAATCAAGATTTGGAAAATCTCAGTGATATCGACATAGACGAGACCCCCGAAGAGATGGAGGCTGATTTAGGGGCAGTCATTAAGGGTGCGGAAGATGCCCCTGTGATCAACCTGGTCAACAGAATTTTGGCCAAAGCTTTACATGAGGGGGTTTCTGATATTCACATCGAACCACAGGAGGAAAATTTACGGATTCGGTTTCGTAAGGATGGGGTATTGAGTGAAGCTTTCGACCCCCTACCCAGAAAAATCGTGATGGCGGTGACAGCTCGATTTAAAATCATCTCCAATCTAGACATTGCAGAGCGACGCTTACCCCAAGATGGGCGCATCCGGCGACTGTTCGAGGGACGTAAGGTAGATTTCCGCGTGAGTACCTTGCCTAGCCGCTACGGCGAAAAAGTAGTACTGCGGATTTTGGATAACACTTCTACTCAGTTGGGATTAGATAAGTTAATTACCGATCCCGAAACTCTGCACATTGTTCAGGATATGGTCAGCCGTCCTTTTGGGTTAATTTTGGTGACTGGGCCGACTGGTTCTGGTAAAACCACATCGCTATATTCGGCATTAGCAGAAAAGAACTCGCCGGGGGTCAATATTAGTACAGTAGAAGACCCGATTGAGTACAGCTTGCCAGGGATTACTCAAGTACAAGTAATTCGGGAAAAAGGGTTAGATTTTTCTACGGCTTTGCGAGCGTTTTTGCGCCAAGACCCAGATGTGCTGCTAGTAGGTGAAACACGGGACAAAGAAACTGCAAAAACCGCGATTGAGGCTGCCTTAACTGGTCACTTAGTATTAACTACTTTACACACCAACGATGCCCCAGGTGCGATCGCTCGTCTGGGAGAAATGGGTATTGAGCCGTTTATGATTTCTAGTTCCCTAATTGGTGTGTTGGCTCAACGTTTGGTGCGCCGTGTATGTTCTGAATGTCGTATTTCCTATACTCCCGCATCTGAAGAACTAGCTCGCTATGGCCTATCAGCTTCCCAAACTACAGGTGTAACTTTTTACAAAGCAAACACTTTAACATTAGAAGAAATTACGGAAGCAAAAGCCAAAAATCACGAAGTTTGTCCAAAGTGTAATGGGTCTGGCTACAAAGGACGTTGTGGTGTTTATGAAGTGATGCGAGTCACAGAAAACCTGCAAACCCTAATCAACCAAGAAGCACCAACGGAACGGATTAAGGAAGTAGCAGTAGAAGAAGGCATGAAAACCTTGCTGGCTTACAGTCTGGACTTAGTGCGTCAAGGTGCTACGACTCTAGAAGAAGTAGAACGAGTCACCTTTACTGATACCGGGTTAGAAGCTGAATTAAAAGCCAAACGCAAGAGTGGTCTTACTTGTGTGACTTGTAATGCAATATTACAACCGGAATGGCTAGATTGTCCCTACTGTATGACGGCTCGTTTTCAAGATTAGGTATGAGCTATTAGTCATTGGTTTTAACTGACAAATTCAATAGATAAATAAGGAATCAGAACGATGGAAATGATGATTGAAGACTTGATGGAAAAGTTGATTGAAATGGGTGGCTCGGATATGCATTTATCCGCAGGTTTGCCCCCTTACTTTCGCCTCAGTGGCAAATTGACCCCTATAGGTGAGGAAGTATTAAGTGCAGACCAGTGCCAAAGGCTAATTTTTAGTATGCTCAATAACACCCAGCGTAAAACCTTAGAACAAACTTGGGAGTTGGATTGCTCCTATGGTGTGAAGGGTTTAGCTCGTTTCCGGGTGAATGTCTATAAAGAACGCGGTTCTTATGCTGCTTGTTTACGGGCGCTCAGTTCCAAAATTCCTAACTTTGAAAAGTTAGGTCTGCCAGATATAGTACGGGAAATGTCAGATAAGCCCAGAGGATTAATTCTGGTAACAGGTCCCACAGGTTCCGGGAAAACAACCACCCTAGCGGCAATGATTGACTTAATTAACCGCACCAAAGCAGAGCATATTCTCACGGTGGAAGATCCGATTGAATTTATTTATGAACCAATTAAAAGCCTAGTTCACCAAAGACAACTCAATGAAGATACCAAGAGTTTTTCTAATGCTTTAAGAGCTGCTTTACGGGAAGATCCAGATATTATTCTGGTGGGGGAAATGCGTGACTTAGAAACGATTTCTTTGGCTATCTCGGCGGCAGAAACAGGACACTTGGTATTTGGGACTTTGCACACCAGTTCGGCGGCTCAAACTGTTGACCGGATTATTGACGTGTTTCCCCATGAGAAACAAACTCAAGTGCGGGTGCAGTTATCTAACTCTTTAGTCGCCATATTTAGCCAAACATTGGTAACCAAGAAAAACCCTAAACCTGGTGAATTTGGCCGGGTAATGGCTCAAGAAATTCTCGTTGTTACGCCTGCTATTTCTAACTTGATTCGAGAAGGCAAAACATCGCAAATTTACTCAACTATCCAGACTGGGGGTAAATTGGGGATGCAAACTTTAGAAAAGGTTTTAGCTGATTTGTACAAAGCCGGAACTATTTCTTTTGAAGCAGCAATGTCTAAAACTTCCAAGCCTGATGAAGTTCAACGTCTCATCGGTACTTCTACACCACCAGCAGGTACAAGACCTGGTGCTGGCGCTGCGAAAGCGCGTTAAATTTTTACTTATCTAATTTGGAATTATTTAATCCATGCCAACTTATGTAGCCCGTTTTCGGGATTCTCAAGGACAATCCCGAAAGGAAAAAATCGTTGCCGAATCCTTGTCAGAAGCCCGCAGTAATCTGAGACAGCAAGGTTTTGTTGTCCAAGACTTAAAGCAGCAGTCTGATAGTCTTCTCGGCTTTGATTTCAAGAAATTTAAATTGTCAATGGTTAAAGTGAGCGTTAAAGATAAAGCGATCTTTTCCCGTCAATTTGCTGTTTTGATGAATGCAGGTGTAGCAATTGTCAGAAGTTTAGGGGTCCTGTCTGAACAGTGTAGCAATCCTAAATTAAAGCAAGCACTGATTGAAATAGGTAATGATGTGCAAACTGGGATGAACCTTTCCGAGTCAATGCAGAAACATCCTGCCTGCTTTGATGGTTTGTATGTCAGCATGGTTAAAGCCGGTGAAATTGGCGGTGTTTTGGATGATGTGCTGAATCGTTTGGCTAAGTTGTTAGAGGATGTTGCTCGATTACAAAACCAAATTAAATCAGCGTTGTCTTATCCAGTTGTTGTTGGTCTTTTAGCAACCACTATCTTTGTGGCTATGACTGTTTTTCTGATTCCTATCTTTGCGAATATTTTTAAAGATATAGGGGTAGAATTACCAGCCCTTACCCAATTTTTGATGTGGTGTAGTGAAGTCTTGAGAAGTTGGTGGTCTTTAGCTATTATTGGTGCTTTAATCGCATTACGTATTGCTTATCAGCAATTCTACAAAACACCTGTTGGTCGCTTAACTATTGACCGCCTTTCTCTGAAAATGCCTTTGTTTGGTGACTTGATCCAAAAATCATCAGTTGCACGCTTTAGTCGTACTTTTGGCGCTTTGACTCGTTCAGGTGTGCCAATTCTTACTTGTTTGGAAATCGTCCGGGATACATCCGGAAACCAAGTAATTGCTAATGCTATCGATGCAGCCCGTTTAGAGATTCAACAAGGAGGAATGATCAGCCTTGCTTTGCAACAAGATCAAGTGTTTCCGATTATGGCAATTCAGATGATTAGCATTGGTGAAGAAACTGGTGAATTAGATTCGATGTTGATGAAAGTTGCAGATTTCTATGAAGATGAAGTGGAACAAGCAGTAAAAGCACTAACCAGTATTCTAGAACCAGTGATGATTGTGGTTTTAGGGGGTATGGTGGGGACAATTTTGCTGGCGATGTATTTGCCGATGTTTAAAGTGTTTGAAACATTGGGGTAAGTGATTAAAATTGATCATTGATGAGTTAGGAGTTAAAAATTTTTATTCCTAACTCTACATAATTGTGGATATGGCTGAAAATCCCAAATTGAATAATTGTCTTAATTACACATTACTAATTAATAAATGAATTATGCCTGTCAAAAAATCAGACTATGAAGCCACCTTGGCAGAGTATAGCAATAATATAGCGGCGATCGCTTTACTCAAGCAACACCGACCATACTTAGAAATGATTCCCAGTTTGCGTCGTCCAAATGACAGTCTTATTACTATACCTTTGCCGATTGTTCGCTTCCGTAGCACTGGAACAACGGATACACAGATAACTTGTTTACCCTGTGACGTAGCAATTATTATGTGTGATCCAGAGTGGAAAATCAAAACTGGAGTGGAAATTTTACTTTTTATTCATCGTCCCCAGGAAGACTTTTCTGATTTATTGGGGCGTTGGCGAAAAACCCAAGTGTTGCTGGATAAAGACTATGAGTGGCTAATGCCTTCGCGTCACAGTCATATTTTGAGTGATGGGGCAAATACTATATATCCGCTTTTTGTCGTTTTCAGTGAAACCTCAGAACGCATTCAGAGGGGTCTTTTAGGGGCAGAACTGCCCTTTGTTATGCAAACACCCTCTTTTTTCCTAGAAGAGGAAATTCAGGCGGGGCTAGAGGCTAGCCCCTAGTTTCTTATTTCACGAATTGGGGCATAATTTCAGCTGCGGTGAAGATGCCATAAATACCGCGCTGGTGTAATTGTCTACCAGCTTTGAGATAGCCAAAGGCGGGGCCGCAGACATTGGCTGCCATGCTGGTTTCATCTCCTAAAGTAAAGGTATGGGTGGAAATTTTACCTTCAAAGGTGCGTCCTGTGACTTTAACGTTGGTGCTGAGGGGTTTTTTGGAATTGCGGGTATCGACGACTCCACCAACTGTAACGCGATCGCGCGAACAAATTCCCGCAAATTCTAGCATCACATCATCAGCGTGTTCCATATTCTCTAAAGTCAGCACGCCATTGGTTTTATCTAATAAAGCTTCAACTTCTGCATCAGTCATCGCCCTCGCAGTTTCTACACTATAACCAGGCATATGTCCAATGTCCTCCCGAACAGTGGCGCGGTAAGCTTCCCAATTGGCAATACCCACACCAAAGGTAATTTCTACCTTGTGAATTTCCGCATAGCTTTGGGCGGCTAAAGCTGCGGCGGCGGTTAATAGTCCAGGTGTCGCACCACATCCAGACATATAGGTAATTCCAGCTGCTTGCAGTTCGTCTTTCATCGCCAAAAGTTGTTCTACTGCACTGGTGCGTTTAATCGCATCTACTAGCACACCCCGCCAACCAGATTTGATAAATTCTTGGGCGACTGAGGGAATAAAGTCATTGGGGAGGTTGGGTAAGGCGAGGAAATACCCATCTACAGGCTGAGTGGTAGCGATTAAATCTTGAATGCTGTTATTGCTTAATCTGCCAACTGGTTCTAAATAACCGACAGAAGCTTGACTTTGGTAGGTTTTAATGCATTCTTGAGTATTTAAACCTTCTGTAGAGTAAGCGTAGCCTTTTTGGTCTGCAGCTGCGACTAAGATCATTTCCCGTTTGCTGGAGAGGAGTTTAGCGGCTGCTTGTCCTAGTCCACCGAAACCCAGGACTCCGACGCGGATAGGTTGGTTTGTTGGTTGTGTATTCATATTTAATTTGTGGCGTTGTGTTAACAGCTATAAAGGTTAATTATGCTCCATTATCCTTGGTTCGTTAGCTGACTAATAATTTTTTTACCAGAATATTTTGCTGATTTGAGCTTGGCTACAAAGACGGTGATGTTTAGATTACAATTGTTATGGGACTTCCGCCTTGACAAAAAATACTAAATATGAATAGTCTGCTCAGGTTTGAAAACCTGATTTTTCATTATGCCAGCTAGAGACATCTATCAGCACTGTGAAAAACGCACTCATCAAAGATGGCTGGAAAATTATCTCCGACCCTTTACGGATTCGTTTAGCCAGAGGTAAAAATCTATTTGTTGATTTAGGTGCAGAAAGATTATTAGCAGCAGAGAGAGAAACAGAAAAAATAGCGATTGAGGTGAAAAGTTTTACTCGTCCTTCGGATATGAAAGACCTAGAAGACGCTGTTGGTCAATTTGTTTTATATGAGCATTTATTGGCGCGTTATTATCCTGAATATAAATTATTTCTGGCTGTGAGTGAAAGCACTTGTAAAACAGTTTTTGAAGAAGAAGCTGGTCAAACTTTAATTGAAGATGGTGTTATTCGTTTATTTAGCTTCGACGCTGAACAGGAGGTAATTGTGAGATGGATTCCTTAACTAATCAATATCGTCAGATAATTAAAAAGATTCTCGAAGATTACGCTGATTTTCTTGGTAATGATGAGGAGGTTAAAGTTGAACTGGTGTTAGATGAAAAAAATGATCATTATTTATTAGTTGAGTCAGGCTGGAAAAATGGTTATCGTATCTATGGAACTTTATTACATATTGATTTAATTGACCATAAAGTTTGGATTCAACATGATGGCACAGAAGAGGGAATTGCTAATGATTTGGTTGCTGCGGGAATACCAAAAGCACATATTATTTTAGGTTTTAAATCTCCTGACATTAGGAAATATACAGAATTTGCTGTTTCTTGAGTAAAAAATGGTTAATCACGGCTTAGTGAAGCCTTGGATTTGCTATAGTTAACAAAAGGTTTACTATATATATGATTAGTGTATTATGGGGAGATTGGATAATTATGAATAAAACTCAATACCTTAAGTTCAGAAAACCTTATGAAAAAGTATTACGTCTACTTTTACTAGAACTATATTTCTTTTTTGAAGAAATAAAAGGTATAAATATTAATTCGGTTCAACATCGCTTAAAGTCATATGATAGTGCTTTAGATAAGTCAATTAGAACAAACCAAAATATTTCCGAACTTCATGATATTGCTGGGATAAGGATTGTTGTTGCTACTTTTGCTGAAGTAGAGATTATGACCAGATTTTTTTCACGCAAAAAAGTTTCTAATGATTTAGTCATAAAGTGGGAGAAGTCTATTGCAAATGATGACGGATATAGAGCAAAACATATAGTGGTTGAGTTTAAAGGTCATTATTCTCGCTTTTCATCTCATCCTACACTCGTTGAAATTCAGTTACAAACAATCTTGCAAAACGCATATAATTTTATATCTCGCGCTTGGGTATATAAAAATCAATATATATATTCTAACGAATGGGACCAAAGTTTTAACCAAGTTTCTAAAGAACTAAATCAACTAGATAAAAAAATATCAGAGCTACAGAAAGAAGTATTAACAAATGCTACAGGAGACAATGAAAGATTAACACCATTCTCATATCAAAGAATAGTTGCTGATATTTTTAACGAAAATGTAGATTTAGATGATGCTGTAGATAGCAGTCCAATGTTGGTTAATATAGGTATTAATACAAATGAAAAATTCAAAAAATTTCTGCGTAATCCTAAAATAATGTTTCTACGAAATCGTTTTTTAAATTTAAAATCTGAAGTTGGAAAATACTTAGGTTTAAAAATCTCACTTTATCCACTACATACTTTTTGGCAAACATTTGGTACTCGATTAGAAGCTTCTAATAAAATGTTAGATGAAATCGAATCAAACTTCGAGCCTAAAGAATAAGTCAAATTTTCTCACTTAGTTCCTTGAAACTCTAGGAAACCTGATTGTACATCTAAACATCTGTTAAAGAGTAAAATATTTTATCATCAGCGACTTATCTCATTAGTAATATAAATATACACAACACGCGAGTTTAATTGAAAATGGCAACATCCCCTGAAGAGTTACTTATTTCCTGGTATCAACGTTTACGTGAATCCCAGTTTTCACACTATGAGGCTGCAAAAACTTTCGAGCGCATCAACTACTGGTTGGGCATTCCGTCTGTTATTCTTTCGACTATTGTCGGAACTTCGATTTTTGCAACTATTGGGGAATCTGTTGATACTAAGGCTCAAATAATGGTTGGTCTAGTAAGTGTGGTGGCTGCGGCACTTGCAGGTTTGCAAACATTTCTGAGGTTCTCTGAAAGGGCTGAAAAACACCGTGCTGTTGCAGCTAGGTATGGTGCTTTACGTCGTGAAATTGAAGAGTTTCTCTCTGTCGGAGAAAGTATTACGCGAGAAAGTCTTACACCAGTTCGTCAATCAATTGACAGACTAGCAGAAGAAGCACCAAACGTACCTTCAAAAATTTGGACAAAGACTCAAAAAGCACTAATAAGTGATACTGCTAGGTTTCTAAATGATGGAAATAACCAAAAACTTGAAAATAGAAAACTTTGAGTAATTGAGTAATAGGAAGTCTAATACTAACAGCGATCGTACTTCTGTTCTACAGTGAGAGCGATCGCCTATCGTCTAAAATTAATATATAGTCGATACAGTCAATGTCACGAGGATGAAAAAATGGACGTTGAAAAACTAAATAGCCCAACAATAGAAGTATCTGATATTACAGCTTGGGATAAAAACGGACAAAAGCTTTTAGTATCGAAAATTAGAGCCAGAGACATTGAGGAAGATATTAAAGCAAAAGTAGAAGAAATTCTCAAGTTTGAGTATGAACACAATCATCTCATAGTTCCTTATGGGATGACCGCTACTCCTGAATACATTAATATTTTTCAATGGGATGGTAAAAATCTAGCAACTGTCTACACCTTCCCGACTCATGAAGTGATGACTGAATACGATTCCGAATTTGCAACTAAGAGGATTTTTGAATATTATCTAGAAACATTAGTCGAGAGTTGGTTAAGAGATTTAGCTGATAATTGGAAAACAGATAATCCCCCTAAATTACAAGAATTAACAAAAATAGGTTTTGTAGATAACCTAGCTGATGCACAGACTACCGGGGATAAATTTTAGTGATTACAGTTTATATTGAAACTAATTTTTTTATTGCTTTTGCTAAAAATCAAGACAAAGAATCTGAGGAATTGGTGATTGATAGGGGTTCTGATCCAATTTCATCAATTAAAATTGTGTCTCCGACAATTTGCTTTATGGAAGCTCTTTCAGTATTAGAAAATGAACGTCAAAGAAGTAATAGTTTTAAAGTACGGATGGTGGATGAAATCAGTAAACTCAAAGGAGATGTACATTCTGAATACTCTAAAGAAATTCAAAGATACCTAGAACAAGCGAAAATTCAAAGTGACCGAAGAATCAATGATATCAATATTCGCCTTTTTGAAGTTTTGACATGGGCTGCAAATAATGTGGATTTAATAAATCTAGAACCATCAATACTTATAGACAGTCTCAATCAAAGATTTATTCCTGATCCAACAGATAACTTAATTTTACATTCTATTCTTAATCACGCTAAAACCTCTTCAGATGGTCAGAAAATTCTGTTGACTGGAAACTCCAAAGACTTTGGAACAAAAGAGATTAAGCAAATATTGGGCGCAGCAGGAATACAAAAATATTTCGCCAGTACAAAAGATTTGTTAGGGTGGTTGCGATCGCTTTAGCTATTTTGTGAAAAAATCAGTAGGGCATCCCATCCCGTAGCGCACAGATGAAATAATCCAACGGGGTGAAACTACCCTCATTGAACCTATCTAGGGGAAGAATAGTGGAGATTCAATAGTAATGATAAATCTTTTCAATAAATAGTATATTTTTGTGAAGCAGAGAACTGGCTAAACTACTGCTAATCCTTGCTTTGAAGGCTTTTCTCGCTGATCCTGGCAGACAAATTGTGAACTTGACTAATTTATGAGGTTAAGAGAAACTAACTAATAACTGACGTATGTGCTTATAATTTTAATAAAAATTGTAAAGATTCTGAGATATATATTTTGAAAGATGGAACATTAGTTAACAAATGCCAAGATTTGTATCTAAGTAACAATGTTCCGACGGCTAAATTTTTAGCCTGCTGCTCAGGCAGTAAAGCTCAAAAGTACTATCATGGTTGGCCAAAAGCATGGAGACATTAGAGTTCATCATCTATCCAGACGGTCGGGTACAAGAAACAGTCACTGGCATTGTGGGCAATTCTTGCGCTGAGGTTACAGCAGCAATAGAAGCACAGCTGGGACAAGTACTTAGTCATGAGCCAACCTCAGAATTTTTCGCCGCTCAGGTGCAGCAATCTGCTGTAGCAAATACCCAAGCCACATACAGCGATTGGTAAGTTTTCTTAAAAGTTTAGTGTCATTTATTCATAACTGCCATGTCACACTTTAGCCAAATTAAGACTCAAATCCGTAACCTTGACTCTTTAAAAGACGCTCTGACTGAATTAGGCATAGACTGGAAACCCGGCCCACGGGAAGTCCGCGGCTATCGCGGTCAAACTCATCCTGCTGAAGTAACGATTGAGCAGGAAAATGGCTATGACATCGGTTTTAGATGGAATGGCAAAGAATATGAGTTGGTGGCTGATTTGCAATATTGGCAACAAGGCTTGTCTGTCGATGGTTTCTTGCGCCAAGTAACTCAACGCTATGCTTATCAGTCAGTTGTCAAAGAAACCGCTCGCGCAGGCTTTCAAGTGACTGAACAAGAAAAAAATCAAGATGGCTCAATTCGCTTAGTAGTACAGCGCTGGAGTGCGTAATGGCTGATTTTCTGCCCTCGCAGTCAGAACCAGAAGACAACCGTTCCGGTTGGGAACCAGAGTTAGGCGGCTTCTTACGAGATGAGTCAGGACGCTCTGGTTTGGAGCCGGAATTGGGTGGTATTGAGCGTCAAAAGGGTGTTTACGTTGACGAAATCACCTGTATTGGCTGCTTACACTGCGCTCATGTGGCACGTAACACCTTCTACATTGAACCAGATTATGGGCGATCGCGTGTGATTCGCCAAGATGGTGACGGTGAGGAAATCATCCAGGAAGCAATGGATACTTGTCCAGTCGATTGCATTCATTGGGTTGATTACACTCAACTGAAAAAGTTAGAAGAAGAACGCAAATATCAGGCTATACCGATTGTCGGCTATCCAGTTGAACAGGCTGTATATGCTGCTGAACGGCGACGTAAAAAGCAAAAGTTAAAAAACCCAAAATTAAGTTAATAATTCGCCATTATCAAGCCTCTTTAGGCAGTCTTGTATCAGGTAGACATGAAAATACCTACCTGATACATAAATAGTAATTATCAGTTACGAATTATTAATTTTCAGGAAATGTTTGCACTTTGCCATCAGGACTAAGAACAACTCGAATTCTGATATTTTCACCATATTTATTAGCAGAAACAAACGGTTGACCAATTTTCGGCATCCCCGCATCTTCAATGAATGTTCTCGAAGCCTGATTCAGGGGATAAATTCTTTCAACCTTACCATCAATACCCACTATCAAACTATATTCTAATGTTTGTGTGAATCCAGTTGGTGGCTGCCAGCGCTGTGTGATGATTTCTCTAGCTTCTGCTACTTGAGGTGTGTCAAACAAAGTCCTTCCAGAGTTCAACTCCTCAGATGTGGTCGTTAGGGGTTGACTCGTTGATCTCGCAACTAATGAATTATTATCTGGCTCACTGGCAGCATTTACAGAAGAATCGATTGTTTTTTCCATTTGCTGTCGGTTAACTAATGAGTCAGATGGGGAAGACAGCTGGCTAATATTGTTGTTGGGATTAGTGGACACAGAGAAGGGAACTGATGAGTTTCTGGGTAATGTGTCTCTGTTAGGAGATAGGCTGGGTGGTAAAGACCGCCTTTGGGGTAGCGCACTTTCACTCTGGGGAATTGAGGCTGTGGGAATTGGCTGAGTAGCAAATTGCTGTTCGGGAATTCTTCTAGAGGTTGCACTTCGTGCATTGCTTTCCATCTTTGGAACCTTGGACTCAAATATAAACAGTGGATCTTGTGTAGATGGTAGAGCTGAAGAAGAGTTGGTAAAGGTACTAGAATTAGGTGAACTCAGGGGCTGTTGTGGGAAACTGACAGCAGGAATTTGAGCATCCGAGCCTAAAGGTGGTAAAGGTGGTGAGGATGTTAAATTATCCGGGGGAGTCAATGCGGGTGGCGATGTGGGAACTTCCAAAGAAGGTGAGGGTTCGACGGCAGTTTTAGCCGCGTCTAGTTTTGATATTGTGGCTATTTGTGGTTTATTTTGCTTGTTATTGTTAGCAAATTGCAAAGTCGCTGGTAGTAAACCTACACTTAAAACCATGACTGCGGCAATGGGGGCCCAAGCTGGTAATCGCAAAACTCTATGATTTTGATTGAGATTTGGTAAGGCCATAACATCAGCAGAGTATTCGTCTAAAGCAGTTGCTAAATCGAATAGTTGCAACAAACTCAGTTGAATTACAGCAGCAGATGTTTGGTTAGCGTTCGCGTATGGTGTCGTACACAGGGAACCTAAAAATAGATTGTGAGTTAAATAACTGCCTGTTTCTATGTAAATTTTGCCTTCTGATCTTTGGGAGGTAAAAGATTTGAGGTTTTTAATGGTTGGTTGTAAAGATGGCTGAAAATCTGTGAACTGAGAATCATGAGATACTTTACTCGAATCCTGGGGTTCAGAAAGACTCAGCCAAAAGTTATCCGGAGGTTGTTGGAGAAATTCTTGGATGTAGTTGGTGACAACATCGCATAAAACTTCTAGTTGATCGCGATCGCCCCGAATTTTGATTCTACTTTCTTCTGGTAGTTGCGGATCATCAAAGTGTAGTTCAAAGGTGAGCTGCTTGATCACAGTTTTTCCCATCCACTGGGATAAAGGTGAACTTTGCGCCCATATTTCCAGAGTACAAGTCGGGGGTGTGTAGCGTCGAATGACAGAATTTAATGATGGCATGGCAGAAACGGGGAGGGAGACGATTATCTAAAATTTTGCAGAACTATCTATGAGTGCTAGCCAGAGACGGCGATGACCACCAGGCGCACTGTAAAACAGTAAATCTACAAGCAGTTTTAGCGCCAAGTGGGTGAGTAGATCCGTGGTTATTTGGTCGTCTTCTTCCATCCGTTCTTGGTAAGTATTGCAGAAAGCATCAATATAATCTCCAAGTAAGGCCGCTTGATGAGGTTCTTGCTTGTTTTCCGCCATTTTTTCTAAAAGACCAACAGCACGGCGAATCAACTCCTGGTGCTGTTTGGCGAGGTAGCAGGTAATGAGAACAAGCGATCGCGCTTCTTCCACATCTAGCTTTTTTCGCCCACCTTGACCTTTGCGTAAGGGATTGGACTGACGCAAGCGCCATAAAGCTACCCGGTCTGGCACTCTTGACTCTAAATTTAGATTAATCGCCGCAGACAGCATGGCCTCGGAACCAATACCAGTTAAAGTTTCTAGCGCCAACAGCACCAAATCTAACTGGGTTTTGATATTGTCCCAATGAACTGTGTGTGGGGCTGGAAGCTTAATTAAATCCGCCCACTGGGGATTGGGTGTGGCTGAATCGGCGGCCGAGTGCATAACTTTTAGCATAGGTGATCAGGCTGTAGGGGCTGTTGCTGTTACCCATTTTGAAACCAGACTCTTAAATATTCAGGTTGGTTTCCCATCGCTATTAGCTAGAAATTGCTGCAAGCTTTGCTCATTTTGATAAACAGCAATAGTCTTTGTCTTACTCTACTAGATGAAAATAAATTTTCAACCCATTTACTTGACAAAAACAATAAAGTTATTCCTAAGCAAAACCAGAATTTCAGTAGAAATGTATAAATAAACATTACTGAATTTAGTTAATATCTAATTGCTAATTGCTAATCATCTCAAGACAATTAGTAACTAGATATTAAAAATTTAGTAGCCTGCGCCCGTTACATTTATTGCCACTTTATTTGACGTGGGCAATGGTGACACCACTACCACCATCTGCCTGTTCTGCTGGTTCATGGTGGCTAACTCTGGGGTGTTGGTGCAAAAGGGCGTGAACTCCTTGGCGCAACTTCCCGGTTCCATGTCCGTGAATAATCCATAAGGGTCCGGTAGCTTCAGAAATTGCTTTGTCTAAAATCATTTCGGAATCAGCTACCCGTTTACCTCGCAAATCCACTGTATTTCGAGAGGTGCGAATAGCTGGGGCGCTTTGTTCAAGTTGGGTAACTGGGGCTGGGGCTGGCTTAGTTTTCACCACTGGTTCAGGTTTTTGACCATCCAAAGATTCGATGTCTTCTAGCTTCACGCTCATTTTCATGATCCCAAACCGGACACTAAATTCACCATCAGCATCGGGGGCGGTTAAAACTTCTGCTGTTTGCCCAAACTGGGAAAGTCGGACACGATCGCCTACTTTCGGCATAAACCCAACCTTGGGTTTTGGTGCTACCTTTGGCTGATATTTTTGGGAAATTTGATTTAACGCATCCGTTGCTTGTTGGGCATCTTGGGCTTTTGGTGTCCCTTTTTGCAAGCGGCGAATCACTTGGGCAATTTCACCTTTAGCTTGAGCGATCGCTTGCTGTACAGCTACTTCCTGATCAGCCCGCAAAGCTTTTTCCCGTTCCTGCAAAGCCTGCGATTTTGCCGACACTTCTTTATATAAACGTTCCGCTTGCTGCAACAAACTTTGAGCTTCCGCAGCTTTGGTTTCTTGGCGGCGGCGTTGGGCTTCTAACCCAGCAATCACCTGATTAACTTCGTCTGTAGCACCTCCAACTTGAGTTTTGGCCTGTGTCACCACTTCTGCTTTTAAACCTAAACGCCGGGCAATTGTCAAGGCGTTGGAACGTCCAGGAATTCCCCACAGTAAACGATAGGTAGGCGAAAGAGTGCTTTCATCAAATTCTACAGAAGCATTTTCAAACCGCTCATCTTCATATTTCAGCGCTTTCAATTCACCAAAGTGAGTTGTGGCAATGGTTAGCTGGGCATGATTAGCAAGATATTGCAGCAAGGCGATCGCTAAAGCACTACCTTCCACTGGATCAGTTCCCGCCCCGACTTCATCGAGTAATACCAGTGCTGAACTAGGAGATAAGGAAGCATTTTCTTCCTGTTCCCCCTGATCCAACGCATTCAAAATCCGACTAATCCGGCGAATATGTCCAGAAAAAGTAGACAAACTTTGCTGTAAAGATTGTTCATCCCCAATATCAGCTAATACCTGATCAAACCAAGGTATTTCCACAGGTTCACGGGCGGGAACAAATAAACCTACCTTCGCCATTAATGCTGCTAAGGCTAAGGTTTTTAAAGTAACTGTTTTACCCCCGGTATTTGGTCCCGTAATCGTGACTACCCGCAGATGAGGACTGATAAGCAAATCCACGGGAACCACAGCTTCACCGTGTTCGTGCTGCTGTTGCCACACTAACAAAGGATGCCGTAATTGCCGCAGGGTAATGATTTCATTGTCTTCACGGTTGATAAACCTGGGAGGATTAGCTCCTAACCAGAAACTATATCTAGCTCTGGCGGTAGCTAAATCCAAAGTCGTCACAATTGCTAACAACCGTTCTAAATCTGACTTGACTTCTGCCACTTTTTGTGTAAGAGTGCGGCGAATCGCTTCTTCTTCTGTTTGCTCTCTTCTAATAGTCTGCCGCAGTTGGTTACCCAAAGGCACTATAGAATTAGGCTCTACGTAAAGAGTCGCGCCACTGGTAGAAGTATCATGCACAATGCCGGGAATGGCATCTTTTTGGGGTAATTTCACCGGGATGACATAGCGATCGCCCCGTTGAGTAATGATCTGTTCTTGAACTGCTCCAGATTTAGCTTGTAAAATATTTTGCAGTTTCTTCGTAATTTGACTGCGTACTTTCCGCAAATCTGTGCGAATTTCTCCGAGTTTGAGGCTAGCACGGTCGGTTACTTGGCCTCGTTCATCAATACATCGGTGTATTTCTTGCTCTAGTTCGGGATAAGTCCGCAAATCCGCGACTAAATCCGCCAGTGTAGGCAAATCTTCTTGGTTATCAATGACACGGCGTAAATTCCTTGTCCCTGCCAAAGTCGTAGCGATCGCCAGCAGTTCATCCCCTGCTAAAATACCGCTAAGTTCGGCGCGTTCTATGGAATCACCAATATCTTGAATCCCCTCAAAAGATAGTCCTGTGGTCATCCGAGTTTCCAGTTGATAGACTTCTTTGGTTTGTGCTAACAACTGCGTACTTACTGCAAGAGATGCAGGGATGTTGAGATGAAGTGATGCGATCGCCCCAAGCTTAGTTGCCGCAAATGTGGAAAGATGCTGGCAAAGGCGATGCCATTCGAGTAGTTCTAGGGTTTCAGATTGGATCAAGGCTTCAATGTCTAATCTGAAAGAATTGTAACAATTCTAGCTCGTGAAAGGTTAAAACTTAAAGAGGAAATTTTCCTAGATTGCTATCCCGGCTATACTTCTCTGGGACTGCCAAAGCATGAACAATAGGTGATAATTTCGGATAGCCCTTTATATTTAAGACAAATTTAATGTTTTAACTATTTACAGAAGAGATATTTTATGTGTAAAAAAAACTTAACTTTTTTAGTAAAAATATAAATAAATATTTTCTTGTATTTAAATAAAAATTAACTACGAAATATAGAATGTATAATGTTGCGTGGAAAACTGTAATCTGTCATCAAAATTTAGTGTAGCAGAACTACCAAATACATAGCATTGACAAACTTTTATGCTGTTTAGCCAGGCCAACTTGCCTTATTGGATATTCCTGGGAATGGGAGTATTGCTGTTTTTGTTTGTGATTATTTCCGGTGGAGGAGATGCAGATGCAGATGCAGATGCCGAATTTGATGCTGATACCGATGGCGAATTCAGCTTTGGCGAAGTCCTGGGATGGATAGGTATTGGTAAGGCTCCACTCCTCTTGCTACTAGCAGCAGATTTGAGTTTTTGGGGCGTTTTTGGACTGATATTAAATACTTTAGCTAGTGGGATAATTAATGGCGATTTCAGTGCCTTTATTAGAGGTGCTATTTTATTAATTTCGTTAATTTTCAGCTTATTAGTAGGAAGATTTATCGCAGAAATCATTGGCAAGATTTTTGCAGATTTTGGTGAAGATGCGAGTAGCGATCGCTTGATTGGCTGTGTGGGTACTGTTACTTCTTTGTATATTCCTAGTGAAAGTGAAGGAAAAATTGGACAAGTAGATATCCTTGATATAAAAAATAACTTTCTGACAATTAGTGCCGCTTTACCAGAATGGGCAACTATTGCACCTCAACGTGGTGAGCAAGTGATTGTCATTGAAAATAAAGCGCAAAATTATCTTGTAATTGCCAAAGATACTACAGATGAACAACTTTGGTTAGCTAACTCCAGCCAGAAAAATCAAATTTAAATAATTAGGGGGCAAAATCATGTTATTTTGGTTAACTTTTATCCAGTCTTTACCAACTGTTCCTGTCTCAGAAATTTCCACAATTCAGTTACAACCAAAACAGCAGCAGAACACAATACTCGCTCAAACTATCTCACCAGTTACAGTTCCCCCAACTATTGCTCAAATCAATAATGGATTGCTATTACCAGGAGTTGTTGCTGCTTTAATTTTATTACTTTTATTAAGCTTATATGCTTATACAAGAATTTATGTAGTCACACCCAATAACGAGGCTTTCGTCAGGACTGGGGGTTTGTTTACGAAAAATAAATCGGTGATTCTTTATGGTGGTTGTATTGTTTTACCGGGATTTCATCAACTCACCCGTGTGCCTCTGAGAGAAATTTCTATTGATGTAGAACGCACCGGAAAAATGGCTGTGCGGACTAAAGATTATCTGAGAGCAGATATTAGAGTCACATTTTATGTGTGTATAAATGCCTCAGAAGAAGATGTTTTGAAAGCAGCAGCGAGATTATCCCAAAATGGTGCCATAATCAGTTCTGATGACATTAAAAATGCCTTAGAAAAACGGGCTGATGATGCCATTAGAGCCGCAGCTAAAACCAAAGAAATCGCTGAAATTGATTCAGATAAATTGGGTTTTGCTCAAGAAGTCTTGAACTTAGTCGGGCCAGACTTGAAAAAAGTCGGGTTAACTCTGAATAATATTGCCATTTCGGAAATTTTAGAAAGTGTTACATACGATCCTGATAGTTTCTTTGATGCCCAAGGTGTGCGCCTACGAACCGAAATTATTCAACGTTCGATTCAACAAAAACGGGAAGTTGAATTAACAACTCAAGTAGCACTTGAGCAAAAAGAACTAGATGCCCAAAGGCGATCGCTACAAATTGTCCAAGAACAAGAAAGTGCTAAATTAGATCAAAAGTTTCAAGTAGAGGCACTTAAGGCACAGCGAGAACGGGAAATCCAAGAAGCAAAAGATAAAGAAGCCGCAGCGATTCAACGCAGCAGAATATTGCAAGAAAAATCAGTGGAAGAAGAAGAAATTCGCAAAAAATTATCTTTGCAACAAAGCCAAATTGATGCTGACATTGCCCTAGAAGAACGCAATAAACATTTAAAGGTGTCACAATCGCTGCAAAAACAGGAAGCAGAAATTGCGGAAATTTCCCGTAAACAGAAAGTAGAAGCCGGCAGGCTGAAAGCCCAAGTAGAAATAGTCGAGTCGGAAAAACTCGCAAGAATTGCTCAAGAAGATTTAGAAATTGCTATTTCTGCGAAAAAACGTGAAAACTTTCTCGCCCAAGCACAACAAGCCACAGCCGAAGCATCAGTTCAGACAGCAGGTGAAATCGAAAAAGCCGAACGCAACAAGCGTTTATCCACAATTGCAGCCGAAAGAGAAGCCCAAGAACGCAGTATAAGCGATCGCAACGTCGTCGAAATCGATGCCTTCCGCCGTCGCCGTCAAGCAGAAATTGCCCAAGAAGCCGCACAATTAGAAGCAGAGGCTATTCGTACCCTCGCAGCAGCTAACCGCGACAAAGTTTTAGCAGAAGCAGAAGCTTTAAAAGTAAAAATAGCCGCCGAAAATACGATTAGTAGCGCCAATTTAACCGCCCAAATGCTCACGACAATTTGGCCAGAATTAGGCGCTAAACTCCCAGAAATTCTCACAGCCCTAGCCCCACAACCCGGAGTTTTAGGAGATACTCGGATTTACTCATTCCCTGGTGCCAACGGCAGTAATGGCGCTCAGGATATCAATAAATTAATGCTATCTACCAGTGGGCTTTCCTTAATCAACACCCTACTTGATGAAGGTAAATTAGGCCAATTAATCGGTCAAATTAGCCAATTAGTCCGTAGTAATAACCCAGTCATAACTGACACAGACAGCCATCTTTCCTTCGTTCATAACCCAACACCAACCCCCAGCCAAAATAACCAAGAAATAGGTTAGCTTAGTCAACAGTTAAGCTAAAACACATCTATTTTGCACCCATCAGATTGACTGAATATCTTGTGGGATGGGCATCTTGCCCGTCCTCATCATGCAAGTTAACAATTTTCTCCAGACTCTTATCCTCTAAAAATTAGTTATTGCTGTCCAAAAAAAACGCTCCAAATCCCCTCACAATTTGATACCCTAGCTTAAACAGATTTGAGAAAAGTTAAAGCGTGGAAATTCAACTTGGGCGGGGAAAAAAAGCTCGTAGAGCTTATGGAATTGATGAAATTGCTCTAGTCCCTGGTAGCACAACACTCGATCCGAGTCTGGCAGATACGAAGTGGACTATTGGCAATATTGAGCGAGAAATCCCGATCATTGCCAGTGCAATGGATGGCGTAGTTGATGTCAAGATGGCTGTAAAACTGTCACAGTTAGGAGCATTAGGAGTCATCAACTTAGAAGGTATCCAAACTCGCTATGCTGACCCAGAGCCAATTTTAGATCGAATTGCCTCCGTAGGGAAAACTGAATTTGTTTCCTTAATGCAAGAACTCTATGCCGAACCCATAAAGCCGGAATTAATTGAAAAACGTATTCAGGAAATTAAACAACAAGGTGGTATTGCGGCGGTGAGTGCTACCCCAGCCGCAGCCAGTAAATATGGTCAGGTAGTGGCAAAAGCTGGGGCAGATTTATTTTTTGTCCAGGCTACAGTAGTCTCTACGGCACATTTATCGCCAGATTCGATAGTTCCCCTGGATTTGGCGGAGTTTTGCCGTTCTATGCCCATCCCCGTGGCGTTGGGGAACTGCGTGACCTATGAAGTTACCTTGAATTTGTTGAAAGCTGGGGCGGCTGCGGTATTAGTGGGAATTGGACCTGGTGCGGCTTGTACCTCTCGTGGCGTTTTGGGTGTGGGTATACCACAAGCAACTGCGATCGCAGATTGTGCCGCCGCCAGAGATGACTATTATCAGGAAACTGGTAACTATATTCCCATCATTGCCGATGGTGGTTTAATCACAGGTGGCGACATTTGTAAATGCATCGCCTGTGGTGCAGATGGAGTGATGATTGGTTCTCCCTTTGCCAGAGCCGCCGAAGCTCCAGGCAGAGGTTATCATTGGGGAATGGCAACTCCTAGCCCAGTACTGCCCCGTGGGACCCGCATTAGCGTTGGTACAACTGGTAGTCTAGAGCAAATACTCATCGGTCCCGCCGGACTCGATGATGGCACTCATAACCTTGTGGGAGCCTTAAAAACTAGCATGGGGACATTAGGAGCCAAAAACCTCAAAGAAATGCAGCAAGTTGAAGTAGTAATTGCTCCTTCCCTACTAACTGAAGGTAAAGTATACCAAAAAGCCCAACAATTGGGCATGGGTAAATAAAGAAAATGGGGAATAGAGAGGAGGGAATCACTAATAAGAAATAAATTTTTTACTCTTCCCCACTCCCAAACTCAAATTCTTGTTAAAAATTTTTTCCAGACTCTTAAACAATCTCTGGAAAAATCCGATATCTCGCCTACAATAGAGATAGCGGAGACGCATGTTTCCGTTCACTCCTCACACCACACTCCGCCCGGACTATTGTCTGGGCGGTTCCTTATGTTTGTGCATAATTTCTTTAACTTCGTTGCAAATATACATTTTTGACTTCTAAGCGGCTGTTTTTGCTATGGTAGAATTTTCACCAAACTCAGAAATATAATTGGCAAAGGTTTTTAGGCATGACAGCAGCCGAACAAGTTACAGATTCTAGTTTTAAGCAAGAAGTACTCGATAGCGATGTACCAGTTTTAGTTGACTTCTGGGCCCCCTGGTGCGGTCCTTGCCGCATGGTAGCTCCTGTTGTAGAGGAAATAGCCGGTCAGTATGAAGGTCAAATAAAAGTTGTGAAAGTCAATACTGATGAGAATCCTCAGGTTGCTAGTCAGTACGGTATTCGCAGCATCCCCACGTTAATGATTTTTAAAGATGGGGCTAAAGTTGATATGGTAGTCGGTGCAGTGCCTAAGTCTACATTAGCCCAGACTTTGGAAAAATATCTTTGAAACTAAATTGGTAGCACAATCCTTTTGAGTCTGCCATTTACTTTAGATTTAGGTAAATCTTTGTTAATAAGTTTGCGAGACGCGAAAACTCGCGTCTCAAAACAACTTTTTTTTGTGGTGAAAACTTTCACATTACCAGTGCTAAAGTCATACATTGTTCCTAGAAATGTGGTATTGCTTCTGGAGCAATATGGCGTTTGTGTAACGATTGAGTAAGCTATAAAGATCCTCTTTGATTTTTGTTGGCGTAGCCTGGGCTATGCACTTACAAGACTCAGTAAATATCCCTGTCATCTTTTCTGTTAAGCGTTTTCCTCACCGCCCCAGTAAATTTAGGAGTGGAATCCGATTGATATATGTCTATTAATCTATTAAATTATTGACTAGTCCCTTGGTTAATTTTGAACCAAAGGTGCTTTTTCCTGTGGATAAATCGTTAACAATCTTTAAATCATGACTGCGTGAAGCAGTTGTCAACTCGATTCCAAAATCAGGTAAAATGTAATGCCATTGTGGCGACAGTTCTCATGACCTCATCTGCGTTGTTTGACACATTAGAAACTCTCCAGGCGGATATCGCTGAACTATTTGATCGTTTACCAACATTAAAAAATCGGCAACTGATTCAGCAGGCACTGGCTACTATAGTACGTCTAGCTGATAGTGAAATTGAACGTCTTGATTGGAAAATCTTGTCGTCTGCTTTAGCAGATATGGAACGAGGTTTCCAGCTATTTTATGATTACCGACACGTCCGCAAAGTAACTATTTTTGGTTCGGCTCGTCTATCGCCAGAAACACCAGAGTATCAGATGGCCCTTGAATTTGCCCGCGCGGTTTGTCAGTTAGGATTCATGGTCATGACAGGCGGGGGCGGCGGTATTATGCAAGCGGGACACGAAGGCGCTGGGCGAGATAATTCCTTTGGCTTAAATATTCAGTTACCCTTTGAGCAGCAAGCGAACCCATTTATTGAGGGTGATCCGAAGCTAATTCATTTTAAGTATTTCTTCACTCGCAAACTCTTTCTCCTCAAAGAAAGTGATGCTGTGGCCTTATTTCCGGGAGGTTTTGGCACTCAAGATGAAGCTTTTGAATGTATGACCTTAAGCCAAACTGGTAAATTTGGCCCTGTTCCTGTAGTTTTAATTGATCATCCAGGTGGCGATTACTGGCGGTCTTGGAGCGAATATATTAATCAGCAACTGGTACAAAAAGCTCTTGTGAGTCCTGAAGACCCCAGCCTTTACACAGTCACAGACAACCTCCAAGTGGCTTGTAATGCGATTACTGATTTTTATCGAGTTTATCACTCTAGCCGCTACGTAGGTGAGCAGTTAGTAATTCGTCTGTCAGCAGATTTATCAGATGCTGCGGTAGACAAGTTAAATGCTAACTTTAGCGACATTCTGGTGAAAGGAAAAATTACCAAAAGTCTGGCTTTGCCTCAAGAAAACCAAGATGAGACTATGGAACTACCCCGCCTCGTTTTATACTTTAACCAACGTGATTTGGGTCGTCTGTATCAAATGATTGGGGTAATTAACCAGATGGGTACTCCTTTTGTTGAAGAAAAGGCACATCCAGAAAGAAAGTAACTAACTGGTGGGGGTCGTCATTTATCCTTTGTCATTGGTAAGGATTTCCGGCGTGTTTACCTTTCGTAATGTAGTTTGGTTTTTTCGCTGCTTACCTACTTACTAGGGGTGGGGTTTCCACCCTATGCTTTTTTGGTGGTGCTGGTAAGTCTATAAATTATCCTTGATTGACACTCTCAGGTCTAAAAACACGCAAATGCTCCCCTATCATCCACCTCAATACCAGATGGGAAAAACACCCGTTATGGTTGATCAATGCTGATCAGCATTAAAAAGCCTGTATATTAGCACAGGAAACAACTTAGAGGAATAAAATATGCTGGAATTATTGGGTTCAGGTTTAGTTTCTGTGTGGCTAGAAATGGCTGGGGTACAAATTAAGCCTACAGAAGCCTTGCAGGCATTAGCTTGGCAAAGTAGCCCTGGCTTGGTTCTAGCTCCTGATCCAAATCCAGCAGGTTCCACTACAGTCCAGCAATATTTGCAAAAAATGATTTCCTCGAAGCTGGTGGCGAAAAATTTAGCCGAGAGTCAAGGTATTTGGATGCAGTCGGGGCCAATGTTGATGGCAAATCATCAAGGTACAACTCCTCTACCTGCTGCTTCTTTAACGAAGATTGCTACTTCACTTGTGGCTTTGAAAACTTGGGGGACAGACCACCAATTTGAAACTTTGGTCAGCGCTACAGGTCCTATAGTTAACGGGGTATTACAGGGTGATTTGGTGATTACCGGGGGTGGTGATCCTTTGTTTGTTTGGGAAGAAGCGATCGCCTTGGGTAATACTCTGAATAAAATGGGTATCAAGCAAGTAAAGGGGAATTTGCTAATCAGCGGCCATTTCGCCATGAATTTTGAACCAAATCCCATATTAGCTGGGCAGATGCTCAAACAAGCACTGAATCACACCACTTGGACTCGTCCGGGAAAATACACATATTCAATCATGCCAAAAGGGACAGCCAAGCCTCAAGTTGTGATTGCGGGTAGTGTGAAATTAGCAACCCAAGCAAACCCCCAACAAACCCTACTGGTGCGTCGCCGTTCTTTACCTTTGCACCAACTGATCAAGGAAATGAACGTTTTTAGTAACAACTCAATGGCAGAGATGCTGGCGGAATCTGTGGGAGGAGCAGCTGTCGTGCAATCAAAAGCTGCCAAATTGGCTGGAGTACCAGAAGCAGAAATTCAATTAATTAATGGTTCAGGACTAGGCGTAGACAATCGGATTTCTCCCAGAGCAGCCTGTGCGATGTTAATGGCGATTCAACGGGAAGCAATTGCCCATAATATTAATGTCGCTGACTTGTTTCCTACCTTTGGATTTGATCGTCGAGGAACAATGCAAGCTAGAAAAATGCCTTATGCAACTGTGATGAAAACTGGTACTTTGCGGGATGTGAGCGCTTTAGCTGGAGTTATCCCTACACGCGATCGCGGTTTGGTGTGGTTTGCTATCATTAACCGTGGACCACAAGTCTCAGCTTTCCGCACTAATCAAGATCAGCTGTTACAATCTCTTGTCAAACAGTTAGAGGTAGCTCCTCATATTCCCTCTACCATTACTCCCCACTCTCCTAAATATTTTTCACCGGAATTGGGTGCGGCTAGTCGTAACGATATTTTGTTACTCGCGAAGAATAATTCCTAATTCAGCGTTTTTCCATTGGATAGATACAAAAAAATTATCAACCACAGATGTCGCTTGAGCGGCTTCCCGTTCCCTCTAGCATCATCTAGCAATAAGAGATCGATGGAAGGCAGTCCCCAGTTCCTAATTACTAATCCCTGCATCTTTAGGAATAATTTCCGTGACTACTCTCCCACCAGATTTACCGCTTTTAACTATAATGTCTTCTGTTTGCAGATTACCAACGGCTGTTTCACCTGTAAAATTTATTGGTGGGTCAACTTGACGATAAATAACATTTCCCTGGGCTTCTAATAATTTCTTGTCTAAATACCAACTTAATTGATTAGATTTGAGGGACTGACGACGTTGACCTATGGCGTTGACATTACCTGCTAAATTCACAATTTTTTGCTGTATTTTCATTTCGCCTTGATTGGCGGTTACAGTCACATTGTCGGCACGGTGAACAACGGTGATCGGAGAATTTGTCTTCACAGTTTCTGCGTTCATATCCCAGGTCATGGAGTTACTAACTATTTGCGTGGGTGGGTTTACTAATTCTAGCTGGGCATTTTTTTTGATCGTAGCAACTTTAGTTTTTAAGTTGACTTGGGCTGTATCTCCTTGGCCACGGTCAGTAATTTTATTATTTTTGTAACGGTCGATTTGTATGCGGCGATCGCTATTTAATGTTTCTTCTTTAATTCGCCAAGTTAAATTCTCACTTCGCATTTGCATCTGGGGATCAACGGAATTAGCGATTACGCCACCAGAAAATTCTATGCGCTGTTCCCGGGTTTTGACTCGTGCTTCTTGCGCTACTGCTTGTAATTGTTTATGAGTCCCCTTTAATTGGTTACGAACAATTAATAAATCTTCTTTAGGCAGCCATTCTAATTCATTACCTTGCAATACAATGCCATTTACAGGGTCTGTAGCCAGAATCTTTCCCTTGAGAAATAGCTTCTGACCATCCTGTTCAATATCTGCTTTGTCTGCTTGTATTTGGTAAATAGGTTTGCCATCTTGGTATAGTTCCCCAACGGGATTTTCCGCCTGACCAATTTGTTTTTCTTTAGTATATATCGCTTTCTTAGATCTCACTTTCCAAACAGGTCTTCCTACTTCGTCCGCTTGTTCTAAAGTGACATCAAAAAAGGTTAAATTGCTTTCTTTGGGAGATGAATCAGCATTATTTGATTGTGAAGTAGTGGGGGATTTACCCCCACAAGCAACTAATCCAAATACCAATAAAAAAGTAAAAGGCAGGTAAAACCAATTTGCTTTCAGTGGTGAAGAATTGAGAAATAGTGATGAAAATAATCGGGGTAAATTTTGTTGATTTTGCCCTTTTTCACGACAAGTTACTTTCTTTTTCTGCCTGCCTTTGTGATAATTCATTAATCTTGGATTTCTAACTGTTGATCAGCCTCTCTCATATCTTCCAGAAAACCCATGCTGGATAGAGGTCTATATGGATAGCTTTGACGGGGGTTTTTTTGGATATCTTCTTTGATGGCTTCTAAATCAATATAGCGATCGCTCACATTGATTAAACTATCACTGGTCATAGAGCGCAAACTAACAACCTCTACGCGCACACCACGATAGCTGACTGAATTGACAGCATAAGCCAAATCCCCATCACCACTGACTAAAACTGCGGTATCATAAGAATCTACCAAAGCCATCATATCTACGGCAATTTCTACATCCAGGTTGGCTTTCTTTGAGCCATCAGGTAACTGTACTAAATCCTTAGCAATGACTCGGTAGCCATTACGACGCATCCACAACAGAAACCCTTGTTGCTTTTCATTGGTGCGGTCTACACCAGTATAAAAGAAAGAACGCAACAGTCTAGAACCGCCAGTTAATCGGCATAGTAGCTTCGTGTAGTCAATTTCGATTCCCAGTTGTAATGCAGCATAAAACAGGTTGGAACCATCAATGAATATAGCTACACGACCTCGATTCTCTAACACTTGTTCCGGTGTAAAGATTGAGTCACTTTCCAGATTATTCAACATTGTTGTCATACCTCATTATTATGCTTGTTATATTTGATACGGTTTTGTTGAGATTTTATGCTAGAACAGCTTATGATAAGGTTTCGGAGCTAATAAGTTCAGCCCCGATCAGTTTTTTGAGAAAATTAAGAAATTGAACAGAATCGAAAAATGATGAAAAATTAAAAAGACTAATCGTTTTTGGAAATTTCTATGCGTTTAAAGACGGGTTGTGGTTTACCCAACGATTGTTTACTGCTTAGTACCCCCCATTGTGCATGGATAGCAAAAGGAGCAAGCATAGAAGTTTTTATTTGATCATTAAAGTCAATTCCAAAGCCCAGTTGCTGATAAATAGCGTTACTGATATTCGGAATTACTGGGGACAGAAGATAAGCTGCTAGTCTAACAGATTCTAGAACTGCGTACAGGACTGTTTCCACTTCCTGCTGCTTTCCTTGTTTATATAATGACCAAGGGGCTTGTTCATCAATAAACTTATTGCAGGTTCGTACCAACAAAAGGGTAGCTTCGCAGGCTTGGTTGAAAGCTAACGATTGATATGCTTGTTCTACCTGTATCCCTAGACGTAAACCCATCGCTTTCAAAGGATTATCGTCATTAATGGCTTCATTTCCAATTGCTAGTCCATCATCACTACAGTATTTCTTCACCATGTTTAAGGTGCGATTGAGCAAATTACCTAAGTCATTCGCCAAATCTGCATTCAAAACATTAATGAATCTAACTTCATTAAAATCGCCATCTTTGCCAAATTCGATTTCCTTAAGGAAGTAATAACGAACTGCATCACTACCATAACTTTCAACTAGCCCGATGGGATCGAGGGTATTACCCAGAGACTTACCCATTTTTTGACCATCTTTAGTCAAAAAGCCATGTCCAAATACTTGATTTGGTAGCGGTAAACCAGCCGACATCAGCATGGCCGGCCAATAAACTGCATGAAATCGCAGGATATCTTTACCAATTAGATGCAGGTTAATTGGCCACCAAGTTTCTAAGGCGTTGGCTAAAGTTGGTTCTGCATCTGGTTCTAGTAATGCGGTGACATAAGCTAGCAAAGCGTCAAACCAGACATAAAGGGTATGCTGGGGATCAACTGGTACCCGAAAACCCCACTCCAAATTTACCCGCGAAATCGAAAAGTCCTGTAAACCTTGGCTGACAAAGCTCAAAACTTCATTCCGCCGGCTTTCTGGTTGAATAAAATCTGGTCGAGATTGATAAAATTCTTCAAGTTGGGCTTGATAATTAGATAGACGGAAAAAATAATTCTGCTCGTCCCGCCACTCCACTTCCTTGTTAGTATGAATAGGGCAGCGCTTTTCTTCTAATAGATCCCGTTCTTCCTTAAATTCCTCACAGGATACGCAGTACCACCCTTTCTGTTTGCCTTGGTAGATGTCGCCTTTGTCCCAGACTCGTAAGAAGAACTCTTTGACGATCGCTTCATGACGATTGGCGGTAGTCCGACTAAAGCGATCATATTGAATGTTTAATAACTGCCATAACTTGATAAAGCTAGGCACTATTTGATCACAAAATTCTTGTGGCGGTTTCCCTAAACTTTCTGCTGAACGCTGAATTTTTTGTCCGTGTTCATCTGTACCTGTAATTAGTAATACCTGATGCCCTGAGAGCCTGTGAAACCGAGCCACTACGTCTGCTGCTATTGTTGTATAAGCACTGCCAACGTGAGGAACATCATTTACGTAATACAGGGGTGTTGTCAATGCAAATCTTTTTTCGGTTTTATCGACTAAATCCATACAAAATAAAAAAATAAATTCTTAAAACGGTTTCTATCTTAGTTTTACTGGTAAATCCACGTAATCATATAATATTACTACTTGTTTGACAAACCATAAATTAATATTAGCAAATTTCTGAGGACCATAATTTTTTATTGATGTGTATAAATCCATGTAGTCTCTACTCACTATACATAATTGATCTAATCATAACGATTTCTAATGATTACTATCATATTAATTGTGACTGTGAATACATAAGTCTAAATTCCGAAAAGGTAGCGACCTTTATGGATAAAATTTTTCTCCCTTCAGACTACTTTAGTATCAATACGGAAATGTAAAAATTAAGTCAAGATCATCAGCGATATTTTGGAAACAAATATAAATATAGGAATCCGGTTTGATTTATGAAAAAATTACAGCGTATTGTAGTGGCGTGGCAAGGCTAAAATGTTGCAATAGATTTTTGAGAAAATTGAGATAAATCAATGTTTTCTGCTTTTTCTTAATGCACTACTTTAAGCTTGCCACGCCACTAGGGTGCGTTAGGATGAAATCCGTAACGCACCATTATTAAGGCTTTGGTGCCGTACTCTCCTCGCTAACACACCCTACTTGTCTGTAAGCGCAAAGGGCAGGCTACGCCAACAAAGATCAAATAATAGTCCTATATATTAACTAGGTATGAGTCCAAATAGTCCTCTCGATATTTCTCGCTATTTACTCACGGCGTTATCAACGCAAATTTTTCGGTATCACGAAGATCGCATTCCCAGGGATGCTAGGGTTTTGGTAGTCAGCAATCACCGTAGCTTTATGGATGCACTGATTTTAATGTCGGCGCTATCCAGACCTATTCGCTTTGCTTGTCATCACTATATGGGAAAAGTACCACTAATGCGGGAGATTGTCACGGGACAATTGGGATGCTTTCCCTTGGAGGAGAAGCAAAACCGCCAGCGAAGCTTTTTTGAACAGTCAAAGATAATTTTGCAGTCAAAGCAGATGGTGGGTGTTTTTCCTGAAGGAACTCGGCCAATGGTGACACCTACGCGTCCGAATGAAGTTGGTGAATTTCACAGAGGATTTGCTCATTTAGCATTGCGGTCTAATGTAGAGGATTTGGCAATTTTACCAATTGCGATCGCTTCTCTACAAGAAATCAATACTCATGGTTTTCCTCTGCGATTGTTAAGTTTATTTGACCCTTCGGAACCTTTATTTAATCACCCTGGGTTACATCCCTTGGTTATATATAGTCGGGTTGCTGTGTTAATAGGTCGCCCTTTTTGGATTACACCACAACATCAAAAAAAATATCACGGCAAACAAGCGAAAAATGTTGTAACTGAACTAACTGATCATTGTTATGATGAAATTGCTAGTTTACTAGTTCAAGGTTGTGATTAGAGGGTGGGATAATCTCACAAATAATATATGTGATGCTGTTACGTTTTTAGAGGATGTTTTTAGTAAGCATCACAAAGAGTTTTTAATTAGTATTTTAAAATTAATTCGTCTAGCAGTGACAAGCTGATCAAGTAATAATATTTTTTTCTAAATTGAGTTAATTTTAACTATTTAAGTTATATTCAATGTAGCTTTTACTACACACGATATTATTTCATCATAAAACCAAAAAGTTGAATTTATATTTTACAATGCCAAAAGTTGAATTAAAGCCGTGTTTCCTGACTCCTAACCGAGTCCAACTAGAGTATCCGTTGTTTGTGTATTTACCAGGATTGGATGGAACTGGTGAATTATTGCGATCGCAAACTGCTGGCTTAGAAATTAGCTTCGATGTCCGGTGTTTGGCGATTCCCAGACAAGACCTCACCACCTGGGATGAGTTAAGCAACAACGTCTTAGACTTAATTCATGCCGAATTAGAAAAAAGCTCTCAAAGACCAGTTTACCTGTGTGGCGAGTCCTTTGGGGGTTGTTTGGCGATGAAAGTAGCAACCCAATCACCACAGTTATTTAAGCGGATAATTTTGATTAACCCAGCATCAGCCTTTCAGCTGCGCCCTTGGTTAATTTGGACATCCCAATTTACTTACTTTGTTCCCGAATATTTGTATGATCTGGGCGCACTAGGGTTATTACCCTTTTTAGCATCCTTGCCACGTATTCCCCGTAACGTGCGCCATGAACTGCTAAAAACCATGCGTTCTGTACCCCCAGCCACAGTTAACTGGCGATTGTCGCTACTGAAGGAATTTAGTGTGACTGAAGCGCAGTTACGCCAACTCACTCAAGCAGTTTTGCTCATTGTCGGTGCAAGCGATCGCCTTTTGCCCTCAGTAAATGAAGCCAGACGTTTGCTAAATATTTTACCTAACGCCAAGATAGCTGTATTACCTGACAGTGGACACGCTTGTTTACTAGAACACAATATCAATCTCTATAAAATCTTACGAGAGCAGAATTTTGTAGAACATCAGATCAAAGCATCTCACGAGTTAGAAACTAAGGGTTAAAAGGGAAACAGAAATAGGGAGCTTATCCCTACTGCATAATAATTGAACGCTTTAGCCATAAATTTTCAGCTTACCTGTGCATAAGTCCTGTTAATATTAAATTTTCTAGCTTTAGCAAGATTTGCAGAGCATAATTTTTGTATTACCAATACCTGTAATAGCAAGCCAAAATCAGTATATGCTGATGTTTTGGTAAAAGACCCTAGGCAAAAAACAAAAGAAAAATCTGTGCTGGATATTAAGCAAATACGGGAAAATCCCCAATTAGTCCAAGAACGCTTGAACAGTCGTAGTGGTAAATACGACATCGAACCAATTTTACAGTTAGACAAGCAACAACGGGAACTGGAGGGGACACGCAGTAAACTTCAGGCTCGCAGTAACGAAATTGGTAAAATTGTCGGACAGAAGATTAAATCTGGTGTTAATCCTCAATCTCCAGAAATTCAAGACCTGCGGGACGAAGGTAACTCTGTTAAAGCTCAATTAAGTGAACTGGAACCCCAAGAAAAAATCATCAAAGCAGAAATTGAGCAACTGCTGCTAGCACTCCCCAATTTACCCAGTGAGTTCACACCTCTAGGCACAAGTGAAGATGATAATCAAGAGGTGCGGCGCTGGGGTGATGAATATCTACCTCAAAACCCGAAGATTATTCCCCATTGGGAAATCGGCGAAAAAATGGGTATTCTCAACTTTGAGCGGGCTGTGAAAGTTGCCCAAAGTCGATTTGTGACTCTCGTTGGTGCGGGTGCAGCTTTAGAAAGAGCATTAATTCAGTTTATGCTGAAGACGCAAACAGAAGCTGGCTATGTAGAAGTTAGTCCGCCTTTGTTAGTGAATACTGATTCTTTAACCGGAACCGGTCAGTTACCGAAATTTGCGGAAGAAAGTTTTAAATGTGCTGATGATGAATTGTGGTTGATACCCACAGCAGAAGTTCCCGTTACCAACCTTTACCGGGGAGAAATTATAGCTGCGGAAGAATTACCAATTTATCACTGTGCTTATACTCCCTGTTTTCGTCGAGAAGCGGGAAGTTATGGGCGAGATATGCGGGGTTTAATTCGTCTGCATCAATTCAATAAAGTTGAGTTAGTAAAAGTTGTTCATCCCAGTTCTTCTTTTGATGAATTAGAAAAATTGGTAGTAAATGCCGAAGCGATTTTACAAGCTTTGAAATTACCTTATCGGGTAATTAATTTATGTACTGCTGATTTAGGTTTTGGAGCTACTAAAACGTATGATTTAGAAGTATGGTTGCCTTCTTCTGGGAAGTATCGAGAGATTTCTAGTTGTTCTAATTGTGTAGATTTCCAAGCACGAAGGGCTGATATTCGCTTTAAGGAAGCTGGTAAGAAGGGGACGCAGTTTGTCCATACTTTGAATGGTTCCGGTTTAGCTGTGGGAAGAACTATGGCAGCGATTTTGGAAAATTATCAGCAGCCTGATGGGACAATTAAAGTACCAGAGGTGTTGCAGCCTTTCTTAGGAAGGGCAGTTTTGTAACTGAGAGAAGTTACATAGGAAAAGATATTATAGTGAAAAATTCTGTATAATCACTTCGTTAAGAGTGGTTATACGGAATGGTCAAAAAAGATAAATTACTTGAAATATTAAAAAATAGCCCCAATAATGTAACATTTAGTGAAATTCGTAAACTTTTAGAGTTAGAGGGATTTGCACTAGATAGAATTACAGGGAGTCATCATATCTTCAAAAAAGATGAAACAATTTTCGTAATTCCAGTTCATAATAATCGGATCAAGTCCGTTTATGTTAAACGAGTGATAGAGCTAATAGAAGGAGAATAATGATGAACTATCCCATAGTCGTTTACCCTTGTGATAAAGGTGGTTTTGTGGCTGAAATTCCAGCTTTACGCGGATGTTTAGCACAAGGGGAAACTTTAGAAGAAACGTTAAAAGAATTGATAATTGTGAGAAACTTATGGTTACAAACAGCCGAAAAATACGGTCAAAAACTACCAGATGTTGAAAGTGCGATCGCTAAAGTCAAATCACTAAGTAGTGTATAATTATTATTCTTATACTTGTAATTCTGTACAGACCCATTGAATTCAATACAATAAGTTCAATGATGATCTAGCTCTAATTAAAATATGGTCAAAGAATTCAGTGTCCTGATAGAGAGAGAGTCAGATGGTTACTTCGTGGCTTCAGTCCCCAATCTAAAAGGCAGTCACATACAAGCAAAATCCCTAGATGAGCTAATGGAACGTATCCAAGAAGCAATAGAACTTTGTAGAGAATTTGAAAATTCTGAAATTGGAAAAAGCAGATTTAGACAGATGGAGGTTTATGATTCCCATCAATGAAGCTCAACAGCAGTTACAGAATTTAATTGATTCCGTAAATCAATCCCATCAGCCCATTGTGATTGCAGGACAAAGTAGCAATGCAGTGTTATTGTCTGAAGCTGACTGGACATCTGTACAGGAAACTTTATATCTTCTCTCAGTACCAGGGATGAGGGAATCGATTAGAGAAGGACTAGCAACGCCGATTGAGGAGTGTGATCGGGAGTTAGAGTGGTGAGTTGGGATTTGGTTTACACCAAACAAGCACAGAAAGATGCCAAAAAGCTCGCTGCTAGTAATTTAAGAGATAAGGCGCAAACCTTACTCGATATCATTCAAACTAATCCGTTTCAGAATCCGCCACCCTATGAAAAGTTAGTGGGAGATTTAGAAGGTGCATACTCCCGAAGAATCAATATTCAGCATCGTCTCGTGTATGAGGTGGTTGAGTCCGAGAATATAGTGAAAATTTTGCGGATGTGGACTCATTATGAGTAATATTTTCAGCAGGTAGGTTTTTTCTCGTTTATTTAGGCTGAAAATATAGGGGTTGGATTGCTTTGTTTTGATTTTGTGCGATCGCCAGTTAATAAAAGCTGAATTTACGAATTTGTTGTAGTGCTTAGGCGTAGCTCGTCGTAGCGATCGCTTAACTAAACCCAGCCATTAGCTGACCCCCCAGGATGGGTTAAGACTCCTTAGCCATTCCTTAACTATTACAATAAGAATAATATCCGAATTTTTTGACTAATTTACTCTATGTCAGTTTTAGCAGCGATCGCAGTCTTGGCTGTTCTGATCTTGGTACACGAGTTAGGACACTTTACCGCAGCTCGTTCTCAAGGTATTCTCGTTAACCGCTTTTCTTTAGGATTCGGCCCAGTTCTTTGGAAATACCAAGGACCACAAACCGAATATGCTATCCGCGCCTTTCCTTTGGGGGGATTTGTGGGCTTTCCCGATGATGACCCAGATAGCGAAATTCCACCCAATGACCCGAATTTGCTGCGTAACCGGCCAATTTTCGACCGAGCGATCGTGATCAGCGCCGGAGTGATCGCAAACTTAATATTTGCCTATTTCCTCTTGGTAACTCAGGTGAGTCTCATCGGTATAGGTGAAGCTAGCGCACCAGGCGTTTTAATTCAACAACTAGCGCCAGAAGTCAGTTCTGTAGCCACCGCAGCCGGAATTAAACCAGGAGATGTAATTTTATCAGCTGATCAAAGAGAATTTGGCGCAGCGCTGCAAGAAATTGAAGCTTTCAGAGACATCATTAAAAATAGCCCTGGTCAGTCTGTGCAACTAGAAATTGCCCGTGGCGACCAAAGGCTGACGGTGAATGTAGTTCCTGACCAAAAGCCAGCCGGAGGTAGTATAGGCATCGGACTGGCTCCCAATGGTGAAGTTGTCCGCCGTCCCGTTAAGAATCTGGGGAAAGCGTTGAACATTGGTGGTAACGAATTTCAGCGCCTTGTCACCTTGACATTTCAAGGCTTTGGGAAATTAATCACTAACTTCGGCGAAACTGCGAGTCAGGTAGCTGGACCGATTAAAATTGTGCAGATTGGTTCCAACATTGCCCAAAATGACACAGGTGGTTTGTTCTTCTTTGCCGCTTTAATCAGCATTAACTTGGCAATTATCAACATTTTGCCTTTACCAGCTTTAGATGGCGGACAACTGGCATTTTTGCTGATTGAAGGTGTACGTGGTAAGCCATTACCTAACCGGATTCAAGAAGGTGTGATGCAAACTGGTTTAGTGCTACTTTTAGGACTAGGCATTTTTCTCATCGTCAAAGAAACTAGTCAATTAACTTCCCAATTAGAGTGGGTACAAAAGTTATTCCAGTGAGTGTGAGCCGGAAATCGCCATCCAAAAAGCAACGGGCGTTAGAAATTCTCGCCCGCTTGCAGCGTCTTTATCCAGATGCAACTTGCTCTTTGAATTATTCAACGCCTGTCCAACTGCTAGTAGCAACTATTCTCTCCGCCCAGTGTACAGATGACCGAGTTAATAAAGTTACACCAGCTTTATTTGCACGCTTTCCTGATGCGGCTAGTTTAGCTAATGCTGACTTAGAAGAATTAGAAAATTTGGTGCGTTCTACAGGTTTTTATCGCAATAAGGCGAAGAATATTCAAGGGGCTTGTCGGAAAATTGTCAGCGAGTTTGACTCTGTGGTTCCCAACCAAATGGAGCAATTATTGCAGCTTCCTGGTGTGGCGCGCAAAACTGGCAATGTAGTTCTAGCTCATGCTTATGGTATTAATGCTGGGGTGACGGTAGATACTCATGTGAAGCGTTTGAGCCAACGCTTGGGTTTAACTAAATTTCCTGATCCGATTCGGATTGAGAAAGATTTAATCAAGTTGTTACCCCAACCAGATTGGGAAAATTGGTCAATTCGGTTGATTTATCATGGTCGTGCTGTTTGTAAAGCTCGTTCTCCTCTGTGTGATGCTTGTGATCTGAGTGATTTATGCCCTAGTGGTAAAAAAACATTGGTGGCAGAACCAGGGAAATAAAATATCACTATAATTGACGGGGACACGGTAAGATAGAAAATGCTGTCTTTAAATCTGTTAGAGAATTTATGGCAAAAAAAAGTATGATTGAGCGCGAAAAAAAACGCGCCAAGTTGGTAGAAAAGTACGCTGACAAGCGAGAAGCATTGTTGGAAGAGTTCAACAGCGCCCAATCTCCTTTGGATAAGTTGGAAGTTCACCGGAAAATTCAACAGCTACCCCGGAATAGTGCGCCGACTCGTCATCGCAATCGCTGCTGGGTAACTGGTCGTCCTAGAGGTGTTTACAGCGACTTTGGGCTATCTCGGAACGTGCTACGGGAATGGGCGCATCAAGGTCTTTTACCTGGTGTGGTTAAGTCTAGCTGGTAGTCTTTGGTCATTAGTTTGAACTATGAACTAATGACCATTGATAAATTTATTCTCCACAACAACGGTCTATACCTAGACTGTCTAAGAGTAGATCGCTGACGGCGTTGGCGATCGCAAACTCTCCATAAAAACTTTTGGAAAAATCAAATGCCTGCATCTCTGTAACAATGGCTATAACTAGAGATCCCAGGTCGTTTTCTCCTTCCATGCGTTGTCGGACAAAGATTTGCGCCGCACGCTGGGCAATTTTTTGATTGACTATTTCAGGTAAGAATTCTGTGTCTAGCCACCGCAATAAACTGTCTTGCAACCATTGACCTTCAAGATGGGGGTTGTTAGAGGGTGGTAAAGTGATGGGTGGAATTGCTTCAGTCATCTTTTTTAAACGCAGAGTCACGCTGAGGGTGTTTTTCTGGAGTTTTTTGCTTGTTTGCTTAATTATGCAATATGATGTCGCTGCTATTATTCGCGGTTATGCTCAAGGTTATTTTCTCATGGCTGACGACAAGACAGGCCTGGGATGGTACGGAAGTCGCGATCGCACTTTGATTCCTTTGGATGAGCGATTTCACTACCCTAAGTCGTTACAGCGTGTTCTCAATCAAGAGCGTTTTACTGTGGCGATTAACCGTGATTTTCAGGGTGTGGTGGCTGGGTGTGCTAACCGCGAAACTACTTGGATTTCACGAGAGTTACAAGAGATTTACTGGTTACTTTACCAGAATGGTTACGCCTATAGTTTTGAAACCTGGCAAGGTGATGAACTGGCTGGGGGTATTTTAGGGATTGTAATTGGCGGTGCTTTTATTGGTGAGTCGATGTTTTACCACATTACTGAAGGCTCAAAGGTGGCTATGGTTAAATTGGTGGAAAGATTACGCCAAAGGCAATTTGTGTTATTTGATGCTCAAATGATGAATCCCCATTTAGAACGATTTGGTGCTTATGGGATTAGGGATGAGGAGTATCAAGTTTTACTTAAGGAAGCGTTGCAATGTAGTTGTAATTTAATGTAAAGATTGGGATTTTCCTTGAACTTAATAATAACGATACAATTTACTCAAATTCTTAATTTGTTTCCATTTCAGAGGTCATAGCCAAATCCCATGAATACCCTCGAAGAAGTGCTAGAAACTGCTTTACAATTACCCTACGAACAGCAGGAAATGCTGATCAAAATTCTGCAAAACCGCCACCATGAAAGTCGTCGGGCAGAAATTGCTGCTGATGCTCAACAAAGTTTGGCTGATTTCCATGCAGACAAATTTCAACCCCAGTCAGCAGAGGATGTGGTCACCGCATTGCGCCATTCTTTGCAAAAGCCAGACGCATGAGAGCGTTGGTTTTGACCCCAAAATTCAAAAGGGCATTCCGCAAGTTTGTGAAGCGAAACGCTGACCTCCAGCAACGTATTGAAGAAACTCTTCAACAAATGGAGGCAGATGTATTTGCTCCAAAACTAGGCACTCATAAATTAAGCGGGAAGCTTGATGCTTTTCAGTCCTGCTCTTGCGGCTATGATTGTCGTGTTGTCTTCTCTATTGAACAAGATACAAAAACAAATAGTGAAGTGATTGTTCTGCTTGACATTGGAACGCACGATGAAGTCTATTAGCAGCAACACCGTATGTCAGTGGTATTAGTATTTTTGGACTGTGGTTAAACTTTCTCTTCTGTAACTAATGTTAAACTCACCCATTCGCCTTTATCGTTGTAGCTGCGAATCATGCGCTGGCGCAAGTTAGGCTGAATTAACCAACCCACTTCTAAAAATAAAGGTTGACGCAATTGCACCTGTAACGGAGATGTTATAGAAGCACCATCAGGAAGGAGTAATACTTGTACCTGTTTTTGAGGATTTTGGTCAAAGTGAATAATCGAACCTTGAATAGTTCCAGTTGAAGTAATTGTACGCTCGCCAAAAGTCAAATTTTGAATTAATCGCCCAGTATTATCTAATTGTAAATTGAGTTTGGTAGAGTAATTATCAGGCGATCGCCAATCTGGATATATGGTTACAGCTTCACCTTGCCATTCTCCCAATAAATCATCTATCTGTAAGGATGGGCGTTCTACTACTTCAGTCCCAGCTAAATGTTCACGAATCAGAGTTATTTTATCTAAATGACCACTTTTATCAAATATTTGCACCAGGCGTAAGCGGCGATTTTCATGAATCAAACCGAGTTCCGCCCCAAATTCTGTAAATGGCGCTAGCTGAATTGAACCTTGGGAAAAAGCACCATTGGCAAAAAACAGCGTAGTCTTAGCTAGAGAACTGTATTCTAAGACTAAATCTTCTTGCCCTTGGCGGCTGACAATTTGGCGGATCGTCTGGTTATTATTTAACCCTTGCAAGGAAACTACACTTTTGATATCTTCTAAAAGTGCGCCTTGGGGTGAGAATCGGCTAAATGAACCTTGCCATTCACCGAGATTGTGCAGTAAAGATTCCCACTGAGTTGCCATAAATCAAGTCCTGAAGGCTGTAATTTTAATTTTTAGCAAATCGACGCACAGCAAACAAGCTGCCCATTAATCCTACCACTCCACCAAAACTTAACAGAATTAAAGGTAATAGTAAAAGCTGTGCGGTACTAAGTTGTAAACCGTTGCTAATAAATTGGATAAAATCGGGTTGATTAGCTAAAGTCCGGCTGATAAACTGTTGGATTAAGGAAATAAAACTCCAAGCGATCGCACCGCCAACTAAACCGAAAGTAATTCCTTGTAAAATAAACGGTAGATAAATCCAAGCAGATGTCGCACCTACGAGTTGCATAATTTCAATTTCTCGCCGTCGCGCCATGACAATCAGGCGAATAGTGGTAGTAGTGACTGCGATCGCAGTTAAAGTCAGGATAATTGTAATAGTCAAAGTAATCCAGTTTAAACCCTGGTGCAACTGGGCAATGCGTTTAACTGCTTCATCTATATACTGCACAGTTTCCACGCCCTGTAACTTAGCCAGTTCGGTGGCTAAATTGGGGACAACCTCAGAATTACGAGCTTTTACCTTAATCTCATCAACCAAAGGATTATCCCCTAACTGTTGGGTAGCAGCATCAATATTAGAAATCCCTAATTCCTGGACTAACTTCGTCCAAGCTTGTTCTTTTGTAATAGTTTGTATCCCTACTACATCGGGTATTTGGGCAACAAATGTCTCAATGGTGCGGGCTGGTGTATCTGAATCAAGATAAACTGAAACTTCTAACTGGCTACCAAACTGATTCAGGAGTTTTTCTACTTGCCAAGAAGTTTGCAGACTCAAGCCAAATAAAAATAGTAACACTGTGACGGTACTAATAGCCGCCCAATTCATCCAACCACCCCGCAGCAAACCGAGGAAAGTTTCTTTGAGCAAATAGTCAAGTTTTGTCAGAAATTTAAACACACACCACCCCAAAATCTAAATTGCGTTGATAATTTTTATTTCAGGTGAATTTTTGCATCTCAACAGGGGGCTATCTCAGGTTGATAGAATTGAAGTAGTAGGAATTTTCACAACTTAGTCATTGATCATCATGCCCTCTGAAATTGCTGTCGAGAAAAAAAAGTTAAAAAATCCACCCTTGACACTTCACTATCTAGGCGATCGCGTACTGCGTCAAGATGCCAAGCGAATTGCGAAAGTAGACGATGAAATCCGTCAACTGGCACGGGAAATGCTACAAACAATGTACAGTAGCGATGGTATTGGTTTGGCTGCTCCTCAAGTGGGAATTCATAAACAACTGATTGTCATTGATTGCGAACCAGATAACCCAGATCATCCGCCACTAGTATTGATTAACCCCACCATTAAACAGGTGAGTAGAGAAGTCTGCGTTGCCCAAGAAGGGTGTTTAAGCATTCCAAACGTTTATTTAGACGTAAAGCGTCCTGAAGGCGTAGAAATTGCCTATAAAGATGAATACGGCCGTCCCAAAACCCTCAAAGCTAACGACTTACTCGCACGCTGCATTCAGCACGAAATGGATCACCTCAAAGGCGTGGTATTTGTAGATCGTGTAGAAAATTCCTTGGCTTTGTCCGAGGAGTTATCTAAAAATGGCTTCTCGTATCAAGCCGTGAAACCAGTAGCATAGGGTACTAATAGTGTATTTAACTCCAAAAAGCGGTTTATTTCTGGGTGGTTCTTGCGTAACAGCGATCGCCGCCGTCGGTTCAGTATTTGAACTTACTTCTGGACAACCAGATTTAGGCATTCAGGTGACTGCAATTATCCTCGCATTGAGCATTCCCCTCACAGGATTCTTTTTCTTTGCCGCAGTCAGGGATGCACGGGCTAACATTAAATAAGCATCAGGTATATAAAAAGGTAGAAGGATGGAAGAAAAGGCAAAATTCATCCTTCCGCCTTTTATTTTTTCTCTTTAGGTAGCCCACCGAACAGCAGACGCTTAATTTGCACCAGGAAGACACTAACTCGCTTGTAGTCAGAGAAGAGATCGCTTCTAAAATAAAAGAATGCTGTCAGAAACAACTCCACGATTACGCCTATCTCAAGGACATCTCAACTTACTAGAAGCTTGTCCGCGTAAATTCCAACACACCTACTTAGATCAACTCAACTCGCCCTTAAATCCAGAACACGAAGAACGCCAGACTTTGGGTAGTCAGTTTCACCTGCTGATGCAACAGCGAGAAATGGGTTTACCAATTGATAGTTTATTAGCAGCGGATACTCAACTGCAAAGCTGGATGTCAGGTTTTACCAATGCAGCACCAGAGATTTTAACACCAACTGACTCCCAAACTTTCCGTGAAAGCGAACATTACCGCATACTGCAAATTCAAGATTATTTGTTGACGGTTGTTTATGATTTATTGATAGCAGATAGCCAGCAAGCCCAAATTCTCGACTGGAAAACTTATCCTAAACCACAAAATAAACGCAAGTTAGAACAAAATTGGCAAACACGTCTTTATTTGTATGTATTAGCTGAAACTAGCGCCTATTTGCCCAAAAATATTTCTATGACTTACTGGTTTGTCCAGTCTGAAGGTCAACCGCAAAATATTACATTTAATTACAATTCTACCCAGCATCAGCAAACAGCCGAAAAACTTAATCAACTGTTGCATAAATTAACGAACTGGTTGGAAGACTACCAAATAAATCAACTATTTCCTCAATTACCGGAAAATAGTAAAGATTGTAATTATTGCCATTTTGCCCCACGTTGCGCTCGCAGTCAAGCCAGCGAAGAATATCAAAAGAATTATTTACCAAATCTTACCAATATTCAAGAAGTATCTCTTTGAATGATCGGGGAAGTATATGAAAAGCTTTGATGAAACTGATTTAATTTATGTTCGTGAATTAGGGATAGACGATATTTCGCCCGTTTACCACTTGGGAGAACAGCTATTTACTAGCGATTTATATCCTTATTTATATCGCACCTGGGACGAATGGGAGGTAATTGGACTCTACAATACAGATCCAGAATATTGTTTGGTTGCGGAAACAGATGGAGAATTGGCAGGTTTTATTTTAGGAACCATTATCACCAAAGCATCCTGGACTTATGGTTACATATTATGGCTAGCTGTGAATCCTAAATTTCAGCGTCGGGGAGTAGCAGATAAGCTAGTTGATAAAGCGATCGCGCGGATGATTGAAGATGGAGCGCGGTTTATGCTAGTCGATACAGATCCTACCAACAATCCAGCAGTTAAGTTTTTTAACCGGAAAGGATTTGGAAATATCCGCCAACATATTTTCTTGTCGATGAATTTAAGCAAGCATGAACATTATGGCAGACTCATTGATTATGAACATCAAAAAGCTGAAAGAGCCGGTTACAGGCGAACTCGTCCCGCAATTCGCACCCGTAAGCCTGAAGGAATTGCTAATGAAGTAATTCTCAATCCTCTAATGAATGAAACTCAGATAAATGATCAATAAATACTAATTTCATTTGTACAAATGGGAAGAAGTAATTAACCACAGATGAATAAAGATGAATTTAAGGCGTTATTAACAAGTTATTTAAATAAGTTTAATTTTCAATTAATTCAATGCAGTGGATTATAGCAACACCCGAAAACCCACCCGACTGGTTCATCCAAATGGTGAAACAGTATACACCAGCATCAAGCGGATTGTATGCAGCACAATTATTGTGGCATAGGGGAATTAAAGATGAACAACAATTAGCAGCTTTTACTAACTATAAATCTTATCAACCAGCCAGTCCCTTTGAGTTTGGTGCAGAAATGCAGCTAGCTATGGAAAGACTGCAACAGGCACGAAATAACAATGATAAAATTGCCATTTGGGGAGATTTTGACGCTGACGGTATTACCGCCACGGCTGTTTTATGGGATGGTTTGGGACAATTTTTCCAGCAAAATTCCCAGTTAATTTATTATATTCCTAATCGCCTCAAAGAATCCCACGGACTCAATTATCCAGGAATTGATAATTTACAAAAACAAGGTTGTAAGTTAATTGTGACTTGCGACACAGGGAGTACAAATATTAAGGAAATTATTTATGCTCAAAACTTAGGTATAGATGTCATGGTTACAGATCACCATACTTTACCTGAACAACGCCCACCAGTTACAGCAATTATCAACCCGCGCTATCTATCAAGGGAACATCAGTTGTTTCATCTTTCTGGCGTAGCGGTAGCTTTTAAGTTAATTGAAGCTCTTTATTTAACTCTACCTGATGTCCCCCAAAATCCATTAGCAGATTTATTCGATTTAGTCGCAGTGGGATTAATTGCCGATTTGGTGCAATTAAGTGGAGATTGTCGATATTTAGCCCAATTAGGTATTCAACGACTGCAAGCCGACTTTCAGCAGCCAGCCACAGCACGACGACGGCCAGGGGTAGGGCGATTATTAGAATTATGCCAGAAAAATGGCGATCGCCCCACAGATATTTCTTTCGGTCTGGGACCACGCATTAACGCTGTCAGTCGCATTCAAGGCGATGCTAGTTTTTGTGTAGAGTTATTAACTAGCCGGGATATTAAACATTGTCATCAACTTGCTGAAATTACAGAACTCGCTAACACCCGGCGCAAGTCTTTACAAAAAGATGTCCAAGCGCAAGTAGCCCAAAAACTCTCTGGGCTAGACTTATCAACCACCAGCGTTATTGTCTTAGAAGATACCCAATGGCCAGCCGGAGTATTGGGTTTAGTCGCTGGACAAATAGCTCAAGAAACAGGCCGTCCCACTATTTTATTGAGTACAGAAGGACGAACAGAAGATGCTACCCCTACTCCCTCCATAGCCCGTGGTTCTGCCCGTTCTGTTAATTCGGTGGATTTATACCAATTGGTAAAACAGCAAGCACATTTATTAAATAGCTTTGGCGGACATCCCTTTGCAGCAGGTTTGAGTTTATTAGCGGAGAATATTCCTTTATTTACAGATGCAATTAATCAGCAGTTGCGGCAATCTTTAGGGGGAACAAATCTCACGCCCACTGTGCAAGCTGATTTAACAGTAACTGTCGCTGATTTAGGCAAAGAGTTATTTTTGGAACTCAAATTGCTGGAACCTTGTGGGATGGGAAATCCTGTGCCAAAATTGTTAATTAAAAACTGCTGGTTTGAAAAATCTTGGCATCGGAATCAGCAGGATTGGAAAGGCAAAACGGTGCAGTATATCAAAACCGATTTTGAGATTCGAGATGAGTCTACTAAAAGTGCATTTCCTGGTGTTTGGTGGGGACATTATAAAGAAGAATTACCTCTAGGGAGGTGTGATTGTATTGCCGAATTAGATTTTAATACATTTAAAAAACGCTATGAAATTAGATTAATTGCTGTTCGTTCTGTGGTTAATTCAGACGCAATTAATGGGGTTTTTAGTCAGATTATATTAGATTGGCGAAATCAAGAATACTCAGAACTGATAAATCAGCATTCGGCAGTTTTGATGGCAGATTGTCCGACAAACTGGGATGATTTACGTGGATGGTTAAAGCGATGTCTCTATAATAATCAACAATTAGCGATCGCCTGGTATAAACCCGACCATCAACCACCCCAGGAAATTTGGCTGACTTTGGTTGGGATTGCTAAATATCTGAGTCGGACAAATCAATCAGTTACCCGCTTCCAACTTTTAGAGAAACTCGGCATCCGTGACCAAACTTTACTTTGGGGAATCGAAGCTTTAAAATATTTTGGATTCACAGTTACAAGACAAGACCGTGATTTTCACATGAGTTGGAATCCCAGCACTAACTCAGAAGGCATTACTGATGCAGCTGTAGAGAAATTTTTAGCCGCCATCTGCGAAGAACAATTTCAGCAAAATTATTTTGCCGAAGTACCTCTATCTACAATTATAGCGATCGCTCAAAAATTTACCTCTTAAACCTATTCCCTACTCCCCCCTGATTCTCACACTGAAAACCTCGACTCTGCCAAGCTTGCATATCTATTTCAGCAAGTCTGGTGACATTTGAGCATTGTGGACGGATAATGTGACTAAACACTGCCCAAAATAAGCTTCGCGTTACATCCAGCCCAGTTTTTAACCCAGACTCATAATTACCTGGAACGCCCTGCTCTTCAACTATATCTGGCTCAACCCAAATCCCATGAGCGCCAAAGAGAATTTGTGCCATCCATTTAGCTCTAGGTAGGTGACTCGATGAGGTAATGAGTTTGACCTTATGTACTCTCCATTGACGCAAAATGGGAATTCCATAGTAAAAATTCTCAAAAGTTGAATTTGCACAATTTTCTAACCAAAGGTTTTGTAACTCTGCTGCTTCCCTCTGAAGAATTAGCCATATACAAGGTGGCTCGGAACCACTAGAAATTAATACGGGAATTTGTGGATATTTTTGTGTTATTTCGGTAACATAAATTTCTCGGTGAATACTACCACCCAGCACAAAAAAGGCATCTATTGGCACAGACGATGCCCAAAGGAGAGTTATGGTGGTAAAAATGAGCCACCCACCAAATATCAGGCAGAGGCCACAGGCTATTTTTTGTAGCAATTGCCACTGTTCATAAAATTTTTTCCAGGGAGGAATTGACGAGGTTTTTGTAAATTTATATCTCATGACATAGGTAAGAAAAACTGGGTTAAATAATATCGATAAGACATACAATTAACTTGGCGAAGTGCTATCTTATAAAATAATATAGGGTGTAAATCTGATATCTATAAAATTGTCACAATAAAGTCACAGTAACGTTACTGTATCTTCATCGTGACCTGTTAGACTAATAAAAAAGCTAATGGGTATAGCAATGATCTTTAAAAAACTATCAGAAAATTAGCAGGAGACAATGATGAGGGAAACATAAGTGAAGAATAAGTATAAAAATTGAAAAATTTCCCAAATGCCTGATTGCTAAACTGTCAACACCACAACTATATTCCACTAATATACATGAACCAATCTGCGAAACGTTACTCGCCGCTCCAAGTAGTCTTGATTAGTGGAGCGATCGCCACAACCGCCACTGTCTCAGTATTTGGGTCTGCTTGGACTCGCTGCGTTGTTGCTGCCTTACAAGATAGCCCGAAAGCGTTAGTTGACCAAGTATGGCAATTGGTAAATCGTGAGTACGTTGATGGTAGTTTTAATCAACAAGATTGGATAGCCACTAGGCAGAGCTTGTTAAATCAAGAATATTCTTCTAATGAAGAAGCTTATGTAGCAATTCGCGAAGCTTTGCAAAAACTGGGTGATTCTTACACGCGGTTTATGGACCCCAAGCAATATCAAGCTCTCACCAGCCAAACATCCGGCGAAGTGTCAGGAATTGGTATTCGCATGGAACTGAATGACAAAACTCAGCGCCTCACCGTCTTGGAAGCTATCGAAAATTCTCCGGCGCTGAAGGCTGGAATCAAAGCAGGCGATGAGATATTGGCAATTGATGGCAAATCTACTCAAAAAATGGCTGTGGAAGAGGCCTCGTCCTTAATTCGCGGTCAGGTCGGTACTCCCATCAAGCTACAATTAAAAAGAACCGGGCGCAGCAGTGCCTTTAATTTGGATCTGACACGGGCCACGATTGAAGTCCCAACAGTGCATTATAGCCTCAAGCAAGAAGGAAATCGTCGCGTTGGCTATATCCGGTTGCGAGAGTTTAGTGGTCATGCTTCGGATCAAATGCGTCGAGCTATTCGAGATTTAAACAATCAAAAAGCTGATGCGTTTGTTTTAGATTTGCGCGGAAATCCTGGGGGTTTGTTAAATTCCAGTATTGAAATTGCTCGGATGTGGTTGGATAATGGCGGCATTGTCCGCACAGTTAACCGCGCCGGAGGTAGTGAGGTAACGAACGCCAATCGTACCGCCCTGACTCAACAACCTTTGGCAATACTAGTAGATGGGAATTCAGCCAGTGCTAGCGAAATCCTCACCGGGGCGCTGAAGGATAATAACCGAGCCGTTGTCATTGGTAGTCAAACTTTCGGTAAAGCACTGGTGCAATCTGTTCATGAACTTGCAGATGGTTCAGGTTTGGCAGTAACCATTGCCCATTATTACACCCCCGATGGCACAGATATTAATAAAAAAGGGATTGTACCAGATATCAAGCTAGACTTGACAGAAGCACAAGAGCGTCAGCTGGCGACTAATCCAAATTTAGTCGGTACTAAAAATGATCCCCAATATGCGAAGGCGATCGCAGCTCTATCAAGTAAAAAGTTTGCTCAACCTCCAGCTAGCCAAAGGAACCAACCTCTCAGTTCTGGTGCTAGAGATTTAAAATTTTAGATAGGAAAATTTGGGACTGGGAATACACTCTAGTAATCCCACCCCGATAAATCTCAGATTTTATGAATCAGCTCGTTGATCCAACCACTGTTAACAGCTTCTTGCCAATGGTATCTGTGGTTGTTCCTATTTATAACGGTGAAGCAGATTTACCAGCGTTAATTAATTGTCTGCGATCGCAAACTTACCCTCAAGACCGGGTGGAGTATTTGTTGGTAGATAATAACAGCAGCGATCGCACTCTGTGCCGATTGAAAGCTGCTGCTGAAAATTGTCCTGTCATTCATGTTCTGGGCGAAAACCAAATTCAAAGCTCTTATGCTGCCCGAAATACGGGAATCCGCGCTGCTGTAGGTGAAATCATCGCCTTTACGGATGCTGATTGTCATCCCCAACCACAATGGTTACACTCCTTAATCCAGCCTTTTCGTGAACCAAGTGTGGTAATTGTGGCTGGTGAAATTGTCGCCCTACCCGGCGACACTCTCTTAGAAAAACACGCAGAGCGTCAAGAAACTTTATCCCAGAAGCATACTCTAGCTCATTCCTTTTGTCCTTACGGTCAAACTGCTAATTTAGCAATTCGCCGCACGGCCTTAGAAAAGTCAGGTCTATTTCGACCATATCTCACCACTGGGGGAGATGCGGATATTTGTTGGCGGATTCTACAATCAAATATCGGGCGTTTAGAATTTGCCCCAGATGCAATTATCCAGCATCGTCACCGCGCCACATTCCACGAACTAGAAAGTCAATGGCGACGCTATGGACGCTCTAATGGTTATCTACATGAACTGCACGGTGTAAAATTAATGCCAGAGATGACAGCCAAAGATTACAGTTATCGTTTGGCGCGTTGGTTATTAAAGGAATTACCCAGGGATATTTTGCAGGCGATCGGAGGTCAAGCCACTATTGTAGACTTACTAAATACTCCCATTGGTTTGTTCACTGCTAGAGCGCGTTGTGCAGGGCAAAGAGATGCTAATTTGCCAGAGAATGCCAAAAATATCCACTGGCTTTAACACTTAATTGAACCAATATCCACCAAATTTCGCTAAATTGGAAAAAGGTAAACACAGGAAAACTTAAATGTCAGCACAATTGTTACTGGTAGATGATGAACCAGGATTGCGGGAAGCCGTCAAAGACTACTTACAAGAAAGCGGTTTCAGCGTTCAAGTTGCCAGTAACGCCCGTGAAGGCTGGGATTTGATGCAGCAAAATACACCTGATTTAGTGATTTCTGATGTGATGATGCCCCAGGTGGATGGCTATCAGTTCCTCAAACAACTGCGAGATGATCCCCGTTTTCAAACACTCCCAGTGGTATTTTTAACTGCTAAAGGAATGACAGGCGATCGCATTCAGGGCTACCAAGCAGGTGTTGATGCCTACCTACCTAAGCCATTTGATCCCGATGAATTAGTGGCAATTGTTGAGAATTTACTCACTCGCCGACTCACTAAAGTGACAACTACTGGTGAAGAAAGCGAAACTATTAACATTGCCGAACTAGCTAATCAGATTGCTCAAATTAAAGCTTTGTTAACTCAAAGAAGTGCCATTTCTCTATCCCCAGCCCCCTTTAAAATTGACTTAACCCCCAGAGAGCAAAGTGTTTTAAATTTAGTAGCTGAAGGCTTGATGAACAAAGAAATCGCCCGACGTTTAGAAACCAGCGTCCGGAATGTGGAAAAATACGTCAGCCGTTTGTTTAGCAAAACTGGTACCAATAGCCGCACTGAGCTAGTCCGTTTTGCATTAGAACACGGTCTTGCTAAGTAAAAATTAAATTACTTTTAATGTAACGGGGTGTGGGCCAGTGCTGTGTAAAAATACTAGCCCCATAGAGTCGTTGAAAGTATCAGCCAAAGTTTATTTTCCAGGTGTTGGGAAGATATTTAAAGATTAATTCTTTTAAATTGCGACCTTTGACTTCAAACTTAGCTGTACTTTTATTACCTAATATTTCGACAAATCGAAGCAAAACCCTGGTTAAAGCACTTGTACTAAAATTTCAATCTTCAAAACCTGTTATTGGCTCTGAAGATTAGAGAAGAGTTGATCAAGTGAACACTCGATCATTTCCGTAGTGCCAACGGTGAACTTAATCTGTGTAGATGCTATTTTGGGCTTCTTAAAGAGCAGGGTCAACTATAGCTTGTCCTGCTGGATTAAAGTTATAGCAACCGCCAAGGAGGTTAGGACATAAACGGATAATAAAACCTAGACACCAGTCCCCAGCTATATATCAGCTAACCCTTGATGAAACTACATAGGCAAATCGGACTATTTGCCAAAAAATTTACCATGCTATGGTCAGGGGATAATTTTGTGATTACTCAATTAAAGCTTGAGATTTTGAGCTTTTTAACTATTGACTATTGTCTACCGCATTACGTAAGCGCATCAACTGGCGGCGCATTTGCGGTGAAGCTTTGAACTCAGACACTTCCTGCGCCTTCACAGATGCTTGCAGCGTCTCCAGAAACTCATCAGAGCCTTCTGTCAATGCGTCTAGCAACACCTGTAACAATTGCTCGCGATCGCCTAAGAGGCTTTTTTCTTCAATTAATCGGAACTTGAGATGTATTTCGCACTCATAAACACCTACTTCGATATTATTTATCTGGCGTGGTAATGCTTTCGAGTTCATAATTTTGAGGATTAGGTTAAGTAAGTGGTTGTGAAGGTGAGGAACAATATCCCCAGCTAAAATCCTTTATATTTTTTTTCTATCTACAGCCCTGGAATTAAAAATCTTTCTGCCATCGACAACAGTTGTATTCTCTATTCACTCTCCTGTATTTTTGCTAGTTACCCTTCCAAGGCTAAGTCGTGATCTTCCTGAGCCAGATGTGCTTTTAGGTAAACCATAACTATTATTCAGTTTTTGATATCTTATACAATAAAGTTTCTGTAAGAACTTGTTAAAGCTTTTTCCCGCTTTTTACATTAACTTTATCTTTCAATTAATAATAGTTCCAGTTATTACTATATTTTTAGTGTTTATACGTAACTTAAATTGCTGATATTGACGATTTTATTATATCCAGAGGTATTTGTACCATAATTAACAAAAATTACTTCATGTATGTTTTGTTCAACCGCATAATTCCAGAGATGCAGATCAAGAAATTAAGCACAACTAAAATCATCGTGTTATGAAGATGTTCAAAACTTCAAGGTAATCGATAGCCATAGCGCAGCTGATCTAGGAGTCTTTGATAAATGATGAGTAAAAAATAATCTCAGTAAGTAAGACAACGAGTCTTCCGCTATAATAACTTCGGCTTTGAGTGTGATAGATATTTAAAGCAGAAAAGTACGTTAGCGCTGCTTTGCTTGTAATAAGCGGGCATTTAAGACCATGCATAACGTCTACAATTATTTCAGTGTAATTCAAGCAAACCTTACACCTTTTTATGGACAACCCAATACTGCTCAAGTCCACAACCCGGCATATCCGAATTTTCGCGGCAGAAATTGACCGGGATGGCGAACTGGTTCCTAGTAATCAGGTCTTAACGTTGGATATTGATCCAGACAACGAATTTAATTGGAACGAAGATGCGCTACAAAAGGTTTATAGCCTGTTTGATGAACTAGTAGAAGCATCTAGTGGCACTGATTTAACAGATTACAACTTACGCCGCATTGGATCAGACTTGGAGCATTATCTGCGATCGCTCCTGCAAAAAGGTGAAATTAGCTACAATCTCTCGGCTCGTGTCACTAACTACAGCATGGGACTCCCCCAAGTCGTCGCTAGTGAAAATTAGTAGAGAGTTTTCATCCTAATCCCTTGGGGCATGGTATCGCCACGCCCCTAAAACTGGCTTCAAGAAGGGGGGATGATTTGCCAGTCCCTCATTAAATCAAAAACGGACGCGCCAGCATAAAACTAGCAATCGATTTAGCATCTACTGCCTGTCCTTCGAGAATAGCTTTCTCCAGTTCTTCGGGAGTCATCAAGACAGTTTCGATATCCTCATCCTCATCTTGTTTGGGCGGGTTTTCCAGTTTTGTCAAATCTCGCGCCAGAAAAGCATAAATAATTTCGTCAGAATAACCGGGAGCGAGGAAAAACTCACCTAGTTTGTCCCACTTTTGGGAGGTATAACCAGTTTCTTCCTGAATTTCGCGCTGTATTGTCTCCAAGGGGTCTTCATTGCGTTCCAGAGTCCCGGCGGGAAACTCTAATATCCTTCCCTGAATTGCAAAACGATACTGGCGCACAAGTACAAGTTTACCTTCTGCTGTCACAGGCACAGCTAAGGCTCCACCGGGGTGACGAATACATTCCCAATCCCCTTCTGATTTGTTAGGTAAACGCAGGCGATTCACTTCAAAATCAAACTTGCGACCTTTATAAAACAAGCATTGTTTCAGTAACTGTGGTAATTCTCTACCTAATGGCATAGTAAATTTCTGTTATATGTACACAACATATACAAACATTCTTCAGTGAGTAAAAACAGGGTCTTTTAAATTTATAAATCAAGCGATCGCACTGATTTGATCTGCTGGACTTTGACCACATAGCTGTAATCAACTTGCTGGGTTGAAAAATTCGTTAAAACTGATGTGTTAAAATGTACAAAGAAAATACTGAATTCAGCCGAAATATTTTTATGTATTCATGAATTCAGTTAATTATTTATAGGCTATTATACTAACACAAACGTGGTGCGCTAACCCCAAGAATTTTACACAATGGATAGGTTTCAGGTACTTTAAGAGAGGAACTGATGTGGGAAAGCTCACCTCCTAGTTCAAGCACAGGTCAACTAATTGGTGAGACTCTGACAAGGAGGAAACGCCATTGACCCCTGGTAATCATTACGAGAACGAGGAAGCGACAAATGAGAGATGATCACCCACAAAGTTTATGAGTACAAGGCAGTTATGGAGTCAAATCAATAGTATCTCCTCTGGGATCACTCGTAGATTTAGCAGCCGAGATCGACCGTTTTATCGTCGGATGTGGTTTTGGACAAGTTTGGGTATAGGTAGTAGCATCGGTGTGGCAATGATTGGCTGGCACTACTTCATTGCTACAATCGATCAAAGTTTGCCTGAAAAATCGGAACTCAAAGCTACAAACCGAACGCAAACCTTAACGATCAAAGCTGTTGATGGTAGCATACTACAACAACAAGGTGAAGCCACCAGAGAACGACTCAGACTAGAGCAAATACCCAATCAACTCAGACAAGCTTTTATCGCCTCAGAAGATAGAAGATTTGAAAATCATCATGGCATTGATCCTCAAGGAATTCTTAGAGCATCTCTAAATAATTTGCGATCGCAGACTGTCCTAGAAGGTGGTAGCACCATCACCCAACAGCTAGCCCGAATTCTCTTCCTCAAACAAGAGCAGACAATCTGGCGCAAACTCAAAGAAGTCCGTCTAGCTCATAAAATCGAGCAAGAGTTAACCAAAAACGAAATTATAGAACGTTACTTAAATTTGGTTTATTTAGGATCTGGAGCTTATGGTGTCGCAGATGCTGCCTGGGTATACTTCAGTAAATCAGTAGAACAACTTACCCTATCCGAAGCAGCGATGATTGCCGGATTAGCTCCCGCCCCAAGTTTATACTCCCCAATCCAAAATCCTACAGCTGCCATACAGCGACGAAATATGGTATTGCAACGGATGTATGAAGACGAACTAATTACAGCAGCCGAAAGACAAACCTCATCTCAAGAATCCCTCAACCTCAACAGCAACTTACCCAAGCGACTACAAGTCGAATCTCCCTACTTTGCCAGTTATATCCTCCAAGAATTACCCAAGTATGTTTCTCCTGAGTTGCTCAAAGAAGGGGGACTAGTAGTGGAAACGAGCCTTAATCCCACTTGGCAGCAAGCCGGAGAAGCAGCAGTTGCTAAAACCTTGAAAAATCAAGGACGCTGGCAGAACTTTACTCAAGGATCTTTGGTAGCCATAGACCCCCGCAATGGTGAAATTCAGGCCATGGTAGGAGGAAAAGACTTTGATAAAAATCAGTTTAATCGAGTTACCCAGGCACAACGTCAGCCAGGATCGACATTTAAGGGATTTGTCTATGCCGCAGCCATAGCAACTGGTAAAAGTCCGAATCAAAGGTACTTGGATGCACCTTTGGTCGTCGATAAGTACGAACCACAAAATTATGGTAAAAATTTTCTCGGCTCCATGACCATGAGAGATGCCCTCACCCGTTCCATTAATGTGATTGCTGTGAAGGTATTGCTGGATGTTGGATTTGAGCCAATTATTAATACAGCCCACAAAATGGGAATTAAATCTGAACTTCAGCCGACTTATTCTTTAGCTCTTGGCTCCCATGAAGTAAATCTATTGGAGTTAACCAATGCTTACGGCAGCTTTGCTACTCAAGGACTATACATAGAAGCTCATGGGATTCGCCGCATCCTCAACCGTCAAGGAAAGGTAGTTTGGTCATCAAATAATTTTCACTCTCAACGGGTTCTTGACCCTACTAGTGCCGGGATTATGACCTGGATGCTACGTAACGTCGTAGAAGCTGGCACTGGCGGCCCTGCCCAATTAAAGAATAGACCTGTTGCTGGAAAAACCGGAACTTCTGATGAATCCCGCGATTTGTGGTTTATTGGGTACATTCCCCAAGTGGTAACAGGCGTTTGGTTAGGTAATGATAACAACCGCCCCACATCGGGAGCTAGTGGTAGTGCTGCTTACACCTGGCGGAAATTTATGGAAAAAGCAGTAGAGGGAATGCCTGTAGAAAAGTTTCCCGAAAGACCCAAACTACAGGGTCGAGTCGGTAGTATTAAGGCGCAACCGATCAAACCGAAATCAGTGCAGTATCGTTCTCTTTCCTCTGCTGCCAATGAGCCAAGTCCCCCTACAGCTAAAGTTACCCGCGCATCAAGAAGGAGCAGAAGACGTTCACAGACACAAGTTATAGATGATGCACCTGCTAGAGTATCTTCGCCTCGCAGAAGGCGTAGAAGAGTAAGAGTAAAATCAAATGCTGCGCCACCAGTGAGAACTCAACCGCCTAGTAGTAGTTCTAGTTCTTCAACGCCCCAGCCTTCCTGGAGGGAGAGACTTAGACCCGGCTCGACTGCTTCGGAGTAGTGCGGTTTCATGACTGTGAAAAAATCAAATATTCCTAATCAAAGGTTGTGTCCGGGAAGTCATTCACCCCATCTCCAATTTCCCATCCTTTTGAAGTTGGAGAATTTCCGTGGCTTTTTCAGCTGTAAGTGGTCTGTGTAACAGAAAACCCTGGACAGATTCACAATTGATGGATGCCAAAAAATCTAATTCTTCTTGCTTTTCTACCCCTTCGGCAATTAATCTCAATCCTAAACTCCTCCCCAAAGTCACGATCGCCTGGACAATATGAGCAGCTTTGACATCCTTGGTCAAATCTTGGATGAAAGACTTATCAATTTTTAAATTGTGAAATGGTAACAGTTGTAGGCGCGAAAGCGAGGAATGACCAGTACCAAAGTCATCAATGGAAAGTTGAACGCCCATCTGCTCTAAACTTTGCAACACAGTTATAGTAAAATCCAAATCTTCAATCGCTGTACTTTCTGTAATTTCTAATTCTAAAAACTCCGGGTCTAAATCTGTCTGTTCTAAAATTTTAGCCACACTCTCCACCAGTTTAGGTTGGCGGAACTGTTGAGGAGATAAATTTACAGCAATGGTCACGGGAGCCAATCCCTGTTGCAGCCAGGCTTTATTTTGAATACAGGCTGTCCGTAATACCCATTCGCCAATGGGGATAATTAATCCACTTGCCTCAGCGAGGGGAATAAAAACACTGGGTGCGATCAGTCCCATCTCAGGGTGCTGCCAACGCAACAGCGCCTCTGTACCAGTGATTTGCTTCGTCCTAATGTTGACTTTGGGCTGATAATATACTGTCAATTCTTTCCGTTCTAGGGCATAGCGCAAGCTCTTCTCTAAACTCAGGAGTTCAGGATTTTTGGTATTTAGGTTATTCGTGTAGAACTGGTAGTTATTTCTACCCTGATCCTTGGCATAATACAAAGCAGTATCTGCGTGCTGAATTAAAGTTTTGGCATCAGGACTATGTTCATCAAGTAGGGCAATACCAATGCTGCCGCTCACATAAAGTTCGTGTCCATCCAGATAAAATACATTCTCTAAGGCTTGTAAAATTCTTTGTGCTACTAGGGACACTTCTTCAAGATACTTGACGCGAGGTAGTAGGATGGTAAATTCATCACCTCCCCAACGGGCAACAGTATCCCCGCCTCTGAGGGACATATTCAATCTTTGGGCTACCTCTTGTAACAATCGATCTCCGAGGGTGTGACCCAATGTGTCATTGATGACCTTGAAACGATCTAAATCCAGAAACATCACTGCTAGACTTTCGCCATTGCGGAGGGAGTTGGGTACGGTTTTGTTCAGCAGCTCATTGAATAACAGCCGATTGGGTAATCCAGTCAGGAGATCATGAAGAGCCTGAAAGCGGATCTTACCTAAAACCTGTTGACGCTGCCAAGCACCACTGATACTGGCCGCCATTGTCAAAAGTGTAGTTTTTTCATGCTTTGACCACAGCCGCTCTGTGGAACAGTCGACTAAGCCAAGATAACCCCAAAATTTTTCCTCTACCCGCAGGGGGACTAGCAGCAGAGATTTTATGCCGTCTCTGGAGAGTAATTCTCGCTCGGCGGGAGGAAATTCTTTTGTTAGTCCTTTAATAGGTTTTCCACTAGAGAGAACAGCATACCAACGTGCTAATTCAGTAGACTGATAAGCCAGATTCTGCCAGTGGTGGAGGGAAGATCCAGTGTTGATGTTTGTCCATTCAAACTGGAGGCTAACTGCCATTTCCCCGGTTGTGGCATGGATATGGTTATTAAATACATAGACGCGATCTACTTGGGCTGCTTCCCCCAGCACAGCCAGAACTTTGTCAATAGCGATTTCGTAGTTCATTTCTACTAGCAAATAATTGGCTGCTTCTGCAACTGCCTGTAGCAAGCGATCGCGCTGCTGTAGGTCGGCTTGGGCTTGTTTTTGCTCTGTAATATCCCTAGCAATAAAAGTTCTAATTAAATTACTTTCTGGCAAAAAATGTACTGATTGTTCAAAAATTTTCTGATCAACTTGCACCTCACGCACAAAAGGATTTTTCTGGCAATTAGTCACTGCACGCAATAATCCTTTCAGCATAGGATGCTGTTTCCCCATTGTCTTGAGTTGGGGAAACGCTAAAGACGCAGCTGGATTAAGATAAGTTACCCTCCCCTTTAAATCAATCTCAATAATCGGATTGGGTATCAGTTCTGGAAAAGAGGCTAGGCGAGCTAAGGCTGTATCATTGGCTTCTTCAGAGTCAGGATTAATCACTAAAGTGGGACAAGGATTAACTGAGTTACCTTGCTTTGACAAGAATTCCGATAAGTCTTCAGGGTCAGAAAATGCCGAAAAGTCTGTTTCACCAAGGTGAGAAATTGCATAGTATTTAGCCTGAGCTTCATGATTACCAAATATAATCACATCTCCATGCTTGAGGTTATGAGATAAGCATTTAGTTCCATTGACTAATAAGCCATTACTGCTACCCCGGCCTGTGAAGTTACCATCTATAATCCGAAAGCGATATTGGTCAGTTTCTGGAATAGTTACTCGCAATAAAATTGCGTGTTGCCTGGATACTGAAGGTGAACGAAGGACGATAGAGTTTTCGCGATGCCGTCCCAGAGAGTAAGTACCCTCGTGAAGGGAGATAATCTGCTGTCCTTGCAAGTCTTTGACAACCAACAGGTGGCGTATTTGTTCCCACTCATTTTCTGGCATTGCTGATCCTTAACTTTTTATATCTGAGAATTTTTTCGGAAAAAATACTGATCCAATTAATTTTAAGTCTCTGTTTTATGAAAAATTTCTATCTATGAGGAGGTAATCCCAATTCTCCATCAGGTTGTATAACTGAGTTCTTTTACTCACAGTTTTCCCATTTAATAGTTGCTTAAACACCGAAGATAAAATCAAATATTTAAATTAATACATCCTATATTTGCTGAATTTTGATGGCAATTGAACTCATTGTTGGGTTAAATAAACTCTTTCATGTTAAGACTATTTCTATATTGAGATTGCTATGAGGTAAATGGTGGATGTCCTGAGATCACGCTAACCTTGGTGGAAGTTAACTACTGCGACTAAAAAACACCGCAGCTAACACAATTAAACTTAATAACGCTAAAGGAACGCACAGATTAGGCATATCTGATAAATTCATAGTCTTGATCAGCGATAATTCCTTTATACATGAACCTGCACGGAGAATATATGATCACATCTCCAGAAACGGTTATATGGCTACAAGAACGCACACCTTTAGGAATTCTCTCACCTGCGGTGTTAGGTGCGATCGCTCAAGTCATTGAGGAAAAATTTTTCCCAGCCGGAAGTAGTTTAGTTTGTGAAGGTTCTGCCCCAGAAGAACTTTACATTCTCCAACAAGGTCAACTCGAAAGCAAGACTAGCAATCAAAATAACCCCGCCTTAGCTTGTGGTTTTCTGCCTGGCGCAATTGTTCAACTGAAGGAATTGCTCTTAGATGAGTTAACCCCTAGTACAATTACTACTATAACTGAATGCCACTTGTGGGTGATATCTGCTGCTCAATTTCGCTTATTAGTCGCCCAATACCCAGAAATTGCTCAGGCTTTTTCCCGTTTGCTAGTTCAAGAATTGGCTGAGGTAACATCCGCACTTGGCTATGAACAAGAACGTGCTGTAGCCTTGCGGCCATATTTAGTTACCAAAGCCCAACGAGGAATTGTCGGTACAAGTCGTTATGCTGTGCGTCTGCGAGAGCAAATTAGAGCCGCCGCCAGCAAAGGCCAATCTGTAGAAATTTTTGGGGAACCAGGTTTAGAAAAAGATAATATAGCCGCCCTGATTCACTACGGTTCACCCAAAAGGCGAGAACCGATTATTAAGGTCAACTGTGGGATTCTCCAAACGAGCGGCATGGATTTATTCGGTCGCGCTGGTGGCAAACCAGGACTATTAGAATGGCTAGGGGAAGGCACTATTGTTTTTAATAACATCCAAGAATTACCTCCAGAATTATTACCGACTGTGACACGGTTGCTAAAAACAGGCCTATATACTCCTGTGACTCGTGCGGGAGAATCTTCGGCTGAACCTCGCCCCTGTAAAGCCCGCGTGATCCTTGTTTCCGAAAAAACTCAGTCGGACATTGAACGCTGCATTGGTCATGTAATTAAAGTACCGCCGCTTCGAGTCCGGAAAACAGATATTCAAGCCCAAGTCGAATATTACACCAGTCTTTATATTCGGGGGAAGGGTCTTTCCAGACCGCAAATTACGCCAGAAGCTTTGCGTCGCTTACAGTCTTACGATTTTCCTGGGAATCTTAAGGAGTTAAAAAATCTTGTAGAACGGGCGATTGTCCAAGTAGGTGATGGACGAGAGTTAACAGAAGAAATATTTTGGTCAGCGCAAACCCAGAAAAAACAATTGCGTTTGAATCTTTTGAATGCTTATCCTGGGTTGCGGAAATTTCTGCGGAGTCCTTGGTGGCCAGACCAAATTAATTATGGTTTTACTTTCGCCGCGTTTGCTGTGATGATCGCCATTTTATTTATGGGACCGCAAACACGCGATCGCAATTTCATTTTAAATTTCTTTTGGGCTTGGTGGTGGCCGTTCTTTCTGTTTCTCTTTCCCTTCTTAGGTCGGATCTGGTGTTCTGTCTGTCCTTTTATGATCTACGGCGAAATTACCCAAAAACTTTCGCTATGGCTGTTCCCGCGACAACTCCAAAGCTGGCCAAGACAAAAAGCTGAAAAATGGGGCGGATGGTTCATGTTTGGACTATTTACCCTAATTTTCTTATGGGAAGAACTCTGGGATTTACAAAATACTGCCTACCTTTCAGCTTGTTTGCTACTGTTAATTACGGCTGGGGCGATGATTTTCTCAGCCATTTTTGAACGGCGGTTTTGGTGTCGGTATCTTTGTCCCATTGGCGGAATGAATGGTTTATTTGCCAAACTTTCCATGACTGAACTGAGGGCGCAGCAAGGTATTTGTTCTGCTTCTTGCACGACTTATCAGTGTTACAAAGGCGGACTCGAAAAGGGCGAAGGAATGGAAACTAATGGCTGTCCGTTATATTCTCACCCCGCACAGTTGCAAGATAATCGAGACTGTGTATTGTGTATGACTTGTCTGAAAGCTTGTCCCCATCGTTCAGTTGAGTTGAATTTGCGTCCCCCGGCGATTGAACTTTGGACAACTCATGTCCCCCACAGCTATGAAGTGGCGTTATTGTGTTTGCTGTTGGGTGGAGTGTATCTGCATCGCTTACCAGAGTTACAGTCTTGGTTCGGTTTGCAAATCGATATAAGTTTGTTTTGGGAGCATTTGGGATTTTCTCTGCTCATTTTGATGATCCCGACGGCTGTTATTTTTGGGGCTTATGGCTTGATGCAGTTAACTCAATTTGGGCGTAAACCTCGATTATTTCTAGAACTTAGCTATGGTTATCTACCATTGGTGCTGGGGGGTAATTTAGCTCATTATCTGCGTTTGGGTTTGGGTGAAGCTGGGCGAATTTTACCAGTTACTTTGGCTACTTTTGGTCTAAATGGTGAACAATTACCAATTTTAGTCGCTCATCCGGCTGTGATTAGCTTTTTGCAAGGTGCTATTTTGATTTTCTCAGTATTATTTACGATGATTTTAACTCAAAAAATTGCTCGTCAACCGATGCGATCGCTCTTTTGGCAACATCTAGCCGCTATTAGTTTGGGAGTTAGTATGTGGGCAATTATAGTGGCTTAAGTTCAACATTTTCACCATACATAAAAGGGTTAACCAGAGTTAACCCTTCTTTTTCTTTTTGCGTAAGTCTAGTACATCAGAAGTCTTTGGTCAATTTACGAGGGTGCGTTGATGTCTTAACTCCATCGATATCTTTTTTCGAGAAAACTTGACTGTTAGAGGATACCCCAGAAGTGAAGGAAACCTTGACCAGAGAAGACTTCAATTAAGGCTGCGGCTACAAAACCGATCATGGCCAAACGACCGTTCCAATTTTCGGTTTGAGTGGTGAATCCCCAATTCCAACCGTTGCGGTTCTCTGTAGCTGCTGTGGCGGTGGTGGCTGTGCTTTTCATGTTTAATACGCTCGGTAGGACTTAGTAAAGGTTTTTGTTTCCCCTATTAAGGAATGTAACAGATATTTTAAAAAATGTAACAGACTATTGCAAAAAACTTTTAAATAGTATTGATAGAAATCCTCAATGATTTAGCTTTCCAGCAAGAGGCTGAGATCCCCGAATGAAGTATCAGCAGTCGGGGATTTTTGTGTTAGTCACTGCTGAGTTTTTCGGCTATCCTTAACTTTGCAGAACGCGATCGCGGATTATTTGCCAATTCTTCCTCAATTGCAGTAATTGGCTTTTTAGTCAATACCTTTAATAAAGGAGAATTACGTAAACCATGCTTCACTGGGCGGTCTTCCAAACTGTGAAAACTGATAATGGCGATTCGTCCACCGGGAACCAAGGCGTTGGGGGCTTGATCCAAAAAAGTTTCTAAAGACTTTAACTCATCGTTGACGACAATTCGCAAAGCTTGAAAAACCCTTGTAGCCGGGTGAATCCGACCATAACGATATTGACGGGGGACAGCATAGGCGATCGCCTCAGCCAATTCAGTAGTAGTTTCAAATGGTCGTTTTTCGACAATCCGCCTCGCAATCCGCCGCGATAGTCGTTCCTCACCGTATTTAAAGAAAATATCAGCTAATTCCGCCTCATCCCATTCATTAATTACATCAGCCGCCGTCAAAGACTGTTGCTGATTCATTCGCATATCCAGATTTGCAGCATGGCGAAAGCTAAAACCCCGTTCTGGCTGGTCTAAATGGTAAGAACTTACACCCAAATCAGCTAGAATCCCATCGAAAGTGTGAGGAGTATATCTATAAGAGGAAAAATTGCTGTGAATAAACTCTACCCTGTCACCAAACTCAGCCAAATGCTTTTGCGCCGCCACCAAAGCCTCCTCATCTTGGTCAATAGCCGTTAGCCGCACATCGGGTACACTCTCTAAAATCAGGCGACTATGACCACCACCGCCCACCGTTGCATCAAGATAATGTCCGCCGGGACGTACCGCCAACCCTTCAACGACCTCTTGGCTTAAAACTGGCACATGAAGAAATTCAGCGCCTACAATTCCCTCGATCTCAAGCTCCATATAATAATAGTTAAAGAAGTGAAAAAAAATGCAACAGCAAGTAAAATCTCTTCGCTGCCACTCCTCTCCAACATACTCCTGTATGGGCAATTGATGTAGACGCTTCTTTTAGCGACTTCTCAGCAATATTTCCCCTACCTGATTTTGGCAGACTCGATTAATCGAGTCTGGTTGGCATTATGCGGCTCAAGTTGAAATTTTCATAACTGGAGAACAAGGAACTTATGGCAAGATTAGAAACCCGCACCGAACCTATGGTGCTGAATATGGGGCCACACCACCCCTCAATGCACGGGGTTTTGCGGTTAATTGTCACATTGGATGGCGAGGATGTCGTTGATTGTGAACCGGTAATTGGCTATTTGCACCGGGGAATGGAAAAAATTGCCGAAAACCGGACTACTGTCATGTACGTCCCCTACGTCAGTCGGTGGGACTACGCCGCAGGAATGTTTAACGAAGCTGTCACCGTTAACGCCCCGGAACAATTAGCAGGTGTAACTGTTCCCAAACGCGCCAGCTATATACGCGTCATCATGCTGGAACTAAACCGAATTGCTAACCACTTACTCTGGTTTGGTCCCTTTCTCGCTGACGTAGGCGCGCAAACTCCCTTCTTCTACCAATTTAGAGAACGGGAGATGATTTATGATTTGTGGGAAGCTGCTACCGGATACCGGATGGTAAACCACAACTATTTCCGTGTTGGTGGCGTAGCAGTTGATTTACCCTATGGTTGGGTAGATAAATGTTTGGACTTCTGCGATTACTTGTTACCCAAAATTGACGAGTACGAACGTCTAGTAACTGATAACCCCATCTTCCGCCGTCGTGTTGAAGGTATTGGCACTATTTCCCGCGAGCAAGCAATTAACTGGGGACTATCCGGCCCGATGTTACGCGCCTCTGGGGTGCAATGGGATTTGCGGAAAGTTGACCACTACGAATGTTACGACGATTTTGATTGGGACGTACAGTGGGAAACCGCCGGTGATTGCTTCGCCCGTTACGTGGTGCGGATGCGGGAAATGCGCGAATCTGTGAAGATTATTCGCCAAGCAATTCAAGGACTACCAGGAGGCCCCTACGAAAACCTAGAAGCCAAGCGGATGGCTGCGGGGAAAAAATCAGAGTGGGATGCCTTTGACTACCAATACATCGGCAAAAAAGTTTCACCTACCTTTAAAATGCCCAAAGGTGAAATCTATTCCCGTGTGGAAAGCGGTAAAGGCGAACTTGGAATTTATCTCGTTGGTGATGATAACGGTTTCCCTTGGCGCTGGAAAATTCGCCCGGCTGATTTCAACAATCTGCAAATTGTTCCCGAACTACTACGGGGGATGAAAGTTGCAGATATTGTCGTAATTCTCGGTAGTGTTGACGTAATCATGGGATCTGTAGACAGATAGCAGAAGAGGCAGGGGGGCAGGGGGCAGGGTGCAGGGGAGAAGAGGTTGTTAAGCAACCGGGAAGCTCAAATAATTTCCAATTCACCCCTATTTCTTGCTTCTTCTCCCTCCTCAGAGACTTCCCAATCAAAAAAACATCTAATAACCTAACAAAATAAACCTCTGATTTCTTAATTTCTCTGTGTCCTCTGCGCCTCTGTGGTTCGTTTAATTAGGACTTACGCAAGAACTCTAGTGAAACCCTCTTCACTTCGTGTCCTTCGTGTCCTTCTCCCAAAGGGAGAGGCTAGCGCCAACGTGGTTCGTTTAATCTTAATTCCTAAAAAATCCCCAATACTCCAGTAAAAGATACCCAAACCATTAATATGAAAAACATCAGCTCATTTAAACCCAGTAACTAACCGTGCCATCCATGCCTCTGTCGCGCATAGTCACGCTAATTGTTGGTTTAATCGTCATTTTGGGATTAAGCCTGTGGCTGATTGACTCCCTCTCTCGGCTTTACTGGCAGTTGTCTTATTCTCCACTGCTGGGTAATTTGTTGTTGCTATTGCTGGTTTTATTAATAGGAGCTTTGGTTGCAGCTTTTGTTTATTATGTATTGATACTTCAATCTGGGCAAAAGAAATTCCGTCAGCAACGCCGAAGAGTGACAGCCGCAGAAATTCCCGCCGCTAAATCTGATGCAGCTTCCACAACTCTCAAAGCTGTCAAGCAACAGGTAGCCCAAATTCAAGATGAAGTCGCCCGACAAGCTTTATTAAGTAAATCGCGAGAAATTGAAATAAATCTGGCACGGGGTGAAATTCAAGTCGTTGTATTTGGGACTGGGAGTGCTGGCAAAACGTCCCTTGTGAATGCAATTATGGGGCGGATGGTGGGTCAGGTAAATGCGCCAATGGGAACTACTCAGGTGGGGGAAACTTATTGTTTGCGGTTGAAGGGGTTAGAACGCAAGATTTTAATTACGGATACGCCGGGGATTTTAGAAGCTGGGGTAGAAGGAACCGAACGAGAACAATTAGCGCGAGAACTGGCGACTTCAGCCGATTTGCTGCTGTTTGTTGTGGATAATGATTTGCGACGTTCTGAATATGAACCTCTGCGAAGTTTGGCAGAAATTGGCAAGCGATCGCTCTTAGTTCTCAACAAAACTGATTTATATACAGATGAGGATACAGAATCTATTCTCGCCCGATTACGTCAACGGGTAAAGGGATTTATTGCCCCTAATGATGTGGTGGCGATCGCCGGAAATCCCCAACCGGCACAGCTAGAAACTGGCGAAACTTACCAACCCGAACCGGATATTATCCCTTTGTTGCGGCGCATGGCTGCCATTTTACGGGCTGAGGGCGAAGATTTGGTAGCAGATAACATTCTGCTGCAATCGCTACGCTTAGGAGAAGAAGCGCGAAATTTGATTGATGTCCAGCGTCGCCGTCAAGCTGACAAAATAGTTGACCGATTTCAGTGGATTGGTGCTGGTGTAGTATCAGTTACACCTCTCCCAGTTGTAGATTTACTAGCAACAGCAGCCGTTAATGCTCAAATGGTAGTAGAGATTGGGAGAATATATGGTTGTGAATTAAACATGGAACGAGGTAAAGAGTTAGCTCTTTCCTTAGGCAAAACCATCGCTAGCTTAGGTATAGTTAAAGGCGCAATTCAATTAATATCTACTGCTTTGCAATTTCATGTAGCTACCTTTGTCATTGGTAGAGCGATTCAAGGTGTGACAGTAGCTTATTTAACCCGTATTGCTGGTAAAAGTTTTATCGAATATTTTCGCCATGATCAAGATTGGGGTGATGGTGGGATGACTGAGGTAGTAAAAGAACAGTTTAAGCTCAATCGCCGGGACGAATTTATTAAGACTTTTATCCAAGAAGCGATCGCCCGCGTCGTAAAACCTTTAACAAATAACTCGGAAGTTATTGAACAAGATGAAGAAGCCAAGAGTTAGTAAAAATACTCTCCATAGCTAACTTGACTACCAATAATTGACGCTAAAATTACTTATTTATTTTCAAGGCTTCCGGAAAAAACAGGTGATCACAGGAAACCTGATTATAAGTAATTATTAAGTAACCAACTCATGAACCATCACATGATCGGTAAAGTATTACAAGCCCGTTACCACATTATCCAAAGCTTAGGTGCAGGGGTATTTGGAGAGACGTATATAGCCGTAGATCAAGCTCACCCAGAAAACCCTAAATTTGTGATTAAAACCCTCAAAAGTAGCAGTTTTTCCCCCAGCTACTTAGAGACTTTAACCTTATGCTTTCTGAATAAAACAGCAAGCCTCAATTTTCTCAGAAGCCATCCCCAAATTCCCAAATTAATCACCTGCTTTCAAGAAAATGAGCAATTATTCTTAGTACAAGAGTTTGTCGAAGGACATCCATTGAGTGCAGAATTGCCCATCAACCAATATTGGGGATTTAATTGGACTGACACTGAAGTTGTGCAATTGTTAAAAGATGTCTTGGGAATTTTAGAATTTGTTCACTCTCAAGGCATTATTCATGGCGATATTAAACCAGAAAACTTGATCAGACGCACTATTGATGGCAAGTTAGTTTTAATGGACTTCGGTTCTATTCAGTCAGTTGATTTGGACTTAGATGGAGAATTGCCTATTTATGGAATTCCTGTCACTTCCCTGGGGTACATAGCGCCAGAGCAATTTATTGGTCAAACACAGCCTAACAGTGATATTTATGCTTTGGGGATGATTGCCATTCAGGCTATAACAGGACTAGAACCATTGCAATTCCAAGTAGATCCTCAGACTAATGAGATCATCTGGCGCACTCAAGATATCTCAGTTAATGATTATCTAGCTGCTGTTCTCAGTCAAATGATTCGCTATGATTACCAAGAGCGTTTTCAGTCTGCGGGTGAGGTGCTACATATACTCAAGCACATCGTCAAGGAAACTGACATAGGCGATGATGTTTCTCAAAATACAACAGTTGAAAGTGATGATGATGTAGAGAAAGAATTGATCTCTGGACAATTTCCATCATTGCTTATAGGAATGAAAGTTGGTTTGGCTGCTAATTCTTTATTGATGGGGTTGGGAGTATATTCTTTAATGAATAATTCTCCAGCATATTCGGAAACAGAAACTTTATATAAAGCGACAGAAGAATATCAAATGGGGGATTTAGAAAAAGCGGTGGCTTTAGCTAAATCAATTTCTCCTCACAGTAATATTTATCCAGAGGCTCAAGCTACAATTGAAGAATGGCAGCATCAATGGCAATTTGCGGCGAAACAATATGAAATAGCTGAACAAGCTTTGCATGGAGGGAGATGGTCAGATGTCTTGGATATTGCGCCGAAAGTACCAGATATTTTATATTGGCAATCTAAAGTAAATATACTAGTACAGCAAGCACAAGTCAGCATCGAAAAACAAACACAAAACTTGTTATCACAAGCTTATGAAAAAGCCCTAGCTAGAGAATTTTCAACTGCTATAGAATATCTGCGGCAAATTCCTCAAGAAAGTTCTGCTGGGGCTTTGGTTCAACATAAATTAGCTGAGTACAGTGAAAAACGGCAAATTAGAGCAGCTTATTTTTTACATAATGCTAAGATCAAAGCATCTATTGGCGACTTTAATGGGGCTGTAAAACTTCTCCGCAAAATTCCGAAAAATACTCCCGTTTATGCTCAAGCTCAGGCTAAAGTAAATGAATATACTCAAAAACAGCAACTCCAAGTTAAAAATAAAAATGTGGCGTTAAATTCCTTTGGGTCTAAAAATTCAATGGCTAGAAATGAAAAATTTTATTCAGAAAATCATCTGCAAGAGGTGAATATTCGTTATTAGAAATCAAATGGCTGTTATACTCACTGTAGAGATATTCTATGCAATGTCTCTACAGGTTTTTAACCTTTTTTTACATAATTGAACGCAGATAAACGCAGATAAACGCAGATAAAGACGGATGAATTAATGGATTTCATGATTCTATGCAGCCTTACATAAAATTAGTATAGGTAGAAAAAACACAAACTAGATTATGAAAAGTAAACACGTCGGAAATCCTTACTAATCACTAATGAGGATCCCCACCAGTTAACTTTATTTCCGCCTACTTACTTACCTGCTTAGTTTTGAGAATTAGGAATAGTCGGTACGATTATGGGCTGTAGTTTTGCAATGGGTAATTCTCTTTGGGCTTGGTTACGCCTGTTAATTGCTTCTCCATAATTCGGCTTGTATTTTATGGCTTGATCATAAGATGCGATCGCTTCTTTATATCGTTGCAAATTAAATAAAGCATTGCCTCTACTATACCAACTTTCAGGATGATTAGCTTGATAGCGAACTGCTTGATCGTAGGAGGCGATCGCTTGCTTATATTTCTGTAAAATATATTGACAATTACCTAAATTATACCAGACTTGATAATCATTTGCTTTAATTGCTGCGGCTTTACGATAGGATTGTATTGCTTCTTCATAGCGTTGACTTTGATGCAATGCCCAACCCCGACTATACCATGATTTGTAGTCCTTGGAGTTATGTTTAATTGCTTGATCAAATGATTCAATGGCTTGTGGATACCGTCGTAAAGTAATTAAAATATTACTTCTAGAAAACCAAGCTGGATAAAAATTTGGTCTGTATTGTACAGCTTTATCATATGCTTTTAAAGCATAATCAAACCGATTTAAATTAAATAAAGCATTACCTAGACTATACCAAGCTTCCCCATAATCTGGCTTAAATTCAATAGCTTTTTCATAGGCAGTAATTGCATAATCATATTGCTTTAAGTTATGAAATGCTAAACCTTTACCATACCAAGCTTGATGATAATTAGGTTGCAGTTCTATCCCTTTCTCATAAGATGCAATTGCATTATTATATTGCTGTAAATTACTAAAAACTTCTCCTTTGGCGTTCCAGACCTCTGGAGAACTATGATCTAATTGTAATGCTTTGTCAAAAGATGCGATCGCTTCGGGATAGCGCTGTAAATTTTTGAGGACAAAACCTCGACCAATCCATGCTTCTACATAATCTGGCTGAATTTGAATAGCTTGGTCATAAGCGGCCAGCGCTTCTTGATATTTTTTTAATTCCGACAGTGTTTTAGCTTGACCACTCCATCCCGGAACAAAATCGGGACTAATACTCACTGCTTCTTGATAAGCAGCTAGTGCATCTTGATAGCGCTGTAATTCAAACAGCGTGCTTCCTTGTTGAGATAAGGCGATCGCATTATTAGCATTAATACTCTTAACTACAAATACCGATGCAATGCCACTAACTCCAATTAAAAATATTGCTGATGACAGCTTAATAAGTATATCTTTTTTGTACTTAGTAAATTTAAAATTTTTGAATAGCGGATCAGGTGTGAGTGATAAACCCGAATTTAGTGGGAAAGCGGGACTTAAAACTATAGTTCTAGATGATAGTTGCGTTAATTCTTGCAACTTTTGTAATGCCACAGTTGCTGAAGCATAGCGTTGTCGGAAATCATAACACACCATTTTATCGATAAATTGGGCAAATTCCGGCCACACACTCGCCTGATTTTGCCAGACAATTTCATTAGTATCAATATCGATTTCTAGCTGGTTTGGTGATAATCCTGTCAGGGCTTGAATAGCAATTATTCCCACCGCATAGATATCACTGCTAAACTTTGGTGTCCCCTGGGCTTGTTCTCCGGGTAAATATCCGGGAGTACCAATAGCGACAGTGGATTTAGTTTGACCTTCCGAGTTAATGATCTGAGTAGCGATTTGTTTCACCGCCCCAAAGTCAATTAAAACTAACTTACCATCTTCCTCACGTCTGAGTAAATTTCGCGGGTTAACGTCGCGGTGAATTACTTTCTGTTGGTGAACAAATTCTAAAATTGACAAAATTTCTTGGACAAGAGAAATAACTTCTTCTTGAGTGAGGATTTTTCCTGGCGCTAATTCTTGACTGAGATCATGACCTGCGATGAATTCTTGTACTAAATAGAACTCTGCATTTTCTTCAAAGTACGCCAAAAGTTGGGGAATTCGGTCATGAATACCTAGTTTATAGAGAACTTGCGCTTCTGTGTCAAATAAACGTCTAGCAGTCTCTAAGTTTAGTGGATCAGTGGCTTGGGGCTTGAGCTTCTTGACAACACACTGAGGTAATCCCGGCAAGTGAGTATCACAAGCCACAAAAGTTTCACCAAATCCCCCATCTCCCAAGTGGCTAATAATTTGGTATCTTCCAACAAGTGTGTTTCCCAGCATCTCGTTTGCCTAGTTGAGTGCATTGTGACCTGATTCCAATCTTGCCACAAATTAATTGAAACCGGGGGATAGGGCGCGATGAAGAAGAAACTTTATTGAAAATTTAAAATCCAAAATTTAAATGATTCCGATTAGTGATAGTATTCGCCTGCGTCATCAACCAATTATTAGTTATTGGCTGATTGGGCTTAACATTGGTATATTCTTATGGCAATTAAAACTAGAGCTTAGTGGAGAATTAGGAAATTTCATCAATAGTTGGGGTTTAATTCCTGCCCAAATTACTAATGCATTTACCAATGCTATCGATGTTAATCCAGCCGCTTGGGTAGTTGTTTTTTGGCGTTTACCTTCTCTATTTTTGGGGATGTTTCTCCACGGTAGTTTTAGTCAAATTTTGGGAAATCTACTATTTTTATGGGTTTTTGGTAAAACTCTCGAAAACGTAATTGGACCTCAACGGTTTCTGGGATTGTATCTGGTTGCGGGGATGCTGACAGGAATAGCACAAATTATTTTAGCACCGAGTTTGAGAATTCCATTAATTGGAGCTAATGGTGCGATCGCGGCAATTTTAGGAGCTTATGTATATAAATTCCCCCAAGTTAAAATAGACACAATATTACCTCTCCTAATTGTCTACATTCCCATTGAGATTCCCGCCTACTTGTATTTATTTTGGTGGTTTATACAACAATTATTTTATGGCATTGGCAGCTTAAACATTCCTCCCTCTGGTGTAAATTCACCCAGTCTAGCCTACTGGGCGCAACTGCTAGGATTATTTATTGGTGCGGCTTTCATGCGATGTAATCAACCATCTCGTAAATAATCACCGCATCCCCAACTTAAACAGAAACCGCAATACCACGCACAAAAATATCTACACAAGTCTGAATATAATCCTCACAACTGTAGCTATTTTGGCTATATTTTACAGTGCGGCAGAGCATTCTTGCTAATAGCATCCCTGTAAACATATCAACAGCCTGCAACGGGTCAAGTTCTAGCCTCACAGTGCCTCGTTTCTGACTCGATTGCAAGTAAGCAACCAACTTTTCACCCAAAGGCTTGGCAGCTTCTTGAATGATTTGCCTAGCGGCTTCAGGATGACGTTTAGCTTCTCCAATAAAAGTCCGAATCAAATCTTCGTGTGCTTCCAGCATGGCGTTGTAAAGCTGGGCATACTTTTTTAAATCAACGCCCAAATTCTGTGTCCAAGCTTCGGGGTGGGCAAGGGCTTCTGTCTGGAGGGCTGAGGCATTTTCAATTACTGCCCCCAGAAGTTGTTCTTTGCTAGCAAAGTGGCGAAATAAAGTCACCTCATTCACTCCGGCGACACGAGCTATTTCACGAGTAGTTGCGCCTTGAACACCTAAACTAGCAAATACCTGTGAGGCCGCTTCTATTAAACGTGTACGGGTAAGAGAGGATGAACGGATAGTTCTAGTCATTTTGCTTGCAAGTACTTGCTTAAATGTTATTACATTTTGTTGAAATTGTTGCATAACCAGTCAAACAAGTTTACTAAACTTCGAGCATATCTTGATCAAGCGGTAGTTAAATTCTTACTCATTTTGGTAACTTGAACAACGATGCCAGTTCTTAACTGATGAGGCACTCTTTTGATAGCAGTAAATCCCAGTTGCAAATAAAATGCTTCAGCATAAAGACTAGCAGTTGTAATTACTTTATCTATACCTTGATTAGCAGTTTCCTGACAAAAATGTGTGACTAAAGCGCGCCCTATGCCTTTACCTTGATAATAAGGATGCACATATAGCCTCACCAATTCATCAACCATAAAACTAGCAAAACCTGCGATCATCTGATTCTCAATAGCAACCCAAAAAATTTCGGCTTGCATATGATGCAAAATATTTTTAGCATTGGGCTTGTCGCTATAATTACGCCAAGCCAACAGTTGTTTTCGGGTGTAAAAAGTTGTGGGAAGAGCTTTGATGGCTGCAATATGAATTGCACTCATCACCCACGCGTCCTGTTCCTGTGCGAGTCGCAGAAATATGTTGTCATCCCTCATAATTTTACAGCAGTTTTGATTGATCTTTGATGTCTGAAACTTACTGGCAAACTGCTGTATATTAACAAAATCCAGCCCCAGGCCTAAAGCCTGTGGGCTGATGCTATTTTTCCTGTTCCTTCTCCTTCTCCGGCTCTGGGGACTGCTTTTTAAGAACTGGTTTGGGCGGATTAATACTGGGCTTGGGATTATCCTTTTTAGATGGTTGCGGGAGTGTGGCTTTATTCTTTTTAGACTCTTGCAGCGCTGTAGCTTTATCCTTTTTGGATGCTTTGAGAAATCTCGGTGCAGTTTCTTGGGGTGGAGCTAAGAGCGCCACAAAACCAAAGACATTACGCCCCGGCAAAAATTTGGCTTTGAGGGAGACAAATACGGGATGTCCTTGGTCTTCTTTTTCTGCTTTCGGATTAAATCTGAAGGGTCTAACTGGGGAGTCTTTCCAGAATAAAGGTAGATGACTAGCCTTCATAAATTTCACCTTTCTCGTCGGCTCGGCCTGCTTGATATATTCAAGTCTTTCACGAGTAAAGTTGCGGAAAACAGAAATACAAGGAGTTTGACAAACGGGAATAAATTGCCATAGTCCTGAGAATTTAAACTCGTTGTCTTCTAATTCTGCGGAAACTGTTTGTTGTTCTCGCCCCCGGTCAAAACCAACGAGCTGAAAAGTCATAGTATGGGGTTGTTCTTTGCGGGGAAAATGAACGGCTTTAGGATAAACAACTAGTCTAAAAGTCCGGTTCCCAGTAGTTTCTATTTCTTTGGTGAGAGCGTCAAATACTTTGCGTTTTTGGGGAATATAGAAAAGTGGATATTCTAAATTACCAATGGTAACTGTGTTTTTACCATCTTCATTTAAGTTGACATCCCCAACAATTACCCCAATAGCTTGAAATATTGCTCCCGATTCTTCAATCTCTTCCTGAGTTTCCGCATCAATAGCATCAACAGCATCAATAGTTACTTCTTCAGGTTCAGGTGGGGTTTGAAGTTGAGTTTCAGCCTGATTTGGCTCATTCGGGGTAGGTTCAGTAGATGACATAGTTGTTAGTTTTTTTGTTCGAGCAATAATTTTTGGAGATACAGGCGGCATTTGACAGGCTAAAAGAATCCCATAAGTACATACGAAACAATGTTACACACAAGTTGCTAGACTACGCTTGGTAGGGAGTTAGTGACTGATGGAACAATTCTGCCCAGACAAAAGCTAGCTTATGCTAACACCAAGCAACTACTTTTAAGCTAATGCTCTCTCCCTGTCAGGATTATAGCTAGGTAACTTACTCAGTCAATTATTTTAAAGCCTATCCTTAGTAATTACGAATTAGTCCGCGCCATGACCAATTACTTTCGTTCTCATATCGATGCAATGGCTAGCTATGTCCCTGGTGAACAGCCTCCACGGGGGATACAGATGATTAAACTCAATAGTAATGAAAATCCCTATCCTCCGTCGCCTGCGGTGCTAGCTGTGCTGAGGAATATTGAACCAGAGTGGTTAAGACGCTATCCAGAACCGTTAGGGGGAGATTTCCGGCGAGCTGCAAGTGAAGTTTTAGGCGTTCCTAGTGATTGGATTATTGTCGGTAATGGCAGTGATGAAGTTTTGAATTTAGTGATTCGAGCTTGCACTGAACCTGGACGCAAGGTAGTTTACCCGATCCCAACTTATGTTTTATATGTGACTTTGACCCAAGTGCAGGCGGCGGAACTTGTGGAAATTCCTTATGGAGAAGATTACAAATTACCCCTGGAAGCATTAATTGCGGCTAATGGCGCTGTAACATTCATCGCCTCGCCTAATAGTCCTTCTGGGCATATAGTACCTATTCAGGATTTACGAGAACTAGCAAGCCGTTTATCTGGGGTTTTAGTGATTGATGAGGCTTATGTGGATTTTGCTGAGGAGAATGCTCTGGCTTTGGTGAAGGAATATGAGAATGTGATTGTGATTCGGACTCTTTCTAAGGGTTATTCTTTGGCTGGATTACGGTTGGGCTTTGGTGTGGCTAATCCCAAGTTGCTGCATGGATTGTTTAAGGTTAAGGATAGTTATAATATTGATGCGATCGCCTGTGCTTTAGGAACAGCTGCGATTAATGATCAAGATTATAAAAATGCTTGTGCAGCCAAGGTTAAAGCTTCCCGGACTCAACTAACTACGGACTTAAAACAATTGGGTTTCCATGTTCGGGATTCCCAGACTAACTTTTTGTTGGTACAGCCTCCCCAAGAAAATGCCGCATATCTCTATCAACAGCTCAAAGAACACCAAATTTTAGTTCGTTATTTCCCACAGCCAGGACTCGATAATAAGTTACGCATCACTATTGGCACAGATGAACAAAATCAAGTTTTAGTAGAGGCACTGAGTCAAATTTGTTTGTAGTTAGCTATCTATAAACTGTGAAAATACTCAATCACAGCTTGAGCGATCGCTTCATTCCCATCTTTCGCCAGAGTTTGAGATTGCTTTGGTGGCTGGGGTACTTGATAGAGGAAATCCCAATTACCTGCAAAAAATTCCCTTGGGGTAAGAAGTTGATGTTGATTGTAATTAACAATACCTTCTAACAAAAAACCAGCTTCAGCAAAGTCATTACGGGGAATGGTAACTATAGGTATATTAAGTTTTGCTGCTTCTGAAAAAGTACTGTAACCTGGTTTAGAAACCACACGCCCACAAATCGGCATAAAATCCACAGGGCGGTATTTTTTGTCGCTAATTTTGCAGACATTAGGTAAATCTGGGGCAGATTTATCAAAGATAATAAATTGCCAATCGGGAAAATGTTGTAAATTTTCGTAGGGAATTTGTTGTAAACCCAAACCACCGAAGGTGAGCAAAATCGTTTTTTCTCTGGGCGCAGTTATCCCCCAAGTAGCGCGGAGTTGATCGACAGAGTAACGAGGAGAACCACCAGTTAAGCCGACATCTGTAATATTACTGAAGGCTGACATTGGTTCGTGAAAAGGCAAACGAAACAGGTTTTCACACTGGGAATAACATTCACTAATCCAATCAACAATGGTAATAAATTCGTCTCCCCAATCTCGGTAAATTAAGTCCCAGCCAAAATTACTCATCATCCAACAGGGAATATTTGCGGCTTTGCCAAATAAAGGCGTTAAAAATGGAATATCTGCCAAGATTAAATTCACCCGATTTTGGCGGATAAAATTGACTTCCGAGGCGATCAGATAATTTTGATGCTTTTGAATATCCATTAATTTTGCTAAAGTCGCCGGTTTATCCATTGTCAAGCTATCTGCTTGTACTACACCCAAATCAAAGGCGCGGGGACGATGGATAAAATCCCCTTCTATGTAGCACTCTAGCAACCACCGGGGGGCAGTTGTCACCATAATCAGCAAAACTTCTGGACATAATTTTTGAATTGTTGACGCTACTGATGCTGTGCGTGTAGCATGACCAAAGCCGTGGTTAGTGATTGCTAGATATAAAATTGGACGCATAATAATTCCTTTAAAATTGCTAATTAAGTATTGATCAAGTCCTGTTAATTAGCCACCCGCAATACTACTCGGTTAAGTAAATTCGTGAGTGAGCCGAAAACCCTTGTAGAAAAGTTTCATGGAACCTCTCTACACTCCTGAACCGAAAAGTATTGACCCAACCCGCAGTTACTTAGGGCTGAGGTTCAATTGCAGCGATGGGAACTAACTTCGCCTACGCTGGTTCAAAATCCTTGATTTTTTCTGATTCCCCATAAATAAACTTGCTATTCTGTAAAAATTTTGTGATACGATAATAAATATCGATTGTTCGATATAAAATATGCCGAAAATAGTTGACCATGACCAATACCGTAAAGAACTACTCAGCAAATGCTTTGATTTATTTGCTCAAAAAGGTTACGGTGCGCTCACCATGAGACAAATTTCTGAGAGTTTAAATGTTTCTACTGGTACGCTATATCATTATTTTCCTAGCAAACAAGCTTTATTTGAGCAGTTAGTTGAGGAAATAAGTAAGCAAGATATCAGTTCAGCTTTGGCGGAAATCAAAGGAACGCAAACACTGACAGAAATCATGACTGCTTTAGGGACATATTTAGTTAAAAATGAAGATTACTTTATTAATCAAACTTATATCTTGATTGATTTTTATCAGCATCAAGATAAAGAAACAATAGCTAATAGTCCTGTATTTCAAAGTGTAAGGCAGAGATATCAACAAGCAGTTTGTGATATTTTAGGGATTCAAGATCCAGTTTTAGCTGCTTTTATTTTGGCTTTTATCGATGGTTTGATTTTAGCAAAACTCTGGGGTAATGAAACAATTGATTTGCCGGAACAATTTGCCTTACTAGGTAAAATGCTGACCAATTATTTAGAAGACAAGCCATGAGATAATGTATCCTTTAATTAGATAAAAAATTTAATTATTTGTGCCTAAATATCTACAAAAAATAGTGTGTGTAGTGAGGTGAAAATGCTGGAAAATACTTTTTTAAAGGTTCCAAATAAAAGGTTAATTGTATTAGTAGTAGCGGCTACGGTGATTACAGGTGGAATTGCTTTTTATGGGATTTCTCAGTTTAGTTCAATTGGTGAAACTACTTCATCTGAAGTTGGAGAAACTGAGCCAATTACACCAAAAATCTCGGCTTTAGGAAGACTAGAACCTGAAACGGAGGTAATTAGCCTGTCTGCACCGTTGGAATTGGATGGCGATCGCATTGCTCAAATTTTAGTCCAAGAGGGCGATAGAGTCAAATTAGGTCAGGTGGTGGCAATTTTAGACTCACGCACTCGCCTACAAACGGCTGTAGTTCAAGCAGAACAACAGGTGCGAATGGCTAAAGCTAAACTGGCTCAAGTTCAAGTTGGAGCAAAAACTGGAGACATTCAGGCACAGCAAGCAACTATTGAACGCTTACAAGCTCAGTTACAAGGTGATAAAATAGCTCAACAAGAAGCGATCGCTCGCATAGAAGCGCAGTTGTTGGGTGATAGGATAGCACAAGAAGCGACAATTAACAAGCTCTCAGCAGAACTGAATAATGCTCAAGCCGAATATAAACGTTATCAGCAACTATCTTCAGAAGGTGCAATTTCTAATTCTTTATTTGATAGTAAGCGCTTGAGTTTAGACAGCGCCCAACAGCAACTTTCAGAAGCCAAAGCAGTGCTGAATCGGATTAATTCTACTGCTAGTAGAGAATTAGCTCAAGCTCAAGTTACGCTGACTCGAATTAACGCCACCGGGAATAAACAAATCAGTGAAGCCAAAGCCACACTCAACAGTATTACAGAAGTTCGTCCCGTAGATGTGGAAGCAGCCAAGATTGAAATTGAGAATGCGATCGCCACACTCAAACAAATGCAAACTAATTTAGAGTCTACTTCGATTATAGCACCAATAGCGGGACAAATTCTCAAAATTCATACACGAGTTGGAGAAAAAATTAGTGACACAGGAATTGCAGACTTAGCGCAAAATGAGCAAATGATCGCCATAACAGAAGTATATCAAACCGATATTAGTAAAATTAAACTGGGACAGTCAGCAGTAATTACTAGTCCAGTATTTACTGGTGAATTGCGAGGAACAGTTTCCCAAATTGGTTTACAGGTAAATAGACAAAACGTTTATAGCAACCAACCAGGAGAAAACTTAGATAGCCGGGTAATTGATGTGAAAATTCGTCTTCATCCTGAAGACAGCAAAAAAGTTGCAGGTTTGACTAATTTGCAAGTCCAAACAGCAATTAATTTTTAACAAAAAGGCTATGATGCTAACAGATATACCGCCAGATCAATACATCAAAGTCGGTGACATCAATACTCGCTACTGGAGATTAGGAAACAAGGGAAAAACTATTATCTTGCTTCACTGTGCTGGGGGTTCTGTAGAATTTTGGTTATATAATATTCAGGTTTTAGCACAGCATCACCGTGTATATGCTCTTGATATGGTAGGTTCTGGTCTTTCTGATAAACCATCAGCTTCTTATTCATTAACTTACCAAGCTGAATTTATCAAAAATTTCATGGACACCCTGAGTATCGAACGTGCTACCCTAGCGGGAAACTCAATGGGAGGTGGTGCTGCTATTCAGTTTACCTTAATGTTCCCACAACAAGTAGAAAAGTTAATACTTATTGGCAGTTTTGGTCTAGGTAAAGAAATTATTCTCAGACTTCGTTTAGCAACTTTACCCTTTGCTTTGCGTTTTTTCCGTCCTCAACCCCAGATGATTGAGTCAATATTAACAGTGGATGTATATGACTCGAAACTAATTCCTCAAGAGTGGAATAAACTTCGTTATCAAATTACGGCGATTCCTGATAGAGAGAAAGCACTGGCTAAATTAGCACGGACAAATTTAAACTTATTTGGTGTGAGGCGTTTAGTCTTTTCAGAAATCGTCAAACAACTTGCTAATATTACTACGCCAGCATTAATTATTTGGGGTAAACAAGACCGTATCCTCCCTGTTTCTCATGCTTATGTTGCATCTGAAGGTCTACCCAATAATCGGTTACATATTTTCGATTATTGTGGTCATTATCCCCATCTGGAATGTCCTCAGAAATTCAATAGTTTGGTTTTAGAATTTCTGGCTGATTGATTTGGGATATGGATTTATGGATATAATTAAACGCAGATGTAGATAAATCGTAGAAACGAATTTATTTCGATGTGATTTTCAAATTGTCTTTTCCTAATTTTTCTATTCAATTTATATCTTATGTTTTTCAAACAATCACGGAAAACTCCCCTAGCATGGCGACAGTTAATGAAAGAAAAAACTCGTCTGTTAGTTGCAGTTGCAGGTATTACTTTTGCTGATATGCTGATGTTTATTCAGCTAGGTTTTGAAAGTGCGCTGTTTGATGCTGCTATTAAACCTCATCGCAATTTACAAGCAGATTTAGTTTTAATTAATCCCCAATTTCAAACTCTGTTTTCAGTCAAAAGCTTTTCTAGAGAGCGACTATATCAAACATTGGGTTATGAGGGTGTTAAATCAGTCAATTCTGTTTACATTGGGACTGGACAATGGCGAAATCCTCAAACGCGTCTTGATCGGGCTATCTTGGTTTGGGGTATTGATCCGGGACAACCTGCATTCAAATTTCCTGAAGTTCAACAAAATCAGAATCATCTCAAACAGTTGCATCAAGTGCTGTTTGATCAAGCCGGTCGTCCAGAATATGGCGCTGTGGGTGATATTTTCAAAAAAACAGGCGAGTTTGACACGGAACTGAATAATAAAGCTATTCGTGTCAGGGGCGTATTTAGTAACGGTGCTTCTTTTGCTGCTGATGGGAATGTGATTACCAGTGATTCTACGTTTTTACAATTGTTTCCAGAACGTCAAAGAGACCGTGTAGAAGTGGGTTTAATTACTCTCAAGCCTGATGCTGATGCTGAAAAACTGCGATCGCAACTCGTCGCAGAGTTACCCAATGATGTCAGCGTTTTAACTCCAGAAGATTTTGCACAAATAGAAAAAAAATACTGGGCTGAGGGGACTGGAATTGGTTTTATTTTCGGTTTAGGTGTGGTGGTGGGGTTTATTGTCGGTATTGTCATTGTCTATCAGATTCTTTACTCTGATGTATCCGAACATCTCCCAGAATACGCTACCCTCAAAGCCATGGGTTATAGCGATCGCTATTTGTTGGGAGTCTTGTTACAAGAAGCTTTATTCTTAGCCGTCTTGGGTTATATCCCCGCATTTTTTCTTTCCTTCGGATTATATCAGCTTGCCTACGCAGCCACAATGCTACCCATAGCCATGAAGCTAGAACGAGCAACAACTGTATTTATTTTAACCGTGATCATGTGTAGTTTCTCTGGTGCGATCGCCATGGGAAAGTTACGCAAAGCCGACCCCGCCGATGTTTTCTAATTTCGACTAAACCAAATTTTGGCAATAAAAACCCATGTTACAAAAAAGTATATCAGGAAATGATCCCTTAAATTTCTCTGCTGTGGAACCTGTAATTGCTGTCCACAACCTCAATCACTACTTTGGCGGCGGAAACCTGCGTAAACAAGTCTTATTTGAGATTAATTTGCAGATTAACGCGGGTGAAATTGTGATTATGACTGGTCCCTCCGGTTCAGGAAAAACCACTCTGTTGACTTTGATGGGTGGACTACGCTCTGCCCAAGAAGGTAGTTTGAAAATTTTAGGACAAGAAATTTGTGGAGCCAGCAAAGGACAATTAACGAAGCTGCGCCGCCAGATTGGTTATATTTTCCAAGCACATAACCTGATGACTTTTTTGACAGCTAAAGATAATGTTCGGATGTCTATAGAGTTGCATGACGAGTTTTTGCAGCAGGATATCAACGCCAAAGCGATCGCCATGCTGGAAACTGTAGGTTTAGCAGATCATGTGAATTACTATCCAGAAAATCTCTCAGGGGGACAAAAACAAAGAGTTGCGATCGCGCGTGCTTTAGTCAGTCATCCTAAAATTGTTTTAGCAGATGAACCCACAGCCGCATTAGACAAAAAATCTGGGCGCGATGTCGTGGAATTAATGCAAAAGTTAGCAAAAGAACAAGGTTGTACAATCTTGCTAGTTACCCATGACAACAGGATTCTTGATATTGCTGACCGAATTATTTATATGGAAGATGGTCAGCTAAAGACTAATAATGTAGATGTGGCAACAACAATGCATTAAACTTCAGATATTTCTCCCCTCTCCTAACTAAGACATTAACGCAGCACCATGCGACTTGTCTTAAACTCTCCCCTCTCCTTCTCCCAAAGAGAGACGCTACGCGAAAGCAAGGAGAGGGGTTGGGGGTGAGGTTCTATATTCAATCCGCTTAGTAGTATCCTAAAATCACAAATTAGTTTTTGAGTATTTAATTTTAGAGGACATATCTATGAAAATTTGGGTAAATGAACAAATTGATCCTTCTGGGATGATTTATGCCTGTATTGCTTGTTGTAATGAATTGCAAGCCCAAGAATGTCATGAGTCATTTCAAAAAAACTTGACCGATAGCCAAAAATCAGCCGGTTGGATAGCACAATTGCGGATTGTTAATTCATGGGATGAAGTCCCAGTTAATGCTCTCAAACTGGATTAATTGCCTCCCCACTTAATTTATCAGATATTTTTTCATTTATATAGGTCATCCCATTCAGGTTTTGACCTGTATTTTTTTGAGCAAGGGTTTAAATTTTTAGCTATGGATTCAGCCAAATTAAGTAATTATTGTAGCCCTATACCTAAGTATAACTGAAGAAAGCATAAAAATTAGCTCAAAAAAATCACGATTTTTACAAAATAACTTTTAATAAACCTCACTTTTTATGGAAACTTGATGATATTTGGGAACTTTTAAGGGTTATTATCATACCAAGAGTTCAATGTAAAACTTGCAAAAGCCGAATTAATATGGTGAACTATTCCCCAGTTTACACTTCGGAGCAAGGCTGTCCTATTAATTTGGTTGGCGAAACAGGACAAGCGGTTCAGATTTCGATTCATTCACCTAGTCAGTATATCTGTGCCAACTGCGAACGGATATTACCAGATTGGAAAAATCAACCTTGTTTATGGGTTGTAATTGTCTTACAGCAATCACGTCATCAACTCGTAAAAAGTACGCCTGAAATTGAAACCGAGAAACAACGCCTGCGGGAAAAGTTTATGCGGTTTGGCTTTGACCTCGCCTTTCAATTACGCGATTGCGGTTATTTGACAGACCTGATTGATCCTCGCACTGGGTATCCTTTACTTTCTCATCCCGGAGAAATTCCCCACAATGACACCGCAGTTGTGAAAGCCTTGCTTAACTATCGAGTGCTGAAAAACAAATGTCGTGTGCTGGTTCATCCTGTCTGGGGTGCAGCAGTTTATCCTAGTGTTTTAATATCAGCAGCGCCGCCAATTATTATTGAAACTTTCATCAAAGATATTGTACCATTACACGGATGGAATCAATATTCAGAAGTTAACAGTTAACAGTCAAACCCTCTCATCTCAGGAATTATTAGAAACTGTGCAATTTGTTTTAACTAATCATCCTTAGTTATGTCTCCGTCGTCGCGGTTGTCGAGAACTAATGGGGATCAGAATTTGGTTAAGATTACGCAATTGTTCAGATGTCCCCATACAAATGAGCGTATCTCCTGGTAATAAGACAGTTTCACCACTGGGACCACCAATCAAATGGCCATCGGCGCGGCGAATTGCAATGACTAATGCGCCGGATTGCGATCGCAATCTTGCTTGTTTTAAAGTTTGCCCCACGTAAGGATACACAGCAGGGTCTAGTAAAAATTCTTCCATATAAAACTGTCCGTCTAGACCGGAGATGAAACCATCCACAAAATCCAATACTTGGGGTCTAAGAGCCGCCGCAGCCATGCGCTTACCACCAGTAATGTAGGGTGAAACTACGGTATCAGCCCCACCGCGTTGTAATTTTTTGACGGATTCTTCTGTACTTGCTCGTGCGATCGCGCGAATTCTGGGATTCAGTGTTTTTGCTGTTAAAACGGTATATAAATTTTCCGCATCTGAAGGTAAAGCCGCCACAATACAAATCGCTCGTTCTACCCCAACTCTCAATAGCGTTTCATCGAGAGTCACATCACCTTGGTATGCTGTGTAGTTTTGTGCTTGTACCTCTTCTACAGATTCTAGATTTGAATCAACTACGACAAAAGGTACGCCCTCCGCCTGAAATTCCTTGGCAATTTGACGACCAGTGCGACTAAATCCACAGATGATGTAATGTTCTGTCAGCGATTCCATTAGCCTTCTCTGTTGCCTGAGTCTAATGCCGTCTTGAAAATAGCCCTGAATCACAGCTTCTGTAAATCGGTTGACCATGTAACCGATATTGACTACACCTAAGACAATTAAAGCAATTGTAAACAATCTTCCCCGCCGACTCAAGGGATTAGTCTCGCCATAGCCCACGGTAGTTAAAGTAATGACTGTCATGTAAGCCGCTTCTTCCCATGACCAACCCTCAATGAACTTGTACCACAAAGTGCCAGTCAGGAAAACGCCAGCCAGAGAAATCGCCCCCACTGTTAGCTCTTTTTGCAGTCGTCGGTATTTTTTCTCAAGTACAGAATACAAAGTTTTTGCACCGCTACCATTTTTTGGCAGGATATTTAACAATTAGCCTACAAAAAAGTATCAAATTTGTGAAATAAAATGTAATTTTTAAGAATTTCTAGCAAACTAGTAAGTGAGTATTAAAATAAAAGACTTATCAGGAGGCGCGGTCGTGAGCATAGAAACTCTCATTGAGCAAACTACCATCCCCCCAAAATCAGGTTCTATGTCATCCAGTCCTTTTGATGCTGACAGCTTCGATCAAGCCGTAATGTCAACTTATGGCCGGTTTCCCCTAGCTTTAGACTGGGGTGCTGGTTGTCGCGTTTGGGATACCCAGGGACGTGAATATCTGGACTTTGTAGCCGGAATTGCCACTTGCACCCTCGGACACGCCCACCCCGCGATGGTAGCAGCAGTAACACGCCAAATTCAGAAGCTGCATCATGTTTCCAATTTGTACTATATTCCTGAACAAGGTGAATTAGCCAAATGGATAGTTGACCATTCCTGTGCTGATCGGGTATTTTTCTGCAATTCTGGAGCTGAGGCTAACGAAGCCGCCATTAAACTGGCGCGGAAATATGGCCACACAGTTCTAGACATTGACAAACCGATTATTGTAACCGCCAATGCTAGTTTCCACGGTCGGACTTTGGCGACAATTACCGCTACCGGACAAGCCAAGTATCAAAAGTATTTTGACCCCTTAGTACCTGGTTTTGCATATGTTCCTTATAACGATATTAATGCCATAGAAGTAGCAGTTAGTGAATTAGATGAAGGAGATTATCGCGTAGCGGCCATTTTGATTGAACCGTTGCAAGGAGAAGGCGGTGTGCGTCCGGGTGATGTAGCTTACTTCCAAAAGCTGCGGCAAGTGTGTGATGAAACTGGTATTTTGTTGATGTTCGACGAAGTGCAAGTTGGTATGGGACGCAGTGGTAAATTATGGGGTTATGAACATCTTGGTGTGGAACCAGATATCTTTACCAGTGCTAAAGGTTTGGGTGGCGGTATCCCCATTGGCGCGATGATGAGTAAGAAGTTCTGCGATGTCTTTCAACCAGGAGAACACGCCAGCACTTTTGGCGGAAATCCTTTTGTTTGTGGTGTGGCGCTGGCTGTTTGTCAGACTTTGGAAAAAGAAAATATTTTGCAGAATGTGGAAGAGAGGGGTATACAGTTGCGAAATGGATTAAATGCGATCGCAGCTAAATATCCTCACCATATTTCTGAAATCCGGGGTTGGGGTTTAATCAATGGGATGGAGTTACAACCAGATATTGGGTTAACCGCAGGTGATATTGTCAAGGCTGCTATGGACAAGGGCTTATTGCTAGTACCAGCCGGTCCGAAAGTTGTCCGCTTTGTACCGCCGTTGATTGTGACTGAGGCGGAGGTAAATTTGGCTTTGCAAGCTGTTGAAGAGGCGATCGCTTCTCTCGCGGCTTAAGCCATAACCAGCGAGGATGGGTTTTTCTGCCTGTCTCTCGCTTTTTTCTTGTGGAACAGGCATCTTGCCTGTTTAGGGCGGGCTAGAAGCCCACCCCACAATAGTTATTATTTTATTTGCAAGACTCTGATCACATTTCTACAGGATGCTGTCCATAATATGGTAAAGCATCGCACCAATTAGGATGTTTACCTTGTTGCCAATCTAAATAAGCTAGTTCTAAAATACTGCTGACAGTTGCAGCTAAACCAGATGTGGCTTTAATGAGTTTATATTCACTCTGCCAATTCGTTAAGGTTTCCTGCCATGCGTCTGGTGTAAATACGGTATCTGGTAATAAGGCTGTGATACTTAAGTGATCAGCAGATATTTGGTAAATAGCACCGAAGATTTTTCCCCGTTGTGCTGGCATTTCTACGGCTATAACTACTGGTTTCGGTTGATTTTGACCTTTTTGCGCCCAAGCTACTGCTGCTAAGGTAGAAATGGCAAATATAGGTATATTTAACTGTTGTCCCAAGGTGCGGGCAATTACTAAACCAATGCGAGTCCCTGTAAAACCACCAGGACCTTTAGCAACTGCAATAAATGCGATATCTGCCCAAGTGTGAGGTTTGATAAATTCTTTTAAATATTCATGTACGTAACTAGATAAATCACGCCCCAAATCCCAAGTATCAGCGCGAGTTTCACCAGCAAAATTACTGATGGCCAAACCCAGTTCGGGTGTTGTAGTGTGTAGCGATATGCCGTATTTTGTCGCTGCAAGGTGTTGTGGTTCTTGGGTCAAGGTGATTTAAAAGTTGATGATTAAAGCGTAATTTATTTATTGAATCACATAATCGTTGGTTTATCGAACCGCCAAGCCGCCCGCGCGCAGCGATGCCCGCAAGGGCTGTAGTACGCCAAGCAAAGAAGTTATAAACGACTACTATGCGAGTTAATAGCCGTTTACAATGTGCTTGAATTATTTTTGATCATGTCGGTACGAGTTCACCAGGACGCAATTTCGACCATTTACCCATTTCTCGCTTGAAGCTGAGACAACCGACTACATCCCATTCCATTTCAATGACATCTTGGCTGGTGCGGATGTTGACGTTGATGGAGGGTTCATTTGGGTCGAAGGTAGGATTTTCGGTTAGGTGGGGCTGTTGGTGTTGTGCTTCTACGGCGTGGTAGGTTTCACAACTGTCTACGTAGTGGCAGTTCACACAAATACACATAATAGAACTGGCTCCCAGAACCTTTCTTTATTGCTAATGTAACTTAAGCCCAAGTTTTATTCACTAGTTGTTGGGTTGATTTTTATGACAATGCAATCTGCTGTATATCCGACTCTGGTTCCGGAAAATTGGCCTTTTAGCTTGGAATGGTTGCCAAAACCTGCTTATATTGTCGGTGGTGCAGTACGGGATGCTCTTTTAGGTAGAACTCGTGAATACTTGGATCTGGATTTTATTATCCCATCTGGTGCGGTGGAAGTTGCTCAAGCGATCGCACTTCATTATCATGCCGGTTTTGTGCTACTCGATGCCAAAAGGCAAATCGCCCGTGTGGTATTTCCCCAAGCTACAGTTGATTTTGCCCAACAGGAAGGTGATAGTTTAGAGACTGACTTGCATAGAAGAGATTTTACAATTAATGCGATCGCTTATAATCCCCATACCCAAGAAATCATCGACCCCTTACAAGGCCGGGCTGATTTAGAACAGGGTATCTTGCGAATGATATCAGCAGCTAACCTCAAAGATGACCCACTACGATTAATGCGGGCATATCGTCAAGCTGCCCAACTGGATTTTACCATTGATTCAGACACTGAGAAAACTATTCAGAATTTAGCATCACAAATCGCAGAAGTCGCAGCCGAAAGAGTGCGAGTAGAAATTAATTATTTATTAGCAAATCCTCAAGGTACATTTTGGCTAACAAATGCCGCAAAAAATAATTTACTTGCGCCTTTATTCAAAAATGCGACTCCCCAAAGCATTGAGAAACTAGCAAAAGTGGACACAATAGCTGATTTAATTACCCTAAACTACCCAGAACTGAGTATAGAACTGCAAAAGTATGTCCGCGACACAGTAAAAACTACTTGGTTAGGTATAACTAAACTGGCTTGTCTTGTTGACTCTCATCCAGAAGTTGCAGAAATAGAACTCCAACAACTAACTTATAGCCGTGCGGAAATAAAAGCTGTCACCACGGCGCTGAAACTAGTTCCGCAGCTAAAATCAGGTAATATGTGCGTGCGGGAACAGTATTTGTTCTTCCAAGAAGCGGGGAATGTATTTTCGGCTACAATACTCTTAGCCTTAGTAGATGATAATTTGGTACCGGCGATGTCTGGCGACCAGTTGCTACGCTTCTACGAACCATTAATCAGCCGTTACCTGAACCCTGATGATCTGGTTGCTCATCCCACTAAACTAATCAGTGGTGGCGAACTAATAATAGCATTAAATATTTCACCTTCGCCGAAATTGGGCGAATTATTAACAGAAATTGCCATAGCCCAAGCTGAGGGTAAAATTTCGACTCCAGAAGAGGCGATCGCATGGGCGCGAAAGTTACTCTAGCGTTAAACTAATTTTAGGGGAAGCATATCACTTCACTACTCAGGTACATAAATTATGGTACACAGCTTCATACTGCCACAAGAAACAATTTCTATCTTTCAAGAACAATTAGAAATACTTGAGAGATGTCTGAATGATGCCAACCCGCAAGATGAAGTAGTAGCAGAGATACTTGAATTGGCAAACAGCCTGCAAATGTCTCTGATTCAACTCAGAGAAGAATTTAGACAGCTTGGGGTAAAAGTTAATAAAATTAATAACCTGCGTCAAAAGTTAAACGATAATAAACAACTGGACTTAGCAGTTTTGTTTTGTGTTAAATTTCATTTTTTCCTCAAAGAAATTGCCGATGAATACTGGTATCTTTTTGGTAATAAAGTAGGAAAAAAAGTATTTAAAATAATGACTTTGGATTCTATAAATTTCTGCAAAGAATTAATAATTGGAGTTGGCGATGAGTGTTATAAAAATGATGAGTACGCATATATTATACTAGAATCGCTAAAACATCTAATACAATCACAAATCAAAGCTAATTTAAGATTAAACGCATTATCTGAAGAAGAAATTAATGCACTAGACTTAGGAGACATCACACCCCAAGAATCAGAAACAATGCTGATTTCTTTGGCATCTACTAAAAAATGGGATGAGGTATACAAGAATCTTGCATAGTTCTAAATTTATTGAAAAACCAGATGTTTTAAATATACATACTAAGCAGATTAAGCGATATGGTGGCTCATTTGGCATCCGCGATGAAGGCTTACTAGATTCTGCTATTTACCAACCTCAAGCAAGCTTTGGGGGTGAACTTTTACATACCACAATTGTTGAACAAGCAGCAGCATATTTATTTCACATCACTAATAACCATGCTTTTGTAGATGGTAACAAGCGAACTGCTTTTGATGTGATGGTTACATTCTTAAACTTGAATGATTACGAACTGGATATGACAACAGAACAGGCTTATCAATTAACAATACAGGTTGCTGATAACAAAGTGGATAAAGAAAAGTTAATTGCAATTCTCGAAAATTGTATCATAGAACTTTTTTAAAAACATACCTCATTTACTCCTCCTCTCTGCGACTCTGCGCCTCTGCGTGACACCAATCCATATTTAAACCGTCACCCCTTCCAACTCTTCATCAGTCAAATCATACAACCGACGCAACTTAGTCAACTTATCTGCATCAGCTTGCCAAAAACCCCGCCCATGCGCCTCAATCATTCGGCTCAAAATATTCCGAAAAGCTTCAGGATTTGCCTTGCGTAACTTCTCCGCCATCTCTGCATCTAAAGCATAAGTATCAGCCGCTTGGTCATAAACCCAATCATCTTGAAAATCAGCAGTACCACCCCAACCAATCAACGCCGTCATTCGTTGAGAAATCTCAAACGCACCACCAGAACCTTGATTTGCCATAGCTTGCGCCCATTTGGGATTGACTAACTTACTGCGGTACTCCATTCTGAGTAAATCATCTAAATTACGGGGTGTGGTGTCTTTCGAGAAACTTTCCACAAAACTGGTATTTACCTTCTTACCGCGTTGCATTTCCGCCGCCTTTTTCAAACCGCCAGTATTAGCGTAATATTCTTGAATATCAGTTAAACCATATTCTACCGAATCGATTTCTTGGACAATGCGATCGCTTGTTTTTAATAAAGCATTTAAAATCTCTGGTCTAGCTTGACCTTTATCTTGTCTCCCATAGCTAAACACATTGCGACCTTGCCAAGTATTACCCAATTCTTCCCCAGATTCCCAATTACCATCAACCACTTGATCATTTACCAGAGAACCGAAATCACCCGCCGGATTAGAAAACAATCTTGCAGAACTATTTTCTACACCTTGCGCCTGCAAAGCCAAAGCGTGTTTTCTAATAAAATTCTCTTCTTCTGATTCATCAGCATCAGCCGCCCGTTGAAACAAATCATCCAATAATTCAATAATATTCACAAAACTATCGCGGAAAATCCCCGATAAATTCCCCAAAATATCAATGCGGGGATGTCCCACCTGCGCCAACGGTTGCAACTCATAACGCACAATCCGCCCAGTCCCCTCCTTCACAGGTTCAGCCCCCACCAACTCCAAAAGAATCCCCAGAGACTCACCCTTAGTCTTAATCGCATCCAAACCCCATAACATCACCGCCACCGTTTCCGGATACGTCCCATGTTCAGCTAAATGCTGGGCGATAATTTTCTGAGCAATTTCCCGCCCCCGTGCAAAAGCCCCAGCAGAAGGCATCCTATAAGGATCTAAAGCGTGAATATTCCTCCCCGTAGGTAACACCCCAGCCCCATCCCGCAACAAATCACCACCAGGCGCAGGCAAAATATACTCCCCATTCAAACCCCGTAACAAACTCCTCAACTCATCAGTACACTGCATCAACAAACCACTAACTAACTCTTCCTCCTCTCTGCGTTCTCTGCGCCTCTGCGGTTCGTCCTCTCCAAAATAAGCATCCAAATACCCAGCCAACTCCTCCTGATTCGGCGCTTCCCCCAAAATATGCAAACCCGAAGAAAACAAACGATTCTCCAAAACCTGCAAATATTCGTACAACCTCACCAAATAACCATCAAAAGCGCGATCGCTAAACATTTTCACATTCTCAGGACTAAAAGCAATCCCCAAACGTTTAGCATCATCAAAAGGACAATCAGCATCCAAACCAGAATCAACAATCTTCTTACAAATAACCTCCTTCAACAGATAATTCTTCTGCGAGTCTTCTCGATACTCCGAAATTAAATCCCGCAAAGATACCAACTCCTTATACAAACCAGCCCGACCATAAGGCGGAACATTGTGAGAAATTAACACCCCATAACCGCGACGCTTCGCCAAAATCGACTCAGAAGGATTATTCGCCGCATATATATATAGATTAGGTAAATTCCCCAGGAGAATATCCGACCAAGAATAACCAGTATTACCCAACGGTGAACCCGGCAACCATTCTACCGTTCCGTGCATCCCAAAGTGAACCACAGCATCAGCTGCAAAATCATTTTGTAACCATTTATAAAAAGCCGCATACTGAGGATGAGGAGTTAAATCTCGTTCAAACATTAACCGCATCGGGTCGCCTTGTATACCCAAAGGTGGTTGGACACCAATCCAGACATTACCTAACTGCACACCGCCAATATGTAATTCCTCTCCATAGGTTTTAATTCCAGTCCCCGTTAAAGACTTCCATTGTTTTTCAATGCGGGAAGTTAGCAGATATCCCAACCATTTTTCTAACTTCCGGAAATGTACACTGGAACCCCCCCTAACCCCCCCGTCAACGGGGGGGGACATGATTTGATTTTTGATGCTGGGGTTTTCATCAGCTTCTTTGACTTGTCGAATCAACTCTTCGCCATCTTCAGGGATATCCCCAACGTCATAACCTTGGTCTTTGAGTGCGTGGAGAAACTTAACCAGACTGCGGGGAACATTCAATAAAGCCGCAGTCCCCACAGCCCCATAACCAGGGGGAAATCCATATAAAATAATTGCTATCTTGCGTTCTGATGCCGACTTTTGGCGTAAAGCAATCCAATTTTTGACTCTATCAATTAAGCGCTGGACTCGTTCGGGAATCAGATAAATCTGTTCACCTACTAAACCGCCCAGGGGAATGGTATCAATCGCCCCATCCAGTTCAGGTAAAGCATACAATACGACACTTTGCAGTCCGCCCACACCTTGACGCGTCCAGGAATGAATGTCTTGAATTAGCAGGGGTGCAGCCACAATATAGGGTACATTCTTAGCAGCGAGGATGCGTTTAGCGACTTCTACCTGACGACCTGCTTCCATTGAACCAGCAGGGCCACCCACGAGAGGAAAGCCAATGGTAGAAACAATTGCATTTACCTGGACGGCTTGCTCAGAAAGTGAGAGAGTTTCAGTATTACCTTTTTGTCTTTGCTGGGTTTCGTAGTCGGTGGTCATCCAATCTCTTACCGCTACGTGTCCTTCTACACCATTAATAAAAATGGGTAAGGGAATTAACCCGGCTTCTTCAAAACGGCGGATTAGTTGGGGAATGTATGGTTGTTTAGTAATGACGTGCTTACGGTAGAGTAAAATCCCGACTACAGGTTTTGTGGGGTGGGCATCTTGCCCGCCCTTTGATAATAATGGCAGCCGAGACGACTGCCCCACAAGATACCATTCTAAGTATGCTTTGGGTGATGTAAAAAATCCTTGATAGTCGGGATGAAGTAAACCCATGTTGGGGGTTTCAATGGGTGGGGGAATGTCACCCACTTTTAAATTTAAGTATTTTTCTGCTAATATCCAGAATAAAGCGGCAACGTTTTCAGCACCGCCGGCGTTCCAGTATCCATAGATAATTAACCAGTTGCGTAGGTCTTGGACTTTCTGCACTGGGACGAATTTTAAAAGTTTGGGACCAATTTTTAAGAAACTAATATAACCTGCAAGTTTGTCTTCTTCGCGTCCGTTGCTGAATTTGTCGAGGATGAATTTAACTGGTTTCGGCATTCCTTTGGGTTGGTCACCAATGGCAAAAATACCGAGTTTGGTTAAACTCATTAGTTCTAAGGCTGACTCGAAGACGAGACGGATGGGAATTTGGGAAATGCGATCGCGCAGCCACAAAACTTCGTCATAATCAAATAGTAGGCTACCGAAAAACACATCCGCGCCATCTAGTGCTGCTTCTAGTTCAGTACGCTGACTGGTAATATTGCGATCGCTTTGCCCGCCGCAGGCATCGCTAAATACCCGAATATCCAAATCAGGACAGCGCGATTTAGCCAACTCAGCCGCTTTTCTGTACAAGTCAGCGTTAAACGATTCAAATCCAGCAATCAAGACAATGCGTTTCATGCCTAAGCTACGAAAGATTCCTCTATGATCTTAAAGGTAGTTTCGGTTTCATGACCCATTCCCAAAATGAATTCGCTAATCTACCAAAAGATTGAAGATTATTAGTTACAAAAAACAAATTGGCAATTTGGCACATTACCTGATTGCTAAATTGGTATTGTGAGGTTTGCGAATATCTTTGTGCGACAATACCGACTTGCAGAATCCCTCAGTTAGCAGGCTAGCTACTGGGGGTATTTTTTTTAGATATACTATATCACACTCATGCTAGTGTGAACGTGAATTTATCTAAATTAGTCATGGAAAACTTTGTTTTTTACAACCCAGTTAAAATCTTATTTGGCAAGGGTCAAATCGCCAATATTGCTGCCGAAATTCCTGCTGATGCCAAAATTTTGCTGATTTATGGTGGAGGTAGCATCAAAAGCAATCGTGTTTATGACCAAGTGAAGTCTGCGTTAGCTGGACGTAATATAACTGAGTTTGGCGGAATTGAAGCTAATCCTCACCTAGAAACTCTCCTCAAAGCAGTTGAACTGGTACGCAAAGAAGAAATTGATTTTTTACTAGCTGTGGGTGGGGGTTCAGTACTTGATGGCACAAAATTTATTGCAGCTGCCGTTCCTTTTGTCGGTGATCCTTGGGATATCCTAGCCAAAAATGCACCTGTAACTGCGGCGATACCCTTCGGTACGGTTTTAACTTTACCAGCAACAGGTTCAGAAATGAATACAAATTCGGTGGTGACGAAATGGGAAACTCAAGAAAAACTATTCTTCGCCAGTCCCTTAGTGTTTCCCCGCTTTTCGGTTCTTGATCCCGAAACAACTTTTTCCCTACCTCCTCGGCAAATTAGCAATGGTATTGTCGATGCTTATGCCCATGTGATGGAACAATATTTGACTTATCCAGTGAATGCACCCTTGCAAGATAGGATGGCTGAGTCAATTTTAAAAACTTTGATTGAAGAGGGTCCAAAAACTTTAGCTCAACCTCAAGACTATGATGCACGGGCTAATGTGATGTGGTGTGCAACAATGGCATTGAATGGGTTAATTGGTGCAGGAGTACCCCAAGATTGGGCAACCCACATGATCGGACATGAGTTGACGGCACTGCACGGTTTAGATCATGCTCAAACTTTGGCGATTGTATTACCGAGTAATTTGACAATTAGAAGCGATCGCAAATGGCAAAAGCTTTTACAATATGCTGAAAGAGTTTGGGACATTGTTGATGGGACAGAAGAAGCTCGGATTACGGAAGCAATTTCTCAAACTCGTAATTTCTTCGAGTCCGTTGGTGTACCCACTCACTTATCTGACTACGGTGTAAACTCAGATACTATTCCTCTAATTATTGAGCGTTTGAAACAGCACGGGTTTCTAGCGTTGGGCGAACACCAAGATGTTAACCCTGAGATTGTTGAGAAGATTTTAACTCTCTGTGCCTAAAAGTACGGGTGAGTAAAGACAACAGATGAACGAGCGCGAACAGTTTGCGCGTCTGGGTAACAGGAGCGCAAACTTTTTCCAGACGATGAACACAGATAATAATATTGATGTGACGAATGGCTAAGTAGAGCGAACCAAGTCAGAAATGGCTTGTACTAACTTTAATGGTTCGATTGGTTTGGATATATGCCGATCAAAACCAGCTTTTAGCGCCTGTTGCTGATTTATTTCACCGGCATAAGCTGTGAAAGCGATCGCTTTTATTTGTCTATATTGTGGGCATAAATTCCTGAGTTGCTGTATCAACATATAACCATCAATATTAGGCATCCCAATATCACTCAGTAAAACATCAAATTTAGACTGGTTAAGTATGGTTAATGCCTCTTGTGCTGAACAAGCGGTAGTGACACTGGTTCCATGCTGCTGTAGCACAAATGCAACCAATTCCCTAGTATCAGGCTCATCATCCACTACTAAAATTTTGACCCCACTCAAATTAACCGATACATCACACAACCTACTGGACTGAGTTTTTGCCGCCTGGGGAGACATTAATGGTAATCGGATTATAAAAGTAGCTCCTTGCTCAACACCTGGACTTTGCGCCTCGATTGTGCCACCATGCAGTTCTACTAAGTGGCGTGCGATCGCCAAACCTAATCCTAGCCCACCGAAGTTTCTAGTGATGGAACTATCTTCTTGACGGAAGTAGTCAAAAATATAAGCTAGAAAGTCAGGAGCGATACCTTTGCCTGTATCGCTAACAGTAATTTGAGCCACATTGTCCAGCTGCTCTAAATGGATATTCACCTGTCCGCCTGGAGGGGTAAATTTGACAGCGTTGGAGAGCAGATTCCAGATCACCTGTTGCAAACGAGTTGCATCACCTCTAACCTGACCAATATTTGGTTCAAGTGCTGCTTGCAGCGTGATTGACTTGGCTTGGGCTGCCAACTGTACCGTTTCCATTCCCTCCATAATCCTAGCTGTGAGGTCTACCGGACTGCGATTCAGGTTAAGTTTGCCCCGCAGAATGCGTGAAACATCCAACAAATCTTCTATCAGTTCTGATTGCAATTGAGCATTGCGGTGAATAGTTGCCAGTCCTTCTTCTATCTTGGCTTCAGAGAGCTTGCGTTTTAGAAGAAGACTAGACCAACCTAATATCGAATTCAGCGGTGTGCGTAACTCATGTGAAAGCACCGCTAAAAATTCATCTTTAACTCGGTTTGCGGCTTGGGCTTCTTCTCGTGATTGGCGTAACTCTGCTTCTGCGAGTTTATTATTTGTAATATCTATCAGTATCCCATCCCATGCGTTGCCTTCTGTCGTCAGCACAGCACGGGAACTGCCAGCAATCCATTTGAGTTTACCTGATGGCGTAATAATCCGTCCTTCCCAACACCAGGGTAAAAAATTCTCTACAGCATAAGTGAGTGAAGATTTAAACAACGCTACATCCTCTGGATGAATTAATTCCACAAAGGAATTTCCATCTTGAACAATCGTTTGCGCCTCCAACTCCAATAGTTCACAACAGCCGGAACTGAAAAAAGTAACCCGATAAGGATGATCTGGGCAGGGTGAGTAACGATATACTATCCCAGGCACGTTTGCTACCAGTGCCTCAAACTGAGCTTGAGTGTAATTGAGCTTTGCACGAATTGCTTGCTCTTGACGTACAGCATTCTCTACCTTTTGATGCCAATAATTAAGACTTTGCAGAGCAGAAGCACTAAAACCTGCTAAACGGCTCATCAGCCGATGATCCTCACCATCAAAGCGTCGTGTTTCCTGATGGGACAGAATCCAAAGAGTGCCTAATGGTTGATTATTGATGTATAGCGGAATGAGCAATCCCTCAACAATCGGGAACAGTGGTTGATGTAAGTAAGTAAAATAGTGTTCAGGATAAGTATAAAGTTGTGCTTCTTTAGAAGAAAGTGTCGTGCCACAGGGACTAAAATTACCGGGAGTCCTGGTTTGTTCTAAAAACTCCAATGCGCCTGCAATTGCTACCCAGCGAAATCTAGATTCGCCATTGGAATGTGTTTCCAGTAAGCTAATTCCGGCTGAATCAGCTTGACATAATTCCAGTCCAATCCGCACTAGAGTTTTGAGTAGTAATTGCGGTTCATCACTCAGGTGTTGGGATAGCGTGTGGAGAGCTTGGTTTTCAACAGCTAAGTCTGGCTGTCTTGTTGGACGACCAGCTAGTTCCTTTGTAATCAAAACTTCCGTTTCTGTGGCTGCTGAAGTATTGTTGTAAGATAAACGCATACTCTAAATATAGGATTGCAAAATCACAATCATCTTTCCTATTTGTAACAGTTAACAAAAAACTTATGAGTCTTTCTATACATATGTGTATATGTCAAGAGACTCATCAGAAAGGAATATAATATTTCATCTTTCAAAATTATTTAAGATATCCACGAAAAAACGCTGTCTCGGCGAAAATACAAGGTTCGTCTCATTAGGTGCAGCCTTGTAAAGTTTTGTAAAGATAACTTATTTTTTCGGCTTAATTGATAAGAACTACAAATGAAAACTTTGCCTAGTTTGATTGTTTATGGGCAAGCTTGAGGCGCTGAAACGGGTAAATAGTTGATTTTATCGTGCCAAATTTTGATTGCCCCAATATCATTTATGGGCAAGTTGGTAAATCAATAAAACACATTCTGCAACAAAACTTTACAACGTGTCCCAATTTGCCTGTATCCCGGCTAAGTCCCGATAGGAAGTTTAGGCAACTTAACGATAAAGCTTGTACCCTTGCCCTCCGCACTTTCAACTTCAATCGTCCCCTGATGCGCCTCAATAATACTCTTTGCTAAAAATAATCCTAACCCCCATCCTGTTTGATCCTCAGCAGAGATGGTTCGACGAAATTGTTGGAACAAGATTGATTGAGCTTCTGAAGAAATCGGATTACCCTCATTGTGGATAGTGAGGCTGATCTGCGTTTCAATTTGCTCAAGCGTGAGTGTAATTGGCGTATTAGCAGCACCATACTTCACGGCGTTAATAGCTAAGTTTTCAATTACCCGTGCTATCTCTTTAGGGCTGCAATTGCTCCTGATAGCAGTATCACAAACTACAACAAAGCGATCTCCATAAGCAAAGCTCAAATCCTCCACTACGTCCTGAACAAGACTGTCTAAACTGCATTCTTCAAATTCAAACTTTAAGCTCTGCCCTGCCCGCAGCCGACTAGCATCGAGCAGATTTTGAATCATCGAATTCAAACGCTCGACTGCTTTTAGCATTTTCGCCGCGATATTCACATGGCTGTCTCCTTGTTCGGGGTTTAGCCGGGATATCTGTTCAAGCCGACGCAGAGTCAGATGAGTACCCATTTTTATGACATTGAGTGGGCCTCTAAGATCGTGAGTCAGTGTCACCATAAATAACTCTTGAATATCTCGCAACGTCTGGGAAAATTGAGTCGCTGCATCGTTAACAGCTTGCTCAATGGAATCGATGATAATATCTCGTTCCCTCACCTCTAAAGCCGCTTCTTCTTCTAAAATTTCAAATATGACCTGACGGAGAATGTGGTACTCAAAAATTACTTGAGTCATCGAGTAGTCGGCAAAACCCGCCCGCTCATGCCCATGCTTTTTACCAATCCGAGTGCTTTCTAGTTTATCGGTTTTTATTCTGGCTGGTGTCCTTTCAATCTTCGTTGACAGTTCATCCACCAATTGCTCTAGATACTTAGGTAGCGAATTTTGTAGCAAAAGAGAGTTCTGATGCATTGATGCACTGACTTCATCACGCGCCCGCTCCTCCCACTTCTGCATAATTCTTTCAGCATTTTGCTTAAGACGCTTAGACACTTGGTTGTTATACATAGATTCCCATAGCACCAAAATTAGCAAAGAGTTAGCTTTAAACCGCTTGATATTGTACCCAATATTTCAATTCAAAATCAAGTGCGGTGCCAATACTCAGGTCTAAAATTTTGGACTCTTTCTGTCTGAGCTTGGCTACTGCGTAACGTCTTTTTTTTCGTGTTAGTTGTTGTTTTTTTAATGCCCGACACATCGTACTTGCACTTACCCAATAATTATGAGTTTCACCCCACTACTGGCAGTATTCTAATAAAGTTGCGTCTGGAGCTTCTTAAACCATACTCAACAGTTGAGTTTCATATCCATCTAACTCTCCCTTCATTCCTCCGCACTGCTGTCTCGGTTCTACATGACCTTGAGTTTAGCAGTTTTTGCACAAAACTTTTAGTAACACCAAATCTCGAAGCAACTTTTCTGACTGAGGTGTTGCCTTGCTCATAAACATTAACTATTTTTTTTCGGAAGTCGATACAATAAGCTCTCATTCTATCAGTTGATGCACTGACTTCAATGTACCTCATTTAGCTACAATCTATTGTAATATTTTCATTTGATAACTTTAAGCCAATAATTAGTGGTAAATATTACTAAATAAATATACAAAGATTGCCTTAATGAAGGATTTTTGAATAGAGATGTACAATAAAACTAACTGCCAAAGGTTCACCCTTACTTCTACGATCACAGCGAAACTACTTTCACCCAAATTGTCATCCTGCGGTCAACCTATATGCATTAGAAGTAGGGAATCAACAGCATACCTCTAGGCAAAGGAAAAATTGCGTAAAACCTGCCTGAACAAGAGTTAATTAGCTCCTTGGGGCGTTATATTTGGGAATCTCTACAATCACCACAATTTGAGTTTATTTGCGGCTAGTACCCCTTAGCGGAAGTCAAAAAGCTTTCATTTAGGGATTTATATTTATGCCGTGAAAGACCACCTATTGACAATTTACCCAAACGCGTTTCCAGATTTAACATCTAGAGGAGTCCATGAGTACCAACAATTTTACCAAAGTAGAAAATGTCTATAAACGCCCAGAGGAAGAACCTCATTTACCAAGAAAAAACTTAATAAAAAATGGGACAAAAACTGAAAATACTGCAAAACAGGTGTCTTTATCTGATAGTTCCTCGTTAAAACTTGAAAATCGTGGTCGAGTAGCTATTTTCATTGATGGCGTAAGTTTATTTCATACAGCTTTACAACTCGGTATTGAAATCGACTATCTCAAACTACTTTGTCATTTAACTGGGGGTTCGCGGTTGTTGCGGGCTTTCTTTTATACTGCGATCGATACCTCAAGACCAAGTTCTACACGCCCACGCCCGAATGAAAAGCAACAAGGTTTTCTCTTTTGGATGCGTCGCAATGGTTATCGTGTAGTTACGAAAGAAGTGCAACTGGCAGACCATACCAAAAAACACAATTTAAATGTAGAAATTGCTGTGGATATGATTACTTTAGCTCCTTACTATGATACTGCAATTTTAGTGAGTGGAGATAGAGATTTAGCTTATGCTGTGAATGCTGTTAGCGCCATAGGTTCTCGCGTTGAAGTTGTGAGTTTGCGGGCAATTACTAGCGATAGTTTGATTGATGTTGCTGATGAATTTATTGACCTCGATAGAATTAAACAATACATTCAGAAAGATTCCCATATAGGCTATAGTTATCGGGTACTTTCTAATTCCAAGCTGTAAATCTCCATTGCTAATTGAGCAAATTTGACATTGATTACTGCCTATCTACCTTAATAGAGTAGAATGGCAAACTAGGGAATTACTCTGCGTATTTTTTTATTAAATCCTAATTGAAATGGATATTTTAATTGTTGAGGATGAACTGGAAATTTCTCAGTTAATCCAACATTCTTTAAATAAAGAGGGCTTTTCCTGTCGCATTAGTCGCAATGGTATCAACGCTTTGCAGATGTTTCAGGAACAACCACCAGATTTAATTATCCTTGACTTAATGATTCCGGGGTTGGATGGACTGGAAGTGTGTGCGAGGATTCGCCAAAAACCTGGTGCAAAAGATCCCTATATTTTGATGCTGACAGCTAGGGGTGAGGAAATTGATCGAGTGATTGGTTTATCTACTGGTGCTGATGACTACATGGTTAAACCCTTCAGTCCGAGAGAGTTAGTTGCTAGAGTCCGGGCTTTATTGCGGCGTAGTCTCCGCCAAGGGGGACAGCATCAGGTGAATCGGACTCCTCACTTTGTGATTGATTTAGATCAGCACACTGCGACTCGCCAGATGAATTCCCAAGCAGCCCAAACCTTGGATTTAACTACTTTAGAATTTAATTTATTAAACACCTTTGTGAGTAATCCTGGTCGAGTTTGGAACCGGAGTCAGCTAATAGATAAACTTTGGGGTGATGATTTTTTTGGCGATGAACGGGTTGTAGATACTCATGTAGCGCGATTGCGGAAAAAAGTTGAGCCTGATCCGGCTAGTCCCACTTTTATTAAAACTGTGGTTGGGGTAGGGTATAAGTTTGAAGATCCCCTGTAGCGTGAGGATAATTGCATGGGCTGGCGTTGGGCAAAGTCTTTGCCTCTGGCATCGCGTCTGTTTTTATCCCACCTTGTAGTGATGATAGTGGGGTTAGTTAGTCTGGTAATCATTAGTGGAATCTCTTCTCCCCGCTTTTTTTTCCTGCATTTGCAAAGGTTAGAAAGTCGAGGGATGAGATTAATTAATATTCGCACTGAATTGGTGCAAGGATTTGAAACTGCTTGGCGGCGTAGCACGATTTGGTCTGTGATTGTTGGTAGCACTGCGGCGGGAGGATTGAGTTATTGGGTATCTAAACGAATTATGCTGCGGTTGACAGAGATGGAACAAATCACGCAAAAGTTTGCTGCTGGTCAACTAGAGGCGCGATTACCTTTATCTGACATTCCCGAACTGCATCGGTTGGGGACTAGTTTTAATCAGATGGCGGCTAGTTTAGAAGGGGTGGAAGCACGGCGGCGGGAATTGATTGGTGATATGACTCATGAACTGCGGACACCATTGACGGTTGTGCGGGGTTATTTAGAAGAACTCGCTGATGGAGAAATAGAACCATCTCCTGAGATTTATCGGCGGTTGGCGAAGGAAACGAAGCGGTTAGAAAGATTGGTTAACGATTTGCAAGAATTATCGAAGGCTGAAGCTGGTTATTTGCCAATTAATATACAATCTGTGAATTTGTCCCCTTTATTAGAGTCATTGGTGGAAAAATTTAGTGACCAATTGTTAGAAGATGGCCCGGTTTTAAGCTGGGAATGTCCCGAACAATTACCTCTGGTATTGGCAGATATTGACCGCACGGAACAAGTTTTAGTCAATTTGCTGGGTAATGCTATTCGATATACTGTCAAAGGTGCAATTACTATTCGTGTGTCGCCCGAAGCATCTCAAGTCTGGATTGCTGTAATTGATACAGGTATTGGCATTTCTTCGGAGGATTTACCCCATGTATTTGAACGTTTTTGGCGGGCTGACCAATCACGCGATCGCCATTCTGGTGGTACTGGTATTGGTTTAACTATTACCCGCCGTTTAGTGGAACTTCAAGGCGGTCGGATTTACGTAGCCAGCGAACTGGGAATTGGTAGCACTTTTCGTTTTTGCTTACCTTTGGCTTGAGTTGTGAATACAAAAAATTGTCATAAGCTGGTTGCATTTGCGTCATATCAAATTGGTAGCTTGAAAGTATATTGATAATTTCCCAAATGTCTACTTTTGTTTTAGCTACATTTTTGGTCAGTTTACTGACTATATCTGGTGGAGCAGCTATTGCCTATTTATTCCCTCAAAATTATTCCCTAGACTAAGCAAATCGCATATTATCTCAATCAAGTGCCATCTATTCTGTATACATGGTTACAAGGGGTTTAACCCCTACGACAGTTACTAGCATCATGAATTAATGTAAGTTGATTGACTAAATATGTGTCATAATCGCCACCTAGCTAATTTTTAGCTTGAATTAAGCGTAAACACTGTTTTATGTTTTTGCTAGGTGTGTATCATATTTAGATAATTAAACAATATTAGGGTGACATCAGAAAGAAGAAAATCCCAGTTACATATAGCTGGATTTTTGTCAATGAAATCATATAATAACTGTATTCACTTTTCTGGAATTAATTATAAGGAGTGTTACAAATGAATCAGTTGCAATTAACTTTACTGATTAGCTATTTTCTGATGACCTGCTATTTTTTCATTAATTGGCTAAAATTTTCCCTAAGTCATCCTAGTTCTACTCCAGAAGAAAAATTTTTATCTTTTGTGATGTTTGTGATCACAACTATTTTCTGGCCTGTAACTATTATCATGTCTTTATGGGAAATATTCTATAAACGCCAACTGGAATTTAGGACTATGATTCCAGTCATTTTTGCCATGTTTGCCTTTAGTCTTTCATACTATTTAACTTATCTGTATGAACGCGGTTTTTGCTATCATGATTTTTTATGCTCATTTCCATCTTAAACTTTAACAGACTTGAGCATATAACCCTGCATATTTATCAGTGTTTTAGGTATAAAATTACGGTTAACCTCTGATATGTAAAAGTTAAAGCCAACCTGACCACAACCAAATAATTTATATTTTATCAACTAACATTTAAAATTTATTTTGTTTCCATCTGATCAAGCAAGTCAACAATAATACGGCAAATTTTATCTAATTAAGGTATTGCACCTCATCTCTACACCCTGATTCTTAAAATGCTAAAAAAATGGATAAAGTCGAGCTAATACAAAATTAAAGTCTTCAAATCCACTTGCGTGGGTTTTGTTTGTGTAGCTGTTTTTCAAATGCTATATATCGAGAGCAAATTTCAAACCTCAGTCACCATTTCAAACTCTAATTGATGACTTTGGCGAAAATCATGAGTAAAATGATCTACTATATTCGTATCAGCAAGTTCTAAATTATAAAAATCTACAACTTCATGCTCAAAATATGGACCAGCGTGCCAAGTACCTTCATTTAACTTGATAAAGCAATTTCCAGGTACGCGGAAAGCCGCAATCTCTTCTAATACTGGTTGACTCAAGTCATTATGAGGAGGACAAACTGCAATTAACCAATCCTTTCCTGCTAAAGAACCTAAACATTGCGTACATTGTAAATGACGCGTAATTTTATAAAACTTCCGCCCGCGCTTTTCTAACCTCATAATATAAAATCGCGGTGTCCCATTTTTAAGGTTTAATTGGGCATCTTCTATATCAAATGTTTTCCCATCTTCACTAGCAGAAATTACCTGTCCATAACGCCGAAAATTTTCTGGTGTGATCCATTGAGATGGTAATTGTTGTAATGTTTGTGAGCTACTCATAAATCTGACTGCTAATGCTTATATTAATATAGCGTTTCCCGGTTTAATAAAGTACAACATTATCTGTGTACATCTGTCGTTAATTCTTAAGCAAGAACTGTTAGATCGGGATAATTCTAGGATATTATGTTTTTGAAGTCTACTCGCACCCGGATCTGCTATGAGGTTCATCTATGCCAATCTATGTATACTGGGGTGAGGATGATTTTGCCATTGAAAAAGCAGTTACAATATTACGCGATCGCATTCTCGATCCACTCTGGACAAGTTTTAACTATACATCTTTATCCCCAGATCAACCTGATGCAGCAATTACGGCTTTAAATGAAGTCATGACACCCGCCTTTGGCGCTGGTGGACGTTTGGTGTCGCTAATTAATACTACTCTATGTCAGCATTGCCCAGAAAATGTGTTAGCAGAACTGACGCGCACCCTGTCAGTCATTCCCGAAAACTCTTGGTTATTACTCACCACCCGCAACAAACCCGATGAACGCCTAAAATCTACGAAATTACTCAAAAAATCCGCCCATGAATTTCGAGAATTTCCGCTCATCCCTCCCTGGAAAACGGAATTGCTAGTACAGTCGGTCAATCAAGTGGCTCAAACGGTGGGAGTAAAATTGACAAACCAAACTGCGGAAATTTTAGCAGAGGCTGTCGGTAACGATACACGGCTGCTGTACAATGAAATGGAAAAGTTACGTCTTTATACTTCAGATAGCGGTAAGCCTTTAGACGTAGAGACTATTACACAATTAGTTAGAAATACTACTCAAAATAGTTTACAATTAGCAGCAGCGATTAGAATGGGAGACACAGCTAAAGCTTTAACTATTTTGGCTGATCTGATCAATGCTGCCGAGCCGGGATTGAAGATAGTGGCTACTCTCATCGGTCAATTTCGTACCTGGTTATTGGTTAAAATTGCGATGGAAAGTGGCGAACGCAATTCCCCAGCCATTGCCAAATTAGCTGAGGTTAACAATCCCAAACGTGTTTACTTTTTACAGGAAGAAGTTAAATTAGTGTCTGTACAGCAACTAATATCCTGCTTACCATTACTACTAGAGTTAGAAGTTAGCCTCAAGCAAGGATCTACAGAAGTATCTACACTTCAGACGAAAGTGATAGAACTTTGTCAAGTATGCCAACGGGGCGGATATTAAATATAAAAATTTAATTGACAGACAGTTCTGTGGAACTTCTCACTCCTAAAATAATTCAAAGCCATTAAGATATCCCTAAAATATTTCTGTGTCATAGACTTTATGAAAAGAATTCCTAATTTATTTTTTCAAACTAGCCTGCAAAATTTATTTCCCCGGAGTCTATTTTTCGGAGTTATTACCACTGTTAGTTTATTTACCAGCAGTCTGATTTTGAGTTCCCATGCTGATGCTCAAACACCTGCGGTTAACAATTCAGTTAACAATACTCAAATTACTAGCTACGCCCAAGCTTTGTTGACAATGGAAACACCACGCCAAAGGGCTTTTGATGAGATTAAAAAACTGATTGGGGGCGGAGAAATACCCAAAATTATTTGTAATTCTCCCAACAGCATGACTAATCTACCACGGAAGGTTCAAGATATCGCCGTAACTTACTGTGAACAGTCTAAAGAAATAGTTGAACGTTATGGTTTGACGACTGATCAGTTTAACCAAATTACTGTAGAGCTACAAAATAACAACAACTTAAAAAGACAAGTTTACAATACATTGATCCGCCTGCAAAAAACTCCAGAATCTCGGTAGATTAAATTCCCAAACAGCCTCCCCGACTCAGGTGAGGGTAGGGATTAATCATTTTTGTTCACTTATGAGGTGTTTCACCTCTTCACCATAATTTTTCACTATCTTTGCTGATTGCGATCGCAGTATTTGGAAAAGCTGGGGAATTTATTGCCAACAACCCCCCAAAAAGGGACGGTTAACACAACTATGACGAAGATTAAATATTTTTAACATTACGTTACAATAAACTCATAGAGAAAAGCGCAAGCACATCTCTAACAGATGTATTCAAAGGTGTACGGCATGAATGGCACAATTCGCGTTGGTAATCTCTTCGGGATTCCCTTCTATATCCATCCGTCATGGTTTCTAGTTCTGGGCTTGGTAGCTTGGAGTTATAGCAGTGGACTGACGGCACAATTTCCCTTGTTATCTGGGGGATTAGCTTTAACACTGGGATTGATGACAGCGTTGTTATTGTTTGCTTCTGTCGTCGCCCATGAATTAGGACATAGCTTTGTCGCAATTCGCCAAGGAATCGATGTCAAATCCATCACCTTATTTATATTTGGTGGCTTGGCTAGTTTAGAAAAAGAATCGGAAACCCCAGGCGAAGCGTTTTGGGTGGCGATCGCAGGTCCTTTAGTTAGCCTCGTCCTCTGTGCTGTATTCACAGTAATTGGTGTCACCACCGCCGCCACAGGTGCAACCGCAGCTATTCTGGGTGTTCTGGCTTCTGTAAACTTGGCATTAGCATTATTTAACCTCATTCCTGGTTTGCCTTTAGATGGTGGTAATATCCTCAAGGCTGCTGTGTGGAAGATTACAGGCAACCCTTACAAAGGTGTAACTTTTGCTAGTCGCGTAGGTCAGGTATTTGGTTGGGTTGCGATCGCCTCTGGTTTAATTCCCCTACTATTATTTGGTAGCTTCGCCAACTCTTGGAACTTGTTAATCGGTTTCTTCTTGTTGCAAAATGCCGGAAAATCAGCCCAATTTGCGAGAGTCCAGCAACAATTCACAGGTTTGACAGCAGCAGATGCTGTCACCGACCATAGCCCCATTGTATCTGCCAATGCTAGCCTCAGAGAGTTTGCTGACCAACGAATTTTTAACAATCAAGACTGGACAACATTCTTAGTCACTGATGAAGATGGAAAATTAATCGGCGCAATTAATCTTAATGATTTGCGGACTGTTCCCACAACACAGTGGGCGGAAACTCCAGTCAGCGCAGTAATGAAGTCCATTGAGGAATCGACTACAGTTAAATCAGATCAACCCCTGTTGGAAGTAGTACAGTTACTCGAACAACAAAAGTTATCTACACTTTCTGTGATTCGTGACAATGGTGTACTGGTGGGAATTTTAGAAAAAGCAGCGATTATTCAGTTACTGCAAAATAGAACTCAACCTCATCCTGTATAGTTTTGTGGAAAAACTGAATAGCTTCAAGACTCCCTGGGAATTTCTGGGGGGTTTTTCAATTAATTATTTCACCCAGAGGCGCAGAGAGTTAGAGATGTTTGAGAAACAACCAGAAGGTTTACAGCAACGGGTGAAGGAGTTAGCGACTCAAGCTATAGAAGAGTCTAATCCTACTGCGTGGTTTGATGTTTTATATAGTCAGTCTCAGGGTGATGTGACACAAATTCCTTGGGCTAAGTTAACTTGTCACCCTTATTTACAAGATTGGTTGACTATTAATCATACTCAAGGTGAGGGAAACTCAGCACTCGTGATTGGGTGTGGTTTGGGAGATGATGCAGAAGCTTTAGCAGATAGGGGTTTTCAAGTCACTGCTTTTGATATTTCGCCTACGGCTATTGATTGGTGTCAGCAACGATTTCCTGATTCTGCGGTGAATTATGTAGTTGCAGATTTGTTGGCGCTGCCTTCACAATGGCATCAGGCTTTTGATTTAGTTGTGGAAATTAGGAATATCCAAGCTTTACCTTTAAGTATCCGTTCTACTGTGATTGCATCAGTGGCTTGTGTCGTCGCAGCAGCAGGAACTTTATTAGTGATTAATCGGTTTCGAGAGACGAATATAGAACCTGACGGACCTCCCTGGGCTTTGTCTAATTCGGAGTTAGCCGAGTTTGGAGAATTGGGTTTGCAAGAACTCAGTCGTGTTCTATTTTATGAGGGTGAACGGGTTGATATTCCACAACTACGGCTGGAATATCAGAAATCATTTATTGAAATCGACAAGATATCTTAGGAGGGATACCCAACTGAATATCAATAACCAAATCTTTTAAAATTGATATGTAAGCTCCTTTAAGGCGCTGATGGATACTCTTAGCCATTAAGACTGAATTTAGGAGTGCAACAAGTAGTTTGTTATTTTTATTCTCTGTAATAATCTGCCCAACTGCTTCATCTTTAATGCTATCTATTGAGCCAATTAAAGAAGTATTTATTGTTGGCAATATTCCTGCTTCTATATTAAAGCTGACTACCCTCAATCCTAATTTTTCTACGACAGGAAGTAAATTATTAAATTCATCTATCACAGCATCAACTTTTTTTTGTGCAGCAGCCGTAACTTCTGCGGCTTGTTCCTGTGCTTGGTTCGTCAGTTTTTGGAAATCCATAAATTAAAGAAGTTGCATTGACTAGGATGAAATGGTAGCTTTTGAGATTATTTGTAATGTATTACACTCACTTGCTTAAGAGTAATTTTAGTCCCCCATTGGCTCGACTAATTCTACCCCGAAGACTTCTGCAAAAGATTGGGCTATATTAGCACGTACTTCTTCACAGGTGATACCGGGAATCCACTCTGCTAAACTGGCTACAGGCTTATCTGCAATACCACAGGGGATAATATGTTGAAAGCCTGCCATATCAGGACAAACATTGAATGCAAATCCGTGCATGGTAATCCAACGACTGACTTTAATCCCGATAGCGGCGACTTTTCGACCTTCTAACCAAACACCAGTGAAACCCGGTAGGCGATCGCCTGTCAACCCATAAACTGCCAAGACCCGAATTAATACCTCTTCCAGTTGCCGGAGATACCAATGCAAGTCTTTACGATAATATTGCAGATTTAAAATAGGATACCCCACAACTTGACCAGGGCAATGATAAGTAACTTCGCCACCACGTTCAACTCTGTGAACATCGAATTTACTATTATTGGGGTCAAATTTGATGAATTCCGGGTTGCTACCTTGTCCCAAAGTATAGACAGGCGGATGCTCTAGCAATATTAACACATCATCCAGACTAGGTTGCAGAATCCGCTCTTGGAGAAGCGATCGCTGCCATAAAAGCGCATCTATATATGCCATCAATCCGGCGTTAAATAACAAACAACGTCTGTAATCAGTTTCGATACTACGGATCATGCCAAAAATCAACAGGGTTATTCACCAAATATATTTCAATTTACAGATATTGAGTCAAGAAATGTCAAGCAATGCAAAGGATTTTAAAGGAAACTCAAAGTCACGTGCATTCTAGAATACAAAGTGCTAAATTGAATATATAACCTCAACGATGTTAGGAGGAACTCTCAGCATCAAGCATCACGCCAAACAGAATCAGAACGAATGCACTGGCTGATGAATTTCATAAATCGTTTGAATCTCGAATTGGAGCAAACATCCAACACAGAGCAAACGTAGAAGCAGTACATTAAAATTGTTCAAAATTTGTTTTGGCGGTAGTGAAAGACCTTACCGCTACTTCTTTTCATACAAAACAAATTCACATCAAATATATCAGTGGGAGAGTTTACATGAAGCTTGTCATCCACGGCAAAAATATTGAAATCACCGATGCTATTCGGGAGTATGTACATTTAAAAATTGAAAAAGCCGTCAGTCATTTTCAGAACATCACCAATGAAGTGGATGTGCATCTGAGCGTCGCCCGAAATCCTCGAATTACCACCAAGCAAGCAGCAGAAGTCACTATTTACGCCAATGGTAGCGTGATCCGTGCGGAGGAAAGCAGCGAAAACTTATACGCCAGCATTGACTTAGTAGCAGATAAAATCGCCCGTCAACTGCGTAAATATAAGGAAAAACTTCAAGATCAGAAAACTAATGCCCTACCCACAAATCAAGTATTAGTTCCTGAACCAGTAGCCGCAGATTTAATTGGCGATCGCACCCCCGAACTACCGAACGAGGTCATCCGTACAAAATATTTTTCCATGCCACCGATGACCGTTGCAGAAGCCACACAACAGCTGCAACTAGTGGGACACGACTTTTATATGTTCCTCAACTCTGAAACTGGTGAAATGAATGTGGTTTACGAGCGTAACCACGGCGGTTACGGTGTAATTCAACCCCGTCATAGTAACGGACACACAAACGGCAAAAATGGCAATTCAGCCCAAGCTGTCCCCGAAAAAGCCCACTCGCATAAATGAGCATAGCCTCCACCTAAACTAAGCCCAAACCCCTGTCTAGCTCCCCTCTCCTTAGTAAGGAGAGGGGCTGGGGGTGAGGTTCTTTTACTTCACCGCCAACTGTTGCAAAGTCTTCAGCGCTTCCTCAACGTGACCTTTAAAATTCAACATCGAATCAAACAAATACTGCACAACGCCTTCTTTGTCAATCACATAAGTTACACGACCAGGGATTAAACCAAAAGCTGTAGTTGCACCGTATTGCTTCCGCACTAGGTTATCTTTATCACTCAAGAGAGTAAAAGGTAATTTGTGCTTCTCGGCAAATTTCTGGTGAGATTCGTTAGAATCACCGCTAACGCCAATCACTTCAGCACCAGCAGTTTTAAACACTTCGTATTGATCCCGGAAAGCACAGGATTCGGCAGTACATCCTGGTGTATCATCCTTGGGATAAAAGTATAAAACAACAGCTTTTTGACCACGAAAATCGCTGAGACTAACTTTGGAACCATTTTGGGCGCTGAGTGAGAAATCAGGCGCAGTACCACCAACTTTAACTGACATATTATTCTTACCGATTTTATTAAGAATCCATCTCTGCTAATTCTAACCACCGTTCTGTGGCTACATCAATGGAATTTTTCAGGGTTTCCACTTGTTCATAGAGTTTCTGGACTTGGGTGTAATTCCCAGCAGAGACATTTACCAAGGCTTTTTCGGCTGTGGCTTTCTCAGTTTCCAACTTGGCAATTTTTCCTTCTAACTCCTCAAATTCCCGCTTTTCCCAGTTTGATAGTCTGCGGCGCTTCTTATTGTCGGTGTCTGAAGACGAAGTTGCAATTTTTACATCTTCTTTGGGTTTTTCTTTCGTATTAGCTGCTTGTTGCTGTTTTGCTTCTTCCTCCTCAGCTTTCTTGTAGTCCAGATAAATTGAGTAATTACCTGGATATTTTCGCAGATTACCGCCCTCTTCCAAGGCAAAAATAGTATCTACAGTCCGATCTAAAAAGTAGCGATCGTGAGAAACTGCAATTACACACCCAGCAAAATCTTCTAAATAATCCTCTAGTACCGCCAATGTCTGCACATCTAAATCATTGGTAGGTTCATCTAAAATTAACACATTGGGCGCACCAATGAGAATCCGCAGCAAAAACAGACGGCGTTTTTCTCCACCAGATAATTTATTAATTGGCGCGTATTGCTGATTTCCAGGAAACAGGAACCGTTCTAACATTTGAGAAGCAGAAATTTGAGTTCCATCAGAAATTTTGACAAATTCGCCTTCTTCTTTAATGTAGTCAATCACGCGCTGATTTTCATCTACGGCTGAAAGTAACTCTTCAGAATGCTGGTCAAAATAGCCGATGTGAATTGTAGTCCCAATATCTACATTACCGGAATCTGGTTGAATACGTCTGGTAATCATATCCATTAAAGTAGATTTACCAGTACCATTCCCGCCAATAATTCCAATGCGGTCTTCTGGACTAAATTCGTAGGTGAAATCATTAATTAAAGTCCGTCCATCGTAGCCTTTAGATATGTGATTTAATTCAATAACTTTTTTGCCAATGCGACGGCTAACTGTGGAAATATCAACTTTTTCTTGGACTTGTTTAAACTCAGTTTCTCGCAAACTTTCAACGCGTTGAATGCGGGCTTTTTGTTTGGTACTTCTCGCTTTTGGTCCCCGGCTTAACCATTCTAATTCCCGGCGTAATACACCTTGGTGTTTGCGTTGGCTACTAATTGCCGATTCTTCAGCTAAAGCTTTCTTTTCGAGGTAATATGAGTAATTACCTGAATAAGTGTAAATATCGCCTCGGTCGATTTCAATAATCCGGTTTGTGACTTGATCAAGAAAATAGCGATCGTGAGTTATCAGCAACAATGCACCACGAAAGCGATTTAAATAACTTTGCAGCCATTCTACAGACAGCGCATCTAAATGGTTGGTAGGTTCATCCATCAGTAAAACGTCTGGTTCTGATAGCAAAGCTGTTGCTAAAGCGATGCGCTTGCGATAGCCTCCTGACAAAGTACCAATAACCGCATCAAAATCAGAAATTCCTAACTTAGTCAAGATAATTTTGGCGTTGGTTTCCAGTTCCCAAGCGCCAGCAGTTTCCATACGTTGCATTACACCAGACAAGCGCGACATCAATTGACTATCTTCTGGATGGTGAACAAGTTTATGAGATAGTTCTTCATATTCACGCACCAAAGCTAAATGTTCGCCACTATCAGCGAAAATTTGCTCTAAAACTGTGTGATTTTCATCTAAGTCTGGCTGCTGGGGTAAATAGATGACTTTTGAGCCAGAACTAAAGCTAATTTGTCCACTATCAATTGATTCTAGTCCGGCAATCATTTTTAATAAAGTTGATTTACCAGAACCATTGGTGCCAATTAAGCCGACTTTATCGGTAGTATCTAAGCTAAAACTGGCATCTCTTAAAATTTCTTTGATGCCAAAATCTTTTTTAACTGATTGTAGTGTAATAGTACTCATAAAATTTAGTCATTGGTTATTAGTCATTAGTCATTGGTCACTGTCTGGAGAAAATATAATCTTACCAACAGGGGAACATTCCCCGTGGTTCATTTTCTTTTATCCTCCTGTGTAAGTTATAATCTCATTAGTAAATTTAACTTACACATTTGGAATGCTGCCAGCAAGGCTGGGAAATTCTACACAAATAAATCCAGGGGTAAATGCCCATACATTTCGTTGATTCCCCCTTCATTATAAGATTGGCAAGAAATTAATACACCCCGATGATGTCCGGGGTAGGAATCGAGATAACATAACCCATTTTTGCCATTTAATTTGATATAAACTGGCCCTTCGGGTGTGGCTAAATCACTGGGGACTTCATAACCAAAAGCATGAGAATAAGTCCTCATGGCAAGTAGTCCTTCTTCTGCGGTATCAGCACAAATTCCTAATATCTGGTAATTAGAACTACTAGCTACCAAAATTAAAGCCTGACGCACCAAGGCTTTTTCTGAGGGTTTGAGAATAGGTGCGATGTCTAAGCAGTTGAATTTATGCAGGATTTTTGTAGCTTCTGAGGTTGTGAGGTTTTGATGATTTGGTGTCGTCATAAATCAATTGATGATTTTCTGGGTTTGGCTTTGGTGTCTGAGGTGGATTGCTACCACCCCATTTGCATTATTTACTCAAGTTACGGTTTATTCTGGTCATTTCCGAGGTTGAAAATGAATGGCACGCCGCCTTTACCTTCACCACCCATAACGAGGACTCTGGGCATTTGAGAGCCACCATTTCGCCAAGCTTCAATTGCTTCTTTTTGCAGAACTAACTGCCCACCTTGGGCTTTGAGGGTCTCTGCTAAGAGTCTTTGAGCTTCTGCTCTACCCTTGGCACGATTCACATCTGCTTGTGCTTCTTGTTCAGCTTCGCGTGCTACGTAAACGGCTCTTTGCGCGCGCTGTTCAGCTATCTGTTTTTCTTCGACAGCTCTGGCAAATTCCGGAGAGAAATTCAAGTCAACTACGCTAGTATCTAGCACAATTATCCCATATTTAACCAAGCGATCGCCTAAAGCAAAATCAAAGTCTTCTTTTAATTCACTCCTTTTGGTAATTGCTTCTTCTACGGTTCTTCTAGCAGCCGCGATTTTAAATGCTTCTTGTGTCTGAGGAGCAATGATTTTTGAGACAATATTTGCTAAAGTTCCTTGTTTTCTTCTTACGTCAACTACCTTTGTGGGGTCAAGGCGAAAGTTAATGGCAAATCTTGCTGATAAATTTTGCAAGTCCTTGGTAGAACTTTCGGCGGGGACTTCAAATTTTTGTACCGTCAAATCATACACATCTACTACCGAGACAAGGGGTGGTTTAATGTGAATACCTTCTAGTAGCGCACCATCTCTAGCGCTACCTAAGATGCTGATGACTCCTGCTTGTCCTGGGTTGAGAATTACAAAGGAATTTAGTCCGATGAGAACAATTAATGCTAACACAATTCCAAAAACTGTGGTTTGCCAATTCCCAAATTGCTGACTTTTCAAGGTTCTATCTCCTTTTGCATCTTTAGGTAACTCCTGTACTATGGTGACACGTCATCGGTAAAAAGAGGCAGGGGGGCAGGGCTGACAGGTGTAGGTTTTTTACGTGGGTATGAGTATTCACTGCTGAAAGCGAGAGAATGAAACTAGAAACTAGGGATGTATTCTCAAAATGCTGAACAACAAACATCTCAAACAGTGGTCATGCCTAGTTTCCGAGCGG
>DASQZD010000059.1:0-163914 GCA_035638855.1 Nodularia sp. (in: cyanobacteria) | reverse complement strand
AATCGTTTGATGAACTGATGATCTTGTGCCACATATTTCTGGAGGAGTCGTGTGGCCCTTGACTGGTAGCAGTTCCGCAGTTTGGGGGAACTTAGGTTTGCTTGCAGTTCATTAAACGACTGGAATACGCAGAATTTCTATCAAGGTCAATAATTCATTCTGACTAATTGCAAACACGCTTTAATCTTGGCAGAAGAAGCCGTGTATTTAGTCTGAAAACACAATCCGATGAGTTAAACAACTGGTAGAGAAAAGTGTAATTTTTCTTGAGCCTGTTGTGGCGCGTCAATTTGAATCATCCCATATATTCTAGCAGAGCAATATCAGTTTTGCAATGCAGCTATGAGCAAGTCAAAAAAAGCCAGAAGCTTGTGTTGATTCTGATGCTCTCACTTTTCCATACCTAAGAGGAAGACTATGACTTTCGCAAAAGACAAAAAAGCCGAAATAGAGGCTAGAAAAGCCCTGATTGATGATGTTCTACAAGCCTACCCAGAGAAGTCTCGGAAGAAGCGGGCGAAACACCTGGGTGTCACTGAAGAAGGCAAGAAAGACTGCGGTGTTAAGTCCAATATCAAATCAGTTCCTGGTGTAATGACCGCGCGTGGTTGTGCTTACGCTGGTTCCAAGGGTGTGGTTTGGGGTCCAGTCAAAGATATGGTTCATATTAGCCACGGACCTGTCGGTTGCGGTTTCTACTCCTGGTCTGGACGGCGCAACTATTACGTTGGCACTACAGGAATTGATAGCTTCGGCACGATGGATTTCACCTCTGACTTCCAGGAACGGGATATTGTTTTTGGTGGTGACAAGAAACTGACGAAGATACTCGCAGAAATTGAGGAATTATTCCCTCTCAATCAAGGGATTTCTATCCAGTCAGAATGCCCCATCGGTCTGATTGGTGATGACATTGAAGCTGTCGCTAAAAAAGGAGCAAAAGACCTTGGCAAACCTGTCATCCCATCGCGTTGTGAAGGCTTCCGGGGTGTGTCTCAATCTTTAGGACACCACATTGCCAACGACTCAATTCGAGATTGGGTACTTAATAAGTACGATAAAGAAGATATTGGCTTAGAGTCTACACCCTATGATGTGGGACTCATTGGCGACTACAACATCGGCGGTGATGCTTGGTCAAGCCGCATCTTGTTAGAAGAACTTGGACTGCGGGTAGTTGCCCAGTGGTCGGGAGATGGTACTTTCCATCAATTTAAAGCAGGGCCAAAGGTGAAGATAAACCTGCTGCACTGTTATCGTTCCATGAACTATATTACTCGCCACATGGAGGAAACTTATGGAATCCCCTGGATGGAATTTAATTTCTTTGGCCCAACTAAGATTATTGAATCATTGAGAGCGATCGCAGCCAAATTTGATGAGAAGATTCAAGAAAATGCCGAGCGCATGATTGCCAAGTACCAACCAATGGTAGATGCGATTATCGAGAAATACCGTCCCCGCACCGAAGGCAAGACAGTAATGATGTTTGTGGGCGGCTTGCGTCCCCGCCATACTATCCCTGCTTTTCAAGATTTGGGAATCACGTGTATCGGTACTGGCTACGAATTTGCTCACAACGATGACTACAACCGTACTGCTGACCACGCCGAGAACGCCACAATTATTTATGACGACGTAACGGCATACGAGTTTGAGGAGTTCGTCAAAGAGCTAAAACCAGACATGATTGCATCTGGTATCAAAGAAAAGTATGTCTTCCATAAGATGGGCGTACCTTTCCGACAAATGCACTCCTACGATTATTCTGGGCCTTACCACGGTTACGACGGCTTTGCAATTTTTGCTCGTGACATGGATATGGCATTGAATAGCCCCGTTTTCGACTTAGTAAACGAGGAAGACTCTTTGTCCACAGCCCTTTTGGAAACTGCTGCTTGATAGGTATTTGATAGGGATGGGGATGTTAATACCCTGTAGAACTTCTTCACGCTAGTAGTTGTCATTGTTACTCCTCTAATTTCCTCACTCCCTATCTTTCCTCATCCAAGTTTGCACCAAATCGCTCATTTCTCATTGGTAGTCAGTCAAGGTAACTTGAACGACTAATTAAGGGCTAAAGCCCTGACTAAAAAATCATTACACTCGCACAATTTGGAGACCATTATGCCTCAGAAAGACATAAATCAAATCGTAGACCATGCAAAACTGTTTCAACAACCAGAATATCAACAGATGTTCCAAAGTAAGCGGGAACAGTTTGAGAATATGCCATCTGCGGAACGAGTTCAAGAAGTAGCTGAATGGACTAAAACTTGGGAATATCGGGAAAAGAACTTTGCACGGGAAGCACTAACAGTTAACCCAGCCAAAGGTTGCCAACCTTTAGGAGCAGTTTTTGCAGCAATTGGTTTTGAAGGAACTCTACCCTTTGTCCAAGGTTCTCAAGGTTGTGTAGCTTACTTTCGTACCCACTTTAACCGCCACTACAAAGAACCTTTTCCAACAGTATCTTCTTCTATGACCGAAGATGCGGCGGTATTCGGTGGACTAAACAATATGATAGAGGGTTTACAAGTTGCCCGCCAACTTTACAAACCGAAGATGATTGCCGTCAGTACGACTTGTATGGCAGAGGTAATTGGGGATGACTTACAATCTTTCATCAATAATTCTAAAGAAGCTGGTTCAGTTCCTAAAGAATTCCCAGTACCTTTTGCCCACACACCTAGCTTTGTTGGTTCCCACACCACAGGCTACGACAACATGATGAAGGGGATTCTTTCTAACCTCACCGCAGGCAAAAAGAAAGAAACCTCCAATGGCAAACTGAACTTCATCCCCGGTTTTGACAGTTATGTAGGCAATTTCCGGGAAGTCAAGCGAATGATGGGTTTAATGGGAGTAGATTACACATTGCTGGCAGATAACAGCGATGTTTTGGACTCACCTAATACACGTGAGTATAATATGTATGTCGGCGGTACAAAGTTAGAAGACGCTGCTGATTCTATTAATGCCAAAGCAACGATCGCACTGCAACGCTACACTACTACAAAGACTCTGGATTACATTAACAAGGACTGGAATCAAGAAACGAAAGTTCTGCGCCCTTGGGGTATTAAGGGAACCGATGCTTTCCTAAAATCAATCTCGCAATTAACTGGATTACCAATTCCTCAAGAGTTGAAAGATGAACGGGGACGCTTACTAGATGCTATGACCGATTCTTGTTATTGGTTACATGGCAAGAAGTTTGCAATTTTTGGCGACCCAGATGTTATCTACGGTGCAGTTAGCTTTTTGTTGGAATTAGGTGCTGAACCAGTACATATCCTCTGCAACAATGGCGACGAGGTATTTAAACAGGAAATGGAAGCTTTACTCCAATCCAGTCCTTTTGGTAAACAAGGAACTGTTTGGATTAACAAAGACCTGTGGCATTTACGGAGTCTATTATTTACAGAACCTGTAGACTTCTTCTTGGGAACTTCCTACGGTAAATACCTGCAACGTGATACAGGTATTCCATTGGTACGGCTTGGCTTCCCGATTTTTGACCGCCATCACCTACACCGCGATGCAACTATCGGCTACCAAGGTGGTCTAACTCTGCTCAAGTGGGTTGTGAATACAATTCTAGATGAATTGGATCGTAATTCTGATATCACAGGCAAGACAGACATTTCCTTTGACTTGGTTCGCTAAACTCTTGCTCTCTTCTCTGCGCCTAGAGCGTCTCTGCGTGAGAAAAAAAGAGTTGTTCACTTCCTAGCAACTAACTAACAACAAATAGAGGAGAAAGGCACTACACCAATCTCCTCTTTCCCAAAAAAATTCTTTCTACAGATAAATTATAGCTCCCATGAAACTCACCGAGACTGAAATCGCCCAACTGCTAGACCAGCCAAAGTGCGACCATCATCAGACTGATGTCACAAAAAAACCATGCCTTGCACCACCTAAACCTGGCGTATCTCAAGGGGGATGTTCTTTTGATGGCGCTTGGGTTTCTATGCAACCCATTGCTGATGTTGTCCATCTCGTTCACGGGCCTATTGCCTGTATTGGTAATACCTGGGAAGTTCGAGGTAGCAAATCTTCTGGTGAAGATCATCTTCACATGAGGGGATGTACTACTGACCTCCAGGAAAATGATATTATCTTCGGTGGCGAAAAGCGTCTTTACCAAGCCATCCTACAAGTTGCCACCCAATATAAACCTGCGGCGGTATTTGTTTACAATACTTGTATCCCGGCTCTGATTGGCGATGATATTGATGCTGTCTGTAAAGCTGCATCCGAAAAAATTAACTTACCAGTTATCCCCATCAACGTTCCTGGTTTTATTGGTGGTAAAAACTTCGGCAGCCGTGTTGCTGGGGAACATATTCTCGAACACGTCATTGGTACAGCCGAGCCAGAATATACTACGCCTTACGATATTAACTTGATTGGTGATTATAATATTTCTGGCGAACTGTGGGGTGTTCTGCCTCTGTTTAAAAAACTGGGAATTCGGGTATTGTCGAAAATTACAGGGGATGCACGATATCACGAAATCTGTTATGCCCATCGTGCCAAACTCAACATTATGATTTGTTCCAAGGCGCTGCTTAACATTGCCCAAAAAATGGAACAAAAGTATGGCATTCCTTATTTAGAAGAGTCATTTTACGGCATTCAAGATGTCAACCGTTGCTTGAGAAATATCGCTGCCCAAATTGGCGATGCTTCTTTACAAGAACGCACAGAAAAACTCATTGCTGAGGAAACTGCCAAACTTGATGTAGCACTAGCACCTTATAGAGCTAGGTTAAAAGGTAAACGCATGGTGCTGTACACAGGCGGGGTAAAAAGCTGGTCAATTGTCTCAGCCGCTAGAGATTTAGGCATGGAAGTTGTAGCCACCAGTACCCGCAAAAGTACTCCAGAGGACATTGAGCGCATCCATAAGTTAATGGGGCCAAATGCCAAAATGCTCGATTGGCTAACGGCAAAAGAGTTGGTACAGACCATCAAAGAAACTAACGCAGATATCCTAGTTGCTGGTGGACGCAGCCAATATGCGGCACTTAAAGCTTGTATTCCCTTTCTCGATATCAACCACGAACGCCATCATCCCTATGCAGGCTATACAGGCATGATTGAAATGGCACGCGAGTTAGATGAAGCACTACACAGCCCTGTGTGGGAACAAGTGCGACAAACCGCGCCTTGGCTGAGGTATCAAAATTACAACCAAGAGGCAATAGATGTCAACGATAACATCAAGCTCGATGATGAAGATTTAGGTTCTGGCTGTTAAGTCATTGGTCATTGGTTATTCGTCTTGTCCCTACTCCCCACTCCCTACTTCTCATGACTCAAATTATCAACAACCAAAAACCAGCCGCAGTTAGTCCTCTCAAACTTAGTTCACCGTTGGGTGCAGCCATAGCATTTATTGGCATGAAAAGGGCTGTGCCTCTATTTCACGGTTCTCAAGGCTGTACAGCTTTTGCCAAACGTCTGCTTTTCCGCCACTTCAATGAGGCTGTACCGTTGTCTACAACAGCAATGACGGAATTATCTTCGATTTTAGGTGGCGAAGAGAATCTTCAACAAGCTATTCTAAATATAGCCAGCAAACAAAAACCAGAAATCATTGGTCTTTGTACAACGGGACTAACAGAAACTAGAGGCGAAGATGTTACTGGGATTTTGAAATCTTTTCGGGAGCAATTTCCAGAACTTGACAATTTACCTATAGTTGTTGTCCCCACACCTGATTTTAAAGGTTCTCTTCAAGATGGTTATGCAGCTGCGGTAGAACAAATTGTCCGGCAAATTCCCGAAGAACAGCCTGTAGTACCAAATCAAGTCACAATCTTGGCAGGTTCGTTGCTTACTCCAGGGGATTTGCACGAAATCAAAGATATGGTGAAAGCGCTGGGATTAAATCCGATTGTTCTACCTGACTTATCGGGAAGCGTGGATGGACATTGGGAGGAGAACCAAAGTGCTTTATCTTCTGGAGGTACTAGCCTACCTCAAATTCGCTCGATTGGCGGTTCTGCTCTGACTATTGCTATCGGTTATAGCATGGAGAAAAGTGCCAAGATTTTGTATTCTCGGTTTGGCACGCCGTTTGAGGTGATTCCTCGGTTAACTGGACTTTGGGCGTGCGATCGCTTTTTAGAGATACTATGTCGACTAAAGGTAGAAATCTCATCCGAATCTGAGAGTAACTTTGATGAGATAGTACCAGAAATCTATCGCCGTCAACGCAGCCAGCTTCAGGATGCCATATTAGATGCTCACTTCTATTTTGGTGGCAAGCGCATAGCTTTGGCTTTAGAACCTGACTTGCTGCATCAAACAGCTTGGTGGTTAACAGAAATGGGAGCAGAAATTCATACTGCTATCACCAGCACAGAAGGAATTGAGCCGAAAATCAAAAGTAGCAGCCTTGAGAATTTGCCAGTCAAAGAAGTAATTATTGGTGATTTGGAGGATTTGGAATTATTATCCGCCGAGGCTGACCTATTAATTACCAATTCCCACGGTGCAAGGGTAGCCCATAGATTAAGTAAACCGTTGGTAAGACTTGGTTATCCTTTCTTTGACAAACTTGGCGCTGCCCAGCAGTGTACTGTTGGTTATCGCGGTAGTACACAACTGTTATTTGATGTTGGCAACATCTTTCTAGAAAAGACTGAAAAAGCTGTTGCTAATAAGTGGAAAGAACTGGAGATAGTACCTTAGTTTGTCTATTTCAAGTTAAAAGTCTTCTATTTCAGATTTTAGATTAGCTCTACATTCCAAAAACTAAAATCTACCAAATCATTAATATCTGGCAAGTAGCTAGTTAGAAACTATGAATTTGGTCATTACTAATTCGTTACTCCTAATTTCTAACTAATTACTCCAAACTTACAACTCATCACTCCTAACATTAGAGGAGCAAAATCAACATGAAGATTGCTTTTACGACCACTGATAGAGTTCACATTAATTCTCATTTTGGCTCGGCTCAGGAAATTGATGTGTATGAAATCTCAGCCTCTGGGTATGAGTTTCTAGAAACTCTCAATTTTGACGGTAAAGCTGACGGTAAAGCCAAAAAAATTAAAATTGAGGAAGTTGAAACTAAAAAAGATCAAGGTGGTTGTAAACATGGTAAAAGCGGCTGTAAAAAAGGTGAAGACGATACCATAAATAATGTAGTTGAAGGAAAATCTTCAAAAGGTAAAGATGGTGACAACGACGACAAAATAGCACCAAAACTTGAAGCAATAGCTGACTGCACAATTGTTTATGTTGCATCTATTGGCGGTGTTCCTGCTGCTAAGTTAATCAAGAAGGGAATCATGCCTGTAAAGGCAAAAGCAGAAACAGAAGAGATTGCTAATATTTTGAATAAGTTAGTACAGACGCTCAAAGGTAATCCTCCACCTTGGTTGCGTAAGGCTCTACAAGAAAACAATCAAACTGGAGGAGAATTACAGCCTATACATTAAATTAATTTTTTCTCTCTTACATTTCTGAAAATAAAGGATCTGAACGCAGATGGAATTTACTATTGTGTTATTTCATCTGCCATTTTTTCTAATCCAAACTTAGGGAAGTTCAAGATAAGTGCAGGAACAGGAAGCAGTAAAAACTAATTTAAAAAATTAGTTAAAAATAATCTCTCAAAACGTAGTTTCTAACTATTGGTATCTTGATAATGGTAACAAGGATAGAGTTAAAAGACAAAAAAATCTCTTGTAATGAAGACGCGAAAACAACAGTCATTCTACACGCTGCTGGTAGCTTGAGTGCTTCTCTTTCCGAACTTATACAAGCTTTTACTCAGGAGTATGGCATTAGAGTAAAACTGGATTTTGATCATTCTGGCTTAATCCGAGAACGGCTTTTAAATGGGGAATACAGCGATATATTTGCTTCGGCTGATATGGGAAATCCTCTGGCTTTAAATAAGGCTGGTAAAAGTAGTTCTGTGGTAAATTTTATCAGGAATAAAATGTGTATAATTGCCAAACCTGGTTTAAAGGTAACTTCAGATAATCTTTTGGATTTGATGTTAGATTCAAAAATCAACCTGGGGACATCAACACCTCATCAAGACCCTTCTGGAGACTACGCCCAGGAAATATTCCAGAAAGCTGAAAAAATTCAAGTCGGTAGCTTTGAAATACTCAATCAGAAAGCTTTACATTTACTAGGGAAACGTGATTCTCCTGTGCCAAAGGGAAAAAATAAATTTGCCTACTTTCTCACCGCAACACACCAAGCAGATATATTTTTAAGCTACTGTACTGGTGCCAAGTTAGCTATAAAAGCTGAACCAAGTTTGCAAATTGTAGAGTTACCAAAAGACTTAGTAGTAACAGCTAATTACGGTATGACATTGATGAATAATGTCAGCAGTGCAGGTGTAATGTTAGCTATGTATATTCTTTCTGCAAATGGACAAAAAATACTAGCTAAATATGGATTTGACTCATCTTGGTAGTTTCAATTAAATACCTAAAATGTACACAGCAGAATCATTGAATTTGCTCCTAGACCAATCAGGAGATACACAAATTATTCAGCAATTAATGACATCTTTAATTCAAGGATTCATTGAAGCTCTACAAGTCAAACCCAAGATTATGAGAGATTTTTCCCGGATTGTGCGGCAGGGGAGAGAGAATCTAGGCGAGGGGTATTTGCTAGTAGATATAGGACCAATGTACGTTGTACAACTTGATGTAAATTTTACTCCAGTTATGAATAAAGATGCAGAAAAGGGAAGCTTAGATGTAATTTGGATGAATGAAGAATTTACCAGACAGTTTTTTAGCTCAGAAGGGAAACATCTTTGGCTAAATTTAAAAAAACACATTAAAAGTGCTGGAGATAACCAATTTGTCCTTTCAGTCTTTTTGAACTTTGATCGAGGTGAAAATTTTCCAGAAAACAGCAATTTGTTAAGTTTTAAACATATAGTAGTAGACCTTTGTTAATTATCAATCATATACAAGTAAGTAAGTCGGCAAAATAAACCTAACTATGTAAGTAAGTAGGTGAAAAAAATTCTATCTATATAAAGAAATATAAATTAAGCGTAGTGGCGTGACAAGGCTAAAACGTTGCAATAGATTTTTGAGAAAATTGATATAAATCAATGCTTTCGCTTTATTCTTAATGCACTACTTTAAGCTTGCCACGCCCCTACAATACTTAATTTTTTCATAAATCAAACCGGATTCCTATATCTGACAAAAGGATCAGAAAAAAATAAAAAGTTATTTATTCAGCAAAATTTTTATCTTGTGTAATTGTCAGATATCTAGGCTGAGATTTGACTCGTTCAATCCAAGCTTGGATAGCGGGGAATTTTGTCAAATCAAACCCACCTTCATCAGCGACATGAGTATAGGCAAACAAGGCAATATCAGCAACTGTATAACGCTCATGGACAAAAAACTTGTGCGTCATTAAATGATTTTCCATAATCCTGAGTGCTGCATAACCAGGTTCACTTTTTTGCTCTATAGCTGCGTGATATTCCTCAGCTTTACCTAAAATAGAGATCCAAAATCTGGATGTAGCAATAAAAGGTTCATGGCTATATTGTTCAAAAAATAACCATTGCAATACTTGCGCTCTTGAAAAGCGATCATATGGTAAAAATTCTGTACCTTCACTCAAATAAACTAATATGGCATTTGATTCTGCCAAATATTTGCCAGTGTTAACTTCCAAAACTGGTATTTTACCGTTAGGATTCTTAGCTAAAAACTCTGGTGTGCGAGTCTCTCCTTTCAAAATATTAATGTCTACTCTCTCAAAGGGCATACCCATTTGTGTCAATAAAAGTCTGATCTTATAACTGTTACCTGATGGTAAGAAATCATACAATTGTAAAGTTTTCATGCCAAAAAATATAATAATGAATATCGAGATTAGTGAGGGACTAAAATACAATATATTACAAAGTAAACTTGGGGAAACAGGATATTTATAATTTATTTTCAGTATATGCGTACAAAGCAGAATTTTCCAAGATATAAAAAACAATAAAAACAATATTATTATTTAGTCATTGTATTTAAAGTTTTCATTGTATTCAGTGTAGGAAAATAAAAGTATGTGTGGAAGATTTACTTTAAATCAGTCATCATCGGCTTTAGCCCAATTTTTTTCTGTAGAGAATATTCCCGATTTAGCTGCTCAATATAACATTGCACCTACGCAAAGGGTGACAACATTACTACATAATCCTGAAACTGACAAACGTGAACTTCAGCAGTTACGTTGGGGGTTGATACCCTCGTGGGCGAAAGATCCAAAAATCGGTGTGAAGCTAATCAATGCAAGAGCCGAAACTGTTGCCGAAAAACCAGCTTTTCGGTCAGCATTCAAGCACCGACGCTGTTTAGTGATAGCTGATGGTTTTTATGAGTGGAAGCGACAAAATGGTAAAAAGCAGCCGTTTTATTTTCGGCTGTGGGATGGACAGCCCTTTGGCTTTGCGGGGTTGTGGGAAAAATGGCAAACCGAACAGGGAAAGCCTGACTCTGAGGAAATCATATCTTGTACAATTTTAACAACGGCAGCTAATGAATTAGTCCAACCAATTCATGAGCGGATGCCGGTGATTGTGTCTCCACAAGATTACGATTTGTGGTTAAATCCCCAAATGCCAACACCAGAGGGACTACAGCAGCTATTGTGTCCATATACCGCTCAAGCCATGACTAGCTACCCAGTTAGTAGCTTGGTGAACAACTCTCGACAGAATAGTTCGGAATGTATCATCCCTCTGGGTGAGGATAAATCACTGCCTGAGAATATCTTTTAAAACCATAGAAGCTCATATGCCAAGAACCCAAAAAAACGATAATTTTGTTGACAAATCCTTTACAGTGATGGCGGATCTGATCCTAAAACTTCTGCCAGCCAACAAAAAAGCTAAAGAAGCATTTGTGTATTACCGCGATGGGATGTCAGCGCAGGCGGAAGGAGAATATGCAGAAGCCTTAGACTATTACGAAGAAGCGCTCACATTAGAGGAAGACAGTTACGATCGCAGTTACATTCACTATAATATGGGGCTAATCCATGCCAGTAATGGTGATCACGATACAGCTTTAAAGATGTATCACCAAGCAATTGAAATGAACCCACGTTTACCCCAAGCTTTGAATAACATTGCGGTGATTTACCATTATCAAGGTGAAAAAGCCAAAGAAGCGGGGGATAATGACGCTGGCGAAGCACTGTTTGACCAAGCAGCAGATTATTGGATTAGAGCTATTCGTATGGCTCCCAATAACTACATTGAAGCCCAAAACTGGCTAAAAACCACTGGACGTATGCAAATTGACATATTCTTTTAAATATGCGTAGGTTGGATTGAGCTTAGTCGAAATACCAAGAAGCTCTAGAACCCCCCCAGCCCCTCCCCTTCTCCCTTCTACCATGTACACACAATTCGGTAAATTCTCGTATAACACCCCACCCCTAGCCCCTCCCCGCAAGCGAGGAGGGGAACCGGATTTACAGTGAAATTCGGTTTTCAGGACTGGAAACCCTTTGTGGGTCAAGATAGATGTGTGTACACCGTAGCCGCAAGCGAGGAGGGGAGCAAGATGTAGATTTGGCGGGGGGAAGCGGGTTTGTCTGTCTAATTGACCATAAGAAAGAAAATTAACGATTGAGAAACCATGATTGACCGCGAACAAGTTCACAAAGTAGCTCTTCTGGCTCGTTTAGAATTAACACCAGAAGAAGAGCAGCAATTTACTACCCAACTGGGAAACATTCTGGATTACATCGAACAGTTGAATGAAGTGGATGTCAGTGATGTGCTACCAACAACACGGGCAATTGATGTCAGTAATGTGACTCGAAAAGATGATTTACAACCATATCCTGAGCGAGAAGCGATCTTGAATGGTGCGCCTGAACAAGAAGGCGAGTTTTTCAAAGTCCCAAAAATCATGAATAGCAATTAGTAGGGATATTTGCTGGAATTTTCCAGCAAAATTTTTATCCCCTTGGGAGTGTCAATAAAGGAGATATATATGGGTTTGGGAATCCTCAAGGATGGTGAGTGGATATCAAGACGGGATCAAGAAGATTCACAAGGTAAATTTATTCGCCCATCAACAACTTACCGACATCAGATTACAGCAGATGGGTCTAGTGGTTTTAAGGCTGAACCGGGGCGCTATCATTTATATATTTCTTGGGCTTGTCCTTGGGCTTGTCGGACGGCAATTATCCGCCAATTAAAGGGACTAGAAGATGTGATTGGGCTATCGGTAGTTGGGGCGGAAATTGATCAAAATAGTTGGGAATTCACTGATGAACCGGGGGCAATTCCTGATACAGTAAATGGCACTCAATATCTTTGGCAACTTTATCTGAAAGCTGATTCTAACTACAGTGGCAGGGTAACAGTGCCAGTATTATGGGATCAGGAAAAGGGGACAATTGTCAATAATGAATCCCGCGAAATCATGCGGATGTTTGATACCCAATTCAATGCTTTTGCTAACCAAGATATTAACTTTTATCCCGAAGATTTACAAAAAGAAGTTGACAAGACGATTGATGCTATTTATCAACCAATAAATAATGGTGTATATCGTGCGGGATTTGCAACTTCGCAGTTGGCTTATGATGAGGCGGTAACAGAGTTATTTGCAGCCCTTGATGAGTGGGAAAATATATTAGGAAAACAGCGCTATCTCTGCGGGGATGAAGTTACTGAAGCTGACTGGTGTATGTTTACTACTTTGTTGCGTTTTGATGCAGTTTACTATGTGCATTTTAAATGCAATTTACGCCGGATGGTTGAGTATCCTAATTTGTGGAATTATCTGAAGGAACTCTATCAATTACCGGGTGTCAAGGAAACTTGTAATTTTGACCATATTAAACGTCATTATTACAGAAGTCATCCGAATGTTAACCCGACTCGCATTGTGCCGAAAGGTCCTGTAATTGATTTTGATGCGCCTCATAACCGGGATGAAGTGGGGATAAAATAGCATATATCACTGGGGAGTAGGGAGTAGGGAGTGGGTTGAAACCCTTTTGGTGTCTAAGTTTGATTATCCGTTTATGTCTTAACCTCCTTGGCGGTTGCTATACGTAGGAATTTATGGAAAATGAAACCACAGATAAACATCGATAAATTATCTGTGGTTAAAATTTATCCGGTGCGTTAGCCTGCGGCATAACACACCCTACTCAATTAGCAAGCACTTTTTGTAGTGTGGCGGTGAAGTCGGGGTAGGAAATGGCGGCGGCTTCGGCGCGGTGAATGGTGGTGATTCCAGTGGAAACGAGAGATGCGATCGCCAGACTCATGGCTATGCGATGATCTGTATAACTATCGACATCAGTACCAACTAAGGGAGTACCACCAGTAATTTCCATCCCGTCGGGTAATTCACTGACTTTCGCGCCCATTTTATTGAGTTGCTGCGCCATGACGGTAATGCGATCGCTTTCTTTAACTCGCAATTCCTCTGCATCCCGAATCACAGTTGTACCTTCGGCAAATACTGCCGCTACTGCTAAAATGGGAATCTCATCAATCATTCTGGGAATAATATCCCCAGCAATGGTGCAGCTTTTCAACCGACTCGAACGCACTCTTAAATCCGCCACTGGTTCCCCAGCTACTTCGCGCTGATTTTCCAGTTGAATATCAGCACCCATCAGTTCTAAAGCTTCTAATATCCCTGTCCGAGTGGGATTAACACCAACATTTTCCACGACCAATTCCGAATTGGGTACAATTGCGCCAGCGACTAACCAAAAAGCTGCGGAACTGATATCCCCAGGAACAATAACTTTTTGTCCCCGCAGTTGCGCCGGTCCGATGACGGTAACGCTATTGGTGTCTGGATCAATACTCAGTTCTGCACCAAAAGCCCGTAACATCCGTTCGCTGTGGTCACGAGAAAGGGCGGGTTCGGTGACGGTGGTTTTTCCGGCTGTTAATAAACCCGCAAGTAATATACAGGATTTAACTTGGGCGGAAGCAATGGGGGAATGGTAATGAGTTGGTTTGAGGGCTTGTCCTTGTATTGCTAAGGGTGCTAAGGAATTACCTTTACGTCCCCAAATTTCTGCGCCCATTTGTTGCAAAGGCTTCACTACACGGGACATCGGACGCGATCGCAAAGAACTATCGCCTGTTACCGTAAAAAACCGCCCTGGATGAGATGCTAAAAGCCCTAACATCAGTCTGAGTGTAGTCCCAGAGTTACCAGCATTCAACACATCGACAGGTTCTTGCAATTGTCCCAAACCAATACCCTGAACTGTCACTAATTCGGTATTCAGTTCGGAAATTTGCGCCCCCATGGCTTGAAAACAGCTTGCAGTGCTGCGGGGATCTTCGCCTAAAAGCAGCCCTTGGATTTGCGTTTCACCTTGAGCGATCGCGCCTAACATTAAAGCCCGATGTGATATGGATTTATCACCTGGTACACGGATACAACCTTGTAAAGACAGCCCAGCTGAGGGTCGCTGGATAATTAACTTCTGAGAAAGGTCTGGTTGAGTTTCTACAGTTATGACAGCAGCCGACATGAGTTTACACTTCTTGGATACACCGGAAGTTCATCAGCGACTAAATTTGCCACGACTGGACACTTCCTGCCTAGTATCCTATCGCTTTTTGTTCGCGGAAATTTACCAAAATCTACCCAGTAGATGATGAATCTTCACTTAATACTTTTTTCTTGGGTAAAAATCACTCTCAGGGGGCTTGTATTTCTTGCCACTGTCACTTGATAATTTTTTCAAAAAATTGGAGAAATAGCACCAGAGAAAGTGTTTAAATTTATAATCTTTTATTTATTTTTAGGTTGATTTATTTGGCTTACCAAATCAGGATCTTCAGTTAATATGAAGGATGTTTGAGTATTTACTGGCTGCTCCTGACTGTTAAAGATACTGGTGTTAATTTCATTTTCTTCAATAGCTTTTAGCCCTTATCGCTCCCATGCTGACCCATCACCGCAAGCCCGTATGTTTATCAGTTATTTCCACTGACCTGCCATTTTGGTCGGTTGTGGAAACTGCGGGTACACTGTATCAAAAAGATAATGACAGATTTCATTTACTGTTGACAGCACCGCCCCTAATTACCTGCGAAGTGGCAAGTTCTCTGAGTTCCGAAGACATCCTTCTTGAAAATCAGAGCAAAGTTCAAGCCCCCAGCAGTCCGAGAATTTTGTGGCTGGAGATTTCCCCCTACCGGGTAATCATGACTATGCAAGGTAACGGTCAAGTTAGTTATCGCCATTTTTGGGAACAAGGCGTTTATGGTGTGAGCCGTTATTGGTTACCTAGTGAGTCATTGCAACCTCATAATCCGATTCGTTTACGAAATTTCACAAAAGCTCTGTCGCTGAAGGGACAACATTTACCAGAGCATTTACGGGTGGAATATGAATTGTGGGCAGAAAATATCCAGATGGGAAGTTACATCCTCAATTTGGAAATTAAACACTAATTTCCAGTTTTTCTGGGATTGCTGGGGATTGGGGATTGGGGATTGGGAAAAAGTTTTCCTAAGACCTAATACCTCATACCCCATCTTTATTAACCGAAATAACTGGGTTCGTTCCCAGGTTTCCATTTAATATTGCAACCAATACTGGGCTTTTGTGCAATTGTAACGGGTTGATCTGCCAACAGGTCGGCGATCGCCGCGCGTAAATCTGCACCAGTTACGGGTTTACCATTACTGGGACGACTATCATCCAATTGTCCCCGATAAGCTAGTTGGCGTTCTGCGTTAAATACAAAAAAATCAGGTGTGCAAGCTGCTGTATAAGCTTTGGCTATTTCCTGAGTTTCGTCGTAACACAAGGCAAAGTCAAAATCAAGTTTTATTGCCATTGCTTTCAAAGACGCTGGCGCATCATCTGGATATTTTTCCGCATCATTGGCGCTAATGGCTACGATTCCTAAATCATTTGAGGAGTAATCGTTTCCTAGACACGCTAATTCTGTTTGGATATGTGTGACAAATGGGCAATGCTGAGAAATGAACATTACCAACAATGCTTTTTTACCAGCAAAATTGGCTAGGGAAATTGTTTTCCCGTATACTACTTCTGGTAGATGAAAATCTGGTGCTTGCGTGCCTAATGGCAACATTGTAGATGCAGTTAAAACCATAGAAAATGGGGAGTGTGAAGTGTGGATTCGGCTTGCTGTGAGCGTAGCCGAAGAAGAGTGGGGAAAAATTTTTCGTCCCTAACTCTTTTTTTCTCTGTTATTAGTTTAAGCATGAATGATGGCTATTCATACAATTAGAGACGGAAAATTTTCCCGCCTCTACATTTGTTAGATATTAAGTTGTAAAGATTAGTTTTTACAGGCTTGTCAAAAGGCCGATGATGCCGTGTCCTGTGAATACCTCTAATGCTATGAGAGAGACGAAACCAATCATTGCTAAACGACCATTGAGTAATTCGGCGTAGGGAGTGAACCCTGTGCGATCGCCTTGCTCGTCTATATAAACCTTTGGTTCTATCGCAAAGTTGTTCATTAGACCTTGGTCATCAATAATACTAGTATTGGTACGCATATATTTTTTTGTTTTGTTGTATATGTAAGCAACTGTAACAAATTTATTAATTTTTGTAAAGTATCTGAGTAAACTTTTCTGAATCATCGGCAAATCTGGTTATGGTCTCATCCCGTATTTCTCCCCTCTCCTTGGTAAGGAGAGGGGCTGGGGGTGAGGTTTGTGTACTTTATTTTCTCCGCACTCCTGAACGAGATATCATAGTGAATCGGGTTCACAAAGACGTTTCACAAACAGGTTTCAATTTATCAATGCATCGATTCCGAGTAGAGGTTATTGCCAAAACACCAAACCCGCAGCAAGTGGTTTACGCTGCGATGCACCAAGACTATACAGATGGATTCGTGTATGATGAGCGCGAGTCATGGCCTACAGAGTCACAATGTGGCGAAATTATTGTTAAGCGACTGTTAGCGGGTGAGAGGGGACATTATGGACCACTTGAGCATCCCCAGATTGTTTTTAACTGTGGTTATTTTCCCCACAGTGTGATGCAGCAGGCTCGTACTCATCGGGTGGGTGTATCCTTTGATGTACAATGCTTGTCCGCGGATACCGAAATTACTTTTGTTAACTGTGAGGGTGACACTAGCCAGAAGCTGAAAAAAACAATTGGAGAATTATACGACAGCTGGACTAACGGAGAAAAAGCAATCCGTCAAAGATCGATTCGCGGTAGGAATGGAGAAGCACCTGGTCAATATCGGCGCGATTGTAAACAACGTATTCGCAAAATGCGCTTGCGAGTTCTGAACGAAGAAACTGGCTTGTTTGAAGTTGGACATATTAAAGATGTAATGTGCAGTGGTCTTCAGCCTGTCTATCGAGTCACTTTGGAGGATGGAAAAACTTTAGACTGCACCGTTAATCATCGCCTATTTACATCAGAAGGCTGGCAAAAAATGGGTGACGCAGTTGGTTTAGTCACTAATATTGATGGTACTGTAATCAAAATGACTAAGCCATCCTACTTGATGTGTAATGGTATGGCAGTAGTAGGGAACGGGCTTTACAGAAATAGGGAATGGCTGGAATCTCAGATTGAAAAAGGACTATCTACATTAGAGATGGCAGAACTTTCTCAATCTTCCATAAATACTGTGAGAAGTTGGGCTAGTAGGTATGGACTATCTTTAAACCAAAAAGATTGCAAATTTACTAAACAGCAGAAACCTTGGAACTATAATCCGAATGCACTCTACCGTGACCAAGTTTGGTTAGAGGAACAGCTAAGTCAAGGACTTCATGCAGATGAAATGGCAGAACGAGCTAACTGCTCAATAGAAGCCATAAAAAAATGGGTTTATACATACGGATTGTCGTTAAATAAAAGACCACCTGGCTCAAAAACACCTTGGAATAAAGATAACGGTGGTTATCACTTAAACTTTTCAGAAGAAAGTCGTCAAAAACGCATAGATAATGCCAAGAGATATACAAAAAGAGGCGAAGAATCTCACTTCTGGAAAGGAGGTACATCTACTGAACGAGAACTCATAGGTGCATGGACAAGAGATATTGCTCCGAAAGTACATGATAAATTCAACTATATTTGTCAAAAATGTAGAGTTCGGGGTGGTATCCTTCATGCTCACCATTTAATCCCTGTCTATGCTGATGAATCTGTTGCTTATGACTTTGATAATCTAGTCACTTTATGTAAAGGATGTCATGAATATGTTCATCAAAATAACCAAGAAAGTGAATTTGCTAAATCTTATAATCCAATACTAGATACAGAAAACTGGCAAACTAAACCCAAACCATTAGGAAAAAAATTACAGTCACATCCGGTCAAGGTTAAGAGTGTAAAATACCTTGGACAACAAATGACTTACGACCTAGAAGTAGAAGGTTCCTGGCATAATTTTGTTGCTAATGGAATAGTAGTTCATAACTCCTTCCGTTACACGGGGAACCAATTTATTGATGTAGTAGCAGGTAAAAAAGATATAGAAGATGTATTTTACCTGCGTCCCGTTGGTGATTACTCTGATAGACAAGGTAAAAAGTATTTCTATTCACCAGAACAACGAGCCGCAGATTTAGAATGGTGCCTCGAAGCAGCAAAGCGTTACAAAGCTGATTTTGAGGGGGGAATGTCTGAGGAACACGCTAGAGGTAAAGTACCTTTTGATTATCGCCAGCATTTTGTCGTGAGTTTCAATTTAAGGTCTTTCATGCACTTTTGTGACATGAGAAATAAGAAAGATGCTCAACTGGAAATTCAACAGTTGTGTGAAATGATGTGGCCTCATTTTGCTGATTGGACACCTGCGATCGCACAATGGTATGAAAAGCAGCGTCAAGGTAAGGCGAGATTAGCACCCTAGAATTTTAATGTTTTTAAACGCAGAGGGGCGCAAAGGTAACGCAGAGGAACGCAGAGGAACGCAGAGTTTTGATCATCTCTCTTTTCCTTGGCGTTCTTGGCTTCTTCTCCCAAAGGGAGAAGAAGCCAAGGCGGTATGCGCTTCGCGCACGCTACGCGAACGATAATCACCTCCATATTCACAGAAAATACCCACAATGGTATGAAAAGCAGCGTCAAGGTAAGGCGAGATTAGCAGCGTAAATCATCTAAATCAGTTTATTGAGCAAACAGGGAAGCGCTTGATCTTGCAATGGTAATAAAATCAGCTTAAATTTCCGAAATACAACTGACAAAAGCTGTATACAAAGGATATGTTAGTGTTTTAACAACAGCCGTACTGTAACAGCTATGGTAAAAGAGTTAGCGATTCGTACCTGCGGATTAACGAAGCAATTTGAACGACACGTTGCTGTCAATGATGTTGATTTAGAAATCCCATCTGGTGAAGTGTATGGATTAATTGGCCCGAATGGTGCTGGTAAAACAAGTCTCATCCGAATGTTGGCTGCTGCGGAAGAACCAACTATGGGTGAGATTTATATTAATGGCGATCGCCTACGACTTGACAAGAGTAACTCAAGCATCAAACGTCACTTGGGGTACTTGCCTGATGACTATCCCCTCTATGAAGATTTAACAGTCTGGGATTATTTAGATTATTTTGCACGGCTGTATCGTTTGCGGGAACCACGGCGAACTCAACGCTTACATGAAGTTTTAGAACTCATACAACTGGGGAATAAACGTCACAGTCTGATTTCTACCCTATCACGGGGGATGAAACAGCGTTTGAGTTTAGCGCGGACGATTATTCATGAACCAATTTTACTACTTTTAGATGAGCCTGTTTCTGGGCTTGACCCGATTGCGAGAATGCAGTTTCGGCAAATTATCAAATCCTTGCAAGAAGCCGGGATGACAATTTTAATTTCTTCCCATGTTCTCAGTGATTTAGCCGAACTCTGTACTTCTATAGGAATTATGGAGTTGGGTTTTTTAGTGGAAAGTGCTTCACTACAAGAACTTTACCAACGACTTTCTCAGCAACAAATTATTTTATCAACTCTGGGGAGTTTAAAATCTCTGGAAAGTGAATTAAAAAATTATCCCTTTGTGAAAGAATGGGAGAAAATAGTGGGAAGAAACAGCTTACGAGTCAATTTTTCAGGTACACAACAAGATTGTGCTGATTTATTGCGATCGCTCATTGTTTCCGGTATTCCCATAACTGATTTTCACTGCACTCAAGAAGACTTAGAAAGTATTTTCTTAAAGTTGGGACACAAACAAGCCTCTTGATTTATTAAAAGTTATCACTGTTTATTTTTGCAGGTTGCTAATTATGCTCAATCTCAAGTCTAAAATCAACGAATTAAACCCTCAATTCTTACGAGAAATTAAAGGACGTTTAAAAACTGGCAACATTTTTTTAATAATAGCTACGTTTTTTAGTGTTCAGGTTACGTTTTTTATGATTGTTACAAGTGAAATTTTTGACGATCCCGATGATATTAGCTCTTATCAAGGACTTTTTGATTGGGTAAGTTTTATGGTGATTTTTGCAGTCTTAGTCATTGGAACCTATGCACTGCTCAATGATTTAGCTACCGAAAAACGGCGAGGGACAATAAATTTCATCCGTCTTAGTCCCCAGTCATCTCAAAGTATTCTTTTTGGTAAAATGCTAGGGGTTCCTATCCTTTTATATATTGTCATTTTACTAGTAATTCCTTTCCATTTGTGGTTAGGTTTAAAGGCACAATTGCCACTGCATCAGATTTTGTTGTTTTATGTTATTTTGCTTGCTGCTAGTATTTTCTACTACAGTGGTGCATTACTATTTAGCTTAGTAGGTTCTTGGTTAGGTCGTTCTCAAGTTGGTTTAGGAAGCGGCTTTATTGCAGTTTTTTTGCTAATGAATAATAAAGCAATTCATGGTAACAGAACGGATTTTCCCGGATTATTCATGCTAATTCATCCCCAATATTTTATTCCTGATTCTCCCAGCACTTTTAGCCTTAGTAATTTGCATTGGTTTGGTCTACCATTAGGAAAAAGTTTTGTCATTAGCGCCGGCTTTAGTTTATTAATTTACTTCATTGGGACTTACTTTATCTGGCAATCTATAGAACGTTGCTATCATGCTCCCAATGCCACAATGGTGAGTAAAAAACAAAGTTATTTACTCACTACTAGTTTTACAGGTATTACCTTGGGATGCGCCAATTCTCTAAATAGTGAAGCTTTATTGAGTTTAATATTTCTGAATGTTGTCCTATTTTTATATCTGATTGCGGCACTTACGCCGAATCGCCAAACACTACAAGATTGGGCGAGATATCAGCACATTTATCGTGTGGAACATCCAGGTAAGCACAAATTACTCAAGGATTTAATTTGGGGCGAAAAAAGTCCTGCTATACTAGCGATCGCCATCAATGCTTTAATCGTTATTACCAGTTTAAGTGGATCTATTTTTATTGAATCGAGTCAGGATTTAGGAAAACTTAATGCTTTAGCATCTGTAATTTTCACATTTAGTTTATTGCTAATTTATGCAGCCTTAGCCCAACTACTTTTATTCATGAAAAATGAGCAGCGATTATTATGGACTAATACCATTATGGCTGGTGTAATTATCTTACCAACGATGCTTTTATCTATAGCATTTCATCATCCTATCAACCAAAGTTTTATGTGGTTTTTCTCTATATATGCACCAATAGTATTCTTAGCCTCACCAATTCATACTTCTTTAGGTGCAATGGTTCCTTTATTAGCAATTCTGGGACACCTCAGCATTTTAGGTTTATTGCTGTTCCAAGTCAAACGCCAATTGCAAAAAACCGGAGAATCAGCAACAAAGGCACTCTTAACACCAAATTAGCTGTGAACTGATTTTAAATCCACTTCAAAAAGGCTAAAAAAGTATTTTTCTCAAGTTAGGACACAAACAAGCCTGTTGACCAGTCAAGAATTATAAATATCTATTTTTGGATTTACCAATTATGCTGAATCTCAAGTACAAACTAGGGGAATTAAACCCTCAATTCTTACGAGAACTTAAAGGGCGGTTAAAAATTCGCAACGTTTTACTAGCAATAGCTACATCTTTGCTTGGTCAGTTTATACTATTCATGGCTTATCAAACCAAACTGCCGCAAAACCCTATCAAATGGCCATATAGTAACACCTATTGTACAGGTGGCTCTGAATATAATAGACCAGAATGTATGTTAGATAATTATGGTGATGTAATTATCAACTGGCAATTATGGTATCAAGATATTTTTAAATTCCTCGGTTTGATAGCAATTTTTGCCATTTTAGTCGGTGGAACTTATTTACTCATCAATGATTTAGCCACCGAAGAACGACGAGATACACTCAATTTTATTCGTCTGAGTCCCCAATCTCCCCAAAGTATTCTCTTTGGTAAAATGCTGGGTGTTCCCATCCTTTTGTATGTTGTAGTATTGCTGGCAATTCCGTTGCATTTGTGGTTAGGTTTAAATGCAAAAATCCCTTTGAATCAAATTTTGATTTTTTATGTTATTTTCCTCGCTGCTAGTATTTTTTACTACAGTGGGGCATTACTCTTTGGCTTAATAGGTTCTTGGTTAGGTGGTTTTCAATGTTGGTTAGGAAGCGCGTTTGTTTTAGGTTTTCTGGTATTAAATCAGCAGTATTTACTCAAATATGAGTCAGTATTTCAAGGTCCATTGATAGCACTAAGGCTAATGAGTCCACAACATTTTATTCCTAATTATTCATTGAATTATGAAATGGCTAATTTTCATTGGTTCGGTTTATCATTAGGAAATAGTTTGGTTATGATCATCGGCTTTAGTTTATTGGTTTACTTCATGGGAATTTACTTTATTTGGCAATCTCTACAGCGCTGCTATCGTGATCCCAATGCCACAATGTTGAGTAAACGGCAGAGTTATTTACTAACCACTAGCTTTACAGCTATTACTTTAGGATGCGCCAATTTGCAAAACGAAGCGATTAAAAGTGGTTATTTTTCAGATATAAAGGACAATTTGCTCTTTTTAATATTTTTGAATTTTTGGCTATTTTTATATCTGATTGCGGCGCTGATGCCAAATCGGCAAACACTACAGGATTGGGCTAGATATCAGCACATTTATCGAGTTAATCATCCAGGTAAGTATAAGTTAGTCAAGGATTTAATTTGGGGTGAAAAAAGTCCGGGTGTACTGGCGATCGCCATTAATGCTTTAATTGTTTTTACCAGTACAAGTGTATTCCTTTCTGTGCCATCGAGTCATGGCGGAAGCAAAATTAGTGCTTTTGCCGCTTTAATTTTTACATTTAGTTTACTGATTATCTATGCAGCCTTAGCCCAACTACTTTTATTCATGAAAAATGAGCAGAGATTATTATGGACTAATGGCATTGTGGGTGCTGTAATTATTTTGCCACCGATTGTTTTATTCATGTTGTTTTCCGATCCTAGAACCCAAAGTTTCCTGTGGTTCTTTTCTATAGTTGCACCATCGATATTTTTATTCCCACCAACTAATTATTCCTTAAATACAATGGGTTGTTTTCTCGCAATTGTGGGACACGCCAGTATTTTAGGTTTATTGCTGTTCAAAACCAAGCGCCAATTGCAAAAAGCCGGAGAATCAGCAACAAAAGCACTATTAACACCAAATTAATTCGGTAGGCGGAATAATATCAACTTTGTTTGCTCAATTATTCAACCCGAAATCCCGCCAAATCTAAGCTATATCTCCCCTCTCCGCTTGCCTACGGTGTACACACATCCTGAACCAAAGAGGGTTTCCAGCCCTAAAAACCGAATTTCACTGTAAATCCGGTTCCCCTCCTCGCTTGCGGGGAGGGGCTAGGGGTGGGGTCTTATGACACAAACGAGAATTTACCGACTTGTGTGTCCACGGTAGCTCCGCTTGCGGGGTGGGGTGAAAGATTGTGTTAAAAGCGAATAAATTTTTTGACACTTCTTTTCTGGCGACTACTTTAGAGACATTGTATTTCGTAACTAATTCATCGTACAAAGTGAGGGTTTCTTCATTCACCCGCGCCGCAGTGAAACGCTGTAAATTTTCCTGGGCGCGAGATTTCCACCTATGTAATTCTACGGAATTTTTCAGCAATTGCGTCAAAGTTGTGGCTAAGGCTTGACTATCTTGAGGTGGAACTAAAATACCTGATTGGCGATGATCTAAAGTTTCCGGAATACCGTCTACGTCGCTGGCGATAATTGCACAACCGGCTTCCCGCGCCTCTGTTAGCACTAAACCAAAGGATTCGCAATGTGAAGCCAGAACAAAAATATCGGTTGCTAACATATAGCGTTGCGGTTCTGGCTGGAATCCTTCAAAATGAATGCGATCGCTAAAAAGTGTATCTTGCGCCATTGTCTTAAACATAGCACGGTCTGGTCCGTCTCCGACTAAGTATAAATGTGCGTTGGGAAATTCTGGTGCAATTGTCACAAAAGCTGTAATTAACTCAGCAATTCCTTTGCGGGTATACATCCCGGCGACAGTGGTAATTGCTGGACGCTGTAGGGGTAGTGGTTGGTAATCTTGAATGCTACGATGTCGGGGACTGTTTAATGTACCGTTGGATATTACCCGCAGCTTGTTCTGTGCTAGACCTCGCCGCACCATTGAGTTAGCGACTGCATGACTAACTGCAATTACTTGATCTGCTAATCCCATGAGTACTGCACTATGCTGAAACTCATTATGTACTGTAGAAACTAAACTGTACTTATACCTGCTTTTAAACATCCGGGCTAGTACAACCCCTGTCATCATATGTGCATGAACAATATCTGGCTGAAACTGTTGCACAATTTGTCGATAATACCAAGTAGCTTTGAGAATGTTGAGGGGTTCCCTAGACTGATTTAATTGCCAGTGTCTGACATTATGAGATGCTAATAATGTCTCATATTCTCCTCCATCTGAGACCACAGCCACAGTATGACCATCCTGACTTTGTAAACAAGCTAAGTCTACTGCCACATTGACAATTCCATTACCAATATTCTGGACGTGGTTGATAATATGTAATATCCGCATATATTTTTTTTCCTCAGCAATTAGTCAGCCTTAAAAAAGATGTCATAAGAGCCTAAAATACCTAATGCTTTGACTGCTTCTTGTTGGCGAATTTGGATAATAGTGTTTTCAGCATCTCCTGACAAGTATGAGGAAATAATTTTTGTAAACGTTGTAGCTGAGTTTTCATTTTATGACTCTTTTATTTATACTCTAAACAAGATAATATAATCAAATTATTCACTTTATTTCCCACAAAAATAATTCATTTTTTAACTTCTGAATCATCATCTTTATCACTACTCACTACTTGTGGTGCATACCTCGCCCAGCTAGGGGACGCAAGCTATGGTGGGTGTGCTTAACTAACGACTCGGCGTAGCAGTTTGATTTAATCTAAGTAATTGAATTTGCTAGCAACTGCCTAAATGTGATTTTATTATTACTTATTTAAAATAAAAGGAATGTATTGTTTTTGTAAAGCAAATATATTAATAGAATTTAATGGCTTGGTTGATATAATCTAATTAAAAATTGTGTTCCTAAAAGATGTTGTTTAATTTGATAAAATTATCTAGTTAATGTTTTTATCAATCACAGAGTCATCTCATCTTCGGTTAATAACTGCTCATTAAACTCGGTTGAGTTGATCAACTCGAAACCCAACCGACCCAAATACATTTTATTACAAGTATTGATGCGAACTTGAATAACAGAGTCAACAAAAGAGAAAAACCAGACATAAAAAAACCGGGTTGCTAGAGAACAGCTATAAACCCGGTTTTTATAATTGATATACTAAGTTAACTCTTTGCTAATGCTTGTAGCTTTAGGCGATACACAATCACTTTGGCTTTCGCATCTTCTTCTACAAATACGAGATACTCACCATTAGACCGCCGCACAGCACGAATCCCATAGGGGATATCAATCCAGCCACTTTCGTTTGCAACTTCTGGGCCTGGTTTTAACTTTTTCACTAAAGCCCCAGTTTTGCCATTATATATATATACTTCGGCTGTTTTTCCGGTTACGGCAAAAACATAGTCTCCAGCTATACTCATAGCTGCGGTGGCAACTTCGCGTTTACCAGTGGTATCGTGGGGGACTACTATCCGCCAACGAGGTGTAGTATCTCCCCGACTCCAATTGTCAAAGCGTACAATCTCAGATCCCACAACTTTGGTGTCATCACCAACTGCGGGATGAGCGACTGTAAAACCTGATAAATACATGGTATCGGTCTCAGGTAAATACTCAATCCGCCGTAAATCGGTAAATAGGCTGGGGGTTTTTTGCTTTTGCATGGAACTATAGGTGTAGATGGGGTTTCCATGGTCATCTAGTCCCTGCAAAGGATAGTGTCGGATACCCTCTTTGGTTCGCAGGGTTTTCCAGACATCTCCTTTAGTATCTACCCACCATCCGCCGATATAAGGATAATCTTTGCTGCTATCGTATTCACCTTGATCAAATTTACCGTTTTTGTTGCGATCGCGCCAAATCCATTCTCCTGTTTCTGGTTGCTGCGGCGGCCAATTTCCCGGCATTGATTTTTCCCCACCGCCATGAGTCCCCACAAACATTCCCGCCGGAATCGCAATTTTACCATCTGTATCGGGATTGAAGCGATAAATTTGCAGAAAGCTTTCATACATATCAGTCAGAAAAACAAAGGGTTTTCCTTGGATGCGGCGCACCCAGGTACCATCCGGCGATGTATGCAAACGTGGATCTTGGGGATATTTGAAAGGATTTAATGTGTAGGCTTTGTAAGTCCATTGCTTACCAGCCGGCTGACTATAATCCATCCAAAATTGTTCTTGTTTGGTCAATAAATTGAGTCCGTCACTCTTGGGGTCAGCATCAGCATTATCAACAAATTTCAATCCCAATAATTGCCATAACAGCTTTCCCGATGATGAAAACTTGCGTAAATCTGTACCTGATTTATTGAAACCATTACTATTTACATAGATATTACCTGCGGAATCTGTACCGACTCCAGTCAAACCGTAAAATTTCAAATCTTTGACTTCACCAGCAACACCACCATAAATTCCTTCCTGGCTACCAAAAGTACCAACTTGTACTGGCTGATCTTTAATTTGGTAAATCAGCACTTGCTGACGAGGACCATTTTCCGCTACTAAAAGTCTATCTTGACTGTCAACTGCGATCGCAGTTGGTTCGACAATATTAGTTATCTCTTGGGGTAACGGCTTTCCTTGCGGGGAATAATGCCGAATCTTAGCAGAATTACTGCCCTTTTTACCTTGAATAATCCATAGATTTCCTTGTTTATCAAGAGTTATCTCCCCCGGACTAGCAACACTAAAGCTGCGTAGTTCCTTCATAGTTTCAGTGTGGTAAACCCGCAGGCGGTTAGCATCAGCATCACTGACATATAACTCATTTCCCCTCGTTGCTAAACCAGTAACTGCACTGTTGTTACTGACAATTAACATACTTTTATCCCAACCACGTCCTTCCGCAAAAGGTGCAGGTTTTCCAGATAAGTTATAGCGTCTGACGCAATACCAATCAGTGCCTTCAGAGGGATAATCTTGATCTTTCTTGTTAACAGCACCTTGGTGCATCGCAATGTACACATATTTACTATTCGCCGTTACAGCTTCTCCGCCAGTACGACTCCAGCCGTGGGTATCACTCAATTTACTGATGACATTGCCATCTTTATATATTCCAGCTTCTCTGCCGGCTTCGTCCCAAATGCTATTAGTATAAACTGTCCCATTGGGTGCAACATATATAGCATCAATATTATTTTGTATCCACTTTTCTCCACCACCAAAGGTATTCCCAATCCAAGAGGTTTGATATGTGGGTTGAGGTGTTTTACTGTTAGCACCATCATTGGAAACCCCAATGGCACTAAAAATTACCGCCATAGCTATAAGCAGGACAAAATTTACAAATTTTAATTTCTGTAAATTTCTATTTCCAGATGTCCTCTCGATGTATTGATTAATATTGTGGTAAATTTCGCTAAATTGCTGTACTAGTCTATTTCGCATAGAATTTTAGATGTTATTATTCATGACATTAAGTGACTGGAATTAAATACAAATAATCACCAATGAATTAAGTTCTAAGTAAAATAACGGACATAACGTTTAACCGTAATAAAACAGTAGCTATATTTTTCTGGCATTTTTAATCTGTATAAAATTCAGTTTTAACTAAATGCCCATGGTTTAAAATTAACAATCCTGTGATTCTCCCCTGTAGATTTTAAACTCTAGCTTTTTTCTGCACTGTTATTATTTGCACCCAGTTTTCACGTTTTTATTTATTAACCTGCTTTTGATGAGCATCTACACATTTAATAACAAATAATTGGCAGTTAAAATTTAATCTTTACCAAGAATTCACCAAAAAAATATATGTTTTTCAAAATCAAATTAGTTCAATGTATTAATATTTACTTTCGCTCAATTAAAAATTGTCAAGATTAATACAAACATTCAAATTAGGTTCACTAGCAACTAATTCAAATAACTTCACGAAGAAAATACAGGTAACGACAGCGTAATATAAATAGTTTATAAATTAGTGTTTTTGGAAAATATCTACCGAGTATGATGTAAAAATTACTGATTCTGTAGATAATGACAGGATAGAAGTATTAGCAGCATTAACTAATTTATGGCTGACATAAAAACATTGGTTGAGCTTGGTATTAAAGTAAACATATACACGCTCAATACATTATAGGAGCTAAGTAAGTGGAAGGTAGAAAAGAAAATTTTAATTCAACATCTGCATCTATTCTGACTCTGGGAACAGGCTGGTTTCCCAAAAATCCTGGCGGACTAGAAAGGTATATTTATGAACTCACTCATAGATTAGCAGCCAATGCAGACCAAATAGAATTATGTGGAGTTGGTCTACCAGAAACTGAATTGAATGTGCCAATAAAGCTGACTAATTTGGCTGCTCCAGATCAGGCAATTTGGCGACGATTAGGATCTATTCGTCACAAATTTCAGAAAACACGAGTCAGCAAACCAGATGCAATTAATCTGCATTTTGCATTATATAGCTTTCCTGTTTTGGATCTTTTGCCCAAAGGCGTACCCATAACTTTTAACTTTCATGGCCCTTGGGCTGCTGAAAGTCAGCAGGAAATAGTTAGTAACCAACTCAATTTTTTTCTCAAACGACGGCTAATAGAACAAAGCACTTATAATCGTTGCGATCGCTTTATTGTTCTGAGTAAAGCATTCGGTAATATTTTACATCAACAGTATCAAATACCTTACAGCAAAATTCATATTATCCCTGGGGGAGTGAATATTAATTTGTTTCAAGCCAACTTATCACGCCAAGCAGCCCGTCAGCAGCTAGACTGGCCGAAAAATCGCCGCATCCTATTTACATCGCGCCGCTTAGTGCAGCGAGTTGGTATTGACAAATTACTACAGGCGCTGGTGATCATTAAACCACAAGTTCCTGATGTTTGGTTAGCGATCGCAGGTCGTGGTCATTTGCAAGCTACACTACAACAACAGGTTAAAGAATTAGGGTTAGAAGACAACGTGAAATTTTTAGGTTTTCTACCTGATGCACAATTACCCCTAGCTTACCAAGCTGCTGAATTAACAATCATGCCTAGCCAATCTTTTGAAGGGTTTGGATTAGCAGTTGTCGAATCCTTAGCTTGTGGAACTCCAGTTTTATGTACCCCAATTGGGGGAATGCCGGAAATTTTAACACCATTTTCCCCAGATTTAATGACTGATTCTGCCGAAACCCCAGCTATTGCGGAAAAATTAGCACAGATCCTTTTGGGAAATTTATCAATTCCTACACGTTCAGCTTGTCGTGAGTATGCAGTTAATAACTTTGATTGGCAACACATAGCCCAGAAAGTGCGGCATATCCTCTTAGCTTGATCTTGCCATTAACTAAATGTGAATCATACCCCAAAAATTATCATAGGAGCATCTCTGTGTCTGGTGCGGGTTGTTTATTTCGATAATTTATTTCTGGGAAATACAATATATGAAAATTCTGTTTTTAGACCAAAGTGGTAAACCTGGCGGTGCGGAATTGTGTTTAATAGATATTGCTAAACCATATCGCGATCGCGCTTTGGTAGGGTTGTTTTCGGAGGGTGATTTTAGAAAATTACTACAGCAGCATCATATCCCCGTAGAAGTTTTCACAACTCAACCAATTCAAGTTCGCAAACAAAGCAATTTCCTCCAATCTTTGGCGAGTGTAGGACAACTTGTACCACTATTAGCTAAGGTGGTACAAACAGCTAAAAAATATGATCTCATCTACGCCAATACCCAAAAAGCCTTAGTTATTGGCGCACTGGCAAGTTTTTTAGCCCGTCGTCCTTTGGTTTATCATTTACATGATATTCTTTCTTCAGAACACTTTAGCCAAACTAATCTGCGGATTGCCGTTGCTTTAGCAAATCGTTTTTCTTCATTAGTAATTGCTAATTCCCAAGCTAGTCAAACAGCTTTTATCCAAGCAGGAGGAAATCCAAAACTCACGAAAATTGTGTATAATGGTTTTGATTGTCAAAATTATCAACCTGCTGCATCGGAAGTTAAAGAATTACAGCAAAAGTTAGGCTTAGAAGCAAAATTTGTAGTTGGACACTTCAGCCGACTTGCGCCTTGGAAAGGGCAACATATTTTAATTGCGGCTTTGTCTCAATGTCCGCCAGAAGTAACAGTAATTTTAGTTGGTGATGCCTTGTTTGGTGAAGAAGATTATGTGCAGCAATTACATAAACTTGTTGCACATTTGAAATTAGAAAACCGTGTGAAGTTTTTAGGATTTCGGGCAGATGTTCCCCAATTAATGGCAGCTTGTGACTTGGTAGCACACACCTCAACAGCCCCAGAACCCTTTGGGAGAGTGATTGTTGAGGCGATGCTATGCGGTACGCCTGTGGTAGCTGCTAAAGCTGGGGGCGCAATGGAATTAGTGGAACATGGCGTTAACGGTTTTTTGGTGACACCTGGAGAAATTGCGGAATTGGCAGAGGTGATTAATACCTGTGTTGCAGAAAGAGACATGACTGCAACTATCGCCAATCATGCTCAAGCGATCGCTTCTCAGCGTTTTGATATAGTAGCGATTAATCAGCAAATTGCTCAATTATTATCTCAGTTTCACTAGACGACTACACAGACATGACGCGTAGCATCTTCCCGGAAGGAAGGCCGCCTACGCGGGCGGGTTAATTTTCCTTAGTCCGCGTAGGGTGAACTATAAACCAACTAATTCACGAGATTCAAAATCAGTCAGTTGGTTGGCGATCGCTGATCTAGCTGATAATTTAGCTACACTAAACTGGTTACGCAGATATTCTAAATGAGCGATCGCATTGGCTTTTTCCGCAGTTAAGCGCATCTGAGTATCCATAGCTTGTTGATATTCTTGATTCACCAGCAAAACTTCAAAACGACGGGCTTTGCGTTGTCCATCATTTTTCAAATCCAGATCAAAAGCAGCAGCGCGATCTGCGTTACCTTCAAATCGGTCAACCTGCTGCTGTACCGCCATCAACTGAGAATCTATTTCATTCACCCGTTGGGCAGCTTGAGCGATCGCAGTGGGATAATGACTTAGTTCTACCATTAGATCATCTTCCTCATAAAAAACTATTCCCCACTCCCCATCTCTTACGCCGCTTCTCGCAGTTGTGACGGCATATTTAGTTCTGGAAATGGTAGCGAAACTTGTTCAGATGGCGGCGCGGCGGCTTGTTCCAAAATTTTTACTTCGATATTCACACTCACTAAATAATTACCAATGTCAGTACCAACAGCTTCAGCGATTAATTTAGCAATATCCGGGCGTTTCGCAGTTAATGGGTCACGTAAAATACATTGATCCCATTCGTGCTTGGCAGTCGGATTGAGGTTGAGAATATAATGCTTGATCATTGGACTAACCCTTAAATCCATCTTCCATAACTCTTTGGTAGACCCGTTTTGCTCTTCACTAGGCTTTGTAAGCGCTATAACTAATTATAGTACAAACGTTCTAATATGGCAAGAGGCTATTTGCGGGTCATTGGGACAAAACCGTTGAGTTTATTTTTGTCTCAGCTATGCCAAGACTGTTTTCAGATGGTCAGCTAACCTAATAGCTAAAGCAACAATGGTGAGTGTAGGATTAGCATACCCCCCTGTGGGAAACACAGAGCTACTGGCGATAAATAAGTTAGAAATGCCGTGGATTTGGCAATTGCGGTCTACAACACCCTGCTGGGGGTCATCATTCATCTTTGTTGTTCCCATGTGATGATGTAGACCAGGATGGATTAATTTGGGCAGATTCCCATCTCGTTCAACTTGTAGCTCCCCGATGCCAGCACGAGCAATCTCTTGTTGTAAAATATCTTGGCTTCTCTTAATTTGTTCAATATCAATGTCATGCCAGCGCCAGTGTAACTTGACTCGCTGACGACCCAGGCGATCGCGATCGCCTGTGAGTGTGATCCGATTATCTGGATCAGGTACTTGTTCAGCTAGCTGGAGTAGTTGAAACCCAGCAAATCGTTTTTCCTTCCCTGGAATATACGACCAACCACCCCAAGCCAGACTAGGAATAAAAGGTTGCCGATTGATCATTGTTCCGTAAGCAGCAGGCAAGATATAATCAAGACCTAGAACAATATTTCTTATGTGTTTGAGAATATCTTGACGTACTTGTGGGTTATGTATTGATGACAGCAATGTTTTCAGAGAATTTGCTGCTTCTAACTGATATACTTTGGGAATAGGAAATAGTAATGTACTAATATTTAGTAATTTTTCACGGTGCATAACTTCTTCAGACAAAGTTAATTTACCCATGACTGGAATATCATTCACCCGACGCAAATCGTATAAAGCTGTATTCTGAAAAATATCTGGATTAGCAGGAATCAAATTACCAGCATCGATTAGAGAATGATCCATAAAGAATCTCCCCACTAAATCATTTTGATTACCTAAACCAGTTGTTTGAACTTTATTTGATAGCAATAGTAAACGTGCCGTTTCTATACCACCTGTCGCTAGGATCACAAATTTGGCACGAACGCAAAATTCTTTACCTGACAAACAAGCTACTCGTAAGCGAGTTACGTTTTTAGCTGTTTCATCTGTTTCTATTTCTACTAAGTTAGCATTGAGATAAGTAGTAATGTTCTTAGCTTGGTTAATTGCTTCACGGGACTCATGGGTAAATACAGCACGAGGACCAAACTGAAACATATTAGTAGTTACATTACCAGAAAATGGTAACGAAGAAGTATCAGCATCTGCCCAAGCTTCAGCATCATAAGCAAAAGCTCCCAGTTGGCAAACGACTTGAGCGCGTTTATAGAAAGGATCAAGGTGAGATTTATCAAAAGGCCAACCACTATAAGGTAGCCAATCACGCTTTTCAAAATCTACTTTGTCTAATGGTACGTACCTGACACCAGTGATATTATTACCTATTCTAATTTTCCAATAGTTGGCTGTACCACCAAACTGAAAACAACGCTGACTTTCTAATGTATCAAAATGATTATCAACACTTTCACCTTGAGAAAGTGACTGAGTATTTTCATCAAAATCTAGTCCACCGCTTTCTAATAAAACAACCCGAATGTCTGTCCCGGCTAATTCACGAGCCAAAGTAAGACCTGCTGGGCCAGCCCCAACAATGCAAACTTCAGTTTGAAGAGTTTCATCTTCAGGGATTGTCCGTGCGTCAATCAACATTTAATAATTACCTGTAGTCAAACTAATTTTTCTTGAGAAAAGTCATTATAAGGATTCTTTCATTGTTTCCTGATCTCAATCAGCTTGAATATGGCATAACTTTAAAGAAATTATCATCTATAAATAATGATAATTACGCATTGTTGGGATAATGTCTTTCAAAAGACATAGTATTTAGTTGTATTTTTTACAATTTAATTAATATCGTATCATCAGATACTAAATTTTTGCCTAGTAGCGTATAAGCGACAATATTAAAATAGAGGCTAGAGAAAACTTTTACTACAAACATAACCAACTCACTCTTAAATAAATTTATAATAAACAAAATTTATATTGCTAGTATAAATATTTATCTTATCTTTAAATAATCAGTTAGAAAAATATACACAATCTTAATGAAATTCTTAAAAAAATATGTTTGAATTGTTTATATAAAAATAAGCGATCGCTCATATTTCCTTGAAGTGCATCTTCCTATTTATCATACCAATGAGAAATGAGGCTAAGTTATATTCACCCTTAACCTTCAGCCTGTGGCTAGACAAATAAGTCTACCGACTTTAGGAAATTAGGGATATCCTCATCAAGAAAAGGCATAAAAAATTAAATCAAACATTCCATAACTATTCTATTTGGCATTGCTGAATACTCGCAGGGAGACGTTCCATCGGGAGCATCTCACTTTTTGACAAAGCCCTAGAAAACTTTACCCTCCTTAGTAGAGGAAGCAGTAATCCTGTTTCCAGCCTTAATAAGGGGGGTCTATTTAGGAGACATTTGCAAAACTGAGATCCTCCCCGTTCCATCGTTACGTCTCTAGAAAATTGGTTTGTAGGTTTTAATTATTTCCAACCAAGAGAATTGATGATTGATTGCTTATATTTACCTTGTAAACAAACCTTACCTGTATCCTTGCAAATGAACCAAACTGAGATGTCTGTAATTAATACACTTTCTAACCAGTACTATATCTACATGAAACGCGGAGAAAAACCAATACCTTGGAATATCTATGACATTAACCCACCAATTAACTTTGGTTCAGCGACATATTTTACTAAGGTATTACAGACCATAGAAAATAGTTTCCAGGTTAGAAATTTAGTATTTTATATAACTTGGGATCAAATTGATGAGCTACCATCCTATGGCAAAAATGTTGTTGTTTTAGTAATAGGCGATGAATGGTATCGCATACCCAAGTATGCTCACAAAGTTAGGGCAGTATTTAAGTGCATAGGCACACGCCCAATACTCGGATGTAATTTATTTCGTAAACCTTCTTTGCTAAATCTGCTCACGGCAATTCAATTTCTCAGAGTCTTGGTTGTCGGTTTTCCTGGTCTGATTAATTATCATTTTCACAAGCTGAAAAGCTTGTTATTAGGTGAAGATCCAATGGGCAAAATCTATGAAATTCCTTTGGGTTATAACAACTCAAAAGATATGCCAATCAAAAATGTCGAAGATCGTCTCTATGAAACTTATTTTTCTGGTAGCGTCATACATATACCTTATCCTGTATGGTCTTTGAAATACTGGTTAGGAACTCCAAAAGCTCTGGCTCGAAAACTAATGATATCGAGTTTAAAGAAGTTTCAGCAAAAAAATCCCGGTCTGAAAATTGAGTTATCAATTACTGGTGGCTTTCGTAATAGAACGACTGAAGATGAGCGTAGTTATTGCGAAATCATGATGGATACTAAAATATGCTTGGTTCCCAGAGGTACGTCTTTTGAAACGACTCGTTTGTTTGAAGGTATGAAATATGGTTGTATTTTGGTGACAGAAGCTTTGCCTTCAAGGTGGTATTTAGATGGAGCGCCTGTTATTCAAATAAAAGATTGGCAGGATTTAGAGAGGATATTAAGAAATCTGCTAAACAATAAGCAACTCATGCAAGAACTGCACCATAAATCTTTGAATTGGTGGCAGCATAAATGTTCAGAGGCGAGTGTGGGAAATTACATTATGGAAAAATTGACCAGGGATATCCCAGTGCAGAATAAAAACGTAGTAAATTTGTCTACTTCTTTGACTCCACCCTAATTAATAAATATCTCACATCGACTTGATCCTTTGTTTTCGATTCAACCCAGAACCCCGCCAAAGTGAATGTTGAGACGTTGTTTACAACGTCTCTATAAGAGTTGACTAATGACTAATGACTACTCAGATTTGCCATTAAGTTCCGAGTGCAAGGATTGACCTTCATTTAGCCAAATACCTTGTTGAGCTACAGGAATAGAGAATCCGGCGTGATCGAAGGTAACTTTCAAGCGGCGGTGAAACTCCCGCCCTACATCCCATTGCTTGAGCGGTAATGTGTTAATCCATACACGAATCATCAAACCGCGATCGCCAAAAATTTAGTCAAAAAAGAAAAATCAGTGTTCAAGTTAACCTGAATCCTCTGCAAGGTCAACCTAGAAGAGAGTACAATGAACAAGCTTACAGGTGATTACAATGCAAAATCACCTGTTGTACAATACCCTAGTAAGGTGCGTAATTTTTACGTAACTTTTTATTTTTCAGAGGAAATTTTTGATGACTGCAACTTCTCCCCGATTAAAGCACGAGGTTAAAGACCTCGCTCTCGCTCCCTTGGGAAGACAACGGATTGAGTGGGCTGGACGGGAAATGCCAGTATTAAAGCAGATTCGCGATCGCTTTGCTATAGAAAAACCCTTTGCTGGTTTACGCCTTGTAGCTTGCGCCCACATTACAACCGAAACAGCACATTTGGCGATCGCCCTCAAAGCCGGTGGTGCTGATGCTGTATTGATTGCTAGTAACCCTTTATCAACTCAAGATGACGTAGCAGCTTGCTTAGTCACCGATTACGAAATTCCGGTTTTTGCCCAAAAAGGCGAAGACAACGCCACATATAACCGCCACGTTCAAATAGCTTTAGATCACCGCCCCAACATCATTATTGATGACGGTAGTGATGTGGTTGCTACCCTGATTCAAGAACGCCAGCACCAAATCAGCGACTTGATTGGGACAACCGAAGAAACCACAACCGGAATCGTGCGGTTACGCGCCATGTTCAAAGATGGCGTTCTCACCTTCCCCGCAGTCAACGTTAACGACGCTGACACCAAGCACTTCTTTGATAATCGCTATGGTACTGGGCAATCGACCCTAGATGGCATTATCCGCGCTACAAATATTTTGTTAGCTGGTAAGAATGTAGTGGTTGTGGGTTATGGCTGGTGTGGTAAAGGTACTGCATTGCGCGCCCGTGGAATGGGTGCTAATGTCATCGTTACCGAAATCGACCCCATCAAAGCAATTGAAGCCGTAATGGATGGTTTCCGTGTGCTACCAATGGCGGAAGCTGCCACCTATGGTGATATCTTTATTACTGTGACAGGTAACAAGCACGTAATTCGTGGTGAACATTTCGATGTCATGAAAGACGGTGCGATCGTTTGTAACTCTGGTCACTTTGATTTAGAACTTGATTTAAAATACCTAGCTTCTCAAGCGAAGGAAGTTAAGGAAGTCCGTCCTTTCACTGAAGAGTATAAATTGACCAGTGGTAAGTCAGTTGTGGTATTAGGACAAGGACGTTTGATTAACTTAGCTGCTGCTGAAGGACACCCCAGCGCAGTTATGGATATGAGTTTTGCTAACCAAGCGTTAGCTGTTGAATACTTGGTGAAGAATAAAGGTAAGCTGGAACCCGGTTTACACTCTATTCCTGTAGAAGTTGATCAAGAAATTGCTCGTTTGAAGTTGGAAGCTATGGGTATTCACATTGATACTCTGACAGCAGACCAAATCGAGTACATCAATTCCTGGACTTCTGGAACCTAATCTTTGTTGATTAATTGATTTTTTGGGGATAGGCGTTTTGCTTATCCCTTTTTTTGTCGTTTTGTGTTATGGATTTATCTAACGAACCGCAGAGGCGCAGAGAGCGCAGAGAGGGGAATAGGTTACTTACAAGGATAGGTGTGATAATATAGAAAATATTATTTTAACTTTCCATGCCAGCGAAAGATATCTTTCACGACGCAGTTCGTTTAGCTTTAGAAAAAGATAGTTGGTCTATAACTCATGATCCTTTGTCTATGACAATAGACGGGATTGAATTTTATATTGATGTGGGAGCAGAAAGACTTTTAGCTGCTGAAAAAGAGGGACACAAGATAGCAGTCGAAGTCAAATCTTTTCTGGGTAAATCAGAAATAAGTGAATTTCATACGGCTTTAGGACAAACACTTAATTACCGTTCTGTTTTGAGAAAAAAACAACCTGAGCGTGTTTTATATTTAGCAATTAGTTATGAAATATATACAGAGTTTTTTACAATTCCGTTTATTCAAGAAGTAATTGCTGAACATCAGTTAAAGTTGCTCATATTTGAAACTATGAAACAGGAGATTGTTTTATGGAAGGAATGAATTACTCAGAATTAGTCCAAACTGTCTTAGAAAGACATACAGAAAATCATTTTTCTGAAGGAACAGAAAAAGAGTTAATTTTTGATTGTCAAAGAAATCGCTATCTTGTAGTTCATGTAGGATGGGAAGATGAAAAACGGGCTTATGGTTCTGTTATTCATGTGGATATTAAAGATGGCAAAATTTGGATTCAGCGCGATTTGACTGAGGAAGGAATTGCTAATGAGTTAGTAGAGTTAGGTGTACCGAAATCAGATATTGTTTTAGGTTTTCGAGCGCCTCATGTGAGACAGTTTACTGGTTTTGCATCTGTTTAATTATTTCACCGAATTATGGGATTATAGTAATGTGATGATTAGTATATTTTTAGAGAATAGGCTTTTGGAGTTATCTCTTTTTTTTCTGCCAATTTTCTAAAGCAACAATTAAGAAAAGTGAAGATGGATGCTCAAGTAATTTTGCCAAATCAGTAATAGCAATTTGTATTATTACATTAATAATTTCCTGCATCAACTGGGAATTATTTTCTATATATTCAATAGCTTTTGCTGCAATTATTATTTTTTCAGCAGTTGTATTAATTGGATATGAAGTGCTTATGTGTTCTAGTATTTTCTGAAGTTTATCAGCCAGGTCTGTTATTTTTTGTGTTTTTTCTTGATTTACAATTCTATATAGTCTTTCAATTTCTCTGCAAATTTGCTTTAATTCTGTGTAACCTCGATTTCTAAAATCAAACAAGCTTAAAATTACATATGAAGTATATTTGCAAATTTCTGATAGTTCTCGTGCAGTAATACGTTGCCTTAACCCCGTATGAATTATTTTTGAACGCTTATCATAAAGATCAGAGATTTTTTTGTACACCGTGAAAATTTCACTGACTTCAATAAAATGATAACGACTAAATGCTAGTGTAATTGAAATTCCTTTACATAAAGCATGAGTGATTTTTTCCTTCTCATTAGAGAATATAGCTTCAAGAGCAGTCCAATATTTTAAAAATGCAATATCACGGTCAAATTCGTTTTGAGCCTCACCAGTCCAATATATTGCAGTTATAATACTTCCCTCTAATCCTAATTCGCTAATTTGTTCATTTTCTAAAAAATATTTAAAATCATTAAAAAAAGCTTCTTCTTGTAGGTCATTAATTAGCTTTTTATTAATAAAAAATTTCTGTAAACTTCTTCTTCCTCTACTTCTTATATAACCTGTTGTATTATTGGTAACTTCTTGGTACAGCAAATATTCAGTTTGAGTATAAGCTTCAGAAGCAATATTTATTTTAAAAAGATTTTCAGAAATTCTTTCATGTGTCCAAACACATATTATATATCTCAAATAATTTATTATGTCTTTAGATTTAGACCTTACCATTTCCTCTGCTTTATCTGAATCACCAAAAGCTGAACATATCATCACTACTTTATTCAAAAAATTATCTTCAATATTTTTTTTAACCGAGGTAGCATATGAAGGGCTAACTATACTAGCCTTTTCATAAAAATCATTTGTTAGATCATCATCGAATTTGACTATCTTGATATTTCCGAAAGTTATTTCATTTATATCTTGCAGTTCTAATCCATCTAGAATAAAAAAGAACTCAAAATTTTTAATTTGTTCAGATATCCGAGAAAAAATATCTATAAGAACATCCTTGAATTTTCTTTTATTAATGTTTTGATTAATGTTAGTTATTTCTAATTCGAGTTCTATTTTTATAGATTTATAAATAGTATCATAAGTTGCAATACTTTCTATATTTTTATTGAAATAAAAAGTTTTAAAATAAAAAATGTCAATAAATTTACGAAATATCTTAATTGATTCATCATTGAACATCCATATTGATGAATTAATTTTTAAATGTGGTGACTTAAAAGATTTTGCCAGATCCTCAAGGGATGAGGCCATAGAATAATTTTTTCGTTTAATTAAAGTATTCCAAATTAGATTAACTGTTTTGTCAAGTTTTGGCTCTATAAATTTTAATTCCATATCACTAATATATCTTATATTACTACATTCTCACTCGCTTAGAACCTGAGCGTCGCTTATATCTGGCTATTCGTCAAGAAACCTACTCAGAACTATTTCAAGAACCAGTTGGTAAAATATTATTAGAAAATCAACGCCTTTGTTTACTTGTCTTTGACTCAAAACGAGAAGTGGTACTGCAATGGATACCTTAGATAATTATCGCCAAATCATTCAAAAAATATTAACCGAATACGCCCAACTCCCCTACGCTTACGGGGAACTAGAAAGACAACTAATTATAGACCAACCCGCCAACCATTACCTACTACTAACACTAGGGTAGGAAAATAATCAAAGGGTACATGGTTGCTTAGTCCATATTGACATTATCAACGACAAAATCTGGATTCAAAGAGACGGTACAGAATACGGAATAGCCAACGAACTTGTTGACGCTGGTATTCCTAAACATCACATTGTTCTCGCCTTCCAACCAGCAGATATCAGGCAACATACTGAATTTGCAGTAACTTAAATGTATCTGAAATTTTATAGTTATGCTGCAAGCGACTGAGACGTTCTGAATAACTCTTCATTACCTTGATAGCAAATACAGGCGTTTCCTGAACCGCAAACAGAAACCCAGACTCGTCCAAATACGCCAGCTTGCAGTCAGTCTTAGCGATCGCTGTGTAACTTCTCGCTTTTATCCCTATAAACCAGATTTTCAACCCAAAGGTTGACTCAGTAAAACACGGTGATTTGGCAATTTGGCAGACATACATTTTTTGACAGTGGTATCTTTTAATTGTGCAAGGGGTGTAGTAGAAGTAGTCGAGATTAATTAATCTGGGCTACTTCTGCAATTTTATTAACTTTGAAAAAAGTTAAGCACGAGTCAAAAGTTCTAAATTATGACCATCGAGATCATAGAAATAAAAACCACGACCTCCCATTCTATGGTTAATTTCACCTTTGTTTTCATGCATGGGGTCGCTACTGTATTCAAGTCCTATTTTTTGGATGCGTGCAAAAATAGTATCAAATTCCTCATCACTGACATGAAAAGCATAATGGTGAGAGTCAAAATTTTCTCTGTCAGCAAAATCGAAAGTTAACTTGTCATTGATACGCACAGCCGCAAAATGACCAACCGGAGTATCAAGTTTTAGTCCAAAAATCTCTGCAAAAAAACGTGCTGATTGTTCCTTATTATATGCAGGGACTATAGTATGGTCTAAGGTAATTGTCATATCACACCTTCCCTTTTTTTTGGGTATTATTTTTGCTCAAATCTGCATCAATAGCCAAATAACCACAAATAAACAATCATACATATTCATAGCGATGAAATTTTGAAGTTTATTTATGGGTTAATTGCCAAAAGCTGGATTAAAGTTGGTGTAGTATCTCTATTTTAGATCAAAGCCTCTTTAGGAAGGAGAGGGGTTGGGGGTGAGGTTCTGTATTCTATTAACGAAAAAGTCATGGTACTAAAGCCAACACCCCCACAGGAGACCCCGAACCATCCCGCAACCTCAAAACACCAATCATGAAAGTAGTACCCGTTGCTGGTAGCTGCTGCAAATTCGTGAGATTTTCCAAAATAATCCGTTGCTGTGCTAATACTAGAGTGTTAATACTAAAACTGCTGTCTTGTCCAGGGTCTACCCCATGCGTATCAATACCTAAACCAGCAATTTCTCTTTGTTCTAAAAGAAACTGAGTTGCATCATAGCCAAAGCCGGGAAAGTGCATAATTCCTTCAGCATCTGGGTTAAAAAACGCAGTTTTATCTAACCATTTATCTTGCCAGCCAGTATGCAGTAGGACTAAACTACCAACAGTAATTTTACCATTTTTATTCTCCCAAGCGAGAATATCAGCAATAGTCAAGGCGTAATCAGGATTTACCGTTGCGGCTTCGCAGATATCGATAACTACCCCCGGTAAAACCAGAGAATCAGCCGAATATTGGTCAATTCCCACTCCATGATCATGAAAACTATTCGGTGCGTTGATATGAGTAGCACTGTGTTCTCCTAAGCTGAAACGCCGGAGGTAATAGCCATCCTGTGGGATGTTGGCGATAGTGGTAAATTCCACTGGGGGGTCACTAGGCCATTGGGGAATATCTATGTCTATTATATGGCTCAAATGTATAATCCGTGAGTAATTTATGCTGTTTTGATTTGGTTCCATATATGAAAATATTTATCCAGAATGAGATGATGGGTTGACGACGCGCAGAAGGGAGTATAGTTTTTAGAGTTAGCTTTTTACTGTAATTTTAGATTGGAGAATTAAATTAATGTCCACTGACACGGTTGCTTATGTTGAAGAAAGTGAATTTGATGCTCTTTTAAGTAATGAAAAACTTGTTGTTGTTGATTTTACTGCTACTTGGTGTGGTCCCTGTCGTCTTGTGAGTCCGTTAATGGAACAACTGGCTGAGGAATACAAAGGTCGCGCTTCTGTGGTGAAGGTGGATATTGATAATAATAAGCCGATTTTCAAAAGATTTAGTCTGCGTAGCATTCCGGCGGTTTTAATGTTCAAGGATGGTGAGTTAGCAGAAACTATTGTGGGAGTTTCTCCTTATGAACAGTTTACTACTGCTGTTGATAAGTTGCTTTAGTTGGTTTGTGGTGGTGAAAAAAAGTAGATATACTTGAACATCACACGATTTCAAGTAAATTTATGGGATATTTTGCGCCAGCGTTTCAACTCAGCCTGAATTATCTCTAAAAAGGCTACCATGATAGCAGTTTGATTAATTTCAAAATTGCCGTTCTCAGATTCTCGACTTTTTGAACAGGGTCGGGAATTTTCTTTAAAAATAATTGACAGATGATTGATATATCAAATATTACATTTTGCTTATAGTAGAAAGTGAGCAAAATTTGACTACGATTAATTTAATAATATTCCTGTTATGAATGTACGACAAGCGAAGAATTAATACAGGGAATACATAATATTTTATGGGTTGAAAATTCTAGAAATAAGTTAGTGTCTTTATCTTCATGACCAGTGAACCTGATCTAAAAGTGATAAATTTATTAAATATCACTTAATGCCGACATTGGCACATCATTAAATTCGGTTACATCACCCCTTTAACCTGAAATCATAGTTTTTCGGCAATATGAAACTAAGTCTCTGCATGATTGTTAAAAATGAAGCAGCCACACTGCCTAAATGTTTGCATAGTGTTCAAGGTGTGGTAGATGAGATGATCATACTAGATACCGGTTCAAGCGATCGCACTCCTCATATTGCCCACGAATTAGGTGCTAAAGTCTATCACTTTCAATGGTGTGATGACTTCAGTGCTGCCCGGAATGCGGCGCTACAATATGTTACCGGCGATTGGATTTTGGTATTAGATGCTGACGAAACTCTCACACCAAGTATTGTGCCACAAATGATGTCGGCAATTCAAAGTGAAGAATATCTGCTGATTAATCTGGTGCGTCAAGAAGTTGGCGCGGAACAATCTCCCTATTCTCTGGTGTCTCGACTGTTTCGTAACCATCCCCAGATTCACTTTCAACGCCCCTACCATGCTTTAGTCGATGACAGTGTATCGGCAATTTTAACCCAAGAACCTCATTGGCAAATCGGTTATTTGCAAGGAATCGGCATATTACATAAAGGATATCAGAAAACTGCGATCGCTCAAAATAATAAATATGCCAAAGCCCAAACCACAATGGAAACGTTTCTGGCTACCCATCCTGATGATCCCTATGTTTGCAGTAAGTTAGGGGCTTTGTATGTGCAGATTGGCAAAATTGAGGAAGGGATGAATTTACTGCACAGAGGATTAAATCAAACAAATTCTCTCGTTCAGGGAATCAAGCCAGCCGAGGAAAACTATGAAATTGTGTACGAATTACACTACCATTTAGGTATTGCTTACAGTCATTTACAAGAGACTCCACAGGCTATATCTCATTATCAAGCTGCTATCAAACTGCCCATTTACCCTATACTTAAATTAGGAGCATACAACAATTTGGGCAACTTACTCAAAGCATCTGGCGATCTTAACAATGCGAAAATTGCTTACGAAACAACTTTAAAAATTGACCCTAATTTTGTGATGGGACATTATAACTTGGGAATGATCTTCAAAAGTTTGGGTTTATTTACCGATGCGATCGCCTGTTACCAAAAAGCCATCCGATGTAATCCCAACTATGCACAAGCTTATCAAAATTTAGGGGTAGTACAGCTAAAAGTTGGCAATGTTCAAGCCAGTTTAACAGCCTTTCAAAATGCTATCCTGCTTTACCAACAACAAAACCCCGAAGAAGCTAACAGACTTCACCAAGGTTTACGCGACATGGGATTGATCAAATCCTAAATGCTGAATATTTACCGACAATTTCGGGAAATTTTTCTGATATGTATTTTTATACGAGCTATTATCAACTCTAGTTGATCCACAGATGAAGAGGATTGCTTTGTGAGATGTGATGCCATTTTTTATAAACTTTTTCAACGTTCCCCTAGCTTGCTATTTGAATTAATAGAACAGCCACCAACAGCAGCCAGAAATTATCGCTTTGAATCAGTTGAAGTCAAAGAACCAACATTTCGGATTGATGGGGTATTTTTACCACCACCAGATGTAACACCCCAAATTATCTTTTTTGCCGAGGTGCAATTTCAAAAAGACGAGTTATTGTACCATCGTTTTTTTTCAGAATCGCTGCTATATCTATATCGTAACCCATCTGTTTATGATGATTGGTACGGTGTAATTATTTTCCAGTCTCGCAGTTTAGAACCAGAAAATAAAACTATTCACAGTTCACTATTGGATAGTTCACAAGTACAACGGATTTATTTAGATGAGTTAGGTAATTTTGATGAACAACCTGTGGGTATTAGTTTGATGCAATTAACCATTGCGTCAGAAAATCAAATGGTGGAACAGGCGAAACGCTTAATCGAACGAGTCCAACAAGAAGAACTAAGTTTTTTGCCTAAAGATGACATAATAGATGTAATTACAACAATCGCTGTTTATAAGTTTGCCAATTTAAGCCGTGAAGAGGTAGAGGCGATGTTAGGAGTCAATTTAGAAGAAACTAGAGTTTATCAACAAGCCAAAGCTGAGGGTCGAGAGGAAGGGAGAGAAGAAGGCAGAGAAGGACTTAAACTCGAACTTATACCCCGGATGTTGGCGCGTGGTCTAACAATAGAGGAAGTTTCTCAGTTATTGGGTTTAACCCCCGAACAAGTGAGACTTACAACTGAGCAAAATTCATCAGAAAGAATGTAGCAAATATTTAATAAAATTACTTAGTGTGCTTTACTGAAAGATTAAAACAGACGTTGCCTTGGCATTATCAGGGCGAGTTACTGTTAGTTAAGTAATCAAATAGGTATAGTATAAAGTAATCTGATTGTTGACCTCACCCCGCCATTGACTTTTGTTTAAGTCTCCCGTCTCCTTGTTAAGAAGAAGGTTTAGGGGGTGAGGTTCTGCACTTGATTAAATCCGCAGTCCTAAACAAGCGAATTCACAAATTTCTCCAACCTATCCATCCCTTTGTCAATAGTCGCCATATCAGTGGCGTAAGACAAACGAATGTTTTGATCAGCACCAAAAGCAATACCCGGAATCACTGCTACTTGCTGTGCTTCCAAGAGGGCGTTACAAAATTCCAGGGACTTGAGACCTGTTTTGCTAATATCAGGAAACAGATAAAATGCGCCGTCTGGTTTAGCACAACTCAGCCCCGGAATGGCGTTGAGTCTGTCTAACATCACTTGTCGCCGTTTTGCAAAAGCTTGGCGCATTGTTTCTACACAGTCTTGAGAACTTTCTAAAGCTGCGATCGCACCGTATTGAGCAAAGGTACACACATTCGATGTACTATGTCCTTGAATAGTGCTAGCGGCTTTAATAATCTCCACTGGCCCGGCTAAATAACCCAGTCGCCAACCAGTCATCGAGTAAGCTTTCGCAAACCCGTTACTGATCAAAGTACGGTCAAAAATTTCCTTACCCAGAGAACCAATACTGATATGTTCTGCACCGTCGTAGAGAATCTTTTCGTAAATCTCATCAGAGACGACAAAGATATCTGCATCCACTACTACCCGCGCTAGTGCTTTAATTTCATCTGGCGTGTACACCATCCCGGTGGGATTAGATGGGGAGTTGAGAATAAATAACTTTGTTTTGGGTGTAATTGCTTGACGGAGTTGTTCTGGGGTAACTTTATAATCCGTCACCGCATCTGTGGTGACAATGACTGGGTTCCCACCAACTAAAGTTACCATTTCCGGGTAACTCAGCCAATAAGGAGCCGGAATAATTACCTCATCACCCGGATCAATCAAGGCTAACATCAAGTTAAACAGAGAATGCTTACCGCCGTTAGTGACAATTACATTCTCTGACTGATAATCAAGACCATTCTCAGTTTTCAGCTTATGGGCGATCGCTTCCCTTAACTTTGGTTCTCCTGCTGCTGGTCCATACTTGGTTTTACCTGATTCCAAAGCTGTCGCTGCTGCGGCTTTGATGTGGGCTGGAGTATCAAAATCCGGTTCTCCAGCGCTGAAACTACAAACGTCTATTCCCTCAGCCTTCATGTCCTTAGCTTTAGCTGCGATCGCTAAGGTTAAAGAAGGTGACACCTTACTTACTCGTGCTGCCAGCTTCATGCTTAATTTATTGGGCAAATCTCTCACTTATCTAAGGATATCTCACAATCCCTACACAGATATGCCTTTTTTTTATTTCTGAGGAGTGCGAATTTAATAAAATATAGAACATCACCCCCAAATCCTCTCCTTAGCTAGGCTACCCTTTACATACAAGTGATCGAATTTAGCCAAGCCCTCACCGAACCGCCCCCTAACCCCCAATTATGGGGAAACCAGAATTTTCTAAATCCCCTAAGTCTGGGGTATTTAGGGGGCAAAATAGGCACAAACGAAGACAGGTCGGACTTGTGTGTACACGGTAGTTCCCTAGCTTGGAGAGGCGAGACTTTGACCCCAGTCAATGATTCCAGATTTTTGGGTGAGACTCATTCCTTAATTTTTAGGGATTATTTCTTCAGATCGCTTACGACTTTCAATAGAATGATCGACCGTCGTCGGTGTCTTAATCATGACTTTTTGTTGTTTTCTTTCCTTAGTAGAATAGTAGGGTTTAATCGCCTCTGTTTGGACAATAAGTTTACGTGATTTATTGCCATAATAAGGCTTAGATACTGCTACGTTGTGGCTTTTTTCCTGATAATAACCCTCAGCTTGTACTGAAGAAGTAGGTAAACTCATAAACCAGATGAAACCAGCCAGCAATACTATGGTAAGTTTGCGGTACGATTGCCTAAATATTTTTTGGGCTTTCAACATAATCAAAACTCTCTCCTAACTCTTTAACAAATGCCTGAATGTTAGGAAATTTGATAGTTAGTTTACGTCTTTCCTTGGGCTGGTTACGTATATATATAAAGTACTGGGTATTAGTCATTAGTCATTCCCCCACACTCACCAGACTTCCTAAGCTATAGTCACATCTGGAGACAAATAAACGTCCTGAATTGCATGAAACAGTTTTACCCCTTCCTCAAACGGACGCTGAAAACTCTTGCGCCCGGAAATTAAACCAGTACCGCCCGCCCGTTTATTAATCACTGCTGTACGCACAGCCTCAGCAAAGTCATCTTTACCAGATGCACCACCAGAATTAATTAGCCCCGCACGTCCACAGTAACAATTAAGCACTTGATAACGAGTTAAATCAATCGGGTGATCACTGGTTAATTCGGTGTAAACTCGTTCATCAGTTTTGCCGTAACTCTTGTTCGTCGCCTTAGCTACTGCACTGTAACCATGATTACATTCAGGTAACTTTTGTTTAATGATGTCGGCTTCAATGGTGACACCCAAATGATTAGCCTGTCCGGTGAGGTCAGCCGCAACGTGATAATCCTGTTCTTGTTTGAAAGCGTTATTACGCAGATAACACCAAAGAATTGTCACCATACCCAGTTCATGGGCGTATTTAAAAGCTTGGCTAACTTCCTGAATTTGCCGAGTCGATTGTTCGGAACCAAAGTAAATTGTCGCACCTACCGCCACAGCACCCAAGTTCCACGCTTGTTCCACATCAGCAAATAATATCTGGTCATATTGATTGGGAAAAGTTAGCAGTTCGTTGTGGTTGATTTTGGCGATGAAGGGGATTTTATGGGCATATTTACGCGCAACACTACCTAATACACCTACAGTGGTAGCCACAGCATTACAACCTCCGGCTATTGCCAATCTAATAATATTTTCGGGATCAAAATAAATCGGATTAGGCGCAAAAGATGCTCCAGCCGAGTGTTCAACTCCTTGGTCTACTGGTAAAATGGATAAATAGCCAGTATTTGCTAACCGACCATGTGAGTAAAGTTGCTGGAGATTACGTAAGACTTGAGGATGGCGATCGCTATTTATCCAAACTCGATCTATAAAATCTGGGCCTGGTAAATGTAGTAAATCTTGAGAAACTTTTGCTTTGTAGGTCAGTAGATTTTCAGCCTCTTTACCTAAGCAAGATTCGATATAGTTCGCTTCTAAACCTGTTGTAGTCATTAAAATTTCCTCTCAATTTAGGCAATGACAAAAATAATTATTAATTTATAAGTAGTTAAATTTTCCAGAATAAGAGTCAAAAAACCACACATAAACTGACCTGTATTCCCCTTGGGAAAGCATTCAGTATTTGAGAATGCGTTTACATTTACGTTTATCTGTGGTTAAAAATAATAATTAGGATTCTTGCCATAACTTTATTTTAAATTTTCACCATACCGATTCATATACCAAAAGACACAAATCCCGTAATATCGTGTTCGGTGAAAGACTTATCATTAAGGCCGCAGGGGAGCAGGGAGCAGGGAGCGGGGGGAAAGAGGATTTTACGTTTTTTGCACAGAGGTGGGAATTAGAACTAATTAGGCGAACATGATATAACTTATCTACAAAGCGATATTTAGTCAAAAGTGTGTGTGAACATTGTCAGCCATATGCTGTCCACCCCACAAGATTTATGATATTAAGATGTGTACTTCATTTCGTGACAAGGTGCTGTATATAGTTTGACTACTGTGATTGGCAAATATACCTGTTAAAACCCCGGTTTCGCCCCAGCAGCGCAATTTATACCATAGTTCTCAAGGAAGAACTGAGAACTATGGAAGCCCTTTAAATTTGGATTATATCTGACCGCTAAAGGCAGGCTTTACTTTGCGGTCAATCCTTTCCCCCAAGTCTTCGGCAATTGTTAAAGTACCTGGTTTACAGCGCTTGACATTCACAAGTATTCCTTGCGCTCCTTCGACCTCCAAATCTTCTACGTAGCCGTTAAGAGCCACTTTGGCATCAGCAGAACTCAAAAACGGACCGAAGTAGTAGGTACAACGGGGATTTTGCGTCACAATTTCCACCCACCAAGCTAGGCCCAGTTTGTGAAATGTGTTAGTTAATGATTCCTTCAGGTTATTCCAAATCGTTTGCATTGTTGTAGCCGATTTATTAACGTGGTACTGAATATTAAAGGAAAGGATATCGTGTTGTTTTTCTGTTACATTTCTTTATACTCTTTTACGCTGCTTTTTTAAAGGGGTTTTGGTAATTTATCTAGGTACAAAGTATTTAATGACCGTTGACGATATATTTCATAAAGCGCCATACCTGCTGCCACTGAGGCGTTGAGACTAGGAGTTTTCCCCAGCAGAGGTATTGAAACCAAGACATCGCAGGAACGCTGTGTCAGCATACCCAGCCCTTCGCCTTCCGAACCGATGACCAGAACAATCGGTCCACTGAATTTAACTGTATGCAGTGGTTCGCTACCGCCGCTAGCAGTACCATAAATCCAAAAACCAGCCTCTTTCAATTCTTCTAAGGCGCGGCTGAGGTTAACAACTCTAGATACAGAAAAGTTTTCTAAAGCACCTGCGGCCACTTTCATCACAGTAGAAGTGATTCCCGATGCCCTTCTTTGGGGGATCACCAATCCCTGAGCGCCTATAGCTTCGGCTGTGCGAATAATTGCTCCCAAATTGTGGGGATCAGTAATTCCATCAGCTACTACAATTACGGGATCAGTCAGAGATTTGGCTTGTGCAATTAAATCTGCCAACTCAATGTAGTCATGGGGAGCTACTTGGGCGGCGATCCCTTGGTGATTAGCCCTATCGGTGATTTGGTCTAAGCGTTTTGGTTCTACTTCATCAATAACTGTGCCATTTTCCTTCGCTTGCAGAAGTAAATGATGAAAGCGGTGGTCGTAACGCAGACGAGTAGTTATCCAGATGCGGTTGAGTCCGCGTTCACCTTCTAAAGCGCTCAAAACTGGATGGCGACCGTAGATCAAATCGCTATCTTCTGGGGCTTTAGCGGCTGGGGATGGAACGGGATCAATGCGATGTGGGTTTGTGCTTCTAGAAACAGGCTTTTTATCTCTATCAGCGACGCGGGGACTGCGAATAGAACTAGGAATAATCCGCTTTGCCTTCAATTTGAGAGATTGCCCACGATTCTGTTCGCTAGGAGTCTGGATTTTCCTGGGTTTACTTGTCATATAAGTTTTGGGTATAGTTTATTGGGTGGACGTTGTGATACTTGGAATTTACTGAACCCAAGTGCTAAGTTTCCTCGCCTGAGATTGAGCCACTAACTATTTCTCTAGATGGAGTTTTTGCAACAATTCGGTTAAGCGTGGGAAATCTGTGAGATACAGGTAGCCAATCAAAGTTTCTAAACTTGTTGCCTGTTGATAGATTTGGGGGTCAACCCGCTTAGGTCGTCCTGAAGCGGCATTACGGCCTCGACGGACAATTTCTAATTCGGCTGGACTCAGATGAGGAGTAAGCGATCGCAAATGAAGCGCTTGTGTTTCGGCTCTTACCTGTGCTACTACCAAACAGTGATAGACTTTTGTCTGTTGTCTAGGCAGCAGATAGAACATCCTAACATACAATTCATAAATTGCGTCACCTATGTAGGCTAAAGCCAAAGGCGAAATTTGTTGTATTTGTGACTGCGAAATCTCTAGAGGTAATGTCCCGGTGGTTGCCAACAATGCTTGATGCCAAGACGAATCCGGTGTGAAAATTTCATCTTCTCCATCCAATAGCTCTTTTTCCTGTGATGTCACAAATTCATCATTCCTTAACGGGCTATAGTTGGCAGGCATCTTCAGACAGCTTTAATTGATTATTTCTCAAGCTGGCCATGTTGGTACACCTAAGATCATCGCGACTCTCAAATATTATTATAAAATTTTAACCTTTTTTGATTAATAATTTATCTTGAGGAGTAATCGATTGTATCAGATAATCAAGGTATTTGACTAGATTAACGAGAGTTCAATCTTAAATATTCCCTATATGCTCTAATTTTTAAACCTCTCTCGCCAGGAGAGAGGTTATTTGTCAGCGTTTCTAAAAATTAAGCTACCCAGATATAATTTTCCTCAGATGAGTATATCTCTTTAGAGAAAGCGATCAAGACTACTTGATGTTTTCTAAAGCCGCATCAACTGAAGTTTGCAGGGCTAGAAACTTTTCTAAGCGAACAAGCTTGACCGTTTGAGTGACGCGGGCATTTGTGACAATTTGCAAAGTACCACTGGCAGTTTGAGCTTGTTTAGCTAGCTGCACCAGAGCGCCCAAGCCAGAACTATCAACAAAGTCAATTTGTGAGAGATCCAGGATAATATGCTTTGGACCATCATCAATTTTACCGCCAAGTACCTTACGAAAGGTCGGCTCAGAAAATGCGTCTAACAAACCTGTGAGGCGGAATAGCTGACAGTTATCCCGGACTTCGCGAGTGCCTCTCAGGCTCACGGTTAGATTCAATGGCTCAGCAATAATTCCCTCCTCATGGTTAAAGCGAACGCTCAAGTATAGATGGTTTTAGGACAATTTGTCTACAATCTCCTGGGATACGGGGAAGATAGACATGGGTAGATATACAATTAATTGCTTGTGTGCTGATTCCCCTTCGCATCTCCCTTTTTAGCTGACTTCAGCTGTTTGAGATGACCGTGCTGTTTGCATGGTTTGAACAAATTGCTCAAATAAGTAGTCAGCATCGTGAGGACCAGGACTAGCCTCTGGGTGATACTGAACGGAGAATATAGGCAGCGACTTATGACGTAACCCAGCAACCGTTTGATCATTGAGGTTGAGGTGGCTCACTTCTACAACTCCGGCTGGTAATGAATCTGGATCAATAGCAAAACTGTGGTTTTGGCTGGTAATTTCTATTTTCTGTTGTAGTCCTGCGGGCTGATTTAAACCACGATGACCAAATTTTAGTTTATAAGTTTCTGCCCCTAGAGCATGACCTAAAATTTGGTGTCCCATACAAATCCCGAATATGGGTTTTTGACTTTCCAGCAATGCTTTAGCAGTGGCAATGCCTTCTGTAACGGCCGCTGGATCACCAGGGCCATTAGAAAGAAAGATTCCATCTGGATTGTATTTGAGAATTTCCTCGGCTGATGTATCTATCGGCACAACAATCACTCGGCAACCGTGACTGGCGAGGCGACGCAAAATATTTCGTTTTACACCAAAGTCAAGGGCGACAACAGTGAAAGGTTCCCCCGGAGTGACCACAGACTCCAAGTTGAATTCCCAAGCGGGAATTGTGGCTTCTGTCCATTCATAAACCGTGGGGGTGGTGACTTGACGCGCCAAGTTTAAACCTGTCATGCTAGGTGCTGCTTGTACTAGCTCTAACAATTCTGCTTCATCGAGAATTGATGTAGATATCCCACCGTTCATGGCTCCTAATGTGCGAATTTTACGCGTGAGGGCGCGGGTATCAATGCCGTAGATACCTGGTATTTGGTGCTGATTCAGGTAATCAGGCAGGGATTGGGTTGAGCGCCAGTTACTTGGGCGATGACAAATATTGCGTGCGATCGCGCCGGCACACAGAGGCCGATCTGATTCTTCGTCTTCAAGATTGATGCCAGTGTTTCCTAATTCAGGATAGGTAAAAATGACAATTTGACCGCAATAACTAGGATCAGTCAGGACTTCTTGATATCCAGTCATGCCAGTGTTGAATACTACTTCCCCGATTTTGGTTCCCGTTGCACCAAAAGACCAACCGTGATAAGTAGTTCCATCGGCCAAGACAAGTAGAGCAGGTATTGAGTCAGACAGGGGCATAAGTGATTAAAACAAAAGAATGAGGTTTAAATATTGGAGATTGGGCATACTTGGTTTCTGTGAGGCAATTCCTTGATCCACATCCAGGTTAGCGAAGCAGGGGGTTAGCCCAGTGTAGCAAAGCTTGAGTTTGGGTATAGTGGAAGAGTCATTGTTGTGATGGTTGACCTTTATTTATTTAGCCGTCAGCAGTCAAGAGTTAAGAATAAGCAGTGTTTAGCCCCCAATTTAGCTAATACTGCAAAGATTAATTATCTCATCTGAAACTCCCGCTCCTTGATAGATTTGCAGTCCCTTACATCAGTAAAATTGAAGTTAATTATGCTTCAGTCGTTTTTATCTCGTGCAACCCTGATTTTTCTGTCCAGCACTCTCGCAGTTTTGGGTGTTGCCTGTAATGAAAAAATAGACACTTCTGGGACTATTAGCAATCAAAATTCTATAGCAAGTGACAATTTAGCACTGTCGCCTCCTGTTGAACCCAAAGCACCACCAGCACAGCCAGCACCCAAAGCACTACCACCGTCAGAACCGGAAATAAATTCTTTTGAAATGGGACTAAATAAAGCTGTGGGGGCTTGGAGTATCAGTCAATCGGCTCAATCGCCAGATGATTGGAAGTTGGTAGTCAGTCAGTACCAAGATGCGATCGCCCTCATGAAAAAAGTGCCGCAACAAAGTCCAGAGTTTGATACAGCCCAAGGCAAAATTTCCGAATACCGAGGCCAAGTCAACATCGCCCGACAAAAAGCTACTCCTCGCCCCATTCCTTCACCACAGGCGAATAATCAGCGCATCGTAGTGGTTGTTCCCCAACCTCAAATCAATCCCTCGGTTCGGATCTTAACTCCACCTGCATCCACAACACAGCCATCAGTCCCACCCATTTCGCCGAAATCAGCATTTGTCGCTCCAGAAAAACAAATATTTACCGCCCCGATCAAACGACGCATGGGTGGAACGCCAATTGTGGAAGTCACCTTCAATAATCAGCAAAAATTTGACATGATTATTGATACAGGAGCCAGTGGCACAGTCATCACCCAAGAAATGGCCAAGAGCTTGGGAGTTGTACAAGTGGGAACAGTCAAGGCAAATACTGCCAGTGCTAGAACAGTAGAATTTCCCATTGGTAACGTTGATTCCATGAATATTGGGGGAGTGAAAGTAAAGAGAGTAAAAGTAGCGATCGCCGGACCAGAGCTAGAAACCGGATTATTAGGACACGACTTTTTTGGCAACTATGATGTCACCATTAGACGTGATGTTGTCGAATTTAGCCCGCAATCACGCTTAGAAGTTAATTCTCTAGAAACTCGACAAGCTGTGCCAATTTTTCCCATGCAGAACCACTCTGAAGAATTTCCCTAGACACACTCACACCTTGAGCATGGTCTAACATCGGAATTACACCCGCAACTTGCAGTGCCAAAGAAGCATTTAATGCTACAGCGTCCTGTTGTGCCTGAGTTCCCTTCCCTTGTAACACGTCCTTGAGAATCACTGCATTTTCTTGGACATCCCCACCCCGGAGTGCAGCGATGGGAGCAGGAGTTACACCTACGGATTGGGGATTCAGAGTCGTTAACTGCACCTCACCCTCTGATAAAACGGCCAAATCAGTTATATCTCCTAACCCAGCCTCATCAAGTCTTTCTCGCCCATGCAGGACAATTGCTTTTTGTTTGCCCAAATTATGTAAAGCTTCGGCAACAGTGGTTAAAAGTTTGGGAGTAAATAGCCCTACTACTTGCCCATTGGGATACAAGGGATTAACTAATGGCCCCAGTAAATTAAATACTGTTCGGACTTTGAGAGTCCGTCGCAAAGAACCAACAGCTTTGAGTGCGGGATGCCATCCAGGGGCAAACAAGAAAGTGATTCCTACCTCTTGTACTGCCGCTTGCACCTTTTCAGGAGAAGCACCCAGATTCACTCCCAATGCTTCCAAGACATCCGCGCTTCCTGTGAGACTGGAGGCGGAACGATTGCCGTGTTTAGCAACGGGTACACCGTAAGCAGCCGCCACAAAAGCCACGGCTGTGGAAATATTAAAAGTTGATGACCCGTCACCACCAGTACCACAGGTATCGATGAGAGTGGGAATCAGGGATTGGCTCGATTCTTGCCCAGTCCCCAGTCTTGATTGAGATTGTAATACTTCCGCCATCCCCGTCAACTCTTCGGCGGAAATGCCTTTAAAGTTCAGCGCTGTTAAAATTGCTCCTGATAATTCTGGTGGTACAGCTTCAGTTAACCACCCTTGCATCAATTCCGCCGCTTGAATGCGAGTCAATGATTCACTATCCATTAATTGTTGTAGTAGCAGATGCCAGTTACCAGAGGATGCTTGAGCCGGGATTGGAGAAGTTGTCATAGTATTACTTTTTTGTAGGTATAGCTTCGTTGAGGATATGGGAGCTATCCTACCGAAAAATGAGAACCTACCAGTCAAAGAAGAGGAAAGGCAGAGAGACAATGCACTATTTTAACCAAAATTAGTTAAGAGAAGGTTATAAAGTCCACAAATTTTAGGTAAAATAAAATAATTGTCGGCTCAGACTCGTATAATTTCATTCTGAAAATGCAGAATTTATAGGAGAAATGTTGTATACCTCAAACAGTATTCAAGTAGGGGATAAAGTTTTAATACTACGTCCAGCATACGTAATTGGCAAAGTTGGCGTAGTTTGTGGATTCGAGTCCAACTCGGATAGTCAAGCTAGCAGGCGTTGCATTATCCAAGTAGAATCTGAAAATATGGTTGTGTCACTCACCCCAGATGAGTTCCAGGGACTTAGCCCCGGATTTAAGTAATTTTACGGTGTGGTCGGTGGTTCTGGTTGTTCACTAATGCTCAGTTGTTTTTTGCTGCGTTTCAACTGTTTCCACAGAACTTTAATTTTTTTATAAGCCTGTTCGGGAGTCAGTTTCCCAGATGTTTCAAAATTAGAGATGTAGCCAACTCTTTGAGCAAATTCTTGGAGATTGGCATTAAATATTAAGTGTTCTGCCTGAAATTGACCATAGTAACGACTGCGAGGGTAAATAAAGTTCTTTTTATGTTCCTGATTCGGCTCTGCCATCAGTTGACCCCCTATTAATTAGTTTTTATGAATAATTAACTAATGTAACAACTGGGGTGACTAATGGTATGCCAATTTGTCAAAAGTTTTTCTCAAAAATGGATTTGTAATATATAGCCATCCTATTTGATTTATCAATTTATCGAACCGCCTTCGCGCAGCGTATGCCCCCAGGGCTTTACTCGCCTTGGCGCTAGCCTCTCCCTTTGGGAGAAGGTCGCCAAGTTGTCAAAATTTGTTCTCAAAAATGGATTTGTAAATATGTAGAGACATGAATACTCATGTCTCTAAGAGGTTTGAGCAGGTAATTGTAGCGATATCATCTTTCAGAAGAGATTTTCTTGCCGATGAGGATCTAGGGCTACTACAACTTGCTGTGATGTTAATTGACTAATGGGGGCTGGTTTCATGTCCCGGTAGTCTAGCAACTGCACTAAAACTAGGTAGCCGATCGCTAACAGAATAGAAATTGCACCTGTAATAACTGCAACAATTTTCGAGCGATTCATCAGTGTTTCCTGTGGGTAATTTTTCGGCTTATGATCAAAGTTTACACAAAATATCCCATGAACCTGATCATTTATGATGATTTATATGCACTTCCAGCAAATTTAAATTGGGTAACTGAGTAATAAATAAATATGGATAAACAACAACCGATACAAGTAATTGGAGGTGGACTAGCTGGGACAGAAGCAGCTTGGCAAATAGCCCAGGCTGGAGTGCCGGTCATTCTCCATGAAATGCGACCAAAACGCTTTAGCCCTGCCCATCATACAGAACATCTGGCGGAATTGGTATGTAGTAATTCCTTTGGGGCTATGGCTAGCGATCGCGCTACAGGATTATTACACGAAGAACTACGTCAACTTGGTTCCATTGTCATCTCTAAAGCCGATGAACACGCTGTTCCTGCTGGTGGGGCGTTAGCTGTAGACAGAGGAAAATTTGGCCAAGACTTGACAGAAACTTTATGCAACCATCCTTTAATTGAATTTCGCCGGGGTGAAGTCCCAGCTATTCCTGAAGGAATCGTAGTTTTAGCCACAGGACCTTTAACCAGTCCTGATTTAGCCGCAGATTTGCATCGCTTGACAGGGATGGAATACCTCAGCTTTTTTGATGCGGCTAGTCCCATTGTTGTGGGAGAATCGATTAACCATGATGTTGCTTTTATGGCATCGCGTTATGACAAGGGTGAAGCGGCTTACCTGAACTGTCCGATGAATAAAGAGCAATATCTGCACTTTTGGTCAGAACTTCGTCAAGCTGAACAAACTGAATTGAAAGACTTTGAGCGGGAAACTGCGAAATTTTTTGAAGCTTGTTTACCCATTGAAGAACAAGCCCATAGGGGAGAAGATACGATGCGCTATGGTCCCCTGAAACCAGTGGGATTGTCTGATAGTCGCACAGGAGAACGTTCCTATGCAGTGGTACAGCTACGACAAGAAGATAAAGCCGGTCAACTTTGGAATATGGTGGGATTCCAAACTAATCTGCGCTGGGGTGAACAAAAGCGAGTGTTCCGACTGATTCCCGGTTTGGAAAATGCGGAATTTGTGCGGTTGGGAGTTATGCACCGCAACACTTTTATTAATGCGCCGCAATTAATGCACTCGACTTTGCAATTTAAGCAGCGTCCGACTTTGTTAGCTGCGGGACAGTTGATTGGTACTGAAGGTTACAGCGCCGCCGCAGCAGATGGTTGGTTGGCGGGAACTAATGCAGCGCGCATAGCTTTGGGTAAGGAACCATTGACAGCCCCACCAACGACGATGATGGGGGCGTTATTGGAATTTATTAGTTCGGCTTCACCGAAGCATTTTCAGCCAATGCCGCCGAATTTTGGTATTTTGCCGGATTTAGGGGTAAAAATTAAAAGTAAGCCAGAGCGTTATGGACGTTATCGCGATCGCTCTTTGGCTGATTTGGCAAGTTGGAAAAATCAGTTTTAAGAAACCCCACCCCTAACCCCTCCCCGCCAGCGAGGAGGGGAATTTGATCATGTTAGAATTTGCCAAGTTTGGGGAATAATGCTGTAGATGCCTGCAATTGCCTAAATCAACAGCATGAGATCGCTATTTTTTCCCCAAACAAAATTATTTTGGTTATGTCTTGCATTATGCTGTGTTTTGTGCATTGGTTTAGGATGGCTGCCAGGATCTGCAACTACCGCGTCATCAATTGATACTCTCAAACAACAGCAGCAACAAATTAAGCAAGAACGAGAAAAGACAATTCAGCAGCGCGATCGCCTCACTAATTTGCAAGAAGCGGCAGAAAACCGGCTGACTGGAATCAAGCAAAACTTAACAACTACAAATAGATATATTCAAGATAGTGAGTTACGATTACGGCTGGCTACCAAACACCTTCAAGAATTAGAAGCAGATTTAGTTGTTACAGAAAGTGTTTATGCAAACAATCGCACAGCAACAGTGGCGAGGTTGCGCTATCTTCAGCGATCGCCTGCTTCCCAAGGATGGGCGGTTTTGCTACAAAGCCAAAATATCAGCGATTTTATCAGCCGTCGTCGTCAACTGAAGTTAGTCTATCAGGCTGACCAAAAGATTTTGGCGAAACTCACCGCCCAAGCAAACTTGATAAATCAGCAAAAAACGGCAGTAGAACAGCAAAAAAACGAAATTGCTTTGATTCGTCAGGAGTTATTGGTACAAAAAGCCGATTATCAAATTCAGGCGGAATCACAATCAGAATTAATTGTCCGTTTAAATAGCGATCGCCTAGCTTTAGAAGCCGCACAAAACCAGCTTGATCGAGATTCTCAAAATTTAGAAGTCTTGATTCAAAACAAAGTGGCAGAAGCCCAAGCCAAAGCCAACAGCCAGAGAAACATCCTGATTCGGGGAACTGGGATACTCGCTTTTCCTAGCAACGCCGACACTAGCAGCGCCTTTGGTTGGCGGACACATCCGATTTTGGGATATCGTCGCTTTCATTCAGGTTTAGATTTTGGGGCTAGTCATGGTAGTAAAATTAGAGCAGCAGATTCAGGAACCGTGATTTTTGCGGGTTGGTATGGCGGTTATGGCAGAACCGTAATTATCGATCACGGTCAAGATATGGCTACATTGTATGCACACGCCAGCGAGTTGTATGTTTCGGAAGGACAATCTGTAGAACGAGGACAAGCGATCGCGGCTGTCGGTTCCACAGGTTTATCTACTGGGCCTCACCTGCATTTTGAAGTGCGTCGCAATGGTTCTCCGGTAAACCCCGGTGATTATTTCTAAACTTGTGCTATAATCGGGTAATGTTAGGGCGCGTAGCTCAGTGGATAGAGCAACAGATTCCGGTTCTGTGGGTCGGGGGTTCAAATCCCTCCGCGCTCGTTTTTTATAAATTAACTAATTATTTATCACTGTTGACAATTCTATCTTTATGAATGACTCAACATTTACAATTTTTATTATTTTTGGAATCATTTGGATTGCAATGGCTACCGCATCTGTAATTGCTCTTTTAAAAGCGGATGGTCAAAAAATTCGCTTTGGTAAAACGGGACTCATTGTGATTATTCCGATTATTGTTCCAATTATTTTTACCCTTGCGTATGCTGCATTTAGGGGTACATTCTGAATCATTTATCGCCTGAGTTAAGTATAGCGTTTGCGTTCGCGTCTCCCGTTGGGAGCGACCACAGATCAATTACTTTAGGAATATGGATTAAATAACGTATAAATTCTGGTTTTTGACCTCACCCCGCCTTTCACTTAAGTAAAATTCTCCCCTCTCCTTACTAAGGAGAGGGGTTGGGGGTGAGGTTCCTTATTAAATCCGCATTCTTTACTTTTTCACGAGAAAATACGCTGTAGCATACTCAGGTAACTGTCTGATATTCTGCGTAAACTCTTGTCGATTCTTAAAAGTTCCTGCTAAGAAATCAAGTTGATGTAGATTCGGTAAAAATGCTCCACCTGTATCAGCTACCACTCCCATTTGCAACTGTTTCCGCCCATTTCTAGTATGTTCAATTACGACTACTCGACCTAAGCCAATATTTAGAATATCTCCCGCAAAAGTTACTCCTGGCTTGATGGAAATTTTTGCATCTATATTATGTCCATAACCTTTGATAGCTTCCACTTGTCTAAAGTACCAGTAACGCTTTTGTGCTGTGGGTTTTAATCCCTGCACATAAGAAATACCATTATTTCTATCTACATTGAAAAACGCTTGAGTCCCATCGGTCAAATTAATCAGGATGGTTCCCTGCATTAAGGCTTCTTCTAAGCCATCGCGAGTTAAATAAGCCAGGGGCTTGACTCTACCATGTTCTTTACCGCCCGGCTCATAAATACCTGATAAAACATCCTGTTTTGTGTATTTTGTGTAGAATTTGTCAGCAATATTGTCTTGTGTTAAACTGTAAATTGGTATATTATAAGTAGTGGTTTTGGTGCGGGAACCTGTATGCTCAAATACTGCATATTTGGTAATTCGTACTTGATTCTGCTTCTGGTTTTTAGGATGATGGGCAGACCATTTAATTATACGAAAGTTGGTATTAATAAACTCAGGATTTTCTAACCTGGTGGTGCGATTGTTAGCAATATCCTCCTTTAATATAGTAGTCATGAAATCTAAAGTTTTGATAATATCTTCTACAGTCACTCCTTGAGTACCCAGAATCCCTTTGCGGAAAATGTTTGGGTCTTCAGCAGCGTTGTCTTGAAAATATTTTCTTGTGTTAACGAGAACAGTCAATAAATCTGCTTGCTTAACATTAATATTAGATGTTGGCAGTTTTCCAGGACTTAAGACTTGATTGCCTTCAATGCTAAATTTATACTTTTGCCACTCATCTATTACTGGATAAGTTACAGGTATTGATGCTATATTTTGCTCCGATGTAGAGGTGTTTTCTGGGCTGATACTTTGCTCAGATATTTGGGGAAGAATCACAGAATTTTGAACCGATGTGGCTAGTCTAGCAACAGGTTGAATTGTCAAAGGTGAAATTTGTGATTTTTTGAATAAAGATTTTTCTGACTGAGTGAATAATAAAGGTTTTTCCACCTGTTCTGCGGAATTTTTTGGTTGATTTTTTGAATGCGTATATAAACCACTACTAACCGCACCCACCAGTAAAAAAGCAGCAAAACCTAATGTGAAGCGGAGTTTTTGGTTTGAGAAGATATGCATAATCTGGAAAATCAAGTTCTGATATTAAATAATAATCGCAATTTCTAGATTTTCAACTATATCAAGTTGACAAGGCTTTAACAGGTTATACGGTTAGGCTAGCATAGCTGTTTTATTGATCACAGACAATCAAGTTTTGCTGTGTTTAATTATACCTTATTTTTTGTGGTTAGACTTAAGAAAAAACGCCACAGATGATTTTGTGTAACTATAATAGTAAAAAAATCTACATTTTCACCTGCTAACTTAAGGCATAATATTTAATTTTGATCCAGCAACGCCCAAATTCTCTGGAGTTGCGTAAATTGCTGGTCAAGTTGAGAATAAATAGGCGCAGACACGGGGAAACTAACGTGAGTTATGGATTTGATTACGATTTAGTCATTATTGGCGCGGGTGTAGGCGGACATGGTGCAGCTTTACACGCCGTTAGCTGTGGTCTGAAAACAGCAATTATCGAAGCTGCGGATATGGGAGGAACCTGTGTCAATCGTGGCTGCATTCCTTCTAAGGCTTTGCTAGCAGCATCTGGACGTGTGCGGGAGTTACGTAATGCCCATCACCTGAAATCTCTGGGGATTCAAGTTGATCATGTCACATTTGACCGCCAAGCGATCGCAGATCATGCTGGCAATCTGGTATCAAAAATTCAAGGCGATTTAACCAACAGTCTCAAACGTCTGGGAGTCGATATTATCAAGGGTTGGGGCAAAATAGCCGGCAATCAAAAGGTGACTATCAACAGTGATGGTACTGAAAGAACTGTTACAAGTAAAGATATTATTCTTTCACCTGGTTCAGTACCCTTTGTCCCTCCAGGAATTGAAGTAGACGGCAAAACTGTTTTTACCAGCGACCAAGGTGTAAAATTAGAATCTCTACCAGAATGGATCGCGATTATTGGCAGTGGTTATATCGGGTTGGAATTTTCTGATGTTTACTCGGCTTTGGGTTGTGAAATCACCATGATTGAAGCCCTAGACCAATTAATGCCAGGATTTGACCGCGATATTGCTAAACTGGCAGAACGAGTTTTAATTACTCCTCGCGATATTGAAACCAAAGTTGGAATATACGCTAAAAAAATTACCCCTGGTTCTCCGGTGGTGATTGAATTGGCAGATTTCAAAACCAAAGAAGATATTGATGTGATTGAGGTGGATGCTTGCTTAGTAGCTACAGGACGCATCCCCGCTACTAAAAACTTGGGTTTAGAAACTTTAGGTATAGAACTAGACCGCCGGAATTATATCCCCGTAGACGATCGCATGGCAGTGCTATCATCTGGGGAAGTAGTGCCTCATGTATGGGCAATTGGTGACGCTAATGGCAAAATGATGCTGGCACACGCCGCTTCGGCTCAAGGTATTATCGCAGTAGAAAATATTGTGGGGCGATCGCGTGTGGTAGATTATCGCAGCATCCCCGCCGCCGCATTTACTCACCCAGAAGTCAGCTATGTGGGTTTAACAGAAGTCGCCGCTAAGGAATTAGGACAAGCTGAAGGCTTTGAAATAGCTACAAGTAAAAGTTATTTCAAAGGTAATTCTAAAGCCTTGGCAGAAAACGAATCCGATGGTATGGCTAAGGTAGTGTATCGCAAAGATACTGGTGAGGTTTTAGGTGTTCATATCTTCGGAATGCACGCTGCTGATTTGATTCACGAAGCATCAGCTGCGATCGCTAATCGTCAATCTGTCCAAGACCTCGCCCATTTAGTACACGCCCATCCGACACTTTCCGAAGTGCTAGATGAAGCCTATAAACGCGCCGTAGTTTAGGAAGTAATGGGGAGTAGGAAATTACTCCCCACTTCCCACTCCCCACTCCCCATTAATTATGCAAATTCGCCGCCGTTCCACGAATACAACAATCAATGTTTCTTTTTTGCGTTATCAGTCTACTTTGCCAGATATATTACCAAATAACATTTTGGAAGAAATTGTCTGGCATAAAGAAACTGAGATTGACAAAATGCGGGAAAGGCGACCTTTGGCACAATTGCAAAAGCAAGCGCTTTCAGCACCGCCAACTCTTGATTTTATTGCCGCCCTCAGACATGGTAAAACTAATCCAGCGTTGATTGCAGAAGTCAAAAAGGCTTCCCCTAGTAAGGGCGTTTTTCGAGAAGATTTTGACCCAGTGGCGATCGCTTCTGCATATCAAAAAGGTGGTGCTAGTTGTCTTTCTGTTTTGACAGATAGCAAATTCTTTCAAGGAAGTTTTGAGAATTTATCTCAAGTCCGTGCCACCGTAGATTTACCACTTTTATGTAAGGATTTTATTATCTATCCTTATCAAATGTACTTAGCTCGCATTCATGGCGCAGATGCAGTTCTGCTAATTGCGGCTATTCTCAGTGATCAAGATTTACAATACTTCCTCAAAATTGCCAATGCAATGAAGATGAAGGCTTTGATTGAAGTTCATAGTTTGGCAGAACTTGACCGGGTATTAGGTTTAAAGGGAGAATTTATCGTCGGCATCAATAACCGTAATTTGGAAGATTTTTCTGTTGACCTCCAAACTACTTGCGAATTATTAGCAGCACGAGCTAGTCAATTACAGGAACGAAATCTTCTAGTTGTGAGTGAGTCAGGGCTACATACCCCAGAAGATTTGAAGATAGTACAACAAGCAGGCGCAGCAGCTGTATTAATTGGAGAATCTTTAGTTAAACAACCTGATCCAAGTTTAGCGATCGCTAATCTGTTTGCAGAATTTTTATCTCCAGATACATCAATCTAATAACCAACTATTAGTTTAATGTCTGACAATTTTGGCATGAGTTCCAACTCATACTCATAAAACAATTCCCGTCTTCACCAATTTGACGGGACAAAATTTGCTCACATATTGTATTTGTCACCCGATTTGTGAGATTCTAGATAAGCTCCACTAAAGCACTTAGACAAACTGGGTAAAAAATTTGATGTCTCTTTTGCGCTAGCTCATCTCCAGAATTTTAGGTTATTTTAAATATACATAAGTTGTTGCAAAAGTCAAGTTGATCATAATTTAGCTTTAATGGTACTTTTCCTATAGATTTCCTATAGATTTGCAGAATATAGCAAAGTAATTTGTATGTATATGCAGATAAATCTAAAATTCGCCACCTGAATTTAACTATCCGCCGACACTTTTAACTTTTATTTGACTTTAGGACAAACACATGGACAATAAGTTGATGCTGATGATTCCTGGCCCCACACCAGTGCCAGAGGCGGCTTTGCTGGCATTAGCCAAGCATCCCATTGGACACCGTACCAGCCAGTTTAGCAACATCATGGCTGAGGTGACAGAAAACCTCAAATGGTTACACCAAACTCAAAATGATGTCCTGATGCTGAATGTAAGCGGGACGGGTGCGGTGGAAGCGGGAATTATTAATTTTCTCTCTCCAGGCGATCGCATTTTAGTTGGTTCCAATGGTAAGTTTGGAGAACGCTGGGTAGAAATCGGCGAAGCATACGGTTTGAACGTCGAAGCTATTACCGCCGAATGGGGCAAACCTTTAGACACAGCCAAATTTGCCGAAAAATTGCAAGCTGATACCGAAAAGCAAATCAAAGCCGTAATTATTACCCACAGCGAAACCTCAACCGGTGTATTGAATGATTTAGAAGCTATCAACCGCCTCGTTAAAGAACATGGTGAAGCTTTAATAATTGTCGATGCAGTCACTAGCTTGGGTGCATTCAATTTGCCCATAGACGCTTGGGGCTTGGATGTCGTCGCTTCTGGTTCTCAGAAAGGCTATATGATTCCTCCCGGACTAGGATTTGTTTCTGTTAGTCCCAAAGCTTGGGAAGCTTACAAAACTGCGAAATTACCAAAGTATTATCTAGATTTAGGTAAATATCGCAAATCCACAGCCAAAAATACGACTCCCTTTACTCCACCAGTCAACTTGATTGTGGCTTTACACACCACGTTAGGAATGATGAAAGCTGAAGGGTTGGAGTCAATATTTACGCGACACCAACGACTCAAAAATGCGACTCGTGCGGCTGTTAAAGGTTTGAATTTACCTTTATTTGGGTCAGATGATTACGCTAGTCCGGCAATTACTGCTGTAGCCACACCAGGAATGGAAGCAGATAAAATTCGGTCATTGATGAACAAGCGTTTTGATATAGCCTTAGCTGGAGGTCAAGACCATCTGAAAAACCAGATTTTCCGGATTGGTCACTTGGGTTTTGTGAGCGATCGCGATATTCTTAGCTGTATAGCAGCCTTAGAAGTAACGCTGACTGAACTCGGTCACGAAAACTTTACCCCCGGTGGTGGTGTAGCAGCAGCAGCAAAAGTATTCACTCAGTCCTAATCAGCAAATTCTCCCCTCTGGTTGCTAAAACTAGGGGTGAGTTCATCTACTGGATTAAATTATAAAGAGCGAGTTAAATATTTGACTCGCTCTTTAAATATGTATTGAAATAAGTAAAAATGGTAACAGTCAATTCTCTGGTCTATCAGCCTTTGTATAAGGCAGAATGGACGTGACATACCTCAATTCTCCTGTAGAAAACTCATACTTATACTAATTAGAACAATCATTGCCACCAAAAATTTATCTAGTCAAACTTTCTTTTGCAACACACTATAGATTGGCGTAGCCTGTTTGTGCGACTTACACAACCTGTATTAGGCCGTTTCCATCCAGTCGTAAATTTGTTCTAACTGTTCTAAAGTAATTAACCCATACTGCCAAAGAATCATCGGTAATGGACCGGGATCTTGTTCCCGATGTCGCAGCGCCACGGCCAGGGATGCCGCTGAAATTGATAAATCTTCCTGGAGAAAATGAATTAGTCGCGAATATGTTGATGGTGGCATTTGTAACTCACCTCCTTTGATTGAATGTATTGTCATATAACGATTTACCTTTTCTCAGTAGCCCGCAGCTAATATTTCATTCGTAACTGATATTTACCGGATAAACACTGGAAAAAATTTTGCTTAAATTCATCAAACAGATTTATTTCACCGATAAAACTAGAAGATTTTCACTGATCTGATCAATTTTCCAGATCCAAACTACTTATGTCTAATTTTGTTTCATCTTTTTTACGATCATGCTTGATTGAATCACAGATGTAGTAGCAAAGATTCCATAGCTAATACTCCCTTATGTGAGTCCGTTTACACTTACGCCAAAAGGAATATTTTTGGCATCCAAAGCGTGGAAATGTGATTTTACCTTGAAACTGCAAATTTTTCTATGATCGAAAACATATAAGTAATATCTCCTCAATTTCCTTTTTTATACCGACTTGATAATTTTTTTACACAAACATATCAATTCAAAATCCGCCGCTACTGACAGGATAAAGCCAGTAAATATTTATTGAGGTAAATTTTATCTATCTAAAAACTCAATTTTGATTCGTTCACCATCCCGTAAATTTAATTCGGCAGCTCGTCCAGACCGCAATTCAATCACCGTATCAATGGGAATATTGGTTCCATAGGTTGGGCAAGGTTCACTGGTGCAGGGAGGTGCAGAAGCTTCAATATATTTAATTACCCCATTTTGCAAAAACACCATATCCAGAGGAACTGGGACATTTTTCATCCAAAATCTCAGAGGTTGTGCAGAAGGAAACTTGAATAACATCCCCTGATTATCTGGTAAAGCTGGACGATACATTAAACCCTTTGCTTGTTGTTCCGGTGTTTCTGCCACTTCTAATTGAATTTTAGTACCATTAGATACAATCGCCTCCGCAGAAATCGGGAGTGTTTGACCAGCGAATGCTTTGGTTTGGCTGGTGGGGGTGGGTGTGGTAGATTTTGCTGTTGTTGCCATAGAACAGCCCATTAGTAAAATACTCAACAGCATCGGGACTAAACTGAGCCAACGCATCATATAATTTTTGATTTTGTCATTCAAATTTCGATTTTACAGAACTTCAGTCAAAAAGGACATGGAATTTAGTTGTTATTTATGTGACTGGGTTAACTGTTAATTGGTAATTTTACCGTGATGGATAAGATTAATATTTCTACTTTGTAGCTGTAAGCCGACAGAAGTTGATCAGTTAATATACTTATCCATGAAAGTAAAATGCTCAACCCCACCAGAATTTGCTTTCTGTGCAATGTGTAAATTAAATTTTGATCAGTTTAGCGGGTAGGAGTTTCGCCAGTAGAATTGCCTAAAAATGCCCAGTTTTTCAGAAAACGGTTATCTCTACGATGGAGCTAAATATATTGAGTTGTAGCTCTCCAGTTATGAGGTTATTTATGAAACTTAGGAAATTATCGACCGAACTTTTTCAAGCAGGTATAGAGAATGTAGCATACAAAAATATTCTCTCGCTGTTGGAAAAAAAAGTTTTAGCAGAAATGAATAAAGTCCGGATCTATCCTGCGGCATACCTCCCCATTCTGGAAGATTGGAAACGGCAGTTTCAAGGCACACAGGTGAGGATATCCGATAATGTTTATTTGCAAACTCAAGAAGGGGTCAAAGCAGTTGATGAGGCGATGGCGAAACGCCCACCTCCGGTGATCGCATTTCTCAAGTCAGCTGATTCTGTGGCAGCATTAAGTATATCTGTGGGAATGTCTTTAGGTGCTAGAGATCACGTCAAAGACCAAGGTGCAAAAGGCATCACAGGTCATGGTGGTAGTGATGCTAGTAACCCCTTCACCCGCATCAACCGCTATGGTAGATGGCAAGTTACCGCAGCTGAAAACATCAGCTATGGTTCCAGCACAGCCGACTTACTTATCATGCAGTTAATTATTGATGATGGCGTACCGTCGCGCGGTCATCGCCATAATATTTTTAACCCCGCGTTTAAAGTCGCTGGCGTAGCCTTTGGGATTCACAGCACATACAGACAGATGTGCGTCATTACCTACGCTGGCGGATATATTGAGAACTAAAATCATGTCTTTTATTTCCCCAACAGCTGCAAACCTCAACGTCTATATTCAAGGTAAAGGATTCCCGATTCTCGGTTTACATGGTCATCCTGGTTCTGGTCGGAATCTTTCTGTCTTTACCAATCACTTATCACAGCGTTACCAAACTTTTGCCCCAGATTTACGCGGATACGGCAAAAGTCGCTGCAATGGCAATTTTGCCATGTTAGACCATTTAACCGACTTAGAAGCGCTCCTAGACCACTATCAAATCGAAAAATGTCTGATATTAGGATGGTCACTGGGTGGAATTTTGGCGATGGAAATGGCATTGCGACTACCACAACGGGTAACTGGTCTGATTTTGGTAGCCACAGCAGCCCGACCCCGTGGCAATCATCCCCCCATTAGTTGGCAGGATAATCTATATACTGGTATTGCGGGGATTTTGAATTATCTGCAACCGAGTTGGCAGTGGAATATCGATACTTTTGGCAAGCGATCGCTCTTTCGTTATTTAATTCAACAACATACCCCAACGGCATACAATTATATTGCCAAGGAAGCAGCACAGGCTTATTTACAAACCTCCACTCCCGCAACTCGCGCCCTTTATACTGCCCTCAAATCTGGTTACAATCGACTCAGCGATTTACAGCAAATTCACTGTCCTAGTTTGGTATTGGCTGGAGAACAAGACCGACATATCACAGCTGAGTCGAGTTTAGAAACTGCACAACACCTAAAAAATAACCAATACCATTGTTATCCGAATACAGCACATTTGTTTCCTTGGGAAATTCCCCAACAGGTATTGGCTGATATTGATATTTGGCTAGAAGCACATCCGCAGGTTACAGCACCTGTGTAGAAATGCGAAGGAAGATCAATTAACCACAGATGTACACACAAAGTGGCTACCCGCAGGGTACACAGATGAGGAAATGCTATAGACGAGTCAATACAGTTCATCTTTCTTCTCTCTGTGTCCTTGCCGATGGGCAGGTTTAGGATAAAAGTTATGAGGGTCTACAATAATTAGAGTAGGAACACATAGCCAGATAAAAAATCTACAAGTAAACTTGAATTTAAATTTACACTGATAATAGAGATTTGTAGACACTACATTTTATATTTGTCTGACAGCGATGTGTGTACCCAAAATATATGTTTAAATAGTTACGGGTTTTAGAGAAAAAAATTACCTTCCTCTACGTAGCGGTGTTTTAAAGTGTTAGTCTCATTGAACGTACTACAAAAAATACTATACTTACTATTTCCATTATGTATCATTGGTAATTACAGTATTTGCTGTCTATCCGCAGATGCTAACCAACCAGATGATAACTCGAACTCAGCCTCACAATTGATAGAACCAGTGAATGCGGTAAAGAATTTGGCAAACCCGCATCAAAATAATGAAAATATTACAGAAACCCAGCCCTCTGTTTTTCCTCAACTAGATGAAAACTGGAATTTAGTTTCAGAATTAACGGAACAAATTACAAATGTTGCGACTCTAGAAAATTTAAACACATTTCCTGACAGCAACTTTCTGACCCAGCAATTAAAGTCAACACCAATATTAATTGCTGCACCCGAAAACTTCGATCCGGAGCTACGGTTAACTCCACCACCAATATTACCGCCACCACCAAAATTACCACCAACATCGACTACACCTGTGCAACCAGACTTAGTTTTGGAAAGTATCCAGACAGGCTTTCGTAGCGATTTGAGTAATTTTCAGCAGACGAATCAAATTATTGAGCCAGTATTTGAATTTCGTTGGCTCAATGGGGAAAAAATTACGTTCAAAACTGGATTTAATACTTTTAATCAACCTAAAGTGGAGTCTGTTACTAATATTCCCTTTCAGGTGGGATGGGAAGGAAAAACAGGTAAATATACTATAAAGGCAGCCGCAGGAATTGACATATTTAATAGATTGCCAATTGCCCTCAATTTTAATGCCCAGATAGATAGGCCAATTTTTGTTAACCTCACTCCAAAATACCAATTAAAGTCAGGTTTATTTTTGTCAGCGATAGTAGAACAAGGTGCTTATAAGACTAGTGCTAAAACATTAGAAAGTCAAATTACAGCTTTACGCTCTGGTCTCAATGCTTATTGGCAAATTGACCCTAAGACTAGCTTTTTTTCACTATATCGTGTGGGGTTTTATAATGATGATAACTTTGAACAACAATCTTTTAGCAGGTTAGAACATAAATCGGGGCAATTTTGGTTTGCTGCTAATTTGTTTGCTTGGAAATATGCAAGCGATCGCCAAGATATTAGTGGCTATTTTTCTCCCCATGATTTCCTCGTTTATAACGGAGAAATTGGCTGGGAAGGAGATATTTTTTCTTTTTTGAGTTGTCGGTTAAGTACTACTTTGGGACGACAGCTACTTAATGGAAAAATTACTGGTGGCAATAGTTATCAAACTCGTTGTACAGCTAAAATATCACCAAAGATTGATTTAGATTTTGGCTATAATTTCAGCAATGTTCGTAATCTAGATACTGGGGCTAGTCCTTACAATAATAAGACTTTCACTGGTCAATTACAGATAAAATTTTAAATTAATAAATAATAAGTAAAAAAAACTCAACAGTTGACCAAAGAAAATTCCCAGAGGGAAATCCGTATCGGCTTTTCGCGTCGCCTGTTTCTTCTTCTGATCGCAGCGAGTGGGTTCATACCGCCAGTTTTCAATTGGGGGAAAGTCTGAATCTGCTTCTAATTGATTACCCTTCTCCCCCTGTCCTCTTTAATATCTATCTGTTAGTGAGGCTTAGGCAAAAAACACCCATAAAATAGCGTTAAATCTAGATCCAGAGAGAATTTGGCATTTTTTCCCTTTGTTTGTTAATATATATGGGTTGCAACCATTTTTGGGCATTTTATGTATTTTCCTTGCCCTGCATAGGTTTGAGGAATTTTTTTTCGTCACAAATATTTAAGTGACTTTAGGTCATTACCCCTAATTTAGCGGTATATTCAGTTAGTAGACTTTTGCTATAAAAAGGAAAAGAGATTCGCTATATGAGTCCTATTATCAAAACTTTTCAACCTTCCGGTCTTCTAAACGGAATGAGAGGAAGTGAATTGCGTCAAGAAATTAGCTCGGCTGTAGAGAACGGTGTTGATATTGTCTTGATTGATTTGGCTGCCGTCAAGCTCATGGATAGTTCAGGTTTAGGTACACTATTGTCAACTCTAAGAATAGTTAAAGCAGCAGGGGCAAAGATTTTTATCTGCTCAGTTAACGATGCTGTCAAAATGTTGTTTGAAATGACGAAAATGGAGCGAATTTTTGAAATTTTTGTTGATCAGGATGAATTTAATCGCGCCCTTCTCCAACAAGGATAGTTGGATAGATTAAATTTAATTGATAAAGGCACAAGAGATGAGCCATGCTGATGAAGTGCAGAATAGATATTCCACAGGTGAAAAAGATTTTAGTGAGGCAAAACTGACTGGAGCCAACCTGAGCAAAACCAAATTAGCAGGGGGAAACTTCAAGAGAGCCAATTTAGCTGGTGCTAACCTGAGCGAAGCCAACCTGTTTGGGGTCGATTTAACAGAGGCAAATTTGATTGGAGCTAACCTGACTGGAGCCACGCTGATGGCCGCCACACTGGTTAGTACAGATTTGAGTGGAGCTAACTTAAGTGAAGCAGATTTGAGTGGAACCAGCATAACAGAGGCGAATTTAACTGGGGCTAACCTGACTGGAGCCAACTTAATTGCGGCTAATTTAAGTATGTCCAATCTAACTGGAGCGAACCTTAAGAAAGCTAATTTAAGTGGCTTATCGCTGCTACTAGCAACAGATCTAAGTAGAGCAGATTTAAGTTCAACAAATTTAATCGGAGCTAACTTGGCTGGGGCGATTTTAATTGAGGCAAATTTAACGGAAGCTAACCTGAGTGGAGCTAACCTGACTGGAGCTAACCTAACTAGAGCTAACCTGACTGGAGCTAACCTAACTAGAGCCAATCTGTGCTACGCCAGCCTGTTTGAAACCGAGTTAACTGACGCTAAAATAACTGAAGCTAACTTGATGGGAGCCGAGGGGCTGTCAAAAGATTTATTTTAATTTATTTAAGTAAGTCGGCGTAAAAAACTCAGCTATGTAAGGAAATAAATAACCAACGAATTGGAAATGTTGCTTTTTGCAATTTTACCAAATTAAACTGGTTTTATTGGGCTGAATTACTTATTTCTTTCGCTATCATCGATATTTGGACTAATTAAAAAAATATTATTAATGGGATAGCCTCAATGTAGTATTGAAGGTAAAATATAGTCTGAAATCACGATGCATTTACTATGGATATAAACCAAAATATTGCCAATTCACCTAGTTGGCCCTGGCGCTATGACCCCACGCTGTACGGAAAACGGGATTTAAGAATTGACTTTCTTCGGGGTATCGCCATTGTTTCGATGGTATGCAACCATTTAGAAAGTTCTTCTTATTTCAGTGCCATAAACAGAGGACATATTTATGCTAGTGCGGCCGAGGGATTCGTATTTATTTCTGGGCTGGTATTAGGAATGGTGACTTTGGGGCGTATCCATAAGGTTGGCTTTGCAGAAGCAATGAAGAAGCTGATAGAGCGTTCTGGAAAACTGTATGTTACCAGCTTTATTTTAATATCTCTGCTGGGTTTATTAAGTATTATTGCGCCTGGTTGGACTCGCCCAGCTTTTGATTTTGCACCTGGGTCTTGGTGGCAAATTTTATTAGCGGCGGCTACTTTCCATTTAGCGCCACCTGTAATTGATATTTTGCAACTTTATGTATTGTTGTTGCTGGTGTCTCCCGTTATTTTTTGGATGCTAAGAAAAGGGCTTTGGCTGCCTATTTTGGCTATTTCCTGGTCACTGTGGAGCATCCAGCAATGGCATCCTTATGCTTTGAGCTTCCATCCCCTAGACCGAGAACATCCTTACTTTGCACTATCTGGCTGGCAAATTTTGTACGTGCATGGTTTATTAGCAGGTTACTACCGCACCAAGCTGCAAGAACTATGGGCGAAAATTCCCAAGATCCCCCTGGTGATAGGTTGTTTATTAATCGTCATTGGCTCTATGACTGCGGCTCATTATGATATTCAGCTTGGTATTTGGCCTGCTAAATTTTCAGATAAAGTTGCATGGTTAGCATGGACAGACCGCAGTCGGGTGGGTTTTCTCCGTTTAATTAACCACATAGGACTGTTTCCCCTGCTATACATCATCATTGATACGTTTTGGCAACCGCTTAATAAAACCCTGGGCAAAGTGTTAATTGATTTGGGTCAAAACTCTTTGTATATCTATATTATTCACGTTCCAGTTACAGTTATTTGGTTTTTAATTCCGGCTTTAGTTGACGGTAATTCTGTCGTAACTACTCTGGCTCAGGCTGTAGTTGTGGCCTGCTTCTGGTTGCTGGTGAAAAAAGAAGTGCTGTTTAATATTATCCCCCGCTAGCCATGAATAAAGATTTTATTTTCAATCCGGCTCCAGCCGAACCTAGTTTACGAAAACAAGCTATTATTGCTGGTGCGATCGCTCTAGTTGGTTTTGGATTTCATCAAGCACTCCACTGGTACGAAACTGACATCTTACCAACTCCAGTCACATCGGAACGTCTCAATCGTCTGAGTGTAGAAGATATCAATTTAGCCCGTAATGCTTGGCGTTATTTCGAGAATAATCGTTTGTCCACAGGTTTAGTATCTTCTGCTGCTGACTTCCCGGCTACAACAATGTGGGATGTGGGTAGCCAGTTAGCTGGTATGGTGGCGGCGCGGGAATTGGGGTTGCTTTCTTCAGAAGAGTTTGATAAATGGATGCAGGAAGCATTGGCTGCTTTAACAAAATTGCCTCTGTATCGGAATGAGTTACCAAACAAAGCTTATAACGCTAAAACTTTAATCCCAGTTAACTACGGACAGTTGGATAAACCCCAAGAAATCGGTTTTTCGGCACTTGATCTAGGACGACTGGTACAATGGCTAGATATAGTTGCAGCCCGATATCCCCAACACGCTGCTGCTAGTCGAGCCGTTACGGCTCGTTGGAATGTGGAGCGTTTGGTGCAGAATGGTCAGCTGATGGGGACAGAAGCGCGGACTGGAAAGGAAACCTGGAACCAAGAAGGGCGGCTAGGCTATGAACAATATGCTGCCTATGCATTAAAAAAAATCGGGGTAGTAGCTGCCAAAGCACTCGATCCCAAGGCTGAAGCTGAGTTTATCAATGTTATGGGTGTAGAAGTGCCAGCTGACAAACGCACAACATATCATAACTATGTTACAAGTGAACCTTATATCCTTGATGGTTTGGAAAGCGGTTTTAAAGCTTTGCCTCCTGAATATGCAGTCAAGTTACTACAAGCCCAACAACGTCGCTATCAGGCAACTAATCAACTCACAGCCTGGTCTGAGGATAATTTAGACCGGGAGCCTTGGTTTGTCTATAACAATATTTTTGTCGATGGTGAATCTTGGAAAACGATTGACTCATCTGGTAAAGATGCGGCAGCTTTTCGAGGTAGCAGCATCAAAGCAGCAACAGGCTGGCATATGCTTTTCCGCACGCGTTATACAGAGAAACTATATAAGGGTATGCGCTGGCTGGCTGATCCAAATCGTGGGGTTTTCGCAGGTTTCTATGAACAGACTCAGGAACCTAACCGGGCGCTAAGTGTCAATACTAACGGCATCGTGTTAGAAGCACTACTATATCGTCGTGTGGGCAAGCCTTTGGAAGTTTGGGCTAGTGAGTAAACCTTATTTATAAAAATATGCAACAACGCCGTCACGACAAGTTATTGAGATGGATTGCATTGTTCCTCAGTGGGGTATTTCTGCAATTTTTGTTCTATATACCAACGGTATCTTTAGCCCAAAATTCTGCTGCTAATACTAATAGCTGTAGTCAAATTACAGCACCTCTCACACCGGATGAACAAACTTATGCTCGTGCAGCTTGGCAGTATTTTGTCAATAACTATCAGGCAAATACTGGGTTTACCAATTCCACTGGTGGTTATCCCTCTGGAACGCTTTGGGATATTGGTAATTACCTGATGGCGTTGAATGCAGCGCGCTGGATGAGCCTAATTAATCAATCAGAATTCGATTCGCGCTTAAACAAGTTCCTTGCTTCTTTAAACGATTTGAAGCTATTTGAAAATGCGTTGCCAAATAAGGTCTATAACGCCGCTACAGGACAGATGACTGATTATGGCAACAAACCCCAAGAAAAGGGTATTGGTTGGTCTGCCTTAGATGTTGGTCGGATTCTGGCTGCATTTCATGTTATTCGCACCTGTCATCCTCAATACAATGATTGGCTCAAAGGAATTATAGCTAAGTGGCAGTTGGCGCGATCGGTTAAAGATGAGCAACTTTATGGAGCGTTGGTGTTACCTGATGGTAAAACCTTGTTGGTACAAGAAGGACGACTCGGTTATGAAGAATATGCTGCTAGGGGTTATGAACTTTGGGGTTTTAAAGTTGCGAAAGCTGTGGCATTAGAGCCTTTTAAGTTTGTTGATGTGAATGGTGTCAAAATTCCCGTTGATACTCGTGACTATCAAACTACTAATGCTAACAATTATGTAGTCAGTGAATCTTATATTTTGGATGGAATTGAATTTGGTTTAGAAGGATATTTAAAGGAATATGCTGCCAGTGTTTTAGAAGCACAAAAACGCCGCTTTGAATCTACAGGACAATTAACTTCTGTTTCAGAAGATAATCTTGATCAAGCTCCGTATTTTATTTACAACACTGTTTATTCTAATGGCGTTGCTTGGGCAGCAATTACAGAAAAAAATGAATCAATACCACAATTTCGGAATGTTAGCACGAAGTCCGCATTCGGTTGGCGTTATCTTTACCCAGATAATGCTTACGCGCAAAAAGTTTTCGATGCAGTGAAAGATTTACGTGACCCTAAAGGTGGTGGTTTCTATGCTGGACTATATGAGGAATCAAAGAAACCTAATCAATCTCTGACAGGCAATACTAATGGCCTAATTATGGAGATTTTATATTACAAAGCTAGAGGGAACCGCCCACTGATTGGAAGTAGTGGGGTGAGTTTTGCAAAGATGCCGTCTGGTAATTCGACCCCAACTTCATCAACTCCACCTACTGCCCCTACCAAAACTCCACCTCAAAATCCTGTATCTATAGCGGTTCCACCTGCTAAGACCAATACAGCCTCTAGCCCACCAGCATCGCTGATAGTTAAACCTATTCCACCAGTGGGTAATCCCCAGCCATCCTCACGTTTACCTAAACCCCTCACAGTCATTCAAAGACGCTATGCTCAAGCAGCCTGGAACTATTTCCAAGCTAATTCTCAAGCTGCAACTGGGTTAGTTAGCGATCGCGCTGATGTCAAAGGGTCAACCCTCTGGGGATTAGGAGATTATCTAACAGCACTCAATGCAGCATGGGCATTAGATATAATTGCTCCGAAAGAATTTGACCAGCGTACCCGACAGCTTTTAGGTGCTTTAGCTCAGATACCTCTGTTTGCTGGGGAATTACCAAGTCGTGGTTATGATCCGCGCACGTTGCAAGCAGTAGACTATGGTGGTAATCCAGTTCCTGAAGGTACTGGTTGGTCGTCTTTAGATGTAGGGAGAATATTGGCAGCCCTTTATAATTTGAAGAGTACTCATCCAGAATATATAGAAGCTGTAGATCAAATTGTTCTGGATTGGTCATACTTGCGGGTTGTGCGGGATGGGATTCTTTCCAGCGCCAATGTCACCAAAGATAAAAATGGGCGATTGCTTCCTCGTGTCAACCCAGAAACTCGCTTAGGCTATGAGGAATATGCCGCTCGCGGTTTTCAATTGTGGGGGTTTAATGTCCACAATTCCTCTGTTGGAGGTGAATATAAAACCGCCTCTGTGGAAGGAGTAAAAGTCCCCATTGAACGTATCCGCACAGATACAAAATCAAAAATTAACGAATACACCGTTAGTAATCCGTTTTTGCTTTATGCTTTGGAGTTTGGCTTAGATCCACAAATGCGATCGCTCTTTACAGCCATCTATCAGGCTCAATCCGAACGCTACCGTCAGACTGGGACTCTCACAGCCTCAGCTACCACTTTAATTGAGCGTCAACCCTACACCATCCACAGTTCAATTATCGCTCAAAATCAGCCTTGGGTGGCGTTAGGGGATGATGACAAACCTCTACCAGAGGGAAGATTAGTAAGTTCGGCTGTGGCATTTGCCTATTATGCCTTGCTGCCAGAAGATAGCTATACTCAGGAGTTAATTAAGGCCACAACTGACTTATATAACCCTTTGCTGGGGTTTTATGAAGGTTTTTATGAAAAAACAGGCAAAACAGCCCTTGGTTTCACCAGCAGCACTAACAGTATGATTCTGCAATCTTTACTGTATACAGCAACAAAGCAGCAGCCCCTCATCCGTCCTAAAACCGCTATGAACTCACCCTGGTGGCAAGCGATCGCCAACGGCGATTCTGGTCGCGGTCTACCTAATACTGCCACTCAACAATCCCAGTTCGTGACTAACGGCTCTGAAAATTACTGGGTTACGAAAAAATAACAAATTTTAAATCAAGCTTTTGTTTATAAATCTTTCAGCAATTCAATCACATGACGTTCAAATCCGGCGGTACGTTTCTGAATTGGTTCAATCACCGGAATTGATAAGGTATCAGGAAAATTAATCACGAAATTGCCGATTTGTATCCCTAAAGAGCGTAAATGTCCACCTGGTAATTCTTGCCAAAAATCTTGAGGTGGTTTTCTCAAAGTATCAATAAACCAATCACACGTACCACGAGCAATATCATCTGATTTAAAGCGCAGTATAGCCAGTAAATTAAATAAATTACTATGTTCAATTAATGCATAAGTTTCTTGAGGAGTTGGTGTGACATCAAAACCAATCTTAATAATGAAATCAGCTAAAAACTTAGGTTTAATCGCACTATCAAGACCTGTATTCACAGGAGCTAAAAATACAGATGATTGTCCTTTAATAAAGATACTTGTAATTGTGACCTTTGAATCCTCTGAGCTTAATTGGTTAGAATCAATATCTGGCTTGAGGTAGTATTTAACCAGTTCGATAGTTTTTTCGCGTTTTTGCTGAATATCATGAATTAATATCTCTAAATCTGTAACTATGCTTTTGATTTTACGCTCATTTTTTTGAGGATTTGATGCATCTGATGTTTTTGACACCAACTGACGAATAAATTTCTCTAGTTTTTCTGACTCAGTAGGTAGAGCAGTAAATCCTTCTAAGAGGGAAATATACTTACAGCCAATACTGTGTCCCATCCATGAGAAGTTAGTATCATTTAGATAAGGTTGATAACCATAACCTAATAATTTTGATATTCTCACAAGTTCGGGGATAATTTCATATTGTTCCCTAATCAAAAAGCCAGCTTCTTCATAATGATTAAAAGTGAAGTTAAAGGGAAGAATAACGATTGTATATTGCTGGTCAAACAAAGTTTTCAATAAATGGTGATAAAACAGCATGGGAACAAAGGTTCCGAAGAAAGCACCACCAATAAATTGAATGACTCCTTTGGGTTGGGGATGTAGAGCAACCCAGCTGTGAGAAACTGGTTGAAATTTCATTTTTGATTTCATTGTGGTTCTATTTTGGTAATAAGATAACGAAATGGACTAAAGTACTAACGTACCCAAAATCTAGGATGGTGCGTTGCGCTACGCGAGAACACAACGCCAGTTGCTAAAAAGGAGGGAACCGAACACACTGGCTCCCCTGCTAAACATTTGTCAGAGGTTATTCTAGCTTGTCAAGGCGCTCAAACATTAAGTCGAGTAACTCTTGTCTATCATTTGTTGAAGTAGAGTTATCGCCTAATTGAGCATTTAAAATATCTTCAGGAAGTAATAGAGGTTTTAAACTCAGGAAACTACCACCACTAGCAGTAGGAAGACTGTAAGCGATTTGATCAAAATCAGGAACTTTATCATTGAAATTGTTGGGTAGGAAAGTTCCCCGTTGCTCAGGAGTAACTAGCAAGTTATAAGTTGAGCCTTTCAAAGCCAATCTAGAGATGTTCACATACCCACGAGTCTCTAAATCTTTTACTCCTTTTAAAAGGTCTAAATTATTCAGATTAGGTAGTAAGGTAACTAAAGCCGTATCGTGAGCAGGAATCTTGAAATCGAAAGTAAATCTTTTCGGCTGATTTGTTACTTCTTTCAAATTATGAAATTCATTCTTACCTAAAATATCGAGAATTATCACTGTATCCTGGGGATTTAACTCTGGTGTTGTTGCTGTAAATTCCAGTCTTAAGCTAGCAACAGTATTACTAGTATTAGCAATGGTTAAAAAGTAACCTTGAACAACTCTACGAGCAACTTTTTTGAGGTTTTGTGCAATATCTGGGGGTAATTTATCAAAGTTGTCTGTAGGAGCAATACTCTTGACAAGTAGTTCAAATGTTGAAATGAGTGGCATAATTAGTTTCTCCGCAAAATGTAGTTTATATCTCGATTTTTGTCATAATTACCATTACCTAAAAGATGGTAACTATCCAAAATTCGATGTGAGTTGCAAGCTGAAAAAGAATTTTTTAGCTGCTAATTAGTCCACAAATTTATGTTTGTTTTTTACGCAAAAGTTGTGAGTTTCGTAATATTTCTTTACAAAGTTTACTTTGATGGTGTTTATATCATGTTTGCCTAATTGGTTATGATTCCCGCATCTATGCAAAATCCTCTATGTGCTTCTAGTGTGTGTAATGGTTTCTCTGAAAGGCGATCGCCATTTTTCATCCAGATTTTGATAGTACCTTCAGGACTCGCAGAGGCGATCATTTTTTTATCCGGGCTGAAAGCAACTCTTGACAACGCAGACTGATGTCCTGTGACGACATACAGCAATTTCCCTCATTGTCCACAGACGCACAGAGCCATCAATCCCAGCCAGCCACGGCAATTAAACGACTATCCGGGCTGAAGCGGACATTCAGGGGACTAATTCCGGTGCGATCGCTCAACTGCTCTAAAGTATATAAATTACCTTTATTCTCTCGCACTTTATTGAGATAGTTAAATTGCCGGCTTAAGATTCTATCCGTGCTACCAAATTATCATTTTTAGTGTAAAAATTTAATTTATACCAAATGAGTATTTAACGAAAGATACCCCTCTTTTAGGAGGTGCAGCTTTAAGTAGGTTAATTACCTTACTTTAACCCCATAGCTTTGGTTATTTGTCAAGGACTATAGAGAATTGCCCGTAAATGGCGAATATAAGACTTCTATTTGATTTTTGTTCGCATAGCCTGCGCTATCTGCTTAAAAACTGAGTTTAGATCAAAAAGGCTTTTACCCACACCCCATAACTCACTCTCTTTTGAAATATGCCAGCAGTATCGGAATTTTTACATCATCTTTTATCTTCTCAGAATTATATACCGCATGGACATTGCTATCTTTGGCAAAAGCCTCTGGTGGCGTTACATTTGGTGAGTGATGCACTGATAGCGATCGCCTATTACTCGATTCCAATCATGCTGATTTACTTTGTAAATAAGCGTAGTGACATTCCCTTCTCCAAAGTATTTGTTTTATTTGGCGGATTTATTATTCTCTGTGGTACGGGACACCTGCTGGATATTTGGACACTGTGGCATCCAGATTACTGGGTATCAGGCATTGTCAGAGCCATCACGGCTTTAGTGTCTTGTTATACTGCATTACAACTGGTGGAACTTCTGCCGCAATTTCTGGCATTGCGATCGCCAGAACAGCTAGAAATCCTCAATCGAGAATTAGAACAGCAAGTAGCCGAACGGCAACGCACTGAAGAAATCTTACAAACAATTGTGTCCGGGACTGCTTCTGTAGCTGGCGATGATTTTTTCCCGGCTCTCGTGCATAATCTCGCAACGGCATTGGGTGTAAGTTATGCGATCGTCTCTGAGACAGTTGATGACTCTTTACAAAAGTTGCGGATTATTAATTTTTGGCAGGTAGATCATCTTGCAGACAACTTTGAATATGAACTAATTAACACTCCTTGCGAGAATGTAGTTCAGAAGAATATGCTGTGTGGTTATTCCAATGGATTGCTGGAGCTTTTTCCTCAGAACTTATTGCTAGAAAAGTTGGATGCAAAGAGTTATATAGGGGTTCCTTTGGTTGATGTCAATCAGAATGTCATTGGCAACCTGTGTATTATGGATGTCAAACCCCTAGAAGCAAGCGATCGCACCAAAGCACTTTTGCAAGTCTTTGCAGCACGAGCTTCTACAGAACTGCAACGCAAATGGGCAGAAGAAGAAAAAAACCGCGCTTACGAGCAACTAGAATTCAGAGTTGAGGAGCGCACAGTCGAACTTGTACAGGTTAATCATGCCCTAGGAATCGAAATTCAAGAACGAATTGTCACAGAAACAGCAATCAGGGTGATGGCAGAGCGAGAAAAAGCCACCAGCCATATCATCCAGCAAATGCGTCAAAGTCTCAATTTGGAATCAATTTTCCAAGCCACCACAGCCGAATTACGCCAAGCTGTAGAGTGCGATCGCGTCTTGATTTATCGCTTTAAACCTGATTGGAGTGGCCAATTAGTTGCCGAATCTGTTTCTCAACCTTGGCATCCTGTACTTTCAGAACAAAGCACAAATGGCAACCTCACCGAAGTTTCTGTAGATCAAAACAACTGTGTAATTACTCAACTGACTGATTCAGGAGCCTTAATCCGCGATACCTACTTGCAAGACAACGCCGGCGGAATATATCAGCAAGAACATAGTTATTGTTGTGTTAATGACACCTACCAAGCCGGATTCGATACCTGTTATCTCGATCTTTTAGAGCAATTACAGGCACGGGCTTATATTATTGGTCCCATTTTTTGTGGAAATCAACTTTGGGGCTTGTTGGCAGTTTACCAAAACGGCAGCCCGCGACAATGGCAAAACCCAGAAATTCAGATTGTTACCCAAATTAGCAGCCAACTTGGGGTAGCCGTGCAACAAGCAGAATTATTTGCCCAAACCAAGAAACAAGCACAAGAACTCAAAAAAGCTAAAGAAGCAGCTGATGCAGCTAGTCTAGCCAAAAGTGAATTTCTAGCAAATATGAGCCATGAACTGCGGACTCCACTCAACGCCATTTTGGGTTTTACCCAATTGATGCAGCGAGATCACACCTTGTCCTCTGAACATCAAAAATATACAGAAATTGTTAACCAAAGTGGTGAACATCTGCTAGGGCTAATTAATGATGTGCTGGAGATGTCCAAAATTGAAGCGGGACGGGTGATTTTATCAGAAGTAGAATTTAATCTACATAACTTACTGCAAAGTTTGGCAGCCATGCTGCAACAAAAAGCAGTTTCTAAAGGGTTACAACTAATTTTTGATTGTGATCCAAATGTACCCCAATACATCAAAACCGATGAAAACAAACTGCGTCAAGTCCTGATCAATTTGTTGGGTAATGCCATTAAATTTACTGAAAAAGGACAGGTAACTCTGCGAGTTAAGTGCCAAGAATTATCTGGGGAAGTAGAAGAAACTGCCAACTCAGGATTCCCCATACCATACCATTTATTTTTTGAAATTGAAGATTCTGGCACTGGAATTGCCCCAGAAGAAATTGGCCATTTATTTCAAGCTTTTCAGCAAACACGCTCTGGACGGCAATCGAAAGAAGGAACAGGTTTAGGGTTGCGGATTAGTCAAAAATTTGTGCAATTAATGGGAGGTGAAATTACTGTTGAAAGTGAGTTAGGTAAAGGTAGTTGTTTTAGGTTTAATCTCCAGGCTGATGTACCTGAAGCCGTTGCCATCGCCCAATTATCTTCTCCCATGCTCGATGCAGTTAGTATTGCCCCTGGAGAAATAACTTATCGCATTTTGATTGTTGAAGACAATCCTGCTAATCGCCTGCTATTGAGTAACATTTTGAGCCGTTTAGGTTTTGCCGTGCTGCAAGCAGAAAACGGGGAAGAAGGCATCGCAGTTTGGCAAGAATGGCAACCTCACCTGATTTTTATGGATATGCGAATGCCGATTCTGGATGGTTATCAAGCTGCGCGGGAGATTCGTCATTTGGCACAAGAGTTAAACAATCAAAATGGGCAAATTTCTACCCCGACAAAAATTATCGCCCTCACAGCCAGCGCTTTTATAGAGCAGAGGCAAGAATGTCTAGATGCAGGTTGTGATGATTTTGTCAGCAAACCATTTCGTTGGGAAGAAATTTTAGAAGTCTTCAGCAAACATTTACAGGTAGAATACGTGTATGAAAAAACTGCGGTAAATCCGATTTCTCCATCAGCCGATTTTGTGCTTGATCCTGCTGCTTTAGCTATTATGCCAATCACTTGGATTTCTCAATTAAACTTAGCTGCTGCCCAAGGCAACGATAGCAGTAGTCTCCATCTCCTGTCCCAAATTCCGACTGAACACACTGCCTTAATTACAACTTTAACTCAATTAATTGAAACCTATCAGTTTGATAAAATAATTGCACTCACTCAATAATTTAATTTTCACTAAAAATCATGGATATGTATGTAGGAGAACAAGGATTTTTTGCGGACATTTTGATTGTTGACGATAAACTAGAAAACATTCGGTTTTTATCTGATTTTTTATCTAAACACAATTATCAAGTCCGCAAAGCTCTTAATGGACAGGCAGCATTAACATCTGTGAAGTCACTACCACCTGATTTAATACTTTTAGATATTAATATGCCAGTAATGGGAGGATATGAAGTTTGTAAACACCTGAAGAATGATTCAGAAACTGCTGCAATTCCTGTAATCTTTTTGAGCGCTGGTAATGAAGTTAATGATAAACTTTTAGCCTTTGAAGCCGGAGGTATTGACTACATTACTAAACCATTTAATTTAGAAGAAATATTGGTGAGAGTGCAAACTCAATTAAAGGTGCAACAATTACAAAAAAATTTACGCGATCGCAATCAGGAGATCCAAACTATGCTCCTCGAATTGCAAAAAACGGAAGCTGCACTCATTCAAAAAGAAAAGCTGGTTAATGCCTCTCAAATTACAGCCGGAATTTCTCATGAAATTAACAACCCACTCAGTTTTATTGTGGGTAATCTCAAACCTGCATCTGAATATACTGAAAACCTGATTACCCTGATTGCACTTTATCAAAAAGCATTTCCAGATGCCACTCCAGAAATTAAAAATTTTATTGAAGATATTGAATTAGATTTTCTAGTTACAGATTTAAGAGAAATTATTAATTCTCTGCATACCGGAGCCGAACGAATTCGTTCAGTAATAAATGCTATGCATATTTTTTCCCGTCTTGATGAATCAGGCATCAAACCGATAAATATTCCCGAAAATATGGAAAGTGTCCTGACTATACTACGTCATCAACTTGTTTTAGATAACGGAGCAGTCAGCATTTTAGTTGTGAAAAATTATGAAGATACGCCAAAAGTTCTAGGACAAGCAAATTTATTAAATCAAGCTCTGCTAAATATTTTGCAGAATGCTATTCAGGCGCTAGAATCAAAAATAAGTTCAGTTATTGACAGTTTATTTAAGCCGACAATCTGGATCAATATATCCACAACAGAGCAACAGAGCATCAGAATTATGATTAAAGATAATGGTATAGGAATTGCTCCTGAGCATCAATCTCGTTTATTTGAGCCGTTTTTTACCACAAAACCACAAGGAAAAGGAGTAGGATTAGGTTTATTTACCAGCTATCAAATCATTAGTGAATTTCACAAAGGTACTTTAACTTACCATGACTGCCCTGAAGGAGGTTCAGAATTTATTATGGAAATTCGTTAAATTATCAATTATCGTCACAGTTAGTAAGAGGGTAAACTGATGGTAAATGTACTTCTTTGCTTTCTTTAATACCTTAAAATTTATCTATAAGAATAATTTAAGGGAGGATTAGCTAACTTCCACAGCAAGTAATCATTGTTGCTATAAACCACATTAGTTGTAGATTTATATCTAGTTTCTAGTTCTCCCCGCCAGGTATCTGAAGGATTAAGTAAAAAAATATCAGTAAACCCAGCAGGTATATCAGGAATATCTTGACCTTTTATTAATTGAAATCGTACTTTTGGCTGTACAAGATAACTTAACGAAAAGACATTTCCATAATTAATTCCCTCAGCATCACTAATTAAAAGTGGGCTTTCAGCCTGATTAATAATCATAGCAACTTCTGGATTACCATAGCTAACTCCCTTATTCCACCAAGTTTCAGCTTCATAACTTACTCTAGAAGAAACCAGCCCGCAAATAATTATCAACGCTAAAATCACTTGCCAGATTCTGCGGCGTGATACAATCCCATTATATATTTGGGTAGCTAATAGATAAGCAACAGCAAGTTGAATACCTAAATAAGCAGATATTAGATTAGTTTCTGAACTGGAAACTATGCCCCTATAAAATAAATTTGGCAATATTTTAGGTATGACTGGTACTATCATCAACATCATCACAAAAAACCAAATTTTGTAATTAGTTGCTACACAGAGAAAATACATTGCATATCCCACTAGAATTAGGAAAATTGCTAAAATTAAATAGCCCATAAGATTTTCCAATCTAAAGTTTAAATCAAAAAAAATCCGACTTAACTGCATTAGCCAAAGTGGAATTAAAGGCATCACAGATGTCTCGTTTTTGATCACATCTGCTGATATGAGAAACTCAAACAAATTAGCTACCACAATCATCATCCAAGGCAGAAAAGCTAAAAAACCCAGAGATGAAGCTATCAAATAACCTCTAACTGTTTCAGTGAGTTGGAATCTGCTAGTTGTAATTACATAAATTCCCTGAGCTATAGCGACAAAAACACTCGACCAACTTGTATAAAGACTAAGTGTCAAAGTTACTACATAAATTCCCCAAGTAGCAAAACGGTCTGGTATTTGCTGTCGTTGTGCTAATTGATAATGCTCTGTTGATTCCAGGCGAATCGCTCGCAATAGGGACGCGCTGCATAGTATAATGGTCACTAGCGACAGAATAGATGCCCGTGCTTCTTGAGCGTAAAGCACATGAATAGGAGAAATTGCCATCAGAGCGATCGCTAACCAAGATACTGATAACGGCACATTAAATAATTCTCGGCATAGCCAGTAAATACACGGGAATACTAACAAGCTAATCAAAGCAGATAAACTTCTAATTGCAGTTACTGAATTCCCAAATATTTGTACCCATAACCTAGCTATTAAATAATAAAGCGGTGGATGTTGTGGGTCTTCTGTTGCCAGAGACATAATAGTGCTACTAAAGCCTTTTTCTCTATGAGGACGTTGGAACCTAGCAAAACTTTCTTTACTAATTACGCGACCATTAAATATTTGCTCCTTCACTTCATCTACTGTATAACCAGAAATTCGCAATGATGTATAAGTTTCATCATGGGAGTAAACCTTCCCTTCAAGATTAACAAAGCGAAATAATATCCCCATTGCCAACAAGAAGATAATAGAAAACCGCAACCAACTCGGAACAAGAGCGAAGTTCCGCATAACCTAATCTTATTCAGATAAGAATAATTAGCCGCCAATAAACGCCGATAAATCCAGATGTTTAATCTTGGATTTCGTTTTTTTTTCCTAATCTACCTTTAACTGAATCTTATTACTACATAACCACGTTTATCAAAAAGTGGTTTAGAATCGCCCAATCAACTTAACTATCTAGATAAATTAAGGAAATTTCTCACCACATAGAGTTCTTCTCTTTCTTCCTCAGCGCCCTCAGCGTCCTCTGCGGTTCGTTTTAATTCCTCCCATCTATAGCTACCCGCCAAGCAAGCCATCATCAAACATCCCCCTAGCCACAACTGCGGAAAAACCCCCGAAGATATCCGGGGGCTGGTATATTTGACAGACAAGTTGCAGCAAAAGCGCTCCGTAGCCACCTCATAAATCAATTCCGGTGATTATTACTGTAGCGAACCCTTGTACCTGCCCAAAGCAGCTTCTCTCGCAACGTCTGATAATATGAATTGTTCTCTCGCAAAATAATAAACTTCGCCCGACAATCAGCCATACGCACATCAACCCGATGTCCTGGCCAAATAGACGTAGACAATACCCCATCCATCCACAGCTTTGTACTCAAATCATAGTCTCCCAAAGGCCAGATGCTGACCACAGAACCAGGAGGTAAAACTAGAGGGCGACTAGAAAGACTCATGGGACAAATGGGAGTGATGGTAACCGCCTCCATACCATCGTGCATAATGGGGCCATTAGCAGAAACCGTATAACCAGTAGAACCTGTGGGAGTGGAAATAATCAAACCATCCCCCACATATTGATCAACTACCTCACTATCAATTTCCATTTCCAGAATAGAGGTAATCATGCGGTCAGCAGAAGCGGGTTTCACACAAAATTCGTTCAGAGCGAGGTAGCGCTCAGTCACAGGTTCCAAATTCGTGCGATGACCCTCATACACTGCCGCTTGTAGCATCATCCGCCTCTGGATGGCATAGCGATCTTCAAATAGCCGATCCCAAACCTTCTCTGTATCTTCAAACTCATCTACAGACTCAGTTAAAAAGCCTAGATGACCTCCAACATTTACACCCAGAATGGGTATACCAGCAGGCGCTAAATGTCTAGCACTTGTTAAAACAGTGCCATCACCACCGAGTACCAAAGCCAAATCAATGGGTTGAGTTGCAGAAGCCAAAAACACCGGGTAAGGGTTATCTTTTGGCCCGCTAGGCCCCATCAATACTTGACAATGGCGCTTTTCTAGTTGTTTAGCACAGAGTTCAGCCCAGCGTTGACTCTGGGAATCTCGTGCTTTATAAGCAATGATTACCTGCTTGAGTTGCACGCACAATTACCACTTCAGGAGATTAAACTGCTCCATATCGACGGTATCGCGGTTGCGATAAATGGCCAGCACAATGGCTAAACCCACCGCCGCTTCAGCAGCTGCCACGGTAATCACAAACACTGTGAATACCTGACCCTTAATTAAAGTTGAATCGAGAAAATTGGAAAATGCCATTAAATTCAGATTAACAGCATTCAGCAGTAACTCAATTGACATCAACACCCGCACGGCATTACGACTGGTAATTAAACCATAAATGCCAATACAGAACAAAGCTGCGGCTAGTAATAAAAAGTACTCGAGTTGCATGGATTATCGTACTCCTTCTCAAAAAAATCTGGCTTTTTAGTTGCGATATTATTCGCAAATTTTACTCTTTGGTTTCGCTACCCGCCGATACCAAGTCTCTAGGGCGTTCTGGCAAAGTCAAAACACTTTGTTGCAACTCGGACGACGTGGGTTGTTCTGGCAAATACTCGCGACGTGCCAAAATAATCGCTCCCACCATCGCTATCAGCAACAATATTGAAGCCAGTTCAAAAGGTAGTAAAAAGTCAGTGAAGAAATGCTCACCAATCACAACTATAGAACTTTCTGGAGCCACAGCACCAGGTGTTGAGTATGCCCAAGGAGTCCCCAATACCATCACACTCAACAGGCCAAACAATCCCAGGCTGACTACCCCTGTCAGTACTTTCCGCAGCCCCGAACTGGGAAATGGCGCAAAATCTTCCCGCTTGTTCACCAACATAATGGCAAACAAAATCAGCACGTTAACTGCCCCAACATAAACCAGCACCTGTGCTGCTGCTACAAAGTCACCATTCAGCAACAGGTAAATTCCCGCCATGCTGATGAACACGCCCCCCAGCATAAAGGCAGAATAGACAACGTTAGAGAACAGCACTACGCCTAAAGCTGCCCCAATCATCATCACGCCCAGTATGCCTAACGCAACAAACTGTACTCCTTCGGCTAGATTCACTTTATTCTGATCCTTTTTGATTTCCAATAAATGGTAACTGGTAATCGGTGATAACGATTACCCACTAGTACAGCCAAGCTATACTAGCCACTGGTCTTCTCTGTTTGTTCTAGCAGGTCTTCTGGACGAGAACCAGCACGAGGCGCATCAGCAGGTAGGTCATGAGGTTCCATGACACCCTTCGGTAAGTAAGCTAGTTCGCGCAGTGGCGTAACCATTGGGTCATTTGTGACTTTGTAAGGTAGACGACCTAGAGCTACGTTGTCATAATTCAATTCATGGCGATCATAAGTGGATAACTCATATTCTTCTGTCATTGATAGACAGTTAGTTGGGCAATATTCCACACAGTTACCGCAGAAGATACAAACTCCAAAGTCAATGCTGTAGTGTTTGAGCTTTTTCTTTTTGTTGGCTTTCTCAAATTCCCAATCCACTACAGGCAGATTGATGGGACAAACTCGGACACAGACTTCACAGGCGATACATTTATCAAACTCAAAGTGAATCCTACCGCGAAATCGTTCGCCAGGAATCAGTTTTTCGTAAGGGTACTGTACGGTGACAGGGCGACGCTGCATATGGTCGAAAGTTACAGCTAACCCTTGACCGATGTAACGTCCGGCTTGTATTGCTTCTTTGGCGTAATCACCAACTTGTTTGAGGAACTTTAGCATTTTTAGTGTTTTTCTCTCTCTTTTCAATTCTGGATCTGGAATTTGAGACTTTAGATGGAATCTAAAATCTCAAATCTCAAATTGGTTTATCCACCAAAGGCGAAGGGAAAGGCAAGTTTCAGGGCTGCGGTTACTAGAAGGTTAACCAAAGCCAGTGGTAACAAAAACTTCCATCCTAAATCTAGCAATTGGTCAATCCTTACCCGTGGTACTGTCCAACGCAACAAGATGGCGATAAACACTAGCAAATAGGCTTTGATTAGGGTCATGACGATACCCAAAGAAGCCGTTGCTACTTGCAATACTGGGTTGAATTCACTGACTCCGAACCAATTAGCTATGACGTTAACTGGAATGGGAAAGTCCCAACCACCTAAGTATAAAACTGCTACCAGTAGAGCAGAAAGCACTAGGTTAACGTAGGAACTGAGGTAAAACAGCGCGAATTTCATGCCAGAATATTCGGTCTGATAACCCGCGACGATTTCTTCTTCCGCTTCAGGGAGGTCAAAGGGTAAGCGTTCGCATTCAGCCAGGGCTGCTATCCAAAAAATTAGGAACCCTACTGGTTGCCGCCAAATGTTCCAGCCGAGGATACCATAGCCAGATTGCTGGTTAACAATATCAATGGTGCTGAGACTGTTAGACATCATGACGACGGCTAACACGCTCAAGGATAGCGGAATTTCGTAGCTAATAGACTGGGCTGCTGCCCGCAAGCCACCTATGAGGGAATACTTGTTATTTGATGCGTAACCAGCCATTAATAACCCAATGGGGGCAATGCTAGAAAACGCAATCCACAGGAAGATTCCCATGCCCACGTTTGTAATGACAATGTTCTGTCCAAAGGGAACAATCAAATAGGACAGAAATACTGGCAGTACGACTAAAATGGGACCGATGGTAAATAGCCAAGCATCGGCTTTTGCTGGTACGATATCTTCTTTAAATACCAGCTTGAGACCATCGGCAACTGGCGCTAGTAAACCAAAAGGACCAATAAATTCTGGACCAATGCGCTGCTGTACTGATGCGGAAATCTTCCGTTCTAACCAAACACAAACTAGTACCCCCACTGTTGCTCCAATGAGCATCAGTATCATTGGCAAGGGCATCCAAATGGCTTTGGCTGTCCCTGCTGGTATTCCTAAATCCATGACGGATTTAATAAACGTTCCTTGGAGGTCAATTCCTGAGTTCATGTTTCTGCTCTTTAAGTCAACTGAAGTATGAAGTGTGAAGTTATAAAGTATAAAATTCGGCACATTCATTCTTCATCCTTTTATGCTTTGATGAAGACGCTTGATTGATAGCTTGCGTGGCGTAGCCAGAGATTTTCAGCCTTTGAAGCTATACCCCATGCCTAGTATACCGTCTGGTGGTTTTCAGCCCTTGAAGCTATACAAGAACTTTTCTTTATGGTTAGGATTGGGTTTTCTTTGGCTTGGGGAAATGAGGAAGTAGGCGAAGCAGAGGGACATCCTCAATATCCCCCACCTTCGCCTCACAAAGCAAGACTAAGCCGCCGACTTTGTAACAACGGTTGACTGTGACTAACAATGAAACTGCTCGTTAACGTTGATCGATGGGGAGATAAGTAATGTCATGCCTACCGTTATAAATCTGGGTAGGTCTGAATATGCGGTTTTCTGCGAGTTGTTCTTTCCAGTGCGCTAGCCAACCTGCAACACGAGCGATCGCAAATATTGGTGTAAATAAGTCTGTAGGAATTCCCATTTTCCTATACACCAAACCTGAGTAAAAGTCAACATTGGGATAAATTCCTTTGCCAGACAGTTTTTCTGCCACTACTCGTTCCATTTCTTGGGCAATGTCATAGTAGCTATCATGCCCAAACTTGGCAAACAATTGCTCTGCTAAGTTTTGTAAGACTGTAGCTCGTGGATCTTTGACTTTATAGACACGGTGTCCAAAGCCCATAATCTTGGCTTTGCGTTGCAGCAGGTCTTCTACATAGGGACGGACGTTTTCTACTGTGCCAATTTGTTCCAACATCTGAATCACTTCTTCATTGGCTCCGCCGTGCAGGGGACCTCCTAGTGTTCCGACGGCACTAGCCACTACAGCGTAGGGGTCTGTTAAGGTGGAAGCCGTTACTCTAGCACTGAAGGTAGAGGCATTCATTGTATGCTCGACATGAAGGATCAAGCAGATGTCAAAAATTTTGGCCGCCAAAGGATCTGGTTCTTTCTCGTTGAGCATATAGAGAAAGTTGGCGGAATAGTCTAAGTCATCACGAGGCCTGACGGGGTCGTTGCCTTTTCGCATTAACTGGAATGCGGCTATCATTGTGGGAATGGTCGCTAACAAGCGCACCACGGAATCCCGAATGTAGGCAGGATTGTGTAAGTCCCGGAGCGAATAAAACAAGCCTAAAGCGGCTGCTGAGGCTTGCAGAGCATCCATCGGGTGACCGCTTTCTGGAAAGCATTTCATCATGTCCCGAATGCGATATTTGATTCGCCTGTGGAACCGAACTTCATGCTCAAACGCTTCCAATTCTTCTTTGTTTGGCAGTTCACCCCAGATTAAGAGATAAGCAGTTTCCAGAAATGAACTTTTTTCTGCTAGTTCCTCAATCCGGATGCCACGATATTCTAGAATTCCCTTTTGCCCATCAACATGACTAATACTTGATTGGGCGGCGGGAATGCCTTCTAAACCAGGCTTGTATTCGCACACCATCATGGCAACACCATTTACTTTTTGACATATCTGTTGACGCTAACTTACCAGAAATTCTTGTCGCTATAACAGTAGCCGATGTCACAACATTTTTTGCGAAAATGTTGAAAAGCTGTTACAGCAGGTACTTGGGCGGTGTCAACCAAAACATTTGACTCCGACTCAGAGGGGAACCTATTTCTGGTAGTTTTATCCCGATCATACCTGCTTTTTTCAAGACTAAACTGTGTTTGACTTCTCCCCAAAGCAGAATTTCTGCCCAATTGCTTAAACAAGGTTCATGTCCTACCAAGGCAATTTGGGTGTTTTGTGCATAATCTTTAGGTTCTAACCAGGATTTTAGCCAAGGCTCAATCTGACCATTAGGGGCTAAATAAGGCGATTCTTCCCATTGGCTAGTTAGTCCGGCTGCTACAAAGATTTCTGCCGTTTGGCGGGCGCGGACGAAGGGACTGGTGAGAATTAGCTCAAACTGCAAACCCAAGTTTTTAATTTTTTGGGCAACTTTTTCGGTTTTTTGTCGTCCTTCTTTCGTAAGCGATCGCTCTTCATCTTTTTTAATCTCTGGTTGCTTGTCTTCAGCTATACCATGACGAATTAAGTATAATTCCATATTTTGAGTGTTTAGTTAGCTCAAAGCACAATTCATCAGTAGGGGTTTGATATTGCTCCTGGAGATGAGCGTAGCCGTATAGCTGCGCTTACCGCGTAGAGTGCCAGAAGTAAGCCAACCCCTACTGAATCAAGATTATCTTCAGGTTCGCTCTAGCTGATTTTACTGAGATTTTTTGTATCAAAAAAACAATTATTACTCAGACTGAATTGGGTTGTCTTGAGGATTGACCAATTTTAGAAGCTTTTGCTTGATTTGAGAATCATAGACTTCCCATTTGATTTTTGCATAGGCGGAATTTTCGTTACTACCAGACAAGAAACCCATGGGAATTTCAAAGCCGCCTGCGCCTGTCCGTCCACCACCAAAAAATCGCCCTGTGTTATCTTGTCCAAAGGCTTCTTTGATAAACTCATCCGGGTCAAGGGTGAGTTTAGCGGTTCTCAGGGAGCCAATGATTACTTCTAACTCGTCTTCGTCGTGAACAATACCGTAAACCACTGCGGTGTGAACGTTTTCTTCAGTTACGAGAAAATCAGCTGCTTGGGGAATCGCATCCCGGTCTTCGTAGCGGAGATAACCAACGCCAGCAATGGAAAAGTTATTCTGCACGATGCGGTTTTTTAGCGATCGCTCGATCACATCCATTACCCGCTTGGAACGATTTGCCTGTAAAATGGCATTCAGCAGTTGAGCATCATAAAATCGGCTCAGATATGCTGCTGCCATGAAATCTTCTTCTTGGGCTTGCATCAGCCGATTGGTATCTGACCGTAACCCATGCATTAAAGCCGTAGCACATTTAACGTGTTGGCTGATGCTGCTATCTAAGGACAGTAAACCCGATTGCAGATACTGGGTGAAAATTGTTGAGGTGGCTCGAACATCAGGACGAACGTCCACAAACTCTGACTTGTGTTCCGCCTGTAAGGTATGATGGTCGATGACGGCAATTATGGGGATTCCCGCCTGCTGCACCACTGTCATTAATTGACTTGTAGTTCCCTGGTTATCAATTAAAATGCAGCCTTGGTAAGATGACAAATCTTTACCTTTGAGTACTTGGGATGTCCAGCGCTGGGCGGGTAGTCCAGTCAGCTTCACTAAGGCAATATTTTCTTGATGACTCAGTGTCCCAGCATAAATAATTTCGCATTTAATGTCATATTGCTGCCCAATTAATTGATAAGTCCAAGCGCAAGACAGCGCATCAGGGTCGGGGAAATCTTGGAGAATTACCAGATGTCGCTCATGTCGGTGTGCTAAAAGGGTCTTTTGCAGTTCTTCCGATTTCTGAACCGCCAAGGAGTTTCCCCGTTGACCTACATATTTACCATTTTTGCTGCCGCCATTGGATGATGGCAAGGATGGACTATTGAGTGAAACTTCCACTACTTCTTTGTCTAAATCAGCATCATCTGGACGGAGTTCTGTGGTTAATAAAAAATTTTCTGATTGCTTCAAGGCAGAATTCAATTGCATAGGGGACATTTTATACGTGCGAGCCTCAATTGATTTGTTAATAATTAATACAACAAACACTGAACTGATTTAGAGACATCTTCTGATCTTGGCAAAAATATAGGGTTGTTGACATACTGATATCGGGGTATTTTCTCTCAATCAAATGAGTGAGCAATCTGTTATAATCCACCAATTTCCTGTGGAAGCTGAAGACAAAGATTTCTGCTTTCAAATATGTCTTTTAACTAAAGTTGATTGGTATTTTTAACGACCAGAAGGGTTTTTGAGCATATTCCTGATTTTACGGGAATATTTCCGACCGACTTAGTTATTTTACAATATTGTGAGCTAAGATAAAAGGCTTGTGTATCGTTTGTCGGAATAAGTTGCCATAATGGCCTACCAGATGCCGCCAAACGTCGGAGATAATCTGTAGATCAAATTTATTAAAGCCAAAGATTTGCTTTCATGATCAAGCTCACCTCTGGCTGATGCAGGGCTGTTTGGACAAGCGCAAAAATATTACACCGATCACAGGTGATCATTCCTTTGGCTTTTCATAATTATGTCTTGAGCGTCAAAGACCAATCACATATTTTTGCCACTCGTTATGCATTCCAGTTTTGAGATGTTTGCTCACCTCAAAATAAAGGCTACTATACGGCTGGCGTGGAGGATGACGCAAAGGCATATGGGCTTCGTAGGGTGTGCGATTCCCTTTTTTAACATTGCACCGGACGCAAGCCGTAACGATGTTTTCCCAGGTATCGCCCCCTCGGCGCGATCGCGGTATAACATGGTCTAATGTCAACTCATCCCCGGTATAACCGCAGTATTGACAAGAGTGACTGTCACGGTGCAATATATTTCGGCGAGTGAGAGGAATTTCTTTGTACGGAACGCGCACATAATGACGTAACCGAATCACAGTCGGTAACGGAAAATCTGAATAAAGAAATTTACCGTTATGTTCAATGCGTTCTGCTTTGCCTTTAATTAGCAGAATCGCAGCCCTCCGCCAACTGGTGATGTTGAGCGGTTCGTAAGACGCGTTTAGGACTAAAACCTTCCCCATTGGTTCGCGCTCGAGGTATTAGTTTTACATATATTAACACGAATCTACCCTTGTGGGGAGACCAGAATAATTTATACTTTCGTAATATTTTTGTGCCTGGGGGCAGGATGTAAAACTCAAAATCAATACTCTCCTGCTTGTTTTTTTTGAGCTAAAACGGCAATAAAGGAGTATTTAGGGGGTTGACGTTTGATAAAAATATTGTTATGATAAAGTTGACGAGGAAGAATTATCATCTAATGACAAGCGAGTCAGATGCCTCATGGAAGGATATTTGATACGGATTAAATAGGGTTTCAGCATTGCTTAACTCCTAGTAATTGTGAAAACCCAGAACTCAACACTCAAACAATCTTGTCTAAACGCCCGGATCAACGGTAAACTTTCCTGCATTAAACTGGTATGGCTTTGATGGTGGAAAACCAGAATAATTGAATAATCTGGAAGTTTTGCAGTGGTGTGATAGGAGTGAAGTGCAATGTTCAGTAGCAAACAAACCCCTAGTTTTGCTGATAATCAAGAGCGTGATACCTATGCTTGGTTCTCGCAACGCGCTTGGGTAGAAATTGATTTAGGGGCGTTATCGCATAATGTCCAGCAATTAGTCAGATTTTTATCGCCACGTACTCAGTTAATGGCTGTGGTAAAAGCTGATGCCTATGGACATGGGGCCGTGACAGTTGCTCAAACAGCAGTACAATCGGGAGCAGGTTGGCTGGGAGTCGCTACAGTTCCAGAGGGGATTCAATTACGGGAAGCTGGACTAAAAGCTCCGATTTTGATTTTAGGTGCAGCCTACACACCAGAGCAAATTCAGGCGATCGCTCACTGGAAACTCCAGCCAACTCTGTGCAGTCCGAAACAAGCGCTGATTTTTTCCAATATTTTAGAAACTATCAATGATGGTTCTCCTCTACCCGTACACATTAAATTAGATACGGGAATGTCTCGCTTGGGAACGAACTGGCAAAAAGCCGTTGAGTTTGTGCAGTTAGTGCAGAATTTACCTCATCTTCAGATTGCCAGTATTTATTCTCACTTGGCAACAGCAGATCATCTTGATCCCACCTTCATGCATGAACAGCATAGACGATTTGAACAGGCGATCGCTCAAATCAAAAGCATGGGAATCAATCCACCTTGCTTGCATTTAGCCAACTCAGCCGCCACTCTCACTAATCGCGCCTTACATTACGACATTGTACGCGCCGGTTTAGCTATTTACGGACTTTATCCAGCCACTCATTTACAAAATACAATTGACCTCAAGCCTGTTTTGCAACTCAAGGCGCGAGTTACTCAAATCAAAACAATCGCCGCCGGCACTGGTGTGAGTTACGGTCAACAATTTATTGCACCCCAAGAAATGCGCCTGGCTGTGGTTGGCATTGGTTACGCTGATGGGGTTCCGCGTAATCTTTCCCAGAAAATGCAAGTTTTAATTCGTGGTCAGCGCGTGCCACAAATTGGCACAATTACAATGGATCAGTTAATGCTCGATGTCAGTGCTATTCCAGATTTGCAAGAAGGGGAAATAGTCACTCTACTGGGCGAACAAGGTACAGAAGAAATCTCAGCCAATGATTGGGCGGAAAAATTAAATACAATTTCTTGGGAAATTCTCTGCGGCTTTAAGCATCGTTTGCCTCGTGTGGCAGTAATGTAGGTGAATTGAGGATGGGGAAAATTATTTTTCCCTTTCCTATTCCCATAGAATATTTTTCATGCTAATATTGAAGACTGATGCGGATGTGGCGAAATTGGCAGACGCGCTAGATTTAGGTTCTAGTTCCGAAAGGAGTGAAGGTTCAAGTCCTTTCATCCGCATTTCTAAAATTATCATTAATTTGCAGGAAGTAATTCCTGACGCATGGACTCTGTGAGTATGACTGCGGTCAAAGATGCTGAATGGATTTCCTGAGATTGGAAAATCCACTAAACTTAATGAGGCTAGACAATAATTTTTTACATCACCTCATAATCAGCCTACCTTGATTCTTCGCTGCGGCGATCGCTCCTGGATTAGCAGTAAATACCTGAATTCCTGGCACTGTCACATAATCACCATCATCAGTAATAATTTTCTTTATTGACTCCTGTTTCATAGATTCTAAGATGAACAGGTCATAACCATCTAGAGGCTGAATAATGAAACGGGTTATAGCAGCATCTACAGTGGTTTCATCAAGTTTTAAATCAATTTGGACAGAAATACTCTGAACCTGACTCCACCCAGTTTGAACTTGGCAGATAACCCTGGCTCGTTCCGAGGCGTGGTTATGACGGTATTCCTTCGCGCTCCTACGATAGTCAGGGCCTGTAGTCAAGCCATAGATTGACAATTCGTATTCTTTACTTTCGATAAGATGAGCTAACTCGGCTAAAGATAACCCTGAGTAGCAGAGTGTAGCCCCCGCAGTAAGTGTATCTGCAATATAGTTTGGATAACTATTGATCTGATGTTGTTTTGCTGACAAACTTGCTTGAGGATATGTCAGCCAGTACCAAACATTTGTATCAACTAAAAAAATATCCCCATTTTGAGGGGAATCAGTCGTGATGTCAATGACATCTGCTTGTACGGTGTAGTTAACTGGCATGATTAACAGGCAGATTGTTCAAGAACCATTTCATCTACCGCTTCACGATACTGCTCATCTGAGTAATAACGCTTTGCATACTCAATCACATTATCGTAGGTCTGTTGACCCAGAGGATTGAGATTAGATACAACTAGAAGTTGATCCAGTTCTTCAGGTTTGATATCACGCCATAATTGACCAATGGCAAAATTGAAAAACACAGACAGGAATCTTCTTGCACCAGTAAAGTCTAGCTCTACTGGCTTTCCTGCTTGTAGTTGAGGATGAATTAAATCATAGATTTGCTGCCCAGCCTTTTGGCTCATGCAATTTTCGCCAATTAGCTCATAGACTTTGTATTTCATGGCTCTAAACCCTTTCTTAGAACCTTTGTACTATAATAATACTTCATTTTGTGTAAAGTTATGGTGTGTTATATCGCATTTAATAGTGATATTTATTAAAGTTCCTTCAAAGAAGGTGGGTGCGCTTTCGTAAATTTCTTGATTTTCGTCAATTAAACCGTAAGCATCGTGGCTATAGACTTCTATTTTACCCTCTTTACTCTTCACAAAATTTTTTAATGAATCAAGTCCAGTACCTCCACATATTCTATTGGGTCGGGTTGTCTTACCTGGTTGAAATGCCCACTCTAAAGCATCTTTAGCTAAGAGGGTGTTATTTTGACGGAATTGGCGCACATTGGCTGGAATGCCGACACCAAAATCAACGACAGTTAGCTTTAGTTTATTTAAGTTAGGGTAACGCTGTCCACAAGTGAATACACCGATATCAGATTGCCCGTGTTCAAAAGCATTGCTATAGATTTCAAGAGCATTCTGGATAATTTCATCCTTGAGAGTTTGGTTAATTTCTACCCAACCACGTCCAAGCCATTGCTCGTCAAGGTAATTGAGAATACCCTCAAGATTGTCATTAGGATCTTCCCTGTAAGCAACAGAATTTCCTAGCCACCCTGGCTGATTTTCTCCAAAGGCATACATAAACCCGTTTTGAGCAAGATTCCTTTTGATATCTTGTTGAAGCGTGTCCCAAGTAAAGATAGCTTGACCACCATGAGCTTCAATAAGGCAAGCTAAACCACCTAAAAAAGCGACAGCATTTGGGCGCAGAAAGCGACAACCTGAAAAATCAAAGATAACTTTTGGTGTATCAATTCCTTTGATTTGCTGCCAAAGTCCAAACATACGAATGAAATCTGCTTTGTCATCGTTGAGGGTTGGGACTTTGAGTGTGATTATCTTTGGAGTTTCAGCAATGAAGGACACTGGATGATCCTAAATCTCATAATTTTAGATACAGAGTACAAATATACTGTAAATCTGGCTAAAATTGCCTGGTACTCTGTTAACAGATGTTGTGCTGCAACTTCCAATCGCTGATGGCTGCTGTCTCGCCCTTGTTTCAACTATCTATGGTATCGCAGAGTGAGATGAGGCGATCGCACTTCTCTAAAATTGGTTTTTGTTCAGCAAGGAGAAATAGTTCTTGATGGCCTTGCTTGTTCGCTATCAGTTCAGTTGATCTATATTTGATGGTTAATTTATTTAAACTTTCATTAAAATTACTAAATCAATTGTCGAAGATTCCCCCAGCCCTTTAAAATTAAGTGTAAATACAGAGAAAACCTCAGTGAAATTTTGTTAATTTAGCAGTGTTATTTCCATAACTATCACTTAAAAGTAAGGGGTTTGATTTGCTCTTGATATATCTGGCAATCCCAGTCTAAAACAGTAAAGTTACGTAATCTTACTAATTTGGGAGATTTGATCATCGGCAAAACCCTGTTTTAATCAAGTTTAACCATAAATTTCATCATCAAACTTTTGTATTTGATACTACAAAAAGCTACGAATTAAAATTAATTGGGAACTATAGCGCAGCTACTGTATAGATTTAGCTGAACAAGAAAAAGTAAAATGAGTACGACTCCTCTAACTGGTTACTGGTTACCCCAAAAACTACATCCCTTGTCTCTGTTAGCGCAACTCACTAGCCGCCATGCTACGGGTTGCTTACGCGTATTTACTCAAACAGCTTCGTGGTCAATTAATATAGAGGATGGTAAACTGACTTACGCCTCTTATTCCCATAGATTGTTTGAACGTCTTGATCATCAGTTAGAGCGTTTAAATCAACCAATTCCAACTGTTGACAGCGCCACGCGCCTACAAATGCGGCTGATGTTTGAACCTAAAAAGGAACATCAGTCTATACCTTATCCAGATTATCAAGCAATTTGTTGGTTGGTAAATCGAGAATATATCACCCCTACGCAAGCCGAAACTCTGATATCTGAATTGGCGAAAGAAGTCCTGGAAACATTTCTGGTCTTAAAAGAAGGGAAGTATGAATTTTCTTTGGAGAGTTCCTGGGATGAATTACCCAAGTTCTGCCATTTAGACTTGCGGTCATTAGTGGAATACTGTCAAAAGCAGTTACGAAATCAGCAAACTATCCAGTCACCAGTTAATGCTAGTCAGGGTTCCCCTGTTTTAGCTTCCCCAAAGTCGCCTCAAACTCAGTCCCAATTTTTCAAAGATCAATCATTTTCTCAACCAAACAACTTTGAGACTGGTGAAAACCAAAATCAAAAACAATCTCCACCATTTACCAACCATAAGCTATATACAATTGCCTGTATTGATGATAGTCAAACAGTGTTGAATTCTATTAAGCTTTTTTTGGATGGTAATAAATTTTCAGTTGTTACAATCAATGATCCTGTCAAGGCATTAATGCAAATTCTCCGCAGTAAGCCCGACTTAATTTTACTCGATGTAGAAATGCCCAATTTAGATGGATATGAATTGTGTTCTTTATTACGGAGACATTCAGCTTTTAAGACTATTCCGATTATTATGGTGACAGGCAAAACCGGATTTATCGACAAAGCCAAAGCCAAAATGGTCAGGTCATCAGGGTATTTGACTAAGCCTTTTACACAACCGGAATTACTCAAAATGGTGTTTAAATATCTTGATTAATTGAGTCACTTACAGCAGCCGAAATTAGTTTTAGTAATAGGCTATTAATTTTATCAGGGCATTAAAGGATGACTGTTACCTTAGTTAGCAAAATTTTGATTGTAGAAGATTCACCCAGCGAATTAGAATTAATGAGCTATTACCTCCAAGATAGTGGTTATAAGGTGATTAAGTCTGCTAGTGCAAAGGAGGCTTTAGAAAAAGTTTTATCAGAACAGCCAGATGTAATTGTTACTGATGTATTAATGCCTGAAATGAGTGGATTTGAGTTGTGCCGTTTCCTTAAAAAAAATCCGATTACTCAAAAAGTACCAATAGTTATTTGCAGTTCTAAAAATCAAGAAATTGACAAAATATGGGCAATTAAACAAGGTGCTGATGTTTATATAACTAAGCCATATACACGCGAACAGCTATTGCGTGCTATTAAATCAGTGGGGCTTTAAACCTATGAATAATTCTAGAATTATAGTTGATAAAGAATTGAGTCAAAATAATTTAGAAAATAGCTATCTCAAATTTAATTTAAATCTAGAGACTACTGCTATTGTATCCATGAATTACACGCAAGAAGCAGTTATTTTACCAGTTGAATCTGTAACTCCTATGCCAAATATGCTGCCTTGCATACTAGGATTAATGAATTGGCGGAGTCGGATCATTTGGGCAATTGATCTGCCAAGAATGCTGAATTTAGAATCTTTAGAAGGTAGATTAAGGCAGTATAATATTATCGTGATTAAGGTTGAATCTCTGGTTTTAGGCTTGGTTGTCCACGAAATTAAAGGTATAACTAAATTCATGTCTGATGATATTGAGTCTCCCGTGGGACAAGTTGCATCTAGTTTAGTGCCTTATTTAAGCGGGTGTGTTGTCGAAGATGAGGAAATATTGCTGGTTTTAGATGCACATTTTCTAGCGCATTCTCCGATTTTCCGCAGTGAGTAGATGCGACTACAAGTCAGCTTGCTAGTATTATTATTTACCTATTCAATTAAATTACAGTATGTTTAATCAAACTGACAAGGCTAAAACGAATGATTCTCAAAATCAGGGAGCGTTGATTTCATCGCCAAAAATTACTGCTGGTCAGATAGAACTGTCGAGTAAGTATAAAACAAAAATATCTAAAAATTCTGATCGGAATTATCTGGTGCAATATATTCAACGACTCAGTTTAAATAAGAAGGCGGCAATTTTAGCGATCGCCATCACGACTTTACCAATATTTAGCATAGGTGCGATCGCTTATAGTTTAGCTCATAAATCCATGACTAAACAAATTAACCAATCTCATGCAGCCTCAGCTACCAAATTAACAGAGCAAATTAACCGCTTTATGTTGGGGCGATATGAAAATATTCAAATCATCTCCCAATCACCATTTTTTACAAATACCAGAGTTAATAGAAATACAACTACTTCCCAGAAACAATCATTTTTAGATAGCTTTGTCAATACTCATAAAGCTTATAGCAGCATCGCTATCTTTGATCCTGCCAAAAATTTGATTGTCCAGTCTACAAAATCAACTGTAAGTAGTGCCAAAACCCCGCCTAGTTTTGAGGAAATTATCAAAAAAAATGCTCCTGTGATTAGTCAGCCTGAAAAATCAGTAATTAATATGGCTGCACCCATTAAAAATGCCGTTTCAGGTAAAACTATCGCTGTGATTAGCGCCAGTATGCCTGTACAATCTTTAGCAGAGGTGACTCAGGACTATACAGATAATGGCAGTCAATATTATTTACTCGACAGTTTAGGAAAAGTTTTTCTGACTCCCCAAACAGAATTATTGGGTGCAAAATCATCGGGTTTAGCTAATTTAATAGCAGCTAACAAAGTTAAGAATTTTACTGTAATTCACACAATTAATCAAAAGCCAGAATTAATTAGTTATGTTCCATCCACAAAACTAAATGGCTTACCTGATTTAAACTGGCAATTACTGTTGACTACAGATACAGCAATTGCATTTGCGCCTCAAAGACAATTGTTGCAAAGTATAACCATCAGCACAATACTATTAGCATTGATTGTAGGTGCGATCGCACTTTGGATAGTCAAGCTTAGTACACAACCAATTTTAAATGGGGTTGCGGCTTTATCAAGACTAGCTCAAGGTGAACTCGATACCCGTTGGGAAACAGCAAAGCCAGAGGAGCTAGGGAGAATTAGTGCTGATTTTAACCTAGTGGCAGTACAATTACAGGTATTAACTCAACAACAACAATTTAGGAATACTAGGGAACAAGATTCTGATCAAACACTGCAAATGCAAGTTTTAGAACTACTCAGTCAGGTGGAAGCTGCGGCTAGAGGTGACTTAACAGTGCGTGCTGACGTGACATCTGGGGAAATTGGTACTGTGGCTGACTTTTTTAATTCCATTGTGGAAAGTCTCAGAGATATTGTCACCCAAGTTCAACGAGCTGCTATTCAAGTAAATGGCGCAATTAATGTTAACGAAGCAGCAATCAGCCAACTAGCCCAAGATGCAATTACTCAATCTGCTGAAATTAACCGCACTCTGGACGCTGTTGACCAAATGACTGATTGTATACAAAGTGTCGCTGAAAAAGCCCAAAAAACCGCAATTATTGCTAAGAAGGCTGCCCAAACTGCTACGAAGAGTGGACAAGCAATGGATTTGACAGTGCAGAATATTCTGGGTTTACGGGAAACCGTCGATGACACTGCGAAAAAAGTCAAACGCCTGGGGGAATCTTCGCAACAAATTTCTCATGTGGTGTCCTTAATTAATCAAATCGCCACCCAAACCAACTTACTCGCTATCAACGCTGGTATTGAAGCCGCCCGCGCTGGTGAAGAAGGAGAAGGTTTTGCTGTAGTGGCGGAAGAAGTGGGTGAATTAGCCCTCCGTAGCGCTTCAGCTACCGAAGAAATTGAGCAAATTGTCGAGAATATTCAACGAGAAACCAGCGAAGTAGTGCAAGCTATGGAAATAGGAACTTCCCAAGTATTGCTAGGAACTCAAATTGTCGAAGAAGCGAAGCAAAGCCTGAGTCAAATTGTGGATGTATCGCAGCAAATAGATTTTTTGGTACAATCGATTTCCACTGCAACTGCATCTCAATTACAAACATCCCAATCTGTTAGTCAATTGATGCAAGATATCGCTGCAATTTCACAACGTACCAGCGATTCTTCTAATATAGTTTCCCAATCTCTGCATCAAACTGTAGAAATTTCCCAGCAGTTACAAGAAACAGTGGAAACTTTCAAAGTCAGTTAAGCAAGTTATTTGTGATTGATTTTATGAAAATCCCTAAATAATGACAAATGACTAAATCATAAAAACTATGTCAAAGGATAAAGAACTGGAAATCCAGATGCAGTTTCTGGAAGAAGCAAGAGATTACCTGAATACCCTAGAAGCTGTGTCGCTGGAAATCAACACCAGTAACCGCATTGATTTAGAGAAAATTAATGCTGCACTACGCGCTGCTCATTCTATCAAAGGTGGCGCGGGGATGATGGGATTTCGGACACTGAGTGATTTAGCTCACCGTCTGGAAGATTCTTTTAAAGTCTTAAAAACCCGCAAAAATTCTCTAAATGTTGACACGCATTTGCAAAGTTTACTACTTTCTGGTGTGGACTGGCTGCGGCAAATAGTAGAATCACTATCACAAGGACATGAGATAGAAGACCAGTGGTTAAGTAGCTTTTGTTATCCAGTATTTGACGAACTGCGCGATCGCCTGGGTGAACCTACGCCTGAAGATGCTTTCACCATGTTATCGCCAGAAGATGGACAAGATATTGTCCCCATGCTGTTTGAAACCGAAGTGGAAGGATGTTTGCAGCGTCTAGAGTCGATATTAGCAGATAGCGCTCACCCTAGCCTACAAGAAGAATTAGTGATTATGGCGGCTGAATTGGGCGGTTTGGGGGAAATGCTGCAATTACCAGCCTTTACGAGTCTATGTCAATCCATAGAACATCATATAGGCACTGCTAGTAGCGATCGCGTTCTGGAAATTGCTCAGTTAGCATTGCAATCATGGCGGCGATCGCAAGCTTTGATCTTAACAAATCAACGAGATACTTTACCCACAAAACTTGATCTAGATACACTCAATTATATCCCCAATCAACCACAATCCACTATCGCTGCCATCGCCGAATTTATTGAAGATGCAGCAGCTACAGATGATTTAATATCGGCGAATATTCCCGAATTAAGTACAGTACGGTATCCAGAAAATACCACCACAAATGACAATTTTATTGACCACACAGAAGAGCAAAATAGTGTAGATCAAGAACGGGAAAATTCGGAGCATAATGTCCGAGTTCCGAGTAAACAACTTGAGCAAATTAATGATTTATTTGGAGAACTGACCGTACAACGCAATGGGTTAAACTCTCAACTAGAAAAATTACGCAAACTCGTGCGTAACCTGAATCAGCGAGTGCAAACACTCGACCGAGAAAACCATGAATTGCGTACAGCATACGCTAAAATTACCAAGACAGCCAGCGACCTATCACTAGAATCAAATAACATAGAAATAGATCGCCATGACAAATTAAACTTGCGATCGCAAGAAGTCATGGAAACCATTATCCAAGTACAGGAAGTTGCAACAGATATTCAATTAAGCGTTGACGATACAGATCAAATCACGCGTAAACTTAATAAAACATCCAAACAATTACAAACAAAACTTACACACATTAGGATGCGGCCATTATCCGATTTAATCGAGCGTTTTCCTAGAGCCTTGCGTGACCTAAATGTAGAGTATGGCAAAAATGTTCATTTGCAAGTTGAAGGTGGGAATACCTTAATTGAACGCAGCATTTTAGAAGCATTAAATGAGCCGATAATGCACTTATTAAGAAACGCCTTTGATCATGGTATCGAAGATGCTCCTACTCGCCGCCAGTTGGGTAAACCAGAACAAGGATTAATTGAAATTACAGCCACCCACCGCAGTAATCGCACAATTATTACTATGCGTGATGATGGTCGGGGAATTTCATTAGAAAAAATTCGCTCCCGTGCCGTAAAGATGGGTTTAGACGCTGCTTTAGTCGGTAAAGCTAAAGAAGAAGAACTATTATCAATAATTTTTGAACCAGGATTTACCACTTCCGACCAAGTAACCGCCTTATCTGGTCGCGGTGTGGGGATGGATATAGTACGTAATAACCTCAAATCAGTTCGAGGAGATATTACAGTAAACACCGAATTAGGAGTTGGTACTACCTTTACTTTGTCAGTACCATTTACACTTTCTGTAGCGCGAGTTCTGCTAGTAGAAAGTAATAAAATGTTATTGGCATTTCCCGCAGAAGTCATTTCCGAAATATTTTTACTGCCAAAGGAGCAAGTATTATCAACAGCAGATAGTGAAATAATTACTTGGCAAAACAATACAATACCATTGATTCGCCTTGGTCGCTATTTCAAGTTTAATTGTCCCCGCTACGATAACCCAGAACTAGAAACTCGCCCAGCCATAGATGCTAGCAGCATCTTAATAGTTAAAGGCAATAATCAGACAGTCGCCATTCAGGTAGACCGTTGCTGGGGTGAACAAGAATTAGCCATCCGCCAAGTCGAGGGTAATATACCTTTACCCGCAGGTTTTAGTAACTGCACAATTCTCGGAGATGGTCGAGTTTTAGCATTAGTTAACACCAACGATTTACTCTATTGGATTGCTAGCAATCAGCCTACTCCTAAAAATAATCAATTACCATCAGCTAGGTTAAAAACGCCTTTTATTGACTTTAAAAACAACAAAATATCCACGACCAATTCTAATCATAAAAGCACCATTTTAATCATCGATGACTCAATTAATGTTCGCCGCTTCTTAGCCCTGACTTTAGAAAAAGGTGGATATGAAGTAGAACAAGCCAAAGACGGTCAAGATGCTTTGGAAAAACTAGAAAGTGGTTTGAAAGTCGCCGCCGTTATTTGTGATATTGAAATGCCTCGTCTTGATGGTTATGGCTTCTTAGAACGTATTAATTCCAGCATGGATATGAAACATATCCCAGTTACAATGCTCACATCTCGTAGTAGTAATAAACATCGCCAATTAGCCATGCAATTAGGAGCGAAGGCGTATTTTTCTAAACCTTACAACGAACAACAATTATTACAAACCGTCGCCGAACTTATTGGTAATGTTCCAGAAACAGCAACTTCTAATTAAGACCCCCGTCTTAATCCTAGTAAAGTAGTACCCAAATGTCCCATACCCACGGCTTCTCGGATGCGGGTGATAGCAAATCTGCGTCTCTAGTGTAAGTGTCAAGAAACTGTAGCCAGACAAGCTGCACCGCCGTCTTCTTCACTGTGTTGTGGGACAATTGAATATTTCATTTCACATCGCCTATTTAGGACTATATTTGCCCAGAAATGAAGTTATTTAACGCATCCAAACCTTTTTTGTCTCCAAAACCAGCTTCTGCTAGGTCTTTGTTCAAATTCCCCAGTCCCTGACGAGGTTCTCCAGCAAAGCTGGATACGTGTTCTCCCTGATCAAATCCACCAGCAATGGCTCCGGAAGTTGTTTGTCCCCAATTGTCTGCGCCACCAGAAATTTGTTCGGAAGCGCGATCGCTTAATTCGTTAAAAAATTCCATTCTGTTTTTCCTTGAATTAATTATTGATTGCGAAAATAAAGTTAATTGTCTTAAAGATAACTTTAAAGTTCAGTAATATTATCGTTATAGCACAAATTTTATATTACCTAAATTGTAAAGTAACGTAAAATCATTGAAATCATTTTGTATTCAGGGCTTGATACCTTTTGTCAAGCCTGTTGGGCATAGCTGCGCTTACCGTTTAGCGTCTCGTAGAGAGGACTTAAGTCCTCTCTAACCTTTAATTATTTACGCCGTCCTACTTATGTACTTTTGCTAAATCTTTGATACCAAAAAAATAGCAAAATATACACTATATAAAATCATTCCCTAGTTTTGGCATCTGAAATCATAACTAGGAAAAGATATTAAAAGTTACGTTTTTTACCTAAAAACTAAGCCTCGACTTTTACACCTTTCCAGAAAGCGACATAGCCTTCAAAATGTTTAGCCTTTTCCTTGGTACTAGGATAGTACCAAGCAGCATCTTTGTTAGTTTGCCCATCAACTTCAATACTGTAGTAGCTAGCAACACCTTTCCAAGGACAAGTACTATGGGTGTTACTTTCTTGGAAGTATTCCTTTTTAATAGCGTCGGCGGGAAAATAATGATTATTTTCTACAACAATGGTGTTATCGCTTTCGGCTAACACAGTACCATTCCAAATTGCTTTCGGCATAAGTGACTTTGCAAATAAACTTCATATCTCATATTTTGACACTCAACAGGCTCAAGCCACGGTAATTCTCAGAAATTCTACCTGACGGCTTCAGTAATTGTAGGTAAAGTTGATTAGTTGTTATACATTGTTAATTTCATGAAAACTTTCATCTTTTGCACTCTTTTATTAGGACTGAGTAGTTGCTTACCAGCTAACAGCACCAATAATGACAATAATCAAGTGATTTCCAGCAATCCTACTACCGATAATCCAGAATTTCGGGCTTATGGTACTGAACCATTTTGGAGTGTCGATGTTACCAAAAATGAAATTGTCTATTCTTCATCAGGAACTGACCAAAAACAAACTTTCCCCTCTGTGAAACCATTGACGGCTGATGGACGCACCCCAGATACAGTGCGAGTATATCGATTGGGTGACAAAGAAAACAGTATGTTAATTATCAAAAAAGTTGATAGCTGTAGCGATGGAATGTCAGACAATTTACATCCTTACTCGTCAATTTTTATCCGGGGCGATATGGTTTTGGAAGGTTGCGCCAACAAGTTAGAGAATTTTAAATAATTAGCGTTAGTTGTTCATCAGCTAGTAACTATTTGAGGTGTGACATCTGACTGGGACTGAAAACCTTTACTCACTCCATAACGGACAGTTTTAAACTCTACATGATTCGTCTCTGGATGATAGAGAGTATAAATTGCTTCCCCTGGCTTTCTGCCGACATTACCTACCCCGATAACCTGACGCGGCGAGATTTCCACAGTTTGGGGAGATGCTGGAGTATCTAGCGTTGTGACTCCGGTGGTAATTGACCCTGCTTGTAGCTGATATTGAAAAGCCAAACCAGAACGACCACAGAATAAGTTATTGGCTTGTATTCGTGATAAGCGGTCTAGAATTTGAATTGGCGGTGTGTCTGGGGTAAGTTCCTCGTCAATTCCTACGGTTGTACCGTGAATTAATAAAGAATCGAGTTCAAAAAAACCAAAGTCTAGTGTCATTAACCATTGTGCTATCGGACGAGAAACGCATTCCCAGAGCAATTTAACTGTTTCTCCTCCATATTTTTCCATTAATTCTGTAGGTTCGCCAGTTCCACCCAGTCCGTGGAGAATAAAACACTGTTCTTCCCACCAACCTTTACAAATCAGTGGTTCCAATTCTCCACGTCGGGGGTTCAGCACCCGTTTGACTAACTCTTCAGTTTCGCGCCGAGGACCGACTAAATCGCCCAAAATATACAAAGCTTCTACATTATTCTGACGCTTAATATCCGCGATGACAGCTTCATAAGCCGTCAAGTTACCTTCAATTCCGCTTAAAATTGCCCACTTACTCATAAGAATTTTAGATTTTAAACTTTTACATAACTTAGGTCAAAACGAACCGCAGAGGACACAAAGGACACAGAGTCATGAGAGTTTGAGAGGCTTCGCCGTGAGCGTCAGCGGCTCGACTGAGCTTCGCCGAACGTCCGAACGATTTTTGCGTGAGTCTTATTTCCCCACTCCCCACTCCCCATTACCGAGTACAAACATGAGTTGGGTCATCAGCCCTTTCCGCAAATTCCAAACCCTGCGCTAAACGCCAAGCAAAAATTTTCGGTAAACCTTTTTCAATGATTGCTGTACAGGTTTTCTCATAGTTATAAGGGACTTCTCGCAAATTAACTTTTTGGCTGTCTGTGTCATAAATTACATAAGTGGCATTGGGTCGCCCATGTCGGGGTTCGCCTACAGAACCAACGTTAATAATTCGCTTTAGGGAAGCATTAAAGCTCTTTTCTGCGGCTGCTTTTTCCTGCCCTTGGACACGAATTTTTAAACTACCCCCGTCTAAATTACGCACGTAAGGCACATGAGTATGTCCACAAAAAAGCACGTCTGCATCTGCGGAAATTACTCGCTCTAGTGCGGCAAATGCATCAAGTTCTGGTAATAAATACTCGTGGTTACTGTGGGGGCTACCATGAACGAAGGCTAAATTTTCCTCTCGTAAACTGTGGGGTAGTTGGGCGAAAAATTCGCGGTGTTCTGGATGTATTTCGTTATTTGTCCACTCGTGAGCAATTTTTCCGCGTTTCTCAGCTAATAAGGACGGATAACTACAATCACAAGCATTCAAGCCTTCTACTATATCTTCATCCCAACAGCCCACGCAGGTGGGAATATCTAGAGAACGAATTTGTGTAACTACTTCATTGGGATGAGGTCCATATCCGACTAAATCGCCTAGACAAAAGATTTTCTCAGCTTTTTGCTGGTTTATATCTAATAAGACGGCATCTAATGCTTCATAATTGCCATGAATACATGACATGACTGCTATTTTCACTGTATAGTCTCCTCAGTTAGGATTTGTTTTACTTGTTCTTGGTATTGTGCGATCGCATCATCTGACAAATAGCAATCTTGTAATGTTTGTCTCATTGCAGACTCATCCAAGTTTTCTCCCCACACTTCCAAACCACTGAAACGCTGTGGTCTTCCTTCTAAGTGGCGTGGTAAATCTAACTCTAAAAAATCTGTTGTCGGTACACCCGCGACAAAATCGGCGTATAGCGCCCTTCCATCAGCAACATCAAAAATTCCCTTAGCACGGCTGACTTTACCATAAGCACCGTGAGATAGTTCATACCAAAACTCATTTAAACTATCTTCGTCGATAATTTGACCATTGGTAGGCGATCGCCAAATCTGATTTTGGATGATAATTGTCTCAATATCTAGACCTTTGACAATTTTCTCAGCCCAGGCGTGATATTCCGAATCTTTCATCTGTGACGGTAAAACTGCAACAGACTGATATGGTACATTTCCGACTATTTGCTCAATTGTTCTCAGTTCTAAGTAAAATCCTAACTCTATATAAACATTCTCAGCCCCTGTTAGCTGGTTGAGAAATTCTACTTCTTGGCCATCACTAAAAACTTTCACCTCTGGAAAATCCGCACTCAGGCGAATCTGGTCAATGGGGACATTACCAGTTCCAGGACTAAAATAAATTACATTTTTCGCAGCAGCAGTATTACGTAGCTGTTGACAAATCCAAGTCGTTTTACCACAGCCAGCAGGGCCAGCAACAACGGTAATCATCGGTATACTCATCATTAAATGATAATCATTTTCATAGCACTTGCAACTATAACTCAATCTAAAATCTAAAATTGAGTGACCAGAAATGCCAAGATAGATTTAGGTACTTCAGGAGGTCTTATGTCTCTGACTGTCCAAGACTTAGAGAAAATCCAAGCAACTCATCCTGACTATCGCATGGAATTGGTCGACGGGAACATAGTTGTTATGAGTCCATCAGGTTACGAATCGGAAGAAGTAGGAACTGAGTTTGCGCGCATTTTGGGTAATTGGGTAAGACCGCGTCAGCTAGGACGTGTAGCTGGTTCCAGTGCTGGTTTTAGACTACCTAACAAAGATTTACGCGCTCCCGATGTATCATTTATCCGGGCAGATAGGCTCAAACGTTCTACAGACGATTATGCCGAATTGCTTCCTGATTTAATAGTTGAGGTGAAATCTAAAACCGATTCCTTAGATAAACTCCGGGAAAAAATTCAAGAATTTATCAGCCTGGGTACTCAAATCGGCATTTTGATTGACCCTAGAACCAGAACTATGGAAGTTTACCGTTCTAGTGAGAAAATAGAATTGCAAAATGGTGATGTGCTAACTTTGCCAGATTTACTCCCTGGTTGGGAAGTGAACATTGCCGAAATTTGGTCGCCAGTATTCGAGTAGTTTTACCCGCAGCCGAAAATAAAAATTACCAAAGTCTATACAATTACTTTATAAAGTATTTCTCGAACTATGACGAATCAAGCTCCTATCCCAGTTATTGTAAACGGTGCGGCTGGCAAAATGGGCCGCGAAGTGATTAAAGCGATCGCCCAAGCACCAGATTTAAACTTAGTGGCTGCAATTGACACCAGTCCGGAACATCAAGACCAAGATGCTGGAGAATTGGCAGGTTTAAGCGAACCTTTAGAAGTTCCTATTACCAACCAATTTGAAGCCATGCTGGGTTATGTAGCTGGCGATAGAAACTCACCTCCAGGGGTGATGGTAGACTTTACCCACCCTGATGGAGTTTATGACAATGTGCGGAGTGCGATCGCCTATGGGATTCGTCCAGTAGTCGGGACTACAGGCTTAAGTCCACAACAACTCCAAGAATTAGCCGACTTTGCCGAAAAAGCCAGTACCGGTTGTTTAATTGTTCCCAACTTTTCCATTGGGATGGTACTTTTACAACAAGCCGCAGTCACAGCTTCCCAATATTTCGACCATGTAGAAATTATTGAACTCCACCACAACCAAAAAGCCGATGCGCCTAGTGGTACGGCAATTCAAACCGCACAATTACTAGGAGAACTCGGTAAACCTTTTAACACTGCTATTGTACAAGAAACCGAAAAAATCCCAGGAGCCAGAGGTAGTTTAGCAGAAGAAGGAATTAGAATTCATAGTATCCGCCTGCCGGGACTCATAGCCCATCAAGAAGTGATATTTGGCGCACCCGGTCAAATTTATACATTAAGACATGATACAAGCGATCGCTCCTGTTATATGCCAGGAGTCCTCTTAGCAATTCGCAAAGTCTCGCTGCTAAAGTCCTTAGTGTATGGATTAGAAAAAATACTTTAATTCGCAAAATCAGCACTTATGTTAGTTCCACTCACCCGGAAAAAATTTGAACAACTCATCCCCTTCATTGCTACTGGCGCGCAGTACAATTACTATTCGGGGAAATTTTCAAATTTTTTGCAGCGACTGTTAATTTCTGTCATCGCCATAGCGATAATTCTGCTGGCGGAAGTTTTGTTGAGACTAGAATTCGGCCCCATTACATTTCTAATTGGAGTCATGGGTGCTTTCTTTTGGCTGTGGTATCCCGTATTTCAGGCAAGTGTAAGAAACGTCAAATGTCGCCGTTATAAATACAGTGGCTTTTTTCGGGGTCGAGTTTTAGATTGGTGGATTACAGACAAATTAATGGGAAAACAAGAAACCGTTAACAACAAAGGTGAGTTAGTAATTGTTGAAAACAGAGAAAAACGAATCAACCTAGAAGTTGGTGACAATACAGGATTTACCGTAGAATTACAAGCACCACTACGTAATTCTCACAAAGTCATAGTTCGTGGTCAAATTGCTGAAATGATTGTCATGTCGAACCGTTCTGATTTGAGCAGTATTGAAGACTTCAGTGATGTATATATTCCCAGTCATGACTTGTGGGTGAATGACTATCCTTATCTGAGAAGAGATTTCTTTAATGAAGTCAGCCGCCGTCTGCGTAAGAACCAACAGGAAAGACCACCCCGCCGTCGCCGGAGAATGGAAGAAACTTAAAAAAATTCAACCTAAACATATTCATAGTCACATAGCGCCCTTTTATAACTCTGATGAAAGAAAAACAGTAGCTTAGGTTGAAGCTTTGTGTACGTGTAGGCGTAGCCTTCTCGTAGAGTAACCCAAAAAAACCAAGGATTCTTGGTGTTGGGTTAAGCGCAACGCTGCCAATGATGTTGGGTTTGGTTACGTCAACCCAACCTACAATTTTTTGCCCTGTTTTAAGTTGCCCACGCCACTACAATGTATGATCTTGAAAAATTTGAAAAAAATTACTTATGGTAAATTATGACCAACACAAAATTACCAGACCATTATAAACTTCCTACTTGGTTTCAGATTATTTTAATTTTGTCAATAGTTATAGGTATATTTTTAAGATTTTATCATTTAGAACAAAAAGTTTATTCTTTTGATGAAACTTTCTCATCAACCTATATTTATGGGCAACACGAACAAGCCTATGAAAATGTTGATGGTTCTGTTCTCAGCCGCAATGAAATTAAAAAATATGTGTTTATCGACCCTAATAAAACTTTAATCGAGTCCCTTGGACACGTAATTTCCAATGTTTATGTGTTTCCTCCCTTGTATCCTATTTTTAGTATTTTGTGGTCATATCTACTGCAAAATTGGCAGAATGATTCAATAGTTATTCAAAGAAGTTTATCAGCACTATTGAGTGTAATAGCATTAATTGGAATTTACTGGCTAGGAATAGAGCTATTTGATTCTAAAACTAGCGCTTTAGTAGCGACAGTGATTATGGCTATTTCTCCCTTTCATTTCCAGTATGCTCAAATAATACGTCCTTATAGTATTCTCACAGCAGCTACAGTTATTTCCTGTGCTTGTTTGCTCAAAGCAATGCGAGTAAAAATTTTATTTTGGTGGGTAATTTATGGATTCAGTGTTGTACTAGGGCTTTATTCTAATGTCTTATTTGCATTTGTGGTATTAGGGCATATAGGCTATTTCATTATTACCGAAAAATTCAGAGATTTGAAGAGCTTAACGGCATATTTTTTAACATTAGGAATTAGTACCCTGGCATTTTTACCTTGGCTCTGGACATTTGTAACTTCCAGGATGCTGGGATATTCCGTTGGTCAAGTTGCTGATAGAAGTTCTTTTTTATTATTAATTCGTGCTTGGTTTAAAGGGATACAGACTCTTTTTGTCGATTTGTACAATCCCTTTTTCACTGCCAATTTTTTTAAGGCAGCACAATGGTTCTTTACTCCTATTATATTAGCGATCGCGACAATTGCCCTTTATACACTTTGTCGATATGCACCAAGCAAAATCAAAAACTTCCTCTTAGTATTGGCAATTGCCACAGGGATAAGCCTAATGGTCAGAGATTTGCTCTCTGGCAGTTCTATTTCCAGTCGAATGCGGTATCTAATTCCTTTTCTTTTAGCAATTGAACTAATGGTTGCTTACTTGATTGGCAGTTTGTTGAATGCCAGTCAATCTTCTCGCAGACGATGGGGACAATTCGCTCTATCAGTGCTAGTTGTGTGTGGTATTAGTTCTTGCCTGACAATTTCTCAATCAAAGTCTTGGAGTGCATTTGATAGTCCCCATTTTCCCAAGATTGCTGAGACTATCAATTTAGCAAATTCTCCACTCATTCTGGTAACCAATTTAGATAGGGCTTTGTCCATCAGTTTTTTAGTTGATTCAGATACAAAGTTTAAAATTATCAAAAATGATCTGACAATCCCTGATGGTTTTAATACTGTTTTTATTTTAGAGCCAGCGGTAAAAGTACGAGAACAACTTCGGGAAAAGTATACATTAGTCGAGGTTCACCCCCTGAGTAGATTATTCCAAATCAAAAAGTAGCCATAAATTAATTATTAATTTATGAGTTAACTCTCTCCTGTCCATAGGCTTGCCAAGCCAAATCCACTAGTCCATCAACAATCGCAGATGCTACAACTGCATTACCTTTGCGACTGTCAATGATGATGTGAGGAACTTGAGAATCTTGCAAACCCTCCTTAGCCTTATCCGCATTCACAAATCCCACTGGAGTCGCAATTATCAAAGCCGGCTGAATTTCTTCAGATGCAATTAACTCCACCAAAGCAGTCAGCGCTGTTTGCGCTTGACCCACCACAAAAATCCCCTCTGGGTAACGCTTGGCTAAAGTTTCAATTCCCCAAGCCGCACGAGATTTTTCTTTTTGGGGACGTGTCACAGTTTCCAGACTGCAATAGACTGGATTAGCAAAAGTATTTTGAATATCCTGGGCAATACCTACCTGTACCATTGGCACATCTACCACAATTGTAGTGCGTGCCGCCAAAGCTGCTGCACCAGCTTGTAAAGCACGCTCAGAAAAGTGAATCAGAGATTTATATTCAAAATCAGCCGTAGCATATATCACCCGCCGGACAATCTCATACTCTGCGGGTGAAAAAACATGATCACCTATTTCACTATCAATGATTGCTAAACTTTGAGCATCAGTTACGTGCCATTCCATTCTTATTCAGCTCTGAGATACCAGCTTTCAGCTTATCAGCTTCAGCAACACTGTGTGCTGAGTATTTTGATTTTTACTCAGCACTGAACAAATTCACGACTCAGCATTAGAAGAACGAGTCAAAAGAGGAGACAGGAACGCGACTAAAGCGCCAATCAAAAAACCAGAGATATTGCGAACTAGAGGCAACCAATCGTTGGTACGCGTCACCACTGGTCCAATACCAAAGGCAATAAACAAAATTCCCCACAAAGGTGAAAAAATTAACGCCCATTGCCAAGAAAAACTTTGTCCTTCTTTTTGGGGGTGAGCTGCAAATCCACAAATTATTCCCCCCACAACTGAGGTAATGAGTGTCAGTATCCATTGTTCCTTCGGTAATCCAGGAACCACCGAGCAACCACCCTGAAGCAAACAGCCTTTAACTGAACTTAAGGCTTGCAAAATGGCTTGGTCTTCGCCTTCGTCTCGGACAAAATACAGATTTCCGAAGCGGGTTTGCAATTCTATCCAAAAAGTCCGGGGTAGAAGTTCATAAACGGCATCCCCCACACTAAAGCTGAGAATGTTACCGCCACGAGAATCAGCAACTAGCAAAATACTTTTATCATCTAAACCCCAATAATTAATTACTGCTCGACCCGGGGTGCGGTCATACTGGGTTAATACTCGCAGTTTCCAGCCAGTTTGACCTTCAAATTGCTCTAAATCTGTTACCAGTTCTGATTCTTGAATATCTGAGAGAGTTTTAGCTAAATCTATAACTGGAGTTTGAAAGTTGGGTAATAAGTCAGGATTATCATAAGCCAGTGCCGGGGGTGAGTGCATTACCCACATTGACCCAGCCAAGAAAAATACAGCAATAGCTACCAGAGTTCGTCGCCAAAAACAAGACTGCATGGACGTTCTTATATAAATATAGACAGTAGAAGTGAACAAGTGGTTTTAAAAGAGTATAAGAAAAGTGATACTTCTTTACACTTGTTTACTTTACTCTAATCTAAGGTATTTAAGCAAAGGTTAGTCATTAGTCATTGGTCATTAGGAAAAACTTCTTCCATACTCCATACTCCCTACTTCCTACTCTCTACTCCCCACTCCCTTCTTAATTTCTCTTTCTCGCAACGTTAGGGGTGGTTTTTCAATTGGTAGGCGTTCAACTCGCCTCGCGGGTTTTGGGCGTGTAAAGGACTTCCAAGCGGTTTTAACACCTACAACTAGGCTAAGAGTGCTTATTTGCACATTTTTAGCTTGTTTTCTCGCACTATCTAGACTTTGGTCAACTTGCTTAACGACTTTACCGGCGCTTTGTACACCTTCACTGACATCATCGGTTAAATCTGTGATTTCCATGCCAGTTTGGCGGATGGAAATTAAAGTAGGTGGTAACTCCCGTGAGAGAGTGTCAAACAGCTTTTCTGCACTGCGCGCAGCACGGGCTAACTCCTGCAAAGCGGGTATAGCCGCTACCAATACAGCAGTCAGACTAGCGGCGACTAATAATAAAGACAGTCCCAACCAAAACAGGGGATCAATCACGGTAATGGCATCTATGAGCGTTAGAATTGCTGAGAAACAGAATCTGAGCCTTTTTGAGCTTGTTGCTGCTTCAAATTTTGGCTTTCGCGTTGACTAGCATCTACACCAGCTGCGATCGCATCTTGTAATTTCTCCAAGGTATCATCCCAATTTCTCACGGCACTGGCAGAAAGTCGATCTGCCTGAATTTGTACACTTGTTGATAAATCTTCTGCTAAATCCGGGATAGCATTAGCAGACTTTTGTAAAAGTTTCCGCGTTTCGCGCCCTGTACGCGGGGCTACGAGCAACCCAGTTAAAGCACCAATCGTAGCTCCCAGCATGAAACCGCCAACAAATACTCCAGAACGGTTATTAGACATCTTAATTATTTCTCTCCTTACACCTATTTTAGGCGTGATTTTTACCCTAGCGAGATAGAAATGATTCTATTTATTTAATGTATCTTGACAATATATCAGCCGGAAATGTTGCTTTTATTTGGCGACTGTATTTTTTCTTGATGTCAACCCTATCCCGCCAAAAGAGCGCCCCCAGAATCGCTTTCCTAGCAATAACAGGCTGATAATTTGACGTACTTGTTGCATTTGTACCTGTAGCATTTGGTTTCCCTGGCGCAGGCTATAAATCTTTTGCTGGCTAATATCAATATTTTCAGGTGCTTTATACAGAACCACATGAGTATGACGTTCATAGGTGTTCAGTTTATCAGCTATGCGTCCTATCCACTGCTTTAGTTTCGACACTCGCCAAGCTATGTAGAATAGTATCAGTGAGATGATAGTGTTAATTACCACAACTGTCGTCAGCATTATGTATCTTTACCAAGATTAATTTGAGGTTGCGTTAATTTTCTTCTGACTTCATCATAACGATAGAGCCTCATGGTTAATCTGACTTTCGACGTGTACAAACTCTGGCTTGTCTCTTCTTCAAGTTGCCAGAACTGGGTTATCACGCTAGTGTGGAGAGCTGCTATTGCTCTTGGCGTAGTAATTTCTCTTAGGATCTTCAGATAACTGGAACTATGATTGAGCTTGGTTCACTGGTGCAGTCCCAGAACAACTATTTGGGAATAGGAAAAGTTACTGAGATATCTCAACCTGACGTGATGGTTGAGTATTTCTGCTCAGGAGGGCAACGCCTCCAAAAAACTTTACCTCTAGATTCCCTCTCTCAGGTTAAACTTCAGCCTCAAACGCGATGCTACATTAGCTCACCGACCCAGGATACATGGTTAATTGGCCGAATTTGTACGTGGGATGAAGATGCAGAAATGTATCAAATTGATTTACCCGACAAGAAGACGACAATTGCCACGGAACAAGAAATTTATGTTCGTTGTAATATACCCATCACAGACCCGATTGAAACTCTGGCTATGAAGGGTCACGAAACACCCTACTTTCATGACAAAAGATTAACTTTTGTTAAATCTCTGATTAAACAACGCGCTGTCAGTCGCGGAATGAGAGGGCTGATTTCGGGGAACATTGAACTTTATCCTCACCAAGTTGAAGTTATCCGGCGGGTACTGGAAGACCCTATTCAGCGCTATTTATTAGCAGATGAGGTGGGACTCGGAAAAACTATCGAAGCGGGTGCGATTCTCCGTCAATTCCTCATAGATGAACCGAAAAAAGGTGCGGTTGTGCTGGTTCCGCAATATTTGCTCCCACAATGGCGGGCTGAGTTAGAAAATAAATTTTACATCTCCCATTTTGGTAAACGGGTGGTGGTGGTGGCGCTTGAAGATGTCCATAAAATCAACCAGAAAGCGAATATCGGCTGCTTAATTTTAGATGAAGCCCACCATATTGCAGCGATGGCGACTTCTAGGGATGCAGCGGTGCGTCAGCGTTTTGAGTCTTGTAAAAATCTGGCTCATAAAAGCGATCGCTTGCTGTTATTATCCGCTACTCCTGTCCTCAACCATGAGCAAGATTTTCTGGCAATGTTGCATCTGCTCGATCCAGTAACCTATAAATTACATGATTTGGCAGGTTTTCGCGCCAGGGTGTCAAATTGTCAGAAAATCGGCAGATTTCTCCTTTCTTTTCAAGAAGGTGCAAATGACAGTGTTCTGAACACTCACCTCAAGGAACTGCGAAATCTGTTTGCTGAGGATGAGTATTTGATCAATCAAGCGGACAATTTAGAAAAGTCTCTAAAAGCCAAATCCACTGAAAGAGAGCAAATTATCCCAGCCATTCGCAGCCACATTAGTGAAACCTATCGGCTACATCGGCGAATGCTGCGTAACCGTCGCGCTGCGGTGGAAGATGTCATCTTTGATCGTGATGTGACACCAAAAGAAGAATATGATTTAGATGAGCGATCGCTTGATCTTCACGAACTCATCGAACAATGGCGTACTGTCGCCCCGAAAGAACAGCCCTATCAGCAAATTTTTCTGCTGTTATTCCTCGCCTCTGGTACTTGGTTAGGAATTTTAGAACAAGTAATTAACGCCCGTATCACAGGTAAAACCCCATCTCAACTCATCCCAGAGTTCAAAGAAAATGAGCTTCGCATCTTAACTACAACCCCTAAATTTGCAGGGGAAGAAGAAATTCTGGAATCCTGTTTAAAAATTCTGCGTCAACCTGTAGATGAGGGAGAACGCACAGAAAATTTGAATACAGTGCTGCTAAATCAGCTAGCTACCTACTTCAAAATTTCTGCAAGTGTTCGTAGAAATAAACCAGAATTAATCACTAGAATACAGCATAGAATTCGCAGACCTATTCCTGGGGATGTTCTGCCTAAAATTGTCGTATTTACAAGTTTTGTCCAATCTGGTAAACAAATTGTCCAACGTTTAGCTAATAGCTTTGGTGCAGAGACAGTCGCCAGCCATCAATTAGGGGAACCACGAGAAAAAGTTGCGGAAAATTTAACTAAATTCCAGAATAATCCTGACTGCTTTATTTTAGTATGCGATCGCTCTGGCGAAGAAGGACTAAACCTGCAATTTGCCGACTGCTTCATTCACTTTGACCTGCCTTGGTCACCGAATCAATTAGAGCAAAGAATTGGCAGATTTGACCGCATTGGCAGTAAAATTGGAATTCAATCTTATGCCTTGCTTGGTCCTTTCTTAGAAGATAGCCAACAAAATGCTTGGTATCAAGTTCTAAAAAATGGGTTTGACATCTTTGAAAGATCAATCGCCAGTCTACAATTTTATGTAGATGAGAAACTGCAAGAATTAGAAACAGCTTTGTTTCAATCAGGTGCTGCGGGATTATTGGCAATGATTTCCCCAATTCAGCAACAAATCACCGCCGAAACCTTGAAAATTAGCGAGCAAACTGCACTCGATGAAATTGATATTCTCGACGAAGATACCACCCAATATTTTCAAGACCTCGATGATTACGATGCTAGTCATGTAGAAATTAAACAAGCAGTTGAAGGCTGGATGTGTGATGCACTGGGATTTAAATCAGTTAATAATCCCAATTCAGCAGAAATTAAGCGTTATCAACCCACAACGCGCACTTTGGTTTCTCTAGATGAGTTAAAAACTCACTTTGCGAATAATAATACAGAGCAATTTGGGACTTACAATCGCCGGATAGCAAACCAAAATTCTGGTACTAAACTCTTTCGTATTGGCGAAGGATTGGTAGAAGCACTCGTCAGCCATATAAATTGCGATGATAGAGGTAAAGCTTTTGCTGTCTGGCGCACCGATGAAACTTGGGATGCTACCGAAGGTAAGGAATGGTTTGGTTTCCGATTCAATTTTGTAGTGGAAACACATTTAGAAGCCGTCAAGCAGGTTTTAACAACCCACAAACTAGATAATTCCCAATTCAAAACCTTGAAGCGGCGGGTTGATGCTTTATTTCCCCCCATGTTAGAAACTATCTTTGTTGATGGTCGCTGTAATCCCATGAGTTTAGTTGAAGATAAATCGCTCTTAAATATCCTACAACGACCTTATAAAGATAGAAACAGTGATAGAGCCAGAGATTTTAATCTAGCAAAAGAGCGATTAGGAATGATTGATGCTTTTGTTGATGCTAGCCAGTGGAAGAATTTCTGTCTTCAAGCCCGTAGTAGTTCTGGAGAATTACTCTTAAACCATCCTGACTTTATTAAACTCCACGAACAATATGCTCAAGTTGCGGAGCAGAAATTGAACAAAAAAGAAGAGCAATTAAAGCTGCGTTTAAAACGGCAAAATGAGGATTCTGTACTTGCTGAAGAATTGCAAATAGAAAGCGCATTGAGTACAGCCATTTTAGACGGAATTCGCCAGCCTCAGATTCGGCTTGATTCAGTCGGTTTCATCGTCGTATCCGGACATAATCCTGTGTAAAACTTCCCAGAATGCTACTCAGAGCCAACAGAAGTAGCAAACATAGAAAAGCTCAGATCCCCGACTTGTACAATTCGTCGGGGATCTTTATATTAGTAACTTATTAGAAATTGCTATATACAGAAGCTTTCATTTAGACAAAGTACAGATAAATCTGGATTCATCTGTGTTCATCTGTGTTCATCTGTGTTCATCTGTGGTTGATTATTCTTTAATGTAGTACACTCACTAGCAAACCGTTGTATTTCGCAAACATCGAATAGATCAAAGGCGACAAAATAAGAGACAATTATAAATAATTTGTCATTAACTATAAACTTGATTAAAACAACAATCAATCACAGTTACCATACTCTAAAAAGTTTTTGAGTAACTTTTTGTTAATTTATGAATGTAGTGAAACAATACTTAATCTTCATAAACTTATAACTCCCTTTATTAAGTTTTTAATAATAGTTGTCTCAGCTTGTATATTCAGACGTAATCCGCCGCCTAAATTGTGTAATCTAAAAACAACTAAGCTAATGATAAACTTGAGGTCTTAATGACTCCTAATATTCTGCGCCAGCTTTGGTCTGTAGTTGAAAATTCTCAAACCAAGATTCTATTGCAGATGGACGATGCTAGCTTGGTACAATGGCTGGTAAAACAGACGACAAAGCAAGCATTGTTAGATCCTAACGAAACTGATTACCTCAGTGACTACGTTCAATCGCGCCTTACTCTCATACGTGATCTTGCTTATGAACGCCAGTGATCAAGCCCACAGACAATAGCCAAAACTATTGACTATGGACTATCAACTATGAGTTTTTTTGAGGCAAATAACCTTCAACTAAACAATCAGAACCGACAACACGCCAACGAACCCGTTCCAAGTTCAGGGCTTCGGTCATGATCGTCAAACCTAAATCACCTACAGGTGTAGCCGCATGACTACCACCAATGATTTTAGGAGCAATAAAAGCCAGAATTTTTTGTACTGCACCTTGAGCGATCGCACTAGCCGCCAAAGTACCGCCACACTCCCATAGCACGCTACAAAAACCGCGATCGTATAAATGTGCCATCACCAAATCTGGTGTCAGGGATGCTAACTCTACCACCTCAACTCCCTGTTGGCGCAAGAAATTTTGGACTTCAGGTGAACTTCCCAACTCTGTAAATACCAAAGTGGGAGCCTCCGCAGTTTGCCACAGGCGGGCATCTTCAGGCAAGTTGAGCTGACGACTCATCACCACCCGTAGGGGATTATGCGCTCCTACCTGATGACTGGTTAAGTAAGGATTATCTTTTCGGACTGTATTACCACCGACAATTATGGCATCACACCCTGCTCGCAGTTGATGAACTTCACTACGAGCATCTTGGTTTGTCACCCAAGCACTGTGACCAGAAGTAGTAGCAATTTTGCCATCTAAAGTCATGGCATATTTCAAAATCCCCAAAGGTCGTTTATGGAGAATGCGGTGAATAAAACCTTCATTAAGTTGATAACAGGCTTCAGCTTCTACTCCCACAACGACCTCCACACCAGCCGCACGTAAACGAGCAATACCTCCGCCACCCACCAAGGGATTGGGGTCAACGATACCGACAACTACCTTAGCCACACCAGCTGCAATTAACGCGTCTGAACAAGGGGGAGTGCGTCCGTAATGATTACAAGGTTCAAGATTAACGTAGACCGTGGCACCATGAGTGCGATTTTCTTCGGTTGAGTCCGCGCCCACACCTGCTGCTTTCAAAGCAAAAACTTCTGCATGAGGCTGACCAGCACAGGGATGAAACCCTTCTCCAACTATCTCTCCATCTTGAACAACAACCGCCCCCACTAGGGGATTAGGTGAAGTGCGACCCAAAGCACGGCGCGCCAGTGCCAAACACCGTTGCATCATCGCCCGGTCAAAGTCACTACCTATGTTCTGTTTTTCTGGTGAATCAGATTCAACAGGCGATCGCGCCAGCGCTATTTCTTGGATACCCGGAGGGCTTTTGTCAGTTCGCAATATCAGCCCATTTTCCTGATTATCATTGGTTAGAGATACATTTGATTGAGCAACCACTGGGAAATTATCCATAATTTTGGGCGGTACTTTCAATATTTTGCACGTTAGCTGCTGCTGTCGTGATACTTAAACAGTAATATTTAGCCGCTATTATTGGTTATTCCCTAACCCTGCTCTAACAATTTAATCTTTTGCCACCAAATATTTAAGGGATAGTAAACGACAGGGGCCCAAAGACTACTGAGAATGGCAGAAGCCAGAGCGCCCCGTTGATAATATGCCCAAATATATTCCACTTTGCGTAGGCTTGGCCCGCCGTAGGCATTGCTCATCAAACTTAATTGCAATCCAAAGATAGTTTCTGCCACAACTGCCATCACAAAGACAATTAAAGCAATAGAAATAAAATCTTCTTGGATAAAACGCTGCTTTTTTAACCAACTAGTCAAAAACCCGACACAACCCAGACTAATCGCATGGGTAGGGTCAGGTGATGTCATAGCATCTTGAAGTAGTCCCAGAACTATACCCGCGAATATTCCCTCCCAGACCGAGCGCTTCACACTCCAAGCCACCACCCAAATTAACAGCCAATTAGGCCCAATTCCCAATAATTCCATTCCCAAAAAGCGGGTTGGTAACATCATTAAACAAAACAACACAGATCCAACCGTTACTGCCCAATTTAGCAGTTTAAGTATAGCGGGATGGCAAGACGCAAGAGCGTTATTTAACATTTGGAATTTTCGCTGTGGCGCTTTAGGCTTGCCATGCCTGCTACCGCTAAATGAAGGCATCTTCATTATTGTCAGAGATTTTCAATAATCTAACTAAAGTTTTGATTTGCCAATTCTGGGTTTGTCGGCTATGCCTAATCGGCAACCGGCGTGGGATATACAGCTACCCAATCCAATGACAGTATCGGCGGTAAAAGCTCAACTTGTGCCACTGATGCTGGAGATTGCTTTAAATTTAGAGACTTAACTCGTCCTACTGGCACACCAGGAGGAAATTTTTGACTATAGGCAGATGTAGAAATTAAATCTCCTACTTTAACATTGGGAGTTTTTTCATAAAACTCCAGCACAGCTTCTGCCGAAGCATCTCCCCGCAAAACACCCTTAGCTGAAGAGCGGTTAATTGTTACACCCACTTGACTCTTGAGGTCACTAATTAACAACACACGACTAGTATGAGGAGTTACATTCTCTATCAAACCCACTAAGCCGCCATCAGTTTTGACAATAAAGCCTTCTTTAATCCCCGCATTCGAGCCACGATTGAGGGTAACTTGTTGCCACCAATGGTCAGCACTACGTCCCACTACCCGCGCTGTAATTGGCTGTGATGAGACTGGCGCTTTCTTAACGTAGCCTAATAAACTTTGGAGCTTTTGATTTTGATTTTCTAAATCAGCTATACGGGTTTGCAACTCCAAGAAGCGGGCATCATTCAGACGTTCTTCTGGACTTGGCCCTGTTTGTAACATTTGCAACGGACGGCTGACAAATTGGTACATTTCCAGCACGAAATGACCCTGAGTCTGTCTCAAGATCCAGGCACTACTCACTACTACAGTTAGTAAACCGAGTTGTAGTAATTTACTCTCCCACCAACGACGTACAGTAACCATCTATACCTAAGTTTATCAATTCTAAAAATTTGAGATTCTATTGACATGAAATTCAAATCCAACCCAAATAGAACCCAATATCTGCTTTCACTGACTAACTATTGCCCTAGCGCCCACTAAGAACACGTTCTAGCTGTTCAAAGTTTTCTAACACACGACCTGTTCCCAACACAACACAACAGAGAGGATCAGCTGCAATGTGGGTGACAATCCCAGTCTCATGGCTAATTAGGCTATCTATGCCTCTGAGCAAAGCACCACCACCAGCGATCATAATTCCTCTGTCAATAATGTCTGAGGCTAATTCTGGAGGCGTGCGTTCCAGTGTCCGCTTCACAGCTTCTATGATCACTCCTAGTGGTTCCAACATACATTCACGAATTTCTGCCCCTTTGAGTGTGACAGTTCTTGGTAAACCAGAAAGCAAGTGTACGCCTCGGACTTCCATGATGGCATCCTTATCATAATCAGTCGGATAAGCCGAACCAATGCGAATCTTGATATCTTCAGCAGTCCATTCTCCAATCACCAAGTTATGAGCTTTTTTCAGATACACAATTATGGATTCAGTCAGCTCATCACCAGCGATGCGAACTGATTCACTGATGACAGTACCCTGGAAACTTAGCACTGCAACTTCTGTTGTGCCGCCGCCAATATCAACAATCATATTGCCTGTGGCCTCGGAAATAGGTAGCCCAGCTCCTATTGCTGCTGCCATTGGCTCATCAATTAAATACACTTCTCTGGCTCCAGCTTCGGTAGCTGCATCCATCACCGCCCGTCTTTCTACCCCTGTAACACCACTGGGTATGCCAATGACAATTCGCGGTGAAATCAGTGATTTACCCCCGTTTACCCGTTGGATAAAGTGTTTTAACATCAGCTCGGCTGTATCAAAATCAGCGATCACTCCATCACGCAAGGGACGGAGGGCAATCACATTTCCCGGTGTACGTCCGAGCATTTTTTTGGCTTCTTCCCCCACTGCCAGTGCGATCTTTGTGTTTTGATCAATAGCAACCACAGAAGGTTCTTGGAGTACAATGCCTTTACCAGATACATAAACTAGGGTGTTGGCAGTACCGAGGTCGATACCCATGTCCCATGATGAGCGAAAATTCCTAAACAGCCCCACGCGTTTCTACGCCCCCTTTTTACGATACTTCTTGGCTAAAAACTGTTAGAGTTAATAGTGGTGGATTTTATTACGTTTTTTACCTTGAGTCCAGCAGTCCAGCGATTTTCTGAGGACTTTGATCAATAATTGCTAGGTCGAATGTGTCTATGTTGTTGATATTTATTCTCTAACTACTTCCATAAATCCCGATATTTTTTTCATTTGTCTGAGTCATTTATCTCATTTTTATACGCAGTTTTACTGTTAAGTTTTTAACATATTTTTAAATAGCTTCACAATTAGCTATGATCAAAATCAAAATATATCAGTATTTTTGTACTAAGAGGTCAGAGCCATGAGCATTAACATTGTCACCCTTGTTGGTCGTGTCGGCGGCGATCCAGATATTAAATATTTTGAGTCTGGTACGGTTAAGTGTAGATTAACATTAGCAGTTAAACGTAAATCCCGTAACAGCGATGAACCTGACTGGTTCAATTTAGAACTATGGGGAAAAACCGCAGAGGTAGCCGGCAACTATGTCCGTAAAGGTAGCTTAATTGGAGTCAAAGGTTCCTTAAAGTTTGACACATGGAGCGATCGCCAAACTGGTGCAGAGCGCTCTGCACCAGTTATTCAAGTAGACCAACTAGATTTGTTAGGTTCCAAGCGAGATGGAGAAGGGGGTATGTCAGATATGCCTTCAGAACATTTTTAATAATTGCATTAAGCATTAATCATTGCCAATGACTAATGACTAATGACTAATAACTAATTTGCAGTGTCACCGATGCTTCTACCTGCTGTTCACCACCAATTACAGGGGTGGAAGCATCTGCGCTACTTAACTTAGAAGCCTCAGCACGCTGCAACATAGGTGGTGGGGGCGCACTTGCACCATTGACTTGAATACTTACCACTTCCTTAGCTTGGAAATTTAGTGTACTGAAAACAGCATTAGCTTGTTGTTGGGCATCTTGGGTGGCTTGTCTGAGTGCTTGTTGTTGAGCAGATGCGATCGCCTGATCACTAGCAATAAAACTAACACCATTAATTTGTGTTGCACCGACTTTGACAGCTTCATCTAAAAGCGTACCCGCTTTATCGGTCGCAATCCGAAAACTCACAGTGTTATTAGCAGTATATCCAGTAATTCGTTGCACATTATCGGTGTAACTATAAACTGGATTGAGGCGGATGCCAGTAGTTTGCAATTTTTCGACATTTCGGCTTTTGAGTAAAGCGACCACAGCTGATGATTTGCGAGCCGCTTGTTCTTGTGCTGACTCTGCCGTTTTAGCCTGAATCTCCACAGACATACTAACTTGTGTCAGTGTCGTAGGAATTGTTTCTACACCGCGACCGCTAACTGTCATAGTTCGCAACAATTTTTCTGTTTGTTGGGCTAACCCAGACGGGATAAAAGTTATACATACTAGCAAAGCTAATGGTAGGATTTGCCAACAGTTCTCAGCCCGAAACCAAGAACCGGATAAAGCGGGTCTATACATAAAATTTGCACTCCTCAAAAAAAGATTTTACATCTGCTAATAGCACTGCCTTGTGCAGAAGCGATGCATCACCTCTGTCAGTAATCGGCACAGGTTAACACCCCTCTTTGCGCTTCAGCATTCAGCACTTTCTGATATGTTCTTAGTTTGACACTGCCATAGTCTGAACTAGGAACGGTTACATTTTTGGAAACTAAAAAAATTCAATTAAAACTTGTGGAGATACTTTGATGGCATACTGGCTGCTGAAAACTGAACCAGAAAAATATTCCTACTTTAATTTAGAACAAGATGGTAGTACAGTTTGGGATGGGGTCAACAATGCTCTAGCGCTCAAACATTTACGGAATATGCTTCGTGGCGACTTGGCATTTATCTATCATACAGGCCAAGAACGACAGATTATAGGTATAGCAGAGGTAATCAATCAACCTTATGCTGATCCAAAATTAAACGATGCTAAACGCGTAGTTGTCGATGTCAAGGCACTCAGAAGAGTCTCTGTACCTCTTGCACTAGCCCAAGTTAAGCAAAATAGAGAATTTACAGATTTTGACTTGTTGCGGCTTCCTAGACTCTCTGTTGTGCCAGTCTCCGAATTTTACTGGCAACGCCTGATTTCATTGACTGACAGCACAAAATAATTTATTAGGCCAAAGATGGCGCAGTAGACGTGAGCAACGTCATCTATCTGATTATCAGTGCCACTGGTTTTCTTGTGGGTGCAGTGGTACTAGGTAATATTTTCAATAAAAGCTTTCTGGCGATCGCTGATCAACTCAAAATACGTGGCAAACTAATAATGCTAGCATTGATCTTCGCCTTTGCTATGGCATACTTGGACTACATTATCCATTTAGAAGCAATTCTGGGAGCTTTTGCGGCGGGTTTAGTCTTAGAGCAAACAGATCAACGCAAAGAATTGCAAAAGCAAGTTATACCTATTGCCGATATACTAGTGCCAATTTTCTTTGTGACTGTTGGGGCAAAAACCGACTTGGGAGTATTGAACCCAGCCATCCCTAGCAATCGAGTAGTTTAATTATGGCAATTTTCCTGATCGCCGTGGCCATTATCGGTAAAGTGATTACAGGTTGTAGTGTCTTTGGTCAACCCCAAATCAACCGTTTAGCCATTGGTGTGGGGATGATTCCTCGTGGTGAAGTCGGGTTAGTCTTTGCTGGTGTCGGTGCGGCTAGCGGTGTTCTTTCTAAATCACTGGGGGCGGCAATTATCATGATGGTGATTACTACGACCTTTTTAGCTCCCCCACTGTTACGGTTCGTATTTCCCGAATCAGATAACTTGGTAACAGACCCAGACAAACTGATTTTAGACGCAGCGACTGGGACACCGTTCGTCGAAAAACCTTCATCGATAGTGTCTACCGTCAATGATGGTAAGAATCAGGAAGACAGCCCAGATTATGGGGATAATTCATCAAAAACCTAAGTAAGTTAAGGGTTTAGGGAATGGGGACTAAGGACTAGGGGCGAGGGACGAAGAAAGAGTGTTTTTGATATTCAATCTCCACTACCCAATACTCAATCCCCAGTCTCAGGAAACATAATCTCTAAATCTCCGTCCTTGAAGACTATCAATTTAAGTTTTTGTCTCACTAGTATTAGCATTCAAAATGTTATATTTTGCCAGTCTTCTTCCGCTTTATAATGTTAATTTAGATACTTTACATCCATTACCCATGAGCGAGTGCAGGTTTGACTAGATCAATTAAAAGTAGTTAAGGTTTTTCACTCAAAACATTGATTACCACCCAGACATTAGACAAATCATTACCAATAAAAAGGCTAATTCAAGTATGACTCACAAATATTGACAGAGTGTGGTTAATTTTGGTTATTCTTTTGTTGCATCTGAAATACTTTACACTCGTGAATATCATATCCTGATAGGATGGCAAAGTTAGAGGGCATACTAGCAATTTAAGCCATTAATTGTGTCTTTATACCAGTACAAAAGTCACAGAAGTATCAAAGAGCAAGATTAGGTTGTAACAGTGTGACGATTAGCCAATATGTTGAGATATTGATGGCTCCCATGAACGCGAATCAGGAGAAAGGATTGTGAAATTACACTGGTTACTACCCAGTACTGTAGGAACTATCGTCTTACTATCGTCGCCGGCTGTAGCAGCAAGACTGGAATCTTGGCGTTTTGATGCCAATCAAAATCGTCTGGAAATTAACACAACCGGCGCTGTTCAACCCCAAGCACAACTGATATTCAATCCTACACGTCTGGTCATTGATTTACCTGGTACGACCTTTGGGCGGCCGCAGTCCACACAGCAGATAGGTGGTGCAATTCGTGCTGTCCGCGTGGGGCAGTTTGATCCACAAACAGCGCGCCTAGTTGTGGAACTTACTCCTGGCTATACCCTAGACCCCCAGCAGGTGCAATTTGAAAACGTGAGTGGCAATCGCTGGAGGGTACAATTACCAAGGCCAACAGCAGAGTCTGGGGCTGAGGCTAGCCCTTTGCCTAGAGTGCCGCAGTCCAGCCAAGCAGCATCTGCTGCCAGAAATGTCTACAATGTGGTAACTGTTGACTCGGATGCTGATACCAAACCGGAGTTCTCTAATCAAGTTGCCAGCGCCACACTAGGAACAATTCAAATTCAGAACCTACAGGTAACAGGTGATGGGTTGTTTCTTCGCACCAGTGGGGGCAATCCTCAAGTTAAAATTAATCGCAGCAGCGATCGCAATACCATTTTTATGGATATTGCCAACGCGAGTTTATCACCGAGTCTGACGCAGCGAAATAGTCAAATTAACAGACATGGTGTAAATCGCATCGAATTAACTCCCTTAAACAGCCAACCACCTGGTGTCCGCATGACTTTGCGGGTAAGCAAAGATAGCCCAGATTGGCGCGCAACCAACAGTAGCGGTGGCGGTTTGGTGGTTTTACCCTCTCGTGTTGTCAAATTACCGGGAAATAATAATTCTAACAACTCGCCGAACAATCAGCCCGAAGCTCCGTCCACTCCCAACATACTAGTTGCCAATAGTTCCCCAGCCACCATTCAGTCTGTGGAATTAGGTAGTAATGATACGCAGTTACTGATTAGATCCGATAAAACAGTAAATGCCACTAGTGGCTGGGATAGATCCTCTGGTTTGTTCCGAATCACTATTCCCAATGCTAAGTTAGCTGCCAACGTTAAAGGCCCAAATTTTAGTGCCAATAGTCCCATCCTCCGCGTACGCTTGCAACCTCAAAACAATACGGTGGTTGTCTTGGTGCAACCAGCATCGGGCGTGCAAATTGGGGAACTAAACCAAGTCAGTAACCAGCTTTTGGCTCTACAATTACAAGGCTCTCGTCGGGGTACGACTTCACTCCCAGTACCCCCAGTTACGTTACCACCTCTACCACTACCAACCCAAGGGCAACTCCCAAGTTCAACGGCTCCTCGCTCACCCAGAACCCAGCCGCCACGTCCAGTATCTAAAAGCAGAGTTGTAGTGATGATTGACCCTGGACACGGTGGGAGAGACCCAGGGGCAATTGGTATTAGAGCTCTGCGTGAGATAGATGTAGCTTTGCCCATTAGCAAAAGGATAGCTGCGATTTTAGAGCAAAATGGTGTACAAGCTGTACTAACGAGGGATTCAGACTATTTTGTCAGCCTGCAAGGACGAGTGGATTTAGCTGACCGAGCGAGGGCTGATTTATTTGTCAGCATCCATGCTAATTCCATCAGTATGAGTCGTCCGGATGTCAATGGTTTGGAAACATATTATTACGATAGTGGTCAGAGTCTAGCTGGCTCAATTCATAACAGCATTCTTCAAAATGTCACTATCCGAGATAGAAAAGTGCGGCAAGCCAGATTTTACGTCCTCAGAAAAAGCTCTATGCCCTCTGTTCTGGTAGAAGTGGGTTTTGTCACAGGCTCTGAGGATGCTGCTAGGCTCAGAACCACAGCTTACCAAAATCAAATGGCGGATGCGATCGCTCGTGGTATCCTCCAGCAGCTACGAAGATAATTCACATACTCCCCCCTTTTAGAAAAAGGGGGACTCTAGGCTCAAATAGCTCATCGCCAGTTTGACCTCGCCTCACTTTACAGTTGATGCCCCAAGTAGACAAATATTCTTGCCAATTTTCTGCTACATTTTGTATTTTATATCCTAAAACACAAATCAATATCTACCTGTGTATTCATCCTCTATTTTTGATCACAATTTTGACAATTTTCTGGCTCAAGAGCCTCAACGCGCCCCAATCGGCGTTTTTGACAGTGGTGTGGGTGGGCTGACAGTACTGCGTCAACTTTATCGCCATCTACCTAATGAATCGATTATTTACTTTGGAGATACAGCTCGTTTGCCTTATGGCATTCGTTCACAAGCCGAAATTTTGCAGTATGTGCGCGAAATCCTCCATTGGATGCAACAGCAACGTGTAAAAATGGTGATTATGGCTTGTAATACTAGTTCTGCCCTCGCACTAGAAATAGTCCGTAGGGAGTTTAGTATGCCTATTCTCGGAGTCATCCTACCGGGAGCTAAAGCAGCAGTAATGCAAGGAAAACGTATCGGTGTGATTGCTACCCCAGCCACAGCCAAAAGTAATGCCTATCGCCATGCTATTCTCGAAATTGATCCGAATGTCCATGTCTGGCAAGTTAGTTGTCCTGAGTTCGTGCCACTGATTGAGCAAAATCGCATCCATGACCCTTACACAACTGAGGTAGCACGCGCATATTTAGAGCCATTAATACACCAAGAAATTGATACCTTGGTTTACGGCTGTACCCATTATCCTCATCTTGCACCAATACTGCGATCGCTTCTCCCCTCTCCCGTCAAATTAGTGGACCCAGCTGTTCACGTTGTCGCAGCTTGTAAACAAGAGTTAGACCTACTCGGCTTAAGTAATACACACCCCCCAGTCCCAACTCGCTTTGCTGTCAGTGGTTGTCCACAACAGTTTGCTAAATCTGGTGTGCAGTGGCTAGGCCACACTCCCACGGTTGAGAGTGTGGATTTCACTGATACCGCCATTTCCCAACTTTAAAATTTTGACTTTTGACTTTTGCCCAGCAATGTAAGCCTATTGACTATTAACGACCTCAGTCACATTATGAGTTAGTGACATATTTGGCTCGTGTTTTTCTGGGTTAGTCGCAGGTAAATTTTTAGCCGCAGAGTTCTTGCCAATTCTCTTTGCCAGCGCTAATAATAGGTAGACTGTAAACAAATATCCAGCAGCTAAAATAAAAGTCAACATAGGCATCTTCCCGTAAATCATCGTTCTACCAGCACCCTTCTTTATGGAATATGTAATTTTTTAAAATTAGAAGAAATTCAACCAACCAAGTTCATCCTTGATGGCTGTAGTTTCATATACAAAATTGTTCCGTAAATTTACAACTATCTACGGTTAACTAAAATTATTCAACTGAGTTTTTTTTGCAGACCACACACACTACAGCAGTTAAATTGCTAAACAGCAATATTAACTGCACTCCTCAGCAGTCTAGTTAGTCTGCATTATTTAAGGGCATACCTCTATGAGAAGAGTGGCATTAGCCTTTAACAGACGCTAAAAGCTCGCAGCGAAAACCCATAAGGATACTGCAAAGCTCCACTCCATGAAGGTTAATTGCCCTGCAAAGAACAAAGAAATAATTTTCTTAATTCTTAATTGACAGCGACGACTTATTTTAGAAACTCAATACCCGATGAGTAAAATTACCTAAAGATAGCTTACCTTGGGAAAATGATTTCCGAAAAATTTTAAATTCCTACATTTTAGCGTAACACAATGCTCCTGAGTTTTCAGCCCCGTTTGGGGTGAAATTGGAAAATTTTTAGATAGCGAAAAACCAGGCTGGGAGAACTTAGCGATGCCTTGGTATGACTGAGTGTATGTTGTTCAACTGGTACTGAAATAGAGCCTTTAGAAGTTTGTATTATATGTAACTTATAATCCAGATGACCAGAAATTAATTAGTGAGAAAAACACCAATTAATTTCTGGTCATAAAGTCTTTACACAACACACAAAAGGTAGTACTACCTCAAAAATATCCAAAAAATATTAACTAACTCTGATTTCTTGACTTTGGATGAGGTAGGCAACAAATATTAAAAAAAATATTTGTCTGACGCATAAAATATTTTTATCAAGCCCAAGCATAGCTCTAGACTGTGGCCATAAGGATTCTATCCAATTTGTAGTTCTCACCAATCTCCACAGTTTCTGCAAAACAGACCGGAAATAAGCGGGTATTCTCTCATCAAAACTTTGCGCTGGCACAGCGTTATCTTAAAATGAGTGTAGGATATGTAAACTTTCGTAACCTAAGCCAGAGTCCGCCCATCCATGACCTCAGCCACCTCCCTGTTTACCCCTGTGGAAGCAGACCTGCGACTACTAGCAGATAACCTCAAGCAGCTAGTTGGAAACCGCCACCCCATCCTGTTTATGGCAGCCGAACATCTATTCGGAGCTGGGGGAAAGCGTATCAGACCAGCAATTGTTCTGCTGATATCGCGGGCCACAATGTTAGAAAAAGACATAACGCTGCGTCACCGCCGTCTAGCAGAAATCACGGAAATGATTCACACAGCCAGCCTAGTGCATGACGATGTGGTAGATGAATCACAAATGCGACGTGGTGTGCCTACTGTTCATAGTCTGTTCGGTAATCGAATTGCTGTCCTAGCAGGAGATTTTCTCTTCGCCCAATCGTCCTGGTATTTAGCCAACTTGGATAATTTGGAGGTGGTGAAACTACTCTCGGAAGTGATTATGGATCTGGCTACCGGCGAAATTCAGCAAGGAATAAATTGTTTTGATCATGGCATCTCTATAGAGACTTACCTCAAAAAGAGCTATTACAAAACAGCCTCCTTAATTGCCAACAGTTCCAAAGCCGCTGGGTTACTGAGTGACGTTTCCCCAGAAACTGCCGAAGAACTGTACAACTACGGCCGTCATCTCGGTCTGGCATTTCAGATCGTAGATGATATTTTAGATTTCACCAGTACAACAGATACTTTGGGTAAGCCAGCCGGATCTGATCTCAAAAGTGGTAATCTCACTGCACCCGTTTTATTTGCTTTAGGGGAAAAACCAGACCTGGAAGCGCTCATTGAACGGAAATTTGAGCAAGAAGGAGATTTAGAAAAAGCCCTAGAGCTGATTCAAGATAGTCAAGGTATACAGCAAGCGCGAGAATTAGCGGCTTACCATGCCAAATTAGCAGTTGATCATCTGGAGGCGATCGCACCATCCGAATCACGCGAGGCACTAATCAATATAGCTGACTACGTACTTAGTCGACTTTATTAACAAATTTCAGATTTTTAAATTAATTTTTTCAGTTTTTGCAGTGGAGATATTAGATGTATCTAATGAATCACCACTGCAAATTTTATTTATGCAATATCTGGAGGTATTTGTTTACCCGGTTGCTGTTGTTTTATCTGTTGCTGCAAGAGATTAAGCAATTCTGAACGTGTAATTTCACAGGTATGAGTGGTCTGACCCGGCGTTTCCAAAAAAACGACACTATCTACGGGTTCTAATGCCACCAATTGGAACAAAATATGGGTGACAGGAACAATTTTGGCTAGCATTTGAGGGTCAAGCCCAGCAGGTGAAACTAGGGAGACATCCTGTATGGTAGGAAAAGCGTAGACAACACGCCTTTCCAATCCTGGATTTGCCCGATTGCTCAATGTAGTTAAAACCCAGCTCTTTTCTGAATTCTGAAGAACATAGTACTGGGAATGGCGTAATTTTTTAGTGATCGAGATCAATACAGGCGCAATTGCTGAAACAAGATGTGGTGTTAAGCCATCGCGGGGTGCATTATTAATCAGCAATTCAATTTGTGTTTTTAAATCCATAATGACTTGTAAACGACTCGGTGGGTAATGGCAAAAGCATCTATCAAATTGTGAACTATCCCATCAATGGGAACAATAAGAATAGGCACATCCGAATTACTGGACTAGCCTGCGTTTAGCTTATACGCAAATCTCAACAGCCAACACCCACAGTCGTCACAGGTTTTACTTAAGTATTTTAGGGTCTTTTGAAAACCGAGACTATGAATTCAACCGCAACCGCAACAATTCCAACCACAACAGTTCCCACCCCAACCGTTCAGGGAGAAAATTCTATCGGCGTAGAGGGGACATTTCAACTCCTATACCAAGAGCTTCAGGAATCAACTAAAGCTTCCAAGCAGAATTGCCATGATGTGGCCACAAGAATTACCACTGAAGTATACCGGATTTGCCAAGAAAGTAAACGTATCCAGGCTTCGGGTGATGTCCAAAGCTCGGCAATTTCTCTAGCCAGACATCGGCTGCAACAGTGTTTCAGGTACTATCAGTTGGGTTCAAGTCGGGGTAGGGTTGAGTTACACAGTACTCTGAGTGCAATTATTTATCGCTACATTAATCCTCCTCAAAGGCAGTTGAGCTATCAAGGACGACTGACCATTATTGAAGATTTCCTCCAGGGTTTTTATCTGGAAGCTTTAAATGCTTTCCGCCGGGAAAACCAGATGGGTCCGACTTATCGTCCCCAAACTCTGCTGGAATTGGCAGAGTACATGGCATTTACTGAGCGCTATGGTAAACGGCGAATTCCCTTACCAGGGCGACAACAGCAGTTAATTATCCTGCGGGCGCAAACTTTTTCGCAACAGCAACCCCAGGAAACGAGCGTAGATATTGAACAAGCCGCAGAAGGTAGTTCAAATGACAATGACGGTTCTTGGGAAGAACCAGCAGTGCAGCAATTGCGTTCAGCAATGGCCATGCAACCTGAACCAGAACCAGAAGAAGATACTCTGCGTTCGGTTGTGGTTACAGAATTAATGGATTATCTCGCACAACGGCAACAATCTGATTGTGCTGATTATTTCTCTCTCCGTCTCCAGGATTTATCAACTCAGGAAATTGAGTCGATTTTGGGTTTAACTCCTCGTCAGCGCGACTACTTACAGCAACGCTTTAAATATCATCTGATTCGGTTTGCCTTGTTACACCGTTGGGAATTAGTTCACGAGTGGTTGGAAGCCTCACTGCACACTAATTTGGGTTTAACTCCTCAGCAATGGCAAGATTATACAACGCAATTGGATGAGAAGCAGCGCTCGTTACTGGAATTGAAACAACAAGGAGAACCAGATGACAAAATTGCCAAAACTTTAGGTTTGTCCACAGCGCAACTGCAAAAACGATGGTTTAAAATCCTGGAACAAGCATGGGAAATTCGTAACTCCCTGGTGTCCGGATCAAGTGCATCTACTCATGAATAGTGACTCAGAATCCTCACAAACTGATTTACTCGATTGGTTATTGGCAAATAAAGCTAACACCAACGAGCCTAAATTGGTACAGTGTGAGGAAATTGACGGGGTAGACGATCCTCTCAAGGAGGTAGCGGCCTTTACAGGCGGTGAGCCATAATTGGGAGGAATGCCCCAAACCTTTCAATTGGGAGAAATTCCTACTGTGCAAGAACGTTTCCAAGCCGTCCTCAAGCGTCGGTTACAAATCGAAGTCGAAAACCAGCCTCCTTTATTTCCTTGGGAGTCTCAATTAGTAGAGTATCCAGAATTTTTGGCAGAGAGATCACTGGCTTTAAGTCCCAACTGGGGATGGATAGCACAGCAGTCAAAGCTGAATCTGCCTATCCCCTTACCAGAGAAAGTTTTCCAAGAATTATTGGCCAAATGTCAAGGGTTGATCACATCTTCGCTACCTCTAGGGGCAAAACTAGTTCAGGTAGTTGAGAGCTTTTTTCCCAATGAGTCACAGACAGTCAATGATTTAGCTGGATTGGTTCTCAGAAGCACCTATCGGTCTGGGAATACTCTGGATACAATGCCTGAAATTCAGGACGATTACTCAGATTTACAACCACGTCAGCAGATGGCATTGTCATTACTAGCAGCTAAACAATTGCTAGATAATTTGACTTTACCAGTGTCTTGTACCAATCCAGTGGTAGAAAGACAATGGCTCACCAGCGCTGGTACTCTGACTTTGAGGGTAGAATACCAGTCTGAAGATCATCTGACGCAGTTGAGGGTTAATTGTGAGTTACCAGCTCCAGGTATTTTGAAATTACAAGGAAATGGCAACCAAGCAGTAGCAAAGTCTGCAACTCCGGGAAATTTGAGTGTAGAATTATACTGTAATCAACCAATTCCCATTTATACTCTGGAAGTCGATTTTCCCGAACTAGACCAAGAGCCTTTGCTGTTTGTCGTTAGTCCCACGATTTAGTTGACATGACCACCGTTATCGTTTGAGGTTGATTAGCACCGATATACCAAATGGTGATGTTGGTTTGAATCTTATCCTTGAGTAACAATTGGTCATTAGGGTTTCTACTTTATTTACAAGCGGTGATTAGTTTTTGTGGGAAAATAGCAGCGACAATGACATCAGCATAAGATCCTAAAACGAACATAGCTTGCCTTCGGGCAGTTCATGTTTTTTTAGAGGCACTCGCGTAAAAAATCACGCAGGAGTAAGCAGAATAGTCATACCAATTTGTAATTCCTAATTTCTAATTAAAAATGTCAGACTCAATCTGGGTTCCCACTTGATTGTCTCTGTCGATTTTTTTTTCAAATTGGTATGAGTTTATTCCCAAACATTGTGTCTATGGCATCTACAACATCTATTTCCTGATATTCTCAATGTTTAAGTTATCTAGGATCAATCAGGTTTGGCTTCTACCTATAGGTCGTTACATTGGACAAAATGCCCAGGGGTCAACGTCAAGGGAAGTGGAAAATTCAATTTCGTTACGATTACTGGTACTAGCTTTAGTAATCGTGGGAGTTGTGGCAACTGACATTGCGGCTGAAACTCAATTCAGTCTGTGGGCTGTGCCGTTAAGTATCGTTGGTACGAGCTGGAGTTACTACCGTCGCCGCAGTGGCAATATTCCAGTTCAGTTCTGCATCGCCATCGGAATGTTAATTACATTAGTTGCTTTTTTTGGGCGGTTGGTGGGAGAACTGAATGATACGCGGGTGGCTTTGGCAGAGTTATTGATTCAATTGCAAATACTCCACAGCTTTGATATGCCCCGGCGCAAGAGTTTGGGCTATTCCATCGTTATAGGTTTGATTTTATTGGGGGTGGCAGCAACACTGAGCCAAACTCTGGCTTTTGCCCCAATGCTCCTGTTATTTCTGGCGATCGCTTTGCCGACTTTAGTATTAAACTATCGCTCACAGATCGGTATTCAGCAATTAAAAATAAAAAATAAAAAGTTAGATCAGCACACTTCTCCAATTTTAAATTTAAAATTCTTAACTTTCAATTTTTTGCTCGTTGTCGGGCTGGGTCTGGCAATTTTTGCAGTTTTACCGAGATTCCCTGGCTATCAAATCCGTAATTTTCCTGTAAGCACCCCAATTAATGTCGAGGATAATTTTACAGGTCGGAGGATTATTAATCCTGGTTATGTCCGTGAAGGTAAGGGCAGTAATGAAGGTAGTGGTAGTGGGAATGGACAAGGTGAACCCGGCAGCGTTGATAATAACTTTTATTACGGTTTTAATAGCCAGATGAACCAGAATCTGCGGGGAGAGATGAAACCCAAGGTAGTAATGCGGGTGCGATCGCAGATTGAAGGTTTTTGGCGAGTGCTGGCATTTGACCGCTACACGGGGAAAGGATGGGAGATTTCCCGCAATGAGGACGTTACTACCCACAGGCGCGGGTCTTGGTCATACCAAATTCGTCTGCCTTTACCCATATTTATTGGTCAGAGTCGAGAAATAGTGCAAACTTACACAGTGGTGTCAGATTTGCCCAACTTGATTCCGGCCATGGCTCATCCGAAGGAAATCTATTATCCCGCGCCGGTTATTGCTGTTGATAAAGAAAATGGTTTGCGATCGCCTGTAGGATTATCAGAAGGCTTCACCTACACTGTGGTTTCCCAAGTACCATACCGCGATCGCACTTTATTAGGTCAGGCTTCTACTAAATATCCCCCAGAGATTAAAAATTATTATTTACAAACTCCCACGGAAATTACTGAAAAAATTCGCCAACGAACTGAAGACATTCTGGCTAATTACAACCGAGAACGCATAGCAAATTCTGCTAAAGTCCTAGATTCAGCTTATGAAAAGGCTCTCTATCTAGCTCAGTACCTCAAACAAAACTACTCTATTCCCAAAAATCCTTTAGAAGTACCTTTTTTGAGCGAAGACGAAGACTTGGTAGAAGCTTTTTTGTTTAAAAATAAAGGTGGCTCTCCCGACCACTTTTCCACAGTTCTCACGGTGATGCTGCGTTCTATTGGTATCCCGTCCAGATTGGTAGCCGGTTTTAGCCCAGGAGAATTTAATCCATTTACGGGGATGTACGTTGTCCGTAACACAGATGCTTACGCGATGACAGAAGTCTATTTCCCTCGATATGGCTGGTTTGCTTTTGACCCCATTCCCAATCATCCTTTAATTCCTCCTTCCATAGAGGAAATTCAAACTTTTAGTGTGTTGCGGCAGTTTTGGCAATGGATAGCCAGCTGGTTACCAACGCCTGTGACAGCATTTCTCACTACCCTATTTGGGATCATATTTGGCTGGTTAGTTCGAGCGATCGCTTGGTTTTTGGCTTTATTCTTCCAAGGTTGGCTAGGTGTGTTAACTGGCTTAATATTGACAACAACCACAGCATTTTTTGCTTGGCTAGGTTGGGGACAGTGGCAACAGTGGATCAAGCGTCGTTGGTTAAAAAAATTACCCCCGATGGAAAGTCTGTATCAGCAAATGCTGCAATGGGTAGCTGAAAAAGGCTTGGGTAAACATCCAGCACAGACACCCCTAGAGTATGCCAGCGTATCACACCAGCATCACCCCCCAGCAACAGCTCAGGTAATAGATGAAATTTGTCAAGCTTATGTCGGCTGGCGTTATGGTGGTCATTCACCTAACTTGAATCAACTGCGACAAAGATGGCAAGAACTGAAAAAGACAACTAAAAATTGAGTCTTCTTTGTGTCTTGGTGGTGAAAAAATAATTCTATTAACCACCAAGACACCAACTAAATCAAACCTTGTTTTTTCAGATTAGATAAGGCATTTTCTGCCGCTCGTTTTTCAGCCTCCTTCTTACCACGAGCTTTTCCGGCTCCGTAAAGCTCATTACCAACAAAAACCTGAGCCAGATATTCTGGAGCATGATCCTCTCCTCCGATGCGTTCGGTGTCATACTTGGGTAGTACAGCTCCACAATTTGCCTGTACCCACTCTTGCAATCGATTTTTTGAATCGACATTAGAACGGATTTCCATAATCGCTTCCGGGACAGAGTTAAATAAATCCACAATAATTGGGCGAATTTTTTCAATGTTGCGATCGCAATCTAAATAATACCCTCCCACAACTGATTCAAAGGCACTACTCAATAAATTGGGACTTTGAAACCCGCCATCATGAATCGCTCCTCTTCCCAAGCGCATTTTGAAATCTAAACCGACTTCAGTCGCAAATTTAGCTAGTTGCTTCTCATCAACTAATGCCGATCTGCGGCGAGTCATTTGATCTTCTGCCATATCTGGATAGCGAGTATAAAGATACTCACCACTAATAAAAGTCAGTAAGGCATCGCCTAAAAACTCCAAGCGCTCATTATGCTTTTCACCAGGATTTTCGTTGACAAAAGAACGGTGAGTCAACGCCTGCCGCAAAAGCTTTTCGTTGCTAAAATTTAACAATTCATGCATTTCTTTTCTGTATCTTGACTCTTCTGGATGTAAAATGGTATACTTATTCCTCTTGTCGAAGTAGCAAACTGTAGATTCCTAAACTGTTGCTCAATTTCGCTTAAAAAATAGAATTCATCAGCTACTATTCTGAGTGCCTGGCTTGTATTTTTCTCACACTGAGCAATTACAATAGCTTTTTTTCCGTTATCCTTCAAATCACGCACTGAAGTTTTGAAATCTCCATCTCCTGAAAACAAAATCACTGTGTGAATGTCAGGCCGTTCGAGAGCTTGTTGTCTACAGTCACGAATCAACTTTTCATCAGTACGATTAGGCTTATTTTTGTAGGAAGGAATACTGATAATTTCAAAACCTTCGCGATAGAATTTATCTTGCAGTTTCCTATTCTTTTCTAACTGCCAATCTGAGTAGACTTTTTTCAGCATGATATTTCCCTGGAGATAAGCAAAACCGACTAAACATTGGATTTGCTCTTCCGTTGCTCTGCAATTTTGCAAATCCCAAAAAATAGCTACACCCGTAACCACCGAACCGCTTGCTTGCTTGTTCATAATTGCCTCGATTTATTTTGTGAGGCAGTATCCAAAGATAAACATATACTTAACACCCAAAGTTTCAGATTAATCTAAAATTTTGGGAACGGTTGTTGTCTCAAACCTTGCAGAACCTCTGAGGCTTGAATCACCGCAAACTTACTGACTTCATATAGCACCGTTAAGATAGAAATTTTCAGAAAACTGGGTTAAAACACGTGATCGCTTTTTTAGCTTCTGAATAATTTTCTAGGATTGGTGCTAGACCAAGGCAATAAGCTTGCGCCGAGCCAAGCTTCAAAGGTGCTGCTCATGAGACAAAAACCCAAGCATTAAGCTTGTTTGTCACCTTTGTAACTCCTTTAATCTAAACTATTACACTGTTATGATACTCTTGTCAAGACTAATTGGGTAATGTATGGGACAAATAAACAATATTTGCTGATTACAGTCTTTAGACTGAGGAAAATTACCACTACGTTCAGTTTTAATTTAAATTTTAGTTCCAATAAATTTACTCAGTTAATTAGATTGTATTTTTACAGTTTTGCATACATCCTGGGGCATATTTTGATTATATCCAGCTATTTACCAGCTAAAATAACCATTTGTCATTTAAAAACTCAGGTTTGCTAAACTTAAAGCGTTGTAACTCCCGTTTTTTGGCTATAACATGGAATAATTACCTTACAAGCTCGTCACACCACATTTGGTGTTAGTTTTTTTATGGAAATACAATTAATCAACATTGGTTTCGGTAACATCGTGTCTGCCAACAGAGTAGTTGCCATCGTTAGTCCAGAATCTGCCCCGATTAAACGGATTATTACTGATGCACGTGACAGAGGTCAATTAGTTGATGCAACTTACGGACGGCGGACAAGGGCTGTAATTATCACTGATTCTAGCCACGTAATTCTTTCGGCGATTCAACCGGAAACGGTAGCGAATCGGTTTGTGATTTCCCGCGAGCATCATACTGTCGAGAACTAATTTCATAGAGGTCAATAACCCTACCCTATTTGCACCACATCGGCAGTACCATGTGAATTAGACAAGTTTTCTGTCACCCGTGCTACAAATTCGTTGGTCAAAAGTTGATCTGATAACGAAAACACAGCTAATGACTCATGAATAATGTCTAATAATTAATTCACAGTTTGAACGGATGATGCAAGTTTTACCAATCCAGAGTAATGCTCCCACCAAAAAAAGCCCCTCTCCAGGCAGGCTAATTGTTTTAACTGGCCCCAGTGGGGTCGGTAAAGGCACTTTAATGCAAGAACTGTTAAAACGTCATCCAGAACTTTATTATTCTGTATCCGTGACGACTCGTTCTCCTCGTCCAGGAGAAATTGACGGCGAAAATTATTACTTTATTAGCCGCAATAAGTTTGAACAATTAGTGGACCAAGGTGAATTCTTGGAGTGGGCAGAATTTGCTGGTAATTATTACGGTACTCCCCGTGAAGCTGTGCTTAACCAAGTTCAATCCGGCAAGTTGGTAGTGCTGGAAATTGAGCTAGAAGGAGCAAGACAAATCCGGGCTTCCTTCCCTAGAGCTCTGAGCATTTTTATTTTACCGCCTTCCTTGAATGAATTGGAGAGCCGCATACGTGGTCGCGCCCAAGATTCTGAAGAAGCGATCGCTCGTCGCCTACACCGCGCCCAAGCAGAAATTGAAGCCGCAGACGAATTTGATGTTCAAATCGTTAATGACGATTTAGAAAACGCTCTCACAGCCATAGAAGCCACTTTATTTGGATAGTTGAAACTTTTTGATACCAAGCATTTTTCACACCAAACTAAAAAAGACACAGAAAAAGAACGAAGCTTTTCCATTGTGTCCTACCAATAACAAATAGGACATTAGGCATGGATAATACTGAAACATAAGAACCTATCAGCTATTACCAATGCCTAATGCCTAATTCTCAAAAATTTAAATTAACCAAATAGAGCTTGAATGAGTCCTAAATTGCTAGTCAAGAAATAAGCGACTACTGCGCCGCCAATGCCACCAATTAAGAAAGAACTGGCAAAATTATTCCAGCTTTCTTTGGAGTTAAAAGCGTCTACTGGTGGGTTGGGAACAGTTACACTGGCAAGTGCTTTGGGGGGATTGCTATTAGCGTACAGAGATAAGCAGGCAGTGAGAATCACAACCAAACCGACTGCCGCGAGTAACCCAGCTAAATTAGCATTAGTTGCATTACGTAGAGGCCCCAATTTAGCGAAAGGTCCAAATAGCAAGTAACCATGAGCCATGCCCACTTCCAAGCCACGTCTAGAAGGATTGAGACCTTGACGATAGGCAGGCAAGTTATTGATGAACCACTTAATTAACGGAGAGGAATTAATCGGGGTTTCTAGATTTCCTTGCTGAGGATCACGTCCTGCTGGAGCAACAACCTCACGATTTCTGGGATCGCTGGGGCGATTTTTCGATGAATTTACTGCTTGCGCCATATTTTTTGTTTGCCTCTAAATTAGAATTGTGGCATTGTTATATTATTAATAATATTTGTAGCCAAAGATGTTTTTTGGCGAAGAAGTTTAGAAAAATTAATTTACCTGTTTTTATTTAAAGTATGAAACTCGCAAGCTATTGACAGCATTACGAGTTTCACAAATCATATTTCCTGCTAATTTGAGTGAGACTTTCGTCTAATTAGACTCAGTAATCCAATTACACAATATTCAGCATGAAATTCCATATTCTACTTATGGTAGTGGGTGGAAAAGTAAGTCAGGGAAAAAGCGGTTAAATTCAATTAAAATCCCGGCTGTAATGGTTAGCCAGATAGTAGCTGCCACTGGAGCCGTAGAAAGAAATGTGATGAAGTAGGACGATTGAGCGCCTTTTTCTGCCATGAATTTAGTCTCCAAAACAAATGAATTGAGTTAGTCCGAATTAACGCGGAGAAACAGTAATTTCTGAATCTTTAGCAGTTAATTCGCCTGAAAGGAGTTCTTTAATCGCTGCTAGAGGCCAAGCAAAGCCTGAGGCAATAATGGGTAGTGCCAAACCAAGATCGATTTGGATTTCTTTGGCTTCTGTATCAGATAACTTTTTGATGGCTTGCAGGTAAGCACGGCCTACCCAGCCAATCCAACCAGCAATATACAAAAAGAGAATGCTGGGAATTAAAAAGTCACCAGCCCGATCTAGGCGACCATCAACAATCAAGTGAGGATAACCCTCTGGACCACACAGTGCCTGTGAATAACGCTCAAAACGCTTTTTCCCGGATTCGGGATCGGCGGTGGTGTTACGGGCATTCTTTGCTAGCTCTTGAAAAGCGGGAGAGTCTTTACAGGGTACTAAATTAGCCCCAAGCGCTTGGGCTGGGGGGGCAAAATTAGACCAAAGACAAATCGCTAAAATCAAAGCAAACAATCGTCTCATAGATTTGTTTCCTTTTATTACAAAACAAAAAGTTCTTTGTACAAAACGAAGCGGCTTGTACAGTGCTTTATTTGCATAACTAGCTAGTAATCATACTCTTGGCTGGGAACCGAGTAAAGTTGAAGTAAATAAAAGTTAAAGCTTCTCCAACATATCGTTACTTAACACAACCTGACAATGGCAACTGTTTTAGCAATAGAAACCAGCTGCGATGAAACTGCCGTCGCAATTGTGAACAATCGTGAAGTTTATAGCAGCATCGTAGCTTCCCAAATCGCAGTTCATAGTCAATATGGCGGGGTAGTGCCAGAGGTAGCATCCCGGCAACATCTAGAAACGATCAATGAGGCGATCGCGCAAGCACTAGAACAAGCCAAACTGAACTGGGAGCAAATCGATGGTATTGCCGCCACCTGCGCCCCTGGACTCGTAGGAGCGCTGTTGGTAGGGTTAACTGCTGCTAAAACTTTAGCCATGTTACACAACAAGCCATTTTTGGGAGTGCATCACCTCGAAGGTCACATTTACGCAACTTATTTGAGTGAACCAACTTTAAATCCCCCATTTCTTAGCTTACTCGTTTCCGGCGGACATACAAGCTTGATTTATGTAAAGGATTGTGGAGTTTACGAAACTTTGGGTGAAACTCGTGATGATGCAGCGGGTGAAGCCTTTGATAAAGTAGCGCGGTTGTTAAAGCTGGGTTATCCTGGTGGCCCTGTTATTGACCAATTAGCACAAACGGGTAATCCCCGCGCCTTTACTTTGCCAGAAGGTAAAGTTTCTTTACCTGGTGGAGGATATCATCGCTATGACAGCAGTTTTAGTGGGTTAAAGACGGCGGTACTGAGGTTAGTGCAGCAATTAGAGAAAGATGATTTACAAGTTCCAGTCACTGATTTAGCAGCTAGTTTTCAGGAAACTGTAGCGCGATCGCTGACCAAAAGAGCGATCGCCTGCGCCCTGGATTATAATCTCAACACCATTGCCATTGGTGGAGGGGTAGCAGCTAACAGCAGCCTGAGAAAAATTTTACAGACAACCGCCGCCGAGCATAACCTGCGTGTTCTCTTCCCACCCCTCAAATACTGTACCGATAACGCCGCCATGATAGCCTGCGCCGCCTCTCATCACCTATCACTAGGTCATACATCACCCTTAACTTTAGGTGTTGAGTCTAGATTGCCACTCAGCCAAGTGATGAAATTGTATTAATTCATCATTCTTGATCAAGAAACACAGAAAAAAGCTTGATATCGAACAAGTTTCCCCACCTCGCTAGCGGGGTGGGGTTAGAGATGAAATGGCGATTATAAATAAATATTAAAAATTGCAATTAAGCATTGACTATTGACCTGATGTGAGAAGCAACAGCATCTGGCTGTTCTAACATTGCCAAATGACCACAATCAGGAATTTCAATTACATTGTCGCCAGTATATTGAAAAAGCCGATGAAAACTAGCTAAATGGCGAACATACTTGGGTTCCATCACCTTGTCATCAGTACCAGCCAAAAAATAAACCGGTTGCTGCAATTGAGATACTAGCTGAGGTAAACGGTTAATTTCTTCCTCAGTTGTGGAGTCTAGCAATGCTCCTAGTGCAGCTTCTGGGTCAGCCATGACAAAATCAATCACTCGCTGGCGCGCCCAGTGACGATCCAAAGGACGAGCAACACTGGCTCTAGTAAATAACAAATCAATCAAAGGGATGTGAGACAGCCAGCGCGGACGGACTTGCAGAAATTTTTGACCTGCTGAACGAAACTGCTCAAAGGCTTCTTTGAGATAAATTCCACCACCTGAGTTAATACATATAACTCCCTTAACAGATTTAGGCATTTGAGCAGCTGCCCAAAGCGCAATTGTGCCTCCCAAGGAATGCCCAATCAGCCAAGCGCTAGTAATATTCATTTGTTCTAAAAGGGCAGTTAAATCCTGAGCATAAACAGATGGTGTATAAATAGAATCAAAAGGCAAATTCAACTCATCAATTGAGTGAGAAGTCAAGCTGACATTGGTTTGTGCCTGAATACAATCTGCTTCTGGCTGGGATTTCGACTCACCAAAACCTCGCAAATCATAAGACAAGCACTGCAAATCAACTGACAGGCGAGAAATTACAGGTTGCCAATACCCACGGCTATTTAGCCAACCGTGGATAAACACTAAAGCATGGGGATAGGAAGTAGGAGCCGTTAGCTCGTATGCGTGTGGAACGCCCAAGATTTCAATGGTTGCCATATTAATATCGTACCTTTAAGAACGGGTGCGACTAAATAAGAAATAGAGCAAACCAATTAATTTTTGATTTCATACAGCACTTTGTAAGTAAACGAAATAAACACCTGATTACAAATGATCAATCTGGTGGGGTGGGCAGTATTCTACTAAGCTCACGCCAAGTCCTACCCGCATAGTACCTACTCAGAAGAAATGTACTGAATTTACCTCTCCAACAACCTCAACCTCACCCCCTCAGCAATTTTGTGTCCCAAATATTCAGGAATTAAACTTTCATTCGGACCCAACAAGTAAAGGATCAGGCGCGTGCGTCCGCGCCAAACCAGCAAATTGGCATTGACAACTAATAAGTCTTCCTGCCAAATGGTATGCATGACTTTGTAAAATAATCCCGGTTGATTGTCCGCTTCAATTACCAGAGCTGGGAGATGAAATACTGGATCAACATAAAACTCTGTCTGTACTTGTTCTAATCCAGTATCTAAATTAAATTCTACCGCCAGCATTTCTTCTACCTCAAATTGCCCACCTAGAGCCTCACGAATGGCGCGGCAAACATTTTCTGCTGTTTTATCAGTTAAGGCTTGACTACCACGAGATACCAGAAGTTTGATAAAAACCAACATCGGTGGTCGGATTTGACCATATAGACTTAAACCATGAATGGTTAGCCCATAAGCTGCTAGGACACCAAAAATATCACTAAGCAGAAACGACTGGTTGCGGTAAGCAAAATGCAGGGCGCTTTTGCTACCTTCGGACTTTAATTCAATAACGGCACGCTTTGTTTTATAAAGACGGTAGGCTAGCCGCAAATTTTGCAGTTGAATTTCACTACTAACAAATTGCTCGTAAAACTGGGGAAAGGCTCGGTTAAAGCGCTTTAGGAGTTCGAGTGTCGAAGATTTTAAACCAGAAGCCATCGTTGGGTGTAGGACTCGCTTGCTTTCATCACCAGGGAATCGGGGGCTAGAAACCCCAAGAAATAAATCAAATTCTTGGACTGAGATAATTATGTTTGGTGTGCCGCACGCTACCCGTGTCCACAGAATTTTTTCTTTCCCACATCTTAAAGATAAGGGCTTGCGACTAATTATTCTCTAATCTCCAATCCCTAATTCCCAATCCCATATAATTTACGCAATCTTCGCCACTTTTTGGGAAATTTATCCTAAGCTCCACAACAAAATGCTAGACTTGAAGATGATTGGTATGAAACACGCCATATAAAGCAGTTGCCATCGAAAATCCCAGAAACATCTAAAAAATTTAAGTGCAAAGGGTATTTCATGTTCCGGCTTAGTAAAACGTGAATCAACACTCCTTTGAAAGTGGAAACCAATTTAGTTATACTACCCGAACCACGTCGGCATGGGTTTTTGGAAAACTTGGTTTAATAGTCCTGAGTCTGTAGCGACCAGTAAAACAACTTCTTTTGAAGAACGTACAAAGTCTATTTCGGGCGAATCTATCTCCAATACTTCTGGAGAAGGTTCTCAGAAGGAGTCTCGCATAGTTTTTAGTACGGAGCGAGATATTGACCTGTATGAACTAGAGGAACTTTGTGATGCAGTTGGTTGGTCGCGTCGTCCGTTAAGAAAAGTAAAAAAAGCTATTGAGCATAGTTTTCTCGTAGCCTCGATGTGGCAAGTGAGAGGAAACCAAAAACGGCTCATTGGTTTTGCTCGTGCTACGTCAGACCACGCCTTTAATGCCACGATTTGGGATGTGGTAGTTCACCCGGACTTTCAAGGTCAAGGGCTGGGTAAGGCGCTGATGAAATATGTACTCAAAAAACTTAGAAGTGAAGAAATTAGCAATGTTACTCTGTTTGCTGATCCTCATGTTCTAGATTTTTACCGAGGTATGGGTTTCATGTCAGACCCAGAAGGAATTAAAGGTATGTTTTGGTATCCGCACTAATTTTCAGGAAAAATCCAGCAGCTTGCTCCAAAAAATCGGCTATAGTCGCGAAACTGCCAATATTTCTGTGCTTTTAGGGCATATTAGCTGATGATCTTCTCAAGCCGATTGAGCAGCACAGGCAAAATCTTTGTTGTCAAGCAATTTATTTGGTCAGGAAAAAAGATAAAATTGGCTGGACAAGAGATGTTAAACCTGCTATAGTGAAATTGTTGCTTTGGTAAATGATTAATTGGGCTTAAATCCCAAAATTTTTACCTGTAACTCTTTCATTTGACTTTGGTCGCTGTTCGGTAAATTAAAAACCTGACCAGGAGTACTAAGGCTAATGTGTCCGGGATGTAGCGCAGCTTGGTAGCGCGCCTGCTTTGGGAGCAGGATGTCGCAGGTTCAAATCCTGTCATCCCGATTTAAATTAAGCAAAAAATTCTGAAAACCCCTAAGAAACGGCAAAAACGCAGTTACTGTTTTTTTATTTGAGCTAGGTGATAAAAGCTAACAGCGTTTTTATTTACGCCGTTCTATATAAAAGTGCTGAGTGCTTTGCTATACTGGCAATTAAAAAAAATCTAATCTGTAGGGAATGTGACGAAGTTGCACCTCAGACACTGTAATAATAGCAAATAATTGATTTTTTGGTATTGTGTTAGACAAATTTTCTGCGAAACAGTAATCGACTGACGAAAGATGATTTTGTATAAATTTGAGGAGATATTCAAGTAGCGGCGGGTGGAACGATTAATTATGTCATGTCGTCATCTAGATTGAAGAAAGCCAATAAAATGGCATTGAGCATCTCTACTCTCCGGGGAAGTTTTTGCTCTTCAATAGCAAAGTAAACAAGCATTAACAGCATTGCATAGTCAATTGCAAGCAGAAATCGAGAAAACATACAGCGATGAGCGATCGCTTTACCAGAGAAATTCTCTATGTGGGTAAATAGCGCTGATGGAGAATTAATTGTTAACATTGAAGCGCAAAAACAAATTTTTCACATTTTAAAGAGATTGCTATATAACTAAAACTAGTTAGTGTGGTGCTAATCCAACCATTTGTCTGTCTTAATTTAATTATTGATCCGAGGAGCAATTATGAAAGCATTAGTTCGCTGGGGCGCAACATTAGGCCTAGTGGGAAGTACTTTACTGGGATCGGTTTTTGTGGGGAGTTTCCCAGTGCTGGCTTTGTCAGAACAGCAAATAAAAGAAAAGTTAGATTCAGTTCCTGTATATCTAGTTACTAATAAAGAAGGTTTACCATTGAGTCGGCCTTTACCAAATACTGAAAAACCTGGTGGTTCGGTAACGGGTGTTTATATGAGTCGGCAGGAAGCTCAAACTTTTATTAAGCAATTGCAAGGTGTCCAAGGTAAAGACCCAAAAACGCAACAAATGGTGAAAAGCCTACAAGTAACAGCAGTACCTCTGGGAGTTATTTATCAGCAATTGCAACAAAGTAAAAACCAATCAGAACGCCTTCTATTTGCCTTTAAACCTGTAGAACAGGAAATAAAGGGGGCTATGGAACTACTGCGTCAAAGTGGTCAACAGGTAAATCAGTTTACCAGTGTGCCTGTTTTTGCTGTGAGATTTTCACCAGAGCAGGGTTATGTGCCAATTCAACTGACATCTGACAAAGAGCAACTGATTCCTTTGTTTTTAAGCAAGCAAGATGCACAAGGCTTGTTAACCAAAATCAAGTCCCAATTTCCCAAAGCGGATATTCAGGTAATAGATATAGATGGGGTGATTAAAACATTAAAAGATAAAAATGATCCTTGGCTAAATCAAGTCGTTTTAGTCCCATCCCAAGAATCTAGAGAATATATCAAAACTTTACCTACACAAAACGCACCCAAGACTCCAGCAGCAAAGCCCCCGAAACGTTAAGCAATGGCAGAAAAACAGCTAGAGGTAGTTTCCGGTTTACAACTTTGGCGGTGGCGTAATAGTGCGATCGCAGATGCGATCGCCTATGAAATTTCCCCGGCTGAGGTAGATTGGTTACTTCTGGAAGTAGCTGGGCTAGACCGCTTGTCACTGCGTTTAGAATCTTTTAAAGAGCGGACTGTGATTCAGATGGCGTTACCTTTAAAAGATTTAGAGCAATTGTGGCAAAGGCGATTAAATGAACGCTTACCAGTACAGTACATTACTGGAGTTACGCCTTGGCGACGTTTTAAAATCGCCGTGTCAAATGCGGTGTTGATTCCCAGACCGGAAACAGAGTATTTAATTGATCTAGCTGTGGCTGCTACTACTAATAGTGGTGCAGCCCCATTCCTCAATTCAGGACACTGGGCTGATTTGGGTACTGGTAGCGGTGCGATCGCCTTTGGTTTAGCAGATGCTTTACCACAAGCGACAATTCATGCCGTTGATTACAGCCCAGAAGCCTTAGAAATTGCCCGTGACAATGCTCGTAATTTGAATTTTGACAACCAGATCAAATTTTACCAAGGTTCCTGGTGGGAGCCGCTAGTAGCCCGCAAAGGTCAGTTTAGTGGTATGGTGTCTAACCCACCTTATATTCCCACCAGTACCGTGACTACTCTGCAACCAGAAGTAGTAAACCATGAACCACATTTAGCGTTGGATGGTGGTACTGATGGCTTGGATTGTATTCGCCAGTTAATAGAAATCTCTCCTTGCTATTTGCGCCCTGGTGGTGTGTGGCTGATTGAAATGATGGCGGGACAAGCGGAGATTGTGCGGACACTTTTACAAAAACAAGGTAGCTACTGTAATATTCAAATTCACCGGGATTTAGCTGGGATTGAACGCTTTGCGGTAGCTTCTATAAAATAACCTGACAGATGACTCTAGTTTCTTTAGTTGATTTGATTGCTGGCGCACGCGCTGGTTTATTAGTTAGTTTCCCTACAGATACTGTCCCTGCACTTGCAGTTTTACCAGAAAAAGCCGGATTAATTTTTGAGGCTAAACAGCGTAGCCAAGATAAACCTTTGATTTTGATGGGGGCTAGTGCAGAGGATTTATGGCCTTATGTTCAAGGTAATGAAAATGAGTTGAAAATTTGGCAAGAGCTAGCACATAGACATTGGCCGGGAGCGTTGACATTGGTATTACCAGCCAGGGATAAAGTGCCAAAACAGATGAATCCCAATGATCCTACGACAATTGGGATTCGAGTTCCTCAGAGTGCGATCGCACAAACTATTTTGGCACAAACAGGCCCTCTTGCCACCACTAGCGCCAATTTTTCAGGTCAACAGCCGTTACAAAATTTAGCCGAAATTGCCGAGCAGTTCCCTGAAGTTCTGACTCTGGAACCGACAATGTTTAACAACGAAATTTCGGGAGTTGGTCTACCTTCTACTGTGAGCAAATGGATGGGGACGAACTGGCAAATCTTGCGCCAAGGTACAGTTAAATTAAATTTTTAGATTGCTCACCAAAGAAGAAAATACATCTATAGAGATTTTTTTTCATGAGTCAAACTAATTAACTAGTAAATCCGTAAATTCGCTTTGCGCCATTGTGGTTAATTAATAAGTTAATAATTGCCGAAATTATGAATTGGAGTAACTTCATATATTTAGGAGTAGGACTAATACTAGGGTTGGGTGTTCGGGGATTATTTACTCGGTCATTAAACAATTCCTCTACCTTATCCCCAGTTAAAGCGGCAGATCAACCGCAAATTTCCGAACTCCTAAAACAGATTAAGCAAACGCAGCTAGCGTACCAAATGGCGCAAGAAATGAGCCTGTTTAAAGCGGGATTTTTGGCGCGGACTACCCATGAATTGCGATCGCCTCTGAATGGTTTAATTGGGTTACATCAGTTAATTTTGGAGGATTTGTGTGAAAATCCGGAAGAGGAGCGAGAATTTATTACTCAAGCTCACGAGAGAGCGCTGAAGCTCTTACACCTGATTGATGAAATTTTGAATATCGCCAGAACAGAACACGGTACTCATAAATTAGATATTCAACCCCACTGTCTATGCACAGTTTTGCAGGAAGTTAATAATTTAACTTATATGCTGGCAGCAAATCGCAATTTTCCTTTGCGTGTTGTGCTTCCCGACCCAGAAATTTATGTTTTGGCAGATTACCGATGGCTCCGCCAAATATTGGTAAATATAGTAGACACTACCATTGCTCAAATGCAGTTCGGTAGTATTTGTCTTTCCAGTAATTTCTCACCGACGAATAATACTCTTTACATTTGGCTGGATGTGCCTACCCATGCTTTAACTGCAAGTGAGTCTATTGATCTGATGAAATCAGGAGTTGAGAGTGCTGATATTGATCAAGATTACACGAATTTTTCGCCAGGAATGAATCTATTAGTAAACCAAACTTTACTGGAAGTGATGGGAGGAAAGCTGGAAATTGTGCCATATCCAATCACTGAGCAAACAACTGAGGAGTTGACTCGATTACAAGTTTCTATCCCCCCAGTGATTCCTGAAGTTGGACTTCAGTGATAGGAAGGTTTTCAATGTGAGATTGGTTATTTAGCACCATTGTTGTGCTGACATTAGGCTGGAAACCAATTTTTTCATAAAATTCCTGCTGATGAGTAGTCATTAAGTATACCCGCTCAACTCTTCTGACGCGGGGATGACTTAAAACAATTTCAACTAACTTTCGCCCCAAACCTGTACCGCGATACTCTGGGTGAATCACGACATCCCAGATTGTAGCCCGATAGATCCCATCAGAAGTTGCTCTGGCAAAACCAATTAGTCGCTCTCCATCGCAAATGCTAATCACTGGATCGCTATTAGCGATCGCTATGCCTAAATCCTCAATACTACGTCCTTTTGCCCAAAAAGTGGCAACATCAAATAGTTCTTGGAGTTTGTCAAGGTCTATTTCAGACTGGCGATGTTCACTAAATTGAATTTGAGGATAGTTCATCTTGTACACCCCAATTTGGCAGGATCATTTTTGTCATATTGTGCTAGCAATTGTTGAATACGTCTATCTATCCGCTACTATATTCAAGTTTAATTGTCATCATTTAATGACAAACCCATTTCCACAGAGGATGAGTTTGGCCTTGCTGTCTGATTCTCAAAACTTGCTTTTCTAGACGTTGTTGTTCCCGTTGGGGTAATCCCAGCAGAATATTTCGGCTTTGCCAAACTAATGTAGAAACTGTAGTACCGATACAAAAAGCTAAACCGAGGGTAGACAGTGGATTGTAGAAAAGTCCGTATCTTACTGCAACCCACGTAAAATATTGTTGTAAAAGAGCCAATTCCGACCGTAAATTCCACAGGGAAAAAGGTGCAATGGTGAGCCATAAACAGCCGACAAAAAACCACCTACCATATACAGTTAGCTGATGTAGCCTTTGTACTTGTTGGGTAAAAGTTGTGTCAATGCTATTGGCATTTTTGCCATTTACTGATGGTTCTTCTCGTTGATCCATAAAACAATAATATTGGCAGGCGTGGTTAAGCAATTTACGTGAGTAAATACACTCATACTTACGGCACGCTATCAGTACAAGCTAGTACAGCTTGGCGGAAATAAACAATTAATTCCCAGTCAATCCAACCGTTGGAGTATGGAAATGACGAAATAGGCACAGGTGGGTTTGGTTGATATAACTAAGATTTCCCACTGCTAGGTGTTACTTTAAGTTGATTTTAACTATCCTGGGAACTAGCAGATTGATCAATGGTTTCAGTGCTTTCTACCAACATTGATTGTTCTGTACGTTCTCGCCACCAAGTTAAAAGAGTACTGGCGACGAAAATACTTGAATAAGCCCCCGCAATAAAGCCAATAATGAGAGCTAAAGCAAAGTTTTTTAGAGTTTCGCCACCAAGGAAATAGATAGCAAACAATGGCAGCATCGTGGTAAAGGTGGTGTTGATCGATCTTCCTAATGTTTGGTTGACTGCATCATCCACAATTTCGGAAATCGGGCGATTGGGGTTAGTTTTGATGGTTTCCCGAATGCGATCGTAAATAACTACTGTATCGTTGACCGAGAAACCTGTAATCGTCAAGAGGGCGACAATGAAGAGACTGTCTACTTCAAGACCTACTAACAAACCCAATATAGAGAACATTCCCGCCGTGATTAGGACATCGTGAAACAGGGCAACGATCGCAATTAAGGCATAGTCCAACTGAAAGCGGAAGGTCAAGTAAATTACAATACCTGCGAAGGAAACGATTAGAGCCATGACACCAGAGGTCAATAACTCTCGCCCTAGTGTAGGTCCAACAGAATCAATTTGGTTTTTTTGTTCGTCAAAAGCACCGACTTTTTCACTTAAGGCAGTTTGTAAATTAACACGCTGTTCCCCTTCCAAGTTTTTTGTGCGAATTAAGATCCCAGTCTCTGCACCTGTAACTCTGTCAGCAACAAGTTGGATGCTGCTATCAGGCAAACCCTGTGCTTTAGCTACTTCCCGAACGACATTAATATCAATTGGTTGATCGCAGTTACCTGGTTGACTACAATCCAGTTCAAACTGCAATCTGGTTCCACCGACAAAATCCAAACTGGGACGTAGGGGTGCGCGAATATTGGGGTTTTGCCAAGAAATCGCCATTGAGATGATACCAGTCAGAATGATGGCACAAGAAATAGTCCACCACAGCGATCGCGATTTGTTAATACTCAGTTTCATCTAGCTACCTCTGCCTTTTTTGATGTTGGCAGGTCTGGACAGAAAAGTTCTGGTTTCCGTAAAGTGGGAATTGTAATTGCCAAAAACATGAAGGTGCGGCTACAGGTAACAGCAGTAAACATACTCACAACTACGCCTAAACCCAAAGTTAAGGCAAAGCCCTTAACCAAACCGGCTCCCAGCCAGAATAGTGCGGCACAAGCAATAACTGTGGTGACGTTGCCATCTAAAATACTGGAAAAGGCTCGGTAAAAACCAGATTCTACAGAACGATATAGGGATTTGCCTGCTTGCAATTCTTCCCGCGTCCGTTCAAAAATTAGCACATTTGCATCAACTGCCATACCAATACTGAGGATAAAACCGGCAATTCCTGGCAAGGTCAGGGTGATACCCAATAAAGCAAAGCTAGCCCAAGTCAGTAGGGCGTAGATTATTAATGACACATCCGCAATCACTCCAGGTAATCTATAGTACACCACCATAAATACTAATACTAAGACCAGACCACCGGTGGCGGCATAGATACTGCTATTAATGCTGTCTTGTCCTAATGTTGCCCCAACAGTACGGATTTCAGCAATTTCCACTGGTACGGGTAACGCACCGCCACGTAACTGCACACCCAAGTCGTTGGCTGCTTGCGGGGTAAAATTACCTGTAATCACCGCAGCACCACCAGTAATCCCTGTGGCGGCAAATTCTATCCCCACTACAGGAGCGCTGATGACTTCATCGTCCAAAAACACCCCAATGCTCCGCCCAGTACCTGCGAGGTTTTTTGTGAGGTTGGCAAACAATTCACCACCTTTTTGATCAAAGCGAATAGCAACATTCCAATTACTACTACTTTGAGTGGGTTCTCCGTAGGCATCCTGGAGGTATTTGCCATCAAGTTGTGGTTCAGTGCTTTCAAACAATTGTGCGATCGCTTGATTATTTTGTTGTAATTCTTCTTGATTCTTAATAATTAATGCTTTATCGTCGGTGCTGCGTAACTCTTCTTGCTTTGCTTTCAGATCTTTTCTTGACGATTGAAAAGCAAAAAGTTGAGTTTCTGTCCCCGGCTTTTGTTGTCTAAATTCTAACTGTGCAGTACCACCTAGCACACGTTCTGCTTGCTCAGGATCATTCACCCCTGGCAATTGGATCAGAATTTTATTTGTACCCACACTTTGAATTACTGGCTCAGAAACCCCAAGACCATTAACTCGACCTTCCAATACTTTCTGAACGCCTTGCAAATCTCGTTCAGTAATTTCTCTCATTCCCGGTGCTGGTTTCACCTGAATGGTTAACTGTGAGCCTCCCCGTAAGTCTAGCCCCAAGGGGACTGGAATTGTTGCTATCACCGCAATAGAGGCAATAAGCATCACAAAAATTAAAGCTAATAGCGATCGCTGTCTTTGCATACCATAACTCGCAACTGACAAAGGCTATAATAGCGTTCTTTTAGCGAGTTATGAAGAGTTGATGGGGCTGTAGGGAAGAAGAGGTATTTTTCCCCAACTCCCCACTCCCCACTCCCCCCACTCCCTAAACTCGCATAGCCACCATTTTTTCCACAGCCTCCACGATTTGTTCTGGTTGAATAATTGTTAACCGTTCCAAATTGCCGTTGTAAGGTGTGGGGATATCTTGAGAAGAAAGCCGCAGCACTGGCGCATCCAACTCATCAAACAAGCGGTCATTAATAGAGGCGGTTAATTCTGCACCAATACCCCCAGTTCTCATACACTCTTCCACGATAATGACTCGATGGGTTTTGCGTATAGATGCCCCAATGGTATCAAAATCTAAAGGTTTGAGTGATATCAAATCAATAACTTCTGGATCAAAACCTTTTTTTTCTAAAGTTTTCACGGCTTGCAATACATGATGGCGCATCCGTGAGTAAGTGAGAATTGTGACATCTTTGCCCCGACGCACAACTTCTGCTTTATCCAAAGGTAGTAAATATTCTTGTTCTGGTAAATCTTCTTTTAAGTTGTAAAGCAGAACGTGTTCAAAAAACAACACCGGGTTATCGTCACGAATAGCCGATTTTAGTAATCCTTTAGCGTTGTAAGGTGTAGAACAGGTAACAATTTTCAACCCAGGAACCGCTTGGAAGTAAGCTTCTAGGCGTTGAGAATGTTCTGCGCCCAACTGTCTACCCACACCACCAGGGCCGCGAATCACCATAGGGATTTTAAAATTACCGCCGGAAGTATACCGTAGCATTCCAGCGTTATTGGATATTTGGTTAAAGGCCAAGAGCAAAAAGCCCATATTCATGCCTTCAATTATCGGTCGTAACCCAGTCATAGCTGCGCCCACGGCCATCCCAGTAAAACTGTTTTCGGCAATGGGGGTATCAAGAACTCGGAGTTCGCCATACTTTTTGTATAGGTCTTTCGTAACTTTGTAGGAACCGCCGTAATGTCCTACGTCTTCACCAAGAACGAATACAGTGGAATCACGCGCCATTTCTTCATCAATGGCTTCTCGCAGAGCGTTAAAAAATAGTGTTTCTGCCATTTAGACCTTATAGTAAAACTATTGTTTTAGAATCTTATCGTGCCACCGTAGCAAATATCGTGAGCGATCGCACTAGATCAAAGATTGGTTTTTACCAGACATTACTCTGGGCAAGGATACGCGAATTTTAAAAGGATGATCCTTGGTGCTTGACGTTTTCCCAAGCCAGAAACAACCTAAATATTTATTTCTTCCTCAAGGTCGATGGCTATCAGGAAGTGATACCAAGTCCTGAGATAATTTAGCCATAACACACGTCAGTGTATCTAATTTTTTGGCTGTTCCAATCTACCAAAAAACTGGTTTTAGGAATATTTTCTAACCAAACTGATTTTATACAGCTACAACATCAAAACCGAATCAGAGACTTACACATAAGAAAACAACCAAAAATCTCACAAAATAAACCTCTCTCTTCCTCATTTCTCAGTGTTCTCAGTGCCTCTGTGGTTCGTTAACTCCATCATTGTTTATTCACATCCTCTAAGCGAGAAGTTTCTAACCGAGTCATCCATTTTTTTAAATAGACTTGATTAGCAGTTTGTTCAGATACATCTTGAGTATCCATAGGATAAGGCATTAGTCCCAAAATCGTTGCCGTAGTCACACAAAACATGGATTTTTGGAAGCTGATACAAATTTGGACTCGTAAATCATCTTCACCCCGAAGACTACGACGATAAATTTTGTGTAAATAATCTGGAAGATAATGACGCATATCCTGCATCAGCAAAGTGGGAGGAATACCAGCACCACCGATAGGCAAAGGATCGGCATATAGTGCGCCATATTGAAATCGAGATTGATCTAGGGGAATTTGATATGCTTGGGCATTGTATGAAACTGTGCCATGAAAAGGAGTTCCCCGAAAGAATACTGCTTCTACATAAGGAATGGCTGTATCTGCTAGGAAAGTTAAACCCGCAGATTTAGGAATGATGTCATAGACTTGATTTTTAATTTTAACAGCGTAGGTAATAGGCGTTATGGCATCTGCTACCAATGCTTGTTTAATATGGTCTACAACTTGAGGTATCGTTTGAATTTCGCCTCGGTCGTAACGGTCTGATAAACTGAGGAACATATCAGCCATCACCCGCCAAAATTGGCCCAAACCAGTATAGTAAGCAGAGACGCGCAGCATTTCCGTTAAAAAGTCAGGAAATAGTTGCGTCATTCCCATCATGATCGGATTATTTTTAAATTTTGCTTGAATAACTGCTTCCGCTCTTTCTTGAAATTCTGGTGTATCTAAGTATTGATCTAGCCCACCACCACCATGCCACATCATGGCTTTCATACAATATTCAGCATATTCATAGTTAATTCTGTCATGCCACCAATGACGCATTAATTTGGGAAAAGAAATCTCGCCATTGAAGTATTTAAAAAACGGAAAAAATACTAAAAATTGATGTTCGGCAATATAAATAAGATTGTTTGAATAGGAATCTAAAACTATGCCATAGCTTTTGAGTATGCCGACTACTTCCATTACATTATCTGGACTATCGGGAAGTAATGCGCCTCCTTTTTGTAGGCGTTCAATATACTCAGCCAAAGGATGATTAGCAGGTTTTTTGCTTTTAGTTACCATTATACAGTTCTCCAAAACTTATAGGTATTAGGCATTAAGTATTAGGTATTACAGTAGTTTGCCAGTTAGTGTAGTAGAAAAATTATCAACTACAGATGAATATAGATCAATTTATTATTTATCTAAATGAAAACTCATCGCCAATCCCCAGCTGAAGAGGGGGAGTAGGGAGTAGGGGGAAGAAAATTCTCAATACCCAGTCCCCAGTCCCCAGTCCCCAGTCAGTCCCCAGTCCCCTTATCTAAAGACACCGCACCTACTACGTTTTGGGTATTAACCATTGCTGTGATTGTCGGTTCAGTCCAGCGCACTAACCAAGCTGGTTGGATGCCGAAAATTACAATTAACACTGCTAAAATGACGGCAGGAATGCGATCGCTCCAAAATACGCGCGGTAAGTTGGAGACTTGTGCAGACAATCGCCCAAAAAAGGCACGATCCATCAGAATTAGGAAGTAAACCGCAGTTAAGCCTGTACCTATTATGGATATGAGGGTCTGCACTGGAAAAACTGGATAACTCCCCCGAAAAACGATGAATTCGGAAATAAAGCCCACCATTCCTGGTACACCAGCGCTGGCCATGACTCCTAAAATCATTAAACTACCAATGACGGGTAAACCCCGTTCTGGATTCAAAAGTCCTTTAATCACATCTAAATCACGACTACCTGCTTTTTTGTAAACAACCCCCACGAGTAAAAACAACAGTGCAGAAATCAACCCGTGGCTAATCATTTGCATGACAGCGCCCAAGGTGCTTAAAGGTGTAGCCGCCGCCGCCGCTAGCAGTACGTAGCCCATATGTCCAATTGAACTGTAGGCTACCATTTTTTTCATATCTGTTTGAGCGATCGCACAGGATGACCCAAATAGGACACTTACTACAGCCCAAGTTGCCAACCAAGGAGCTAAATAAGTCCAAGCTTCTGGCAACAAGTTCATCCCAAAGCGCAGTAAGCCATAGGTTCCCAACTTCAATAATACCCCCGCCAACAGTACAGAAATGGGTGTAGAAGCTTCTACGTGGGCATCTGGTAACCAGGTGTGAAAGGGAACCAAGGGAATTTTAATCCCAAAACCGACTAAAATTCCTCCTAGCAGTAACAGCTGTGTTGTCAAAGACAAAGTTGAGGTATCTAAACTTTCTAGTGCAAAACTAGCAGAACCACTCAGCCAAACCATACCGAGGAAACTTGCCAAAATTAAGATGCCGGAAACAGCCGTATAAATCAGAAATTTTGTGGCTGCATAACTGCGTTTTGCACCGCCCCAAATGGCAATTAACAGATATAAAGGTATTAGTTCCAGTTCATAAAACAGGAAAAATAATAGCAAATCTTGTGCCAAAAATGCTCCTATAACCCCAGCACTTAACAGGAGAATTAAGGAGTAATAAAATCTCGGACGCTGAAGGGACGCATCACTGCTGTAAATGGCAATACAAGTTAACAGTCCATTCAAAAGCAGCAACGGCAAAGATAAACCATCTATTCCTAAATTATAATTCAAGCCTAGAGAATCTATCCAAGGGATAAACTCGGCAAACTGTTGATTTACTTCCGCCGGATTGAATTTTATTGCTAGTAAAATTGTCCATAAGAAAATGATAATGGCGAAGAGCAAAGCCACTCTGCGAGAAAGTTTCCCACTCATTTGTGCAGGCCAAAAACCGATTAAAGCTGCACCAAATAACGGTAATAAAATTAATGCACTCAACATAGACAGAACTAGGGAAGAGGAGACAGACAGATCAGGGATATGAGGGAGAAAATAAGGCTTAAAAGGGTAATTTATCTAGTAGACCTAGTGACCAGCTGATGAAAAAGCCCAGGACGCTGATCACTACGAGGATGGTCAACACATACCCTTGAGATTGACCAGAAATACTGTATTTTAAACCTTGTCCGCCGAGAATTGTGGCAAATCCTACCAAGTTTACAAAACCGTCAACAAGATAGCGATCGCTCCAAGCAGAAAACTTCGATAGCAGGGCCACTGCATTCACTATCGTCAGCTTATAAATTCTATCAATGTAAAAATCATAACCCAACAAGTCCTGCATAAATCTCCAGATCAGAATTCTGGACCTTGACCATGCTTTATGCAGATACAGTGTAGACCCTATCCCTACCCCGATCAAAGTAGAAGAAAGCAGCAGTAATAAGATGTACCAATCAAGGCTTTCCCAATCGGGCAGGACATACCATTGCTGTAGCATTAGAGGTAAGAGTAAAGTCACTACAGTCAGTGAAACCATTGGCAATGCCATCTGCCAGCCAACTTCCGGGGCGCGACGGGTTTTCTGTTGTGGTTCACCCCAAAATATTAATCTGAATACTCGCGTCAAGTTCAAGGCTGTCAAGCCGTTGACTAAGATTAAGACGGCAATTACCCAAGGGCTAGCATGAACTAAGCCGTCAGCCCATGCCAGCATAGCCCAGAAGCTGCCTAGTGGTAGCAGTGTTACCA